>CANQLI010000049.1 GCA_947624675.1 uncultured Clostridia bacterium | reverse complement strand
TCATAGAGCTGCTGGATCACCTGCGCGGATTCCGGGATACTGGCCGACTCCACAAAGACAAAGTCGCTGCCATATTCCAGGTGCATGTTGCCATGCCGGATCAGTTTCGCGTTCATGGCGATCCTGCTCCCCTCGTTCTGGCGGAACACCTTGTCCAGCCGGGCTACCGGGATGCACTCGCTGGCGATGATCTCTTTTAGCACCGCGCCAGGGCCCACGGATGGCAGCTGATCGGCGTCGCCTACCAGCACCATCTGCGCACCGGGCTTCACAGCGTCAAAGAGATGCTCCGCCAAGTAGATGTCCAGCATGGACACCTCGTCCACGATCACCAGATCGGCGTCCAGTTCCTTCGACTCCGCGTGAAAGCCGCCGTCACCGGCAAGCAACCCGAGCGCCTTATGAACTGTGGCCGCCGTGTGACCTGTGGACTCCTCCATCCTTCTGGCTGCCCGCCCCGTCGGAGCGCAGCAGCAGATCTTCTTGCCGGGATGATCGTCCTGATAGATGTCCAGGATGGCCTTTTGGATCATGGTCTTCCCTGTTCCCGGGCCGCCGGTGATGACGGAAATGCCGCTGGTCAGAGCCATGCGGATCGCCTGCCGCTGTTCGGGGGCCAGTCTGACACGCAGACTGGCCTCCACTCGCTTCAGCTTCTCGTCAAACTCACTGCCGTCACACTCTGACTTATCCGGATGGTAGGCGTTTTTTCTGTCAATGATGGTGTTGGCCAGATGCTTCTCCGCCAGGGCGACCTCCGTGCGGTATACGCAGCCTTCATAGGTCGTAAGGCGCCCGTCATGGACAAAGCGCATCGCACGGTTTGCGGCCATCTCCTCCGTCAGAGCGGGCGTATCCAACAGCTTCAGGCCTGCCTTGATAAACGCCCTTTTCTCCATACAGAGATGTCCGCGGTTCTCTGCATCCATCAGCGTGTGCAACAGGCCCTCATCCACGCGCTCCGTGGACATCTTGTCGAATCCCATGCTCTCCGCGATCCGATCGGCGGTCAGAAAGCCGATCCCCTCCATCTCGCAAAGCTGATAGGGATGCTCCTTCACAATCTGCAGCGTCCTCTCGCCATATTGCTTATAGAGCTTCACCGCCCGGTTGGCGGTGATCCCGTGTGGCGACAGGAACGCCACCACATCACGGGCCCCGCGGTTGGCCAGGTAGGAGTCGCAGATCCTCTTATATCGGGTCTTGCTGATGCCGGGGACCTCCAGGAGCTTGTCCGGCTCCTTATCGAGGATCTCCAGCGTGTCGTTGCCAAAGGCAGCGTAAATGCGCTCGGCCAGCTTCGGCCCAATGCCTTTGATCTGCCCGGAACACAGGTAAGCTCACTTATCGTTTTGATATCGATCTTCCGTTGTATGAGAAGTGTGGCAAACGTATGGCGTAAAGCGTGTAATCCATACACCTTCTCTTCCGGAAAGCCGGCGCGTAAGATAATCCGCCGTACCAGCTTATCCACATCCCGAGCAGATTTTCTATTGCCACTCCGCGTGGCCATAACATACTTGGATTTGCCCGTATACTTTTGGAGAGAAGCCAGGGCCTGCCTTGCCATATCGTTGAGCGGTATCTCTCTGTCCTGACCGGAATCGGTCTTAGTAGAGTCCTGCTCTTTGACTATAAACTTCCCTTTCGCATCTTCTGAGCGATCCTTGACAGTAACAACAGTATGATGAACAGTCAAAATGTTGTTTTCAAGATCGATGTCACGATCCCACTCCAAACCCAGTAATTCGGCGAGGCGGATGCCAGTATTCAATACCAGTACGATCGCTCCGCCCAGGGGATAATGCGGTGTACCGCAGGGGTATTTGTCCAATGCCGCTTTTGTTATCAGCTCGGCCTCCTCCTCAGTGTAGAATTTGATCTCAGACGGCTTGAACATTTTCTTGCTGGGAAGGACAACACCGTCACAAGGGTTCATCTTCACCTTAGGAGGTTTAACCGAGAGCCCCCATTTATACGCGGCATTCATAGCATCATAAACTTTCTTTATCGAAGAATGCGCCCTACCAGCATCGAAATGTCTCTTGATCAAACCCTGGACATCGGAAGTTTCAACAGCTCCAAGCTGGATCTTACCGATGTAAGGAATAATATCCTTCTTTAGAGTATCTTCAAGACGATCATAGCTTTTAGGCTTGAGTTCTATCTTTTTGATATTCTCAAGCCAATACAGCAAAAACGTGTCAAGCGTAGACTTTTGAACATAAACATAATCCATTCTGCTGGCTTCATCTTTCACAGCCCGCAGTTTTTTCTGCGCTTCAGCTTTCGTCTTTCCATAGACAGTTTTGACATCAGGCTTTCCATCGGGCTTCACCCCAAGCTTATACTGCCCGATCCAATAGCCCCGGGACTCACTATAGTAGAGACCGCCGGAGCCATAATCCCGCTTCCTTCTCTCCTTCTGTTCAGTCATCGAAATCCCCTCCAAAAATGTTGTCAATTTTGTTGTCAATTTCTTGATTCCAGTTAACAACACTTGGCA
>CANQLI010000048.1 GCA_947624675.1 uncultured Clostridia bacterium | reverse complement strand
TCAAACGGCATTTCTGCCTGTTCGTAATCTTCGACAGTGACGAAGTGATCCGCGCTGTCGTAGTCTTCCATGTTTTTATATTCCTGCAGGCCTTTGGCCGTGAAGCGCTTCACACAGTGGATCCGGCGCTTAAAGGCGTCAAACGTTGCGCGGTGCTCCCTGAAGATGTCCCGGTACTGCTCATTAAAGTCTACGTTGGAGAGGATATAGACCTTTGTATAACAGGCAATCTTGTTGGCATACCGGCAGGGAAGCTCTAACGGGTACCCGTCAAGGTAGGTCAGCATCTCCTGAATCCGTATTGAATTATAGAACTCTTCAAAGACCAGAACGTCCTGTCCCTTGTAGCCGTCAAAGGGATATTTGTAATTCGTCACGCGATAGACGTTTTCGTAGCCGTAGCGTTCCATGACAGTGCGGGTCTTGCCCTCGCCGGTATCGCCCCACCAGTATTCGACCGTCAGTTCCCGGAACTTATTTTTAAATTCCTCTTCCCGGACTACCTGTCTGCAGCGTTCGATCTTGCTCATCTGCAGCATATAGGCCGGATGGCTTTCCAGAATGTCATAGTCGCTCAGGCCGTCCTTGATCATGCCGTAGAGCGCAGCCAGGTCGTTGCGTTTTCCCTGCTGCTCTTCGGGACAGACGCCGAACTCCTCAAAGGTATCGGGAAGATTGGTCTCTTCTTTATCCGTGCCCTTATACTTTCCTTCCTTGCGGACATAATCGCGGTTCTCCTGCGTAGTGCCCCTGCAGTAGTCGATGTGAGCCGTCGGAAAGACCTTTTTTAAACGGGCGAAACGCGTGGGAGTGCTGCGGTAAAGAAACAGGTGCGTGTGATAAGTGCCCTTATCCCCGATCTCGTCGCACATGCACCAGTAGTCCAGATTTTTGATTGTGGAAAGGGCCGCCCTGATGTTGTCGTGGGAATAGCCGAACTTCTCCGGGTTATTGAACGTGAGAAGCCACTTCCGTGATTGTGTTTTGTCATCCATTTATCCATACTCTCCATACTTCTTTTACACTGAACGGAATAACGTATTAAATTGAATATTTGCGACAGAAGTTGTGCTGCTACAGCGTTTTGCTACAACTTTGCTACAACAAAAAACGCGATAAACACGGCAAAAAACCCATTTTGCTACAAGTTACAGAAGTGCCTAAAGGGTAATACTAGGCCTTTAGGCACTTCGCAGGCCCCGGCTTTGACCTTATCCGGACGCTGCGGGCGGCCGCCCCGGTTAACCCTCCGACATGCTCCGGGTATTCCCGGGGCGGCCTGCCGCAGCTGGATCCAGTCATGCCGCGCTCTGCCGTCGGCCCGCCGCCCCATGGGACCCGCCGCACGGCAGCCGTCCGATGGACGGACGCTTGGTACAAAGGGCACGCCAGAGGAAAGGGCAGGGCGGCAGCGCAGAGCCTACCCGTCCCCGCCGGCGTCCTGGACCCGGCCGGTACCGGAGAAGATCTTGTAGCTGTCGTAAAAGTTATAAAACCTTTCCGCGGTGAAAAAGGTGCTTTTCATCTTTGCGTCCTTGCCTTTGATGCTGTAGTTTTTCTGGATGCAGACGAAGAGCTTCCCGCCGGCGAGGAAACCGAGGAGCTTGCCCAGAAACTTATAATTATTGACGAGGCGGTGCTCATACTCCGTCTGCAGGATACCCCGGATCTGCTTGTCGATGCTCTTATCATCCTGCGCGATCAGAAAGCACTCATAGCCATACTTACGGTGCTGCCTGAAAAACTGGACCCATGCCAGGCGGTCCTTCCGGTTCCAGCTGCGGGAGTTGAACAGGTAGTCATCGGCGCACTCGTCCAGAACAAGCAGCGTCTGATGCTCGATGATCTGGCCCCGGCGGTTGGTCTTATGGAACTGCAGGGCGAAGTTTTTAAGGCCCTCTATGTACAGGAAGACGTCGGGCGGGGATCCCGTGACCTTATGCTCCGTGTTCCGATGGGTGCCGATGGCGTTATAGTTCCAGTATTCCGGGGGCATGTAGATAAAGTGTCCCAGCTTCCCCGGGTGCTTCCTGTTGAACCGCTCAAAGTACCTTTCGTTGATCTCAAAGTTGGCAATGACATTTTTCCCTTTTTTCAAGGACTTGTAGATTACCTGGGCCATGTGCAGGCTTTTCCCGTTGCCGGGTCTGCCCGAGTAGAAGTTGATCATAACCAGTTCCTCCTTTCAAACTTCCTACTTTCCTGCGGTTGTGACGCCGCCGGCGAGCGCCCCGGTAACGCTCTTAGCAAGGCTGACGACGTAATCCAGCACGATTTTCTTCACAACGATAAAGACATAATAGGCTACCATGCAGTCAAGCCAGCCCAGCAGCATGGTCGAGCAGATATCGAAGGGCACGAACCAGTTGAGGGTCGGCAGGAAGTCCACGTCGTAGACGATCCCGTCAATGACTTCCCGGAACGGATCGTCCGGCAGGAGCTCAAAGACTGCCATAAAAAGCATCTTGATCAGGTTTAACACAGAATCACCCCCTCTTATGTTGTGACGTTATCGTCAATCATCCCGATAAACGAGATGGTCATCTTGATCAGGCCGAAGGCAAAGAGCAGGGACAGGAAAGCGCGGCTTAGCCTGCTTACGGACTCAAAGGGCGA
>CANQLI010000047.1 GCA_947624675.1 uncultured Clostridia bacterium | reverse complement strand
AGGGAGAGCGGCGAGCTGCTCTCCCGCTCTCCAAAAAAGAGAAAAAGAAACCAGAAAAAGGAAAAGAGAAAGGAAAAGGTGAGAGCATGAAGGTAACAGTAACAGGAACAATGAAAGGAACCAGCAAGGCGGGCAGGGAGTTTTTTCAGCTGTTCGCAACCACTCCGTTCACGGAGTATGAGAGCCAGAACAATGACTGCATGGGGTTGAAGACCGTGGAAGTCTTTACTTACCTTGACTGCGGTTCTCTCCGTGTCGGCGACGAAGTGGATCTTGTCTATGAGCCGGGCTTTCAGGGCCGTGCGACACTGGTGCAGATCGTACCGTTGAAGCTTGCAGCAGATAAGGCGGCGGATAAGACCGCAGCGAAGTCGTAGGGGGAGATGCATGATGCACACAGTAGAATTGTATCTCAACGAAGACGAGTATGAGAGGCTTACGGTTCTGCAGTCGTATCTGCTTGCCAGATCGAAAGAACTTTCTCCCAGACTTGAGAATTTAACAGCCGTGCCTCTTGATCTTATATTGAAGCTTGGCGTATTTGACGGTCTTATTGATCTGTCCTGTCTGAAAGACAAGGAAAAGACCGCGGAGATGAAGGAATATATCAGCAGAATGGAGGATTAGTATGTATGGACTGGATGACTATCATGTGGATCGTGTGCGGTGTGGTGTGGGGGCTTCTGATCGTCGGAGTGGTCGCGCTGCATATCGTTAACAGGATCCGCAACCGTGGTTATAAGGATAAAAACGAGTAGGGAAAAGGCCCGGGATATCCTCCGGAAATCAGAGAGCAGATTCATCGTAAATGATTAATGATTTTACATAACCAGTATGCCGGGCTTATGAGAGGGAGTGCAATGCTCCCTCTTTCCATAAAGGAGATTGAGACATGGATAATGTTATTACTTTTCTTGTGGTGATCGTCTTTCTTTTGATTGTATATTCTTATACGACCGGGAAGATCGAAAAACGGAAGAACAAAAAAGCGGAGAAGAAAGCCGGGCGTCTTCTGCCGGCCGGAAAGGGCCCGGAGCAGCCGGACGAGTTTCTTTTTTCCCGTGTCCTGATCTTTCCCCTGAGTACGCCGGAAGAATCTGATCCTGAATCAGCGCGCAGCCGCGAAGTCCGGTTAGAGAACCGGATCAACCGCACCCTGCGGGAGATCGCGGACGTAGACGGCCATGATGTGAAAATCGAATCCTTTTTGTACTGTGATTTTGTGCAGGATTCTTATTTGCTGGTGATCATCAGCTGTAAACGTCCGCATGTGAAAGACGAGGGTTGAGCATGGAAGAAAACTATGAAGAGCAATACACGGAAACTGAACCTTATGAAGACGGCGGCGCCGCCGACGGGGAAAGCGGGGCTGACGAGTCTTTGAATGAGCAGCAGTACATACAAAATGAGTCTTCCGGGGATGGCGGCGCCGCCGGTACCGACAGTATGGAACTGCTGGACAATCTGGGGCAGCTGGTAGATGTGTTAAACGCTTCCCAGTCCTACGGGACGCTGGGCGATTACTACAACCAGCAGCTGGGATATACCGTATTCCCGAATATCGGGATCTATCAGTACTTTGTGGACGCCGGCGCAGTCTCCGGCGAATGGGCCGAAACGACTGACGGCCACTTCGTGGAGCTGTCCCACCTGGAAGAGTATGAAGCTGCATCCGCGCCGGCTGACGGGGAAGAGGAAGAAACGGAACCGGAACCCACGCAGGCGGAACTTGCGAACCTAGAGACACTGGAAAGCATCAACGGGCTGCTTTCCGAGATCCGGGACGAGCAGGCGGCGTATTACGAGAGCGTCTACGAGTACCAGACAGAGACGCTGGCTAATCAGGAATCGCTGCTTGCATGGGAAGAGATACAGACCTACTGCGGCATGGGCACCGGGATCCTGACCGGGGTGATTGCCGGGTGCCTGTTTGCAGAAAGCATTTTCGGCAAGATGCGTCTGGGATAAGGAGGATGCCATGGATCAGTTTGCAAATATATTTAGTATCATTGATGCGGATTCAGCGGTCGATGTGCTTCTGTTTCTCGCAAAGTACGGGATCGGCCTGGGCTTTATGCTGACCTCCCTGCTTGATATCATAGCATACGGTATTTATAAGGCTTTAAGCCTGGTAAATATAATCAAACGTTAAGCGCTTACGAAAAAGAAAAGAGGTGAAAAAGGAATGGATGAGGGAATGAAACAGGCGTTTACTACTGCGACCACGACCATCAAATCCGATGTACTCGAGATGATGTCTGTTGCTCTGCCTGCCGGTCTGGCGATCATGGGGATCCAGCTGGCGGTCCGTATCGGTCTTAACTTCTTCAGGAGTGTGGCCGGCTAAGCTGTATGCTTGGCGTACCGGGGCGGGTATGATTGCCCGCCCTGTTTTCAAGGAGAAAGAAATGAACAGGCTTGATGACTTGTATTTTAAGATGAAAATTTATCTCCGCCGGCTCGGGGTGAAGCTTCAGGAGCTGTACCATAAGCTGACGGAGTTTTGAGGGGCAGACATGGGAAACTGGAAAGAGACGAAAGAAGCATACGGAATAGAAGAAAGCATGGATGACGGATTCTGCCATGATCCGTATAAGAGGCCGCTGCCGGAGTATTGCAGTGTCTGCCTGCAGGCGCTGGAGCTGTCCCCCGGCTGCTA
>CANQLI010000046.1 GCA_947624675.1 uncultured Clostridia bacterium | reverse complement strand
GGCACATACCTTTGGGATCCGAGGTACAAAGGTTTGGATGACTACATCTGGGAGTATTGCTTGGAAAAGCACAGGTCAGCATGAGAGAAGGACGGGGCAGAGATGCCTCGTCCTTCGACTATTGTCGAATATGTTTGAGATTTGCTGTAAAGAAACAGGTTGAGTTTTCCCTCTTCGCAAGGTATAATAAATTTGAACGGGAATGGAGGTGTCCTGATGGCACAGACCCTTCAAATCAAAGATATCCAGAACGCTGTTGCAGAGCTGGGAAAGCAGTATGGCGCTGAACGGATTTTCTTATTCGGTTCTTTTGCCAGGGGAGAAGCAGTTGCAGACAGCGATGTTGACCTGCGGATCGATAAAGGAAGGATCCGGGGCCTGTTTGCATTGTCTGGTTTGCATCTGGATCTGGAGAAGCGTTTGGGCAGAAAGGTTGACCTTCTCACCTCAGACAGTTTAGATGATGACTTTCTGGAAACCATTCGGCCGGAGGAGGTGCTGCTCTATGCCCATGAGTGAGCGTGACATCTCGATCCTCCGGCATGTTATCTCTTACTGCGAGGATATTGAAAGGGCGGTCAACAGATTTGGGCACTCTTATGAGGCATTTCATGCTGATAAGGACTATCGTAACTGCTGTGCCATGTGCATTTTACAGATCGGAGAACTTGGCGGCCATCTGAGCCCGGAGTTTCGCATGGCGCATGGGGAAATACCTTGGGACAACATCCGCGGGATGCGAAACGTCATGGCCCACGCTTATGGCACCATAAGTGTGCAGACAACCTGGGAGACGATTGAACAAGATATCCCTGTTCTGAAGGCATTTTGTACGTCTATCCTGGAAAAAAGTTGTGATTGCTGACACAATTCTCTATATCTAGGCAAATTGAGATAATCAAATATGAATCGGAGTCAATCGTATGTCAGAGGATGAGATGCTTGGCTATGAAACTATACGCGCAGCTGTTTCAGGAGAGGAGTGGGCGCTGGAAAAGGTGCTCGAACGCTTTCGTGGTGAGATAGACCGAAATGCAACGATCCAGGTGCACCAGCCGGATGGCAGTGTCAGGGAAGAAATCGACGAGGATCTAAGGCAATCTATTGTCCTGGCGTTGCTGCAGGCAATACCACACTTCCCCCTTGGGGAAGAGCCTGAAGAGGGCTCAGAAGAGTAGCATCTTTCTATATTGTAATTGTAACAAGGGCACGGTCTTTATGGTTGAGACCGTGCCCTTATCATATCCGATTTTTGGTGTTGAAGCGTATTGTAGATATTACAACGTGTCACGAATGGATTCCGTGATGCCTCTCGGCCGGTAGCCAAACGACTCTGACGCCTTTTCGTGGGAGAAGCGGCCGTTGGTGTGCAGGGTGTAGACGGAATAGGGAGTGAGCAGCGGCGAGTGATCTCCGGCCAGTAGGGACAGGCGCTCCGCGATAGGGGCGATGCGCTTCACCAGACCGTGGGGAAGCTCAATCTTGTTCTCACGCTTTCCTCGTATACGACGGATAGTGTTGAGGAGCTCCCTGACCCTCACATAATGGCCGCTGAGGATATAGCACTCGCCGGCCTGTCCGTGCTCCTCACAGGCGAGGATGCCGTCTGCCACGTCTCGCACATCCACGAAGTCATAGCCGCCCTCCATGCTGACGGGTATCCTGCCGCTGGCCATGGCCTGGATGGTGCGGACCATATGGTTGCGCCGGCTGTGGTCCCCGGGGCCGATGATGCCGGAGGGGTGCACGATGCTCACGTTCAGCCCCTCCCGGGCGTGGTCCAGGGCCCGCTGGGCCGCCGCAGCCTTGGAGCGGGCGTATTGGCCGTGGACCAGGTGGGGGGGAGAAAGCGTCCACCTCCCGGATAGTCTCGCCCAGAGGCCGCTCCGGTATGGCGTGGACAGAGCTGACATAGATCACCCGCTCCGCCCCGGTCCGCCGGGCCATGCCCATCACGTTCTCCGTCCCATTCACGTTCACATCCCAGACCCGCCGGTCCTCCTTGGAGGCGATGGTGATCATGGCGGCGCAGTGGAGCACTGTCACGCTGTCATAGCCTGTCCGGTCAAAGAAGGGAGCGAGGGTGTTCTCCCGAGCCACGTCACCTTCGACGACCTGGGCGCCCTGGGGCACTAGGGACCTCTTGCCGGGCCGCACAAAGACGCGAACATGCTCCCCACGGCGGAGCAGTTCCGCCGTGAGGCATGTCCCCAAATGCCCAGTGGCACCGGTGATAAGATAGAGCTTTTTCATCTTACTTCGTCTGTCGGGAGGGATGGGTCTTCCGGGTCGCCAGGGAAACGATCACCAGTGCGGCACCGCAGCAGAGCACGCCCACGATGGTAGAGCCAACGCCAAGGGGAGAGCCCAGAGCATTCCAGACGATACTGGACACGAGCCCGGCCAGCATGCCGCTGAGGATGCCCGGAGCGGTGGCGTCGCGCCAGAAGAGGGCGGCCAAACAGGGCAGGCCCATAGCGGCGGCATAAAATGTCCAGGCAAACATCAGCGCATCATAGGCATTGGTGTAAAACAGCGCTACTACCAGCGCGAATGCGGAAATGACGATGGTGCAAAGCCGGCTCAGCCGCAGCTCCTGCTTATCAGTCATGCTTGGACGGAGGGTCTTTCCGATATCGTTGATGATGGCCTGGGTGGATACCAGGATACTGGTGTCCGCAGAGGACATCATCACTGCCAGCAGCCCTGCCAGGGTCAGTCCAGTTAAGCCAACGGGAAGGATGGTGGCTACCATGACCGGAATGGCGTAATCCGCCGAGCCATAATCCT
>CANQLI010000045.1 GCA_947624675.1 uncultured Clostridia bacterium | reverse complement strand
TGTGGGCGGTAAGATGATTTTGCCACCACATGGTAAGGAGTTTTTTCGTATCACGGTAAGCAGTTTTTTACATAACTCGGTAAGGACTTTTTACACATCATGGTAAGGACTTTTTTACATTGTCCGGTAAGCACTTTTTTCTCTGGGCGGTAAGCAGTTTTTTACATTCCAGGCGAATCTTCTCCTGTTTTGTGGTGAGTATTGAAAAGGAGATGCCAGTTGTTTTTTCCTGTATACTGAACTCAATACGTATACAGGAGGAACAAAAAATGCTGGATAAACTACAAATGCAGGAAATACAAGATTTAAAACTCCGCGGTTACACAAAGTCGGAAATCCTCACCTATTACAAAGAACAGGGGCGTAAACCACCCAGCCGACCCACGATCTCCAAGTACTATGACATGGATGTTATTCCGGAAAATCCGGGAGTCAGGCTCTCCAAGGATAAGGTGTTTGATGTTTCTCCTTTCAGGGAATCCATCATAGCCATTCTGGAAGCGAATAGCAGCAAGGATTACTGTATTTCGTCGGTTTATGATCTGCTTGAGGAAAAGTTCATTGAAAACGGTGATTTCAAAGCGCTTCCCGGCAATGAGCAAACGCTGCGCAATTACGTTCACTACCTGGAAAACTCAGGACAGATTGACAAGAGGGAAGAACACCGGCGTATATATGATCATGTCTTTGATACGCCTCCCGGCGAGCAGATGCTCATTGATTTTGGGGAGTATACCATCAGTAAACAATCATCTGTTCATTTCATTTGTCTTTTGCTGCGTTATTCGAGACTTCTGTGCGTTTATGCACAGGATCATAAATATAATTCTACCGAAGCATGCCAGGCAATCTATCGCAGCTTCTGCAAACTCGGTGGCCGTCCCCGTACACTTGTCATTGATCAGGATGCTGTTTTTGTTTCCAGCGAGACCTTCGGTGAAGTTATCCGGACACGCGTTTTCGAAGACTTTTGTACCGAGCAGGAACTACGGCTTTGGGTATGCAATAAACGGGATCCCGAAAGCAAAGGTCCGATTGAGAACAGCGTTGGCTTTGTGAAGAAAAACTTTTTCAGCGCCCGTTCTGTCACCTGTATTGATGATGTATGGCGTTCTCTGCCGGGATGGATCGCCAGAAAAAACAAGCGCATTCATAAATCAACGCTGCGTATTCCCGCTGCTGTATTTCGGGATATCGAGCAGGGAGCGCTGAAACCCCTGCTGCCCTCTGTTTATGAGAGTTCTCCCAACAGCTTTACAACCTGTGAGCTGCGGGGCATGCCATATGTTTTATATCGTTCGTGCCGGTATTCCGTACCACGTGCTTATGCGTACAGCACAGTGAAATACAAAATAACAACAGGTAAGATTCATATTTATGATGAAAATCTTAACTTTATCTGCTCTCATTTGCTCAGCGAGCGGAAAGGCAGTTACAACCAGCTTCCCGAACATCGTAAAAGCGATCATGGGGACTGGATTGAGATTATGGAACGACTCCGGAATCAGTGGAACTGTTATGATTTCCAACACTTTGTCAACGGTGTAAAGAAAGAAAACCCGCGGCATATCGCAAAACAGCTTGGAGCGATCGAACAGTTTCTGAACGCGGAAAACCCGGACAGGGCGCTTGTAGCAGAGGTGATGAAGATCTGCTGTAAAAACTACCGTTACCAGTTTTCTCAGTTCAAGACCGTGTATGAATATACGAAAGCAGGGCGCAGTCTCTCCTCTACAGAGGGACTGGACGCAACCGGAAAATCCGATCCCGTTGATTATCGAAAAATGGAAGCCTATCACAAAGCTTTTGCCGATCGTGTTGCCCAAACGCAAGAGGAGGTGATCGTGTGAACCGCGAACTCCTCAAGTGCATGAATACGGAGCGTATTCCTGTGGAACGGCTAATATCGCTGCTGCAAACATTTGCCTTAAAACATTCCGCGAGAGCGCTGCCGGATCTATTAGAAACCGCTGATACACAGAATGCAACGAATCGTCAGTTCCTGTTGTCGATTCTGGAAGCGGAAGTAAGGGGACGGAATGAGCGCAGAAGAAAACGAAACTATTCCGCTGCGCATTTTCCACCAAATGTAAGACCGCTGGAAGAATTCGATCCGGAAGAACTGGAATCCGGCATGACCCAGGCACAACTGGACAGGCTGAAGGAACTTTCCTGGTTGGATAACGGAGGAAATCTTGTCTTTGCCGGACCTCCCGGACTTGGAAAGACTATGGTGGCTGTGGGGCTGGGGCTCCACGCCATCAACAATGGTTATACTGTGTGTTTCGAAAAAATGGTAAACCTTGTAAAGATTCTGGACACAGCAGAAACAGAGCGAACCGCCGGTTTCCGTCTCAGAAATCTGAAAAAGGCACAGCTGCTTATCATTGATGAAATTGGATATACGCCAATCTCCCGCAGTCAGGCCAATCGTTTTTTTACCTTCATCAGCGATACTTATGAGACTTCCTCGCTTGTCTTTACAACGAATAAGGAGATTATGGACTGGGCGGAAATGATGGGGGATCCGGTGCTGACGACTGCCATGCTGGATCGTATTCTCCACCATGCGAACTGCTACTCCTTTCGAGGGGAATCATACCGTCTCAAACACCCGAGCATATGCAGCTGACAAGGTACCGGATGGCTTTACCATCCACCTGGCAGGAGATGTAAAAAACTCCTTACCATACAGTGTAAAAAACTGTTTACCAAACGATGTAAAAAACTCCTTACCGTACAGTGTAAAAAACTGCTTACCGAAGGATGTAAAAAACTCATTACCTAACGATGTAAAAAAGTGCTTGACATTTACA
>CANQLI010000044.1 GCA_947624675.1 uncultured Clostridia bacterium | reverse complement strand
CTGTGCAGGAGTAACGCCCTGCAACAAAAAGCCCGTGCGTGTAGAGATAGATAATCGCAGGCGGAAAGGAGAAAATTGACAACAAACGATGCTGCTCTTGCTGAACTGAACGAGCGATATAAAGAAAAGCCCGTGAGTGAAGCAATCTATGAAATTGACGGTCAGCTTTTTACCGTCACAAGCCACTATGTCGGGGAGAAATCTCTTGACAAAGAACTTTACAAAATGGCTTTTGAAAAAGCCTATGCAGAAACCGTAGGTCAAGTTTGAAAAAAGTGAAAAAAGGACTTGCCATATTCGGTTTTCTTTGTTATAATAGTAATATCGAATATGGCTGTCTTGATTGGAAAGGAGTTATGTCATGACAAGACAGTCAACCTACAATGTAGGTATTTATGTGAGATTATCTCAGGAAGATATGCGAGAGGGCGAGTCCCTCTCCATTGAAAATCAGAAGAAAATGCTGACGGACTATGTCAGTCAGCAGGCAGGCTGGAACTTGGTGGGGATATACGAGGACGACGGTTATTCGGGGACAAATTTCGATAGACCGGGTGTCAGACAGCTTCTCGATGATGCGAAGTCGGGCAAGATAAACTTGATCCTCTGTAAAGACCTTTCTCGTTTTGGTCGTAATTACATCGAAGTCGGTCAGTATATCGACTACATTTTCCCTTCGTTCAATATCCGCTTCATCGCCCTGAGCGACAATGTGGATACGCTTGACCGCAACAGCACGGCGATGGACTTAATGCCGATCATGAATTTGTTCAATGAATGGCACGCCGCTAATACTTCCAAAAAAGTACGCAGTGTCCTCGCCCAGAATGCCAAAGAGGGAAAGTATATCGCTTCATTCGCTGCCTACGGTTATCTCAAGGGCGATGATGAAAAGCACACTCCTGTCATTGACGAGCCTGCCGCAAAGGTGGTGCGTCGTATCTTTGAACTTCGTGCAACAGGCATCACGCCTACACAGATCGCTAAGATCCTGAATGCCGACGGTGTGCCGATACCATCCGACTATCGGGCGCAAAGGTTGGTAAAACCGAATCCGTATAAGAATACTTTTCATTACTGGAGTCATGTAGCGGTGAGAAATATTCTCAACAATCCAATCTATATTGGGCATCTGGCACAGCAAAAGTTTACAACGGTATCATTCAAGAATCACAAGTCCGTCCGCCGTAGTAAGGACGAATGGGTGATTGCAGAAAACACACATGAGCCTATTATTTCTCAGGAACTTTGGGATAAATGCCAAGAAGTAGACCGCTGTGCAAGCCACGGAAAAATTATGAAAAAAGGCATTGTTCTTCCGCTGAACAGTATGATGTTCTGTGCAGACCGCGGTGCAAAGATAAAACTGAACGGTCACGCAAAGAAAGCAGATGGCTCGGTCAATTATTTCTATGTTTGTGGTACATACGCTCGTTGTGGTGCAAGCACTTGTTCTACGCACTATATCAGCCAGAAACAGATTGAAAAAATCGTTCTCACTGATATTCTCGCAAAGGCAAGATATGTGATTGAGAGTGAAGAAGATGCACGACAGGAATTTCTGAAACGTAAGGAAACAGATGGTACAAAACGTCTTAACGATGCTCGTCAGCAACTCGCAAAATGTCAGGCAAGACTTGCTGAAGTGAAGATGATGATGCAGAAAGTCTATCAGGATAAACTGCTTGGCAAAATACCTGAAGATTTGTGTCTGGAAACACTCAGTCAACTGCGTACAGAAGAAGCAGAACTGACAGAGAAAACAGAAAGCCTTACTGCCATATTGGAACAGGACAGCAAGGCAAAGGACGATGTGGAGGAATTTATCTGCCGTCTGAAACAATATGCAGATGCACCTGAACTGACAAGAGAGATGTGTGTAAATCTGATTGAGTACATCATAGTTGGTGACCGCCCGAAAGATAAAAGCACACCTCGCAATATTCAGATCTATTACAAGTTCCTTGATAATGGGCTTGTAGGCGGCGAAAAGCCAAAATTGAAGTAAGTATAAGCTAATGTGTGTCCATTAGATAATGTTTGCTCGGGGACTTTTTTGTTTATAAAAATGGTTAATAATGTTTCGATAATTAAATGTAAACACGAAGAGAACACCACGCAAAATCGAGGTGTTCTCGCATTTTATCTCACTTTTTCAAGTTTCCCTTTGTCCATCTCGCAAACCGTGTCGCACAAAATTCCGATATCTTCGGCTGAATGCGAGGCTATCAAAATCGTTTTTCCTTGCGATTTCAGGTCAAGCAAATACTCGCGCATATCGCAAACGCCGTCTTTATCCAAGCCGTTCATCGGTTCATCGAGAACAAGCAAATCGGGGTTCTCCATAATCGCTTGAGCAAGCCCCAAACGCTGCCGCATTCCGAGCGAATACTTGCGGACGTGGCGCTTCAAATCGGGATTTAAGCCGACTTTTTCCATTGTTTTTCGGATATCGTCCCGTGAGATTTTCCCGCGCAAATCCGCGAGCAACTTCAGATTTTTGTAGCCCGAATAATACGGAATAAAGCCCGGAATTTCGATGATAATTCCCGTGTTTTTCGGGAAATCGCAGTCCTTGCCGATACGTTTTCCGTCAACAAGAATTTCGCCCGAAATTGGCTTAACAAAGCCACATATACACTTCATCAGCATTGTTTTTCCCGAGCCGTTTCGACCGATTAAACCGTGGATTTTACCACGCTCAAAGTGAACGGAAATATCCTTCAAAATCTCGTTTTTTTGCAAAATTAAGCTAACATTTTTTACTTCAATCATCAGCTTGCCTCCGTAAATTTCATCCGTTTCAGCGCAAGAAAATTACCTGCGATCAGCGCCGCCAGCAATACCCCAAAATACAAAAACGACGCCCAAACAGGATAAATTTCCGTGCGCAGAATTTCTTCGTAGTGCAGCCAAATTATCGTGTTCGCCGTTGGAAACGCCCATTTTAT
>CANQLI010000043.1 GCA_947624675.1 uncultured Clostridia bacterium | reverse complement strand
TCACAAGCCTCTAAGCAGTATGGTATTAGAGCTAACGTTATCTATGCTTGGATGAGCCATGAGTCTGGTAATAGTAGCGCCAGCCTCATGGTTGAACTCAGCCGCGCCAAACGCGAACTAGATAATGCATACCGAATTATCAGGGAACTTGACACCAGCGATCCAGCAAACTACAAAAAGTAGGATGCGGCGAAAACCACATCCTACTTTTGATATGAGAGAACTATAAATTTAGTTTTTACCTAACCTGAGAATTTCTTTCTCCTTTTAGGGCAGTTTGAGATCCGTCCAGGATGAAACATCGCACTGACCATCGCCATTATAACCGGCGGCCACAGCGGTGCCATCCTTTTTTAGACCTAATGTGTAATTTCCGCACGCCGCTATGCCTACAATATCCGTCCAACCGTCAACATCGCACTGGCCATAGGCTTCCGAACCTACAGCTACGACGGTCCCATCTGAACGGAGCCCCACCGTGTGCTCGTAATCTGCCGATATAGCCACAATATCCGTCCAGCCTGCGACATCCCCTTGAAGAGAATCGTGCGAAGAATCTAGAATGCTGGTAGCTATTACGGTTCCATCAGATCGTAACCCCACCGTATGATAGTTTCCTGCTGCCACAGCAACAATGTCTGTCCACTCGCTGACCTCGCACTGGCCGTCATCATTTTTCCCCACAGCCACCACAGTTCCGTCCGAGCGCAAGCCAACAGTATGTTCGTACCCGGCGGAAACAGCAATGATATCTGTCCAGTCTGCTACATTGCATTCTCCGTAATCATTTTTTCCCACAGCAGAAACGGTACCGTCTGAATGTAGGCCAACGATTTGCTCCAGCCCTGCGGTTATTGCAGTAACATCCGTCCATTCTTCGGCCATGTCGGAATAGAGTTTGCCAAAATCACCTGCTATCAATAGGGTCCCATCTGAACGCAGCCCAACAGCGTGGTGGAAGCTGGTCGCCACGGCGACGACATCAGTCCAGTCATCTACATCTCGCTGGCCGTCTTCATTCATACCTGTGCCCAGAAGCGTGCCATCCGCGCGCAGCCCAATCGTGTACCATGATGATCCTGCGAGACTGGTGCATTTTGCGCTCTGCACGGTTAGAGGTTCGGTTTCTGTGTGTGGCTCCTCATCGGCGGTATTATCAGGGATTTCCTGCTCTGTATAGTCCTCCGCTTGCCCCGCATTGTTTCCGGGTTCTATGGCGGAGGATGATTCAGAATCAACTTCATTAGAGATGTCGCTTCCACATGCGCTCAATGTCATTACAAGCACCAATAGCAGTGCCAGTGTATTAAACCATCGTTTTTTCATAGTCTACCTCCAATCTTATCGGGTCATTACCAATTCGGACGGTATTTTTGTCCGAAGGGGGCTGGATAATATGAGGGGAGTAAAATCGATGATTTCTCCTTTTTATTTGGGTTCACCGTGATATTTTCGTTTGAATATTTCTCAAAAAAGCTGATGTCCCTCTCGCTGCTCTCGTCGCCCATTGCCAACCTATACTTTGACGTGCGGTGGAGGATGTCATTTGCAATAAAGGTTGTATCTACATCGCCGGGGAAAATGGTCTGCACAAAATAAGTGTTTTTCTCCTTGTCCGTATAGTAGACGCACACTTGCGTAATGCTGAGATCAAGGAAACCTGTTTTGGGTTTGTGAATGTAGGTTATAGCGGAGATCCATTCATATCTTATGTGCCCCAGCAGGAGCTTCCCGGCAGACCGTTTATTGGCAGCCGCTTTTGAAATGGCGTTCATCGCAAGTGCCGTAGCACCGCCTCTCCACCGGCTGCCCTTGTCATACTTGTCGCATCTATATATAACGCGGCAATCAGTGATCGTCATCTCTATTTCGACATTTATATCCGATAGGATTTCCTTAAAAGTACTTTCGCCTGCTTTTTTCATTTCGACGCCAATGGTGTTTGCAATAAACTTATGAGACAGACCGTGGTCGAGCGGGTCTTCCACTGTGTTCCCATTTGCGTCTGATCCTGCGAAGATATAGGGATCATCATGATCTCCTAAATCCTGTATAACGATTGCCCTATAAGCCATGTTTATACCTCCTTGGAAATATAGTAGTGTGCTTTATTGCCCGGTTAACCAACGCGAGTTAGTTCTATAACGGTTGAACCGCTGTAAATGTCGATATTATTATCATCGACGATCTTAACTGTGGAGCTGATTGTATCGCCCAACGGACTGGTGCAGTCCAGCTTATAATCGTCGCCATCCATATAAAATGCATAAGTGTCATTGGGGCTGAAATAGTTGCAGTTTTTTCCGTCGAATACGATGATGGCGCCTGTCTGTGCTTGTCCCCAAGTGGTCTCACCAACATTTTTCCACTTGCCCTCAATGGAGAAATCATCGACGGATATATAATTTTTACTGGTATGCTCCATCTGGGTACCATCCGACGAGGCCGAGCCATTGCTCTCACCTTCATAGGCAGTGCCGGAAACATGTTTTTCCCTGTTCTGATCCGTGTAGATCAAATTGCCGTCGCTGTTATAATTTGCGGTGAACTTGTCGATTTTTTTCGTTCCGTCCAATGAGCAAATAGTAATCTGCCCTATGGTTTTTTCTATAATATATCCGCCTCCAATTGCAACGGCATATCCACCTGCATCGTCCCATTCATCATATAGCAACTCAGTATTGGCCAGTCCGGTCAAATCATCACCGAGGTGCTTTTCGGTTCCGTCGGGCGCAAGAATCATATTTCGAGTAAATATATATCCGTTATGAGAACATGAGGCAAAATCATCGGAGAAAGATTGTCCTGCAATTTGCTTTGGCTCATACTGTATTTCACCTTGTTCGTTAACGATTGATGCATAACGATTGTCATCGGCGCCTCTCATATATATAGCCGAATATCCCCCTGAAAATGTCTCGTGCTTCACGATGGACACGCCGCTATTAAACTCTGGGTAAGTCATAATAATGTTGCCATTAAAATCTTTATAACCATATAACATCTTATCCTGTTCATCATCATACCAATATGTATAAACACAGCCCCCGCGGTAGCTGCTAAATTCATTTTCATTAGATACCCACTTGTGATGCAAACTCAAACACCAGTTTCCTTCCATTACGAGAGTAGACAAATTTAATATCATCTCCTCACTCTCAGCGGTTTT
>CANQLI010000042.1 GCA_947624675.1 uncultured Clostridia bacterium | reverse complement strand
CAGGAGCTGGACAGCGACATGGACCTGGACGTGGACCATTACAAAGGTTTCTGCCGCCTTTTCGCCACCATACTGCACAACGATAACAACGTCAACCCCACCGACCGGCCACGCGGCCAGGGCGGCCCGATCTGGGGCGTCCGTGCCAACAACGTCCTCATTCTTCTGGGCCTGATGATGTTCGACCAACTGAAAGACCGCTGGAACCGGCATGAAATCTACAACTGCACACGGATGACCCTGGCCCAATACCTGGCCGCCGTGGTGGAGCTGGCACCTGACTTCAAAATCTGGGCCGACCGGCTCCTGGAACAGCACGACGGCAGCCTGTCCCTGACGCAGACGCTTGAAAACATATTGCGGATATACATTGACGGCTGGTCGAAGTATGCGCTTTGGGACCACATTGCGGGCCTGACCGCACAAGCCTGTATGTGCGACCCGGAGAAGGAAAAGGACGAGATCGACAAGCTGCTGCAGGAGGCCCAGAACAGCGAACTGGAACTGCCGGACATATTCGATCCGGAGACACCGGCCCGTGCGATCCGGGAACAGCTATACCTGCAGGACCGGAATTACAGCAAGGCCACGTTCCAACGCTTGACTGAACTTGCCCCGTATCCCGGATTCAAAACGCTTCTGGCCCATTTCACGGACGGCGACGTTCTGGACCGGGCCATGGGGCAAATTAACCTGGCCGTGATGGACATTTACCTGCTTTTCGCCCAGGCATTTGCCAGCATGACCGCCCCGAACACGTAAAAACGGCCATTCTGGACCCAGGAACGGGCCAGAAAACCGTGAATGGCTCCAGGAGGCCCGTAGAGGCGTTTTAAGGCCCTTTCAGGCCCAGACGATAAATCACTCGGCTGACCCTCTTAAAACGCCTCCTGGGCCATCCTACGCGGTCAAATTTTTCATAGCTCTGGTGTAGACGATCAGGAATGGAGGAAAGACCAGTGAAAATTGTCCGTGACGGCTTAGAGATCGAAATGACCCCCGAAGAACTGTATGCGGCCTATCTGGAACAGCAGCACAGTTTCGACGTGGGGGATGTTGTCAAGGAACTGCAGTCCGTCGCAGATGAACCAGACACCTATGACGCCTCGGAAGTGCAGGCCGCCGAAAAGCTGCTGCAGGATCGCAAGGCCCTGGATGAAATCGCGGACGCAAAACGCGCCCGCATGACCAGGTACGGGACCCCGTGGCTTACGGCAGTAGGTGACGCCGTACATGAGGCCATCGACAGGATCGCACAGTCAAATATTTCATAGGACCTGTTGCAGACGGCCAGAAAACAGTGTAAAATGAATTTACGATCTCAAAAACGAGAGAAGGAGATAAACGCCCATGCCTAATTACGATAAATCCCGCATTGCACAAATCAAGCTGCCCGATCCGAACGATAAGGACCCGCACCCCCGCCTGCTGGTGGACGGCTGGGGCACCCATGCCGGACAGAGCTACAAGGCGCTGTTCCCCGACGGCTGGCATGAGATCACCCTGGAAGTCACCTGGAACATCGAGGGACCCGGCTGCTGGTACATCTCCACGCCCGGTTTCCGCGACATCTCCCCGATTGGCCTGTTCGTAGAGGTCTAAACAGCATAAAGAAAGCCCTCACCGACTGTAACGCCGGTGAGGGCTTATTTTTTTTCTATTCCTGTTCCTGTTCCTGCTGGCCCTGCTTCTCGGCCTTGACCTGGGCCACGCAGGCCGGGATATGTTTGGACAGTAGCGCCGTCACCTTTTTCAGCTCCGCGTCCGAAAACTCGCCCAGCAACACCGCGTTTTCCTCGGTCATCAGGACGTCGGCTATAACCTTTATCACACGCTGCCGCTCTGCCTCCATCTGTTTCTGCATACTCTGCATGGCCCGCTGCATCTCGGCATACGTCATGTTCCGTTTCTTGCTCACATGGAACACCACCTTTCATTATGTTGTAAGTATTTCAGTACGTTACACGGAAATGGAAAGAAAATCAGTTGCCCGTCCACCTCGCTGCCACGGTGTCACGGATATTGACCGCCTCCGGGCCGTCCGTGAGCAGCGCAAACTTCCAATAGCTTTCAAAATCGTCCTTGCCAAACTCCGCGCCGTCCTCAACCCGCTTTCGTGCGCCCAAGTCGAAACACCGTGTCGCACACCGTTCATAGGCAGGTTCCAGGATGAAGTGCATACGCTCGGCCAGCATGACGTTGTAAAAATCCTTCCGGGTGTCCGACAGGAAGTCGCACCCATCAATGAAATCCATAACAGCGGGCATGGAATCCCGTATGCGCGGGACCATCCGGACGACAGCAGCGGTCAGCTCACTGTAAAGGCCGGACGCCATCATTTCATAGTAATCAACCTTCGTGTTGGTCTGCAGCTCCAACGCAGCCTTCGGAAACAACTTGATACGCTGCATAATCTCCTTCGGGTCCTGGATAACCGTTTCCATCCCGGATTCAGCCAGGTTAGGGAACAAGGTGCTGCCGTTATCGTAGATCGGGGACGCCGTGACGGAACCATCGGCCCCTACCAGGTAGCCGAAATTGCCCTTGTGCCGGTCAAAATTCCCGACGAGAGCATCACCAACGAACCGGTCCCAGAAAGACGCCTTGAACTGGTCGGCCTGCGGCGATAATATGCGGTCCGTTTCCAGGACATCATAGACCTGCTTAATGTTCGGAATCCTCCCAATATCGCCAGAATCGTAATGCTTGCGCAAAAACTTCTCAAACTCGATAAGCTCCATGCCAGGCTGAACAAAATTCTTGCAGGCCACAACAACCTCGCCGTTCAGAGTTCCCAGCTCCGTTTCATGGACCGGGTAGCCCAGGATAGTGAAAATATGGCTGCACACGTATTCAGAAACCACGTTGTTGACGTAGCTTGTGGCTAAGTCGTTGCGCGGTGCCTGCTTTTCCGAAAACTTGACCATGTAACGCGAACCGTCAGGCCCCAGCAGGCCGTCCTTACGGTCAGACCCGCCGTAGTTGGCTCGTGGATCAGGACGCCAGGCGTCAAACGACGGCAGCATACCGATCCCGGCCTTTAACTTGCTTTCTCGCATGATCCTACACCTCCTTCATACTGTATTCCTCACGCATGGTGTGGAATATACGAAAATGGAAAGAAAAATCATCCAGCTACATTATGCCCCGAACTTTTCTTTCACAAGCTGTTCCA
>CANQLI010000041.1 GCA_947624675.1 uncultured Clostridia bacterium | reverse complement strand
AGAACGCATCCCGATGAACAGTATTATCACGCTTTTTCGGGCATAGAACAGATTACAGACAGCAGTATCGACCGATTCTTCCGACCATGAAAATTGGCCGTATCAAATCGGGTATGGGCAACATCATGGAGAATTCAGCATCCTACAGAAACATATTCAAAACGACATTCCTATTCGGTTTTGTCCAGGTGTTCAGAATTGCTGTCAAAATCGGTCTGCATAAAGTCGTGGCATTGTTGCTCGGTGCTACCGGTTTAGGGACAATCGGTCTGTTCAATAATACATTGCTGCTTCTTCGCAATATTGCAGGATTAGGTATCAGTCAAAGTGCGGTTCGGGATATATCGGAGGCTCATGGTACAAACCAAGCAGCTCGTTACTCCGAAGTCATACTGATTGTTAAAAGAGTGATATGGCTCACATGTATATTGGGAGCAATCACGACAATCGCATTTTCCCGATTTTTAAGCCGGTACACATTCGGGAATGACAATTACACTGTATCGTATTTTTTTCTATCCATTGCCGTCGGAGCAGGTATTGTTACCGATGGACAATCCGCCATTCTTACCGGAATGCGGTATCTGCGACAGTTGGCATGGTCGTCCGTGATAGGGGCTATTGCCGGATTCTTGTCTGGGCTGCCGTTTTACTATTTTTGCGGAGAAAAAGGGATTATCCCTTCTTTAATCGCTTCCAATGTAACGCCTTTGTTGGTTACGGCGTATTTTGTGCGGCGTATCCCTATTCAGAAAATACGTCTGACAGCAAAACGTTTTGTTCATGGCGCTTCAGATATTGTCAAAACAGGCATGGCCTTAATGATTCAAAGTTTGATGATACATGCTTGCAACTTGATCGTCGCCTCCTATATCAGTTTACATGACAATCTTTCTATTTTGGGCTACTATCAGGCGGGGGTAACCATTGTCGGTGGATACTTCGGGGTTATCATGACTGCCATGACGACTGAATACTACCCACGCATATCAGCTATCAATAATGACAACAAGCAACTGCAAGATGCCGTAAATGCCCAATCGGAAACAGGCTTGATATTGGCATTTCCATTGGTTGTATTGTTTGTGATTTTCTCTAATTTCTTTTTCTCGTTTCTTTATTCAGAAGAATTCATTGCCGGTACGGAGTACGTAAACTTGGCGGTTATGGGTACCGTAACGATTATTTGCTCCAATTGTATGGGTATGGTACTGTTGGCAAAACAAAAATATAAGGCCATATTGATTTCGTCCCTGGTACTGAATATATTTATTCTTACGGGCAATCTGATAATGTATCGTTTATGGGGATTAAAAGGACTTGGGTGGGGATATTTCTTTTCGGGATTCTTACAATTCGTGGTGTACGATGGCATGATGTTTTACCGATATCATATTCGATTCAATCGTACGGTGATGTTCAATTGGCTGTTACTGATAGGTTCGATATCAGTTGCCAATTATATGAAAACCATAAACCATATATTTACAGAATATCTTGTAAATGGGCTCCTTTTATTGGGGTCTGCCCTATATACCTGCTATTTCATGCGAAACAAAATGAATATCCGTATTTCGATGACAGTGCAACTAATTAAAAATAAAATACATCTGAAATGAAACCTTTGCTCAGTATCGTTATTCCAACGAAAGACAGATATGAATATTTGAAAAAGTTGATGCAATATTTAACAAGTTTCAATACTGATGAAACCGAAATAATCATTCAAGACAACACATCGGATAATGATGAGATGTTAACATTTATACAAGAAAGTTCCTGCAAAAATATAAAATATTTTTATACAAGCGAACAATTGACCATTACTGAACAATGTGATAGGGCAATTCTTAATAGCACAGGGCAATATGTTTGTTGTATTGGCGATGACGACTGTGTGCTTTCCAATATTATTGATGTTGTTAGGAGTATGGATATAAGTGGAGTAGATGTGGGTGTGTTTTCGCGCCCATATTATATATGGCCGGACATTGATATCACAAAACCTAATTGTTATTTTCAATATTATAGTATTAAATCGGTCTCTACACAATATTCACATATCAATCCAATCGCAGAAATTGAGAAATGTTTGAAGCATGGTGGGGGAAGTTTGGAAAGAATGCCGAAAGTGTACCATGGAATTGCCCAAAGAAAGGTATTGGATAAAATATATCAAAAATTTGGAACTTATTTCCCCGGGCCATCTCCTGATATGGCAAATGCGGTAGCGCTATCATTTTGCAGTAATTCAGTCGTATATATAGATTATCCGGTTATCATCGCGGGAACAGGAAAGATTAGGATAAAAAAAAATGAAAGACATGGCGACGAACAAAAAATAGAGGATGTATCGTTTCTCTCTCCTATCACAGCAAAACACTGGAATCCAGAGATACCGTATATATGGACTGCGCCGACAATATATGCTCAAACGCTATATTACACCTTATCGTTATTGCAGGTCGACAATTTATTTTCTTCATTATTTAATTGGGATGCCTTTTATATTGGCTTGGGGAGTAATCACTATAAATTTGTTCGGGAATGCTGGCATAACAATAAGGCGAATAAAATTAAAATATATATCAATGTATGGATGCGCATAATAGCAAAACGCATAATTAAAGTTTGTGTGAAATTACATTGTCATAGTTTTGTAGATCTATCATTAAAAATATTTAGACGAGGGAATTTATTTTCTTTTAATAAAAAACAATTAGCGACCATACAAGATTTCACTGCGGCATTAGAGTCTAAAATAACAAAGTGGGATGGTAATTCTTATATAAATAATCCCTAAATGAAATAGCATGAAAAAAGTTTTATTGGTTTTCGGCACGCGACCGGAGGCGATAAAAATGGCGCCGTTGGTCAAAGAGTTCCAGAAACACGACTCCGAGTTCGAGACCGTCGTGTGCGTTACGGGGCAGCACCGCGAGATGCTCGACCAGGTGTTGCGCATCTTCGATATCACGCCCGACTACGACCTCAATATCATGAAGCAGGGGCAGGACCTCTACGACGTTACCGCCCGCGTGCTGACCGGCATGCGCGACGTACTCGACACGGTGCATCCCGATGCTGTCCTCGTTCACGGCGACACGACCACCTCGACGGCTGCCGCGCTGGCGGCGTTCTACCGGCAGATTCCCGTCGGACACGTCGAGGCCGGATTGCGGACACACGACATTTACAGCCCGTGGCCCGAAGAGATGAACCG
>CANQLI010000040.1 GCA_947624675.1 uncultured Clostridia bacterium | reverse complement strand
TAATATGTGAGCTTTTGCTTTCAAAGAGAATATCTATCAATGTAACAAAAGATATTATCATCGAAATAGTAATGACCATATCATTCATAATAAACAACTGGTTTTTCGATTTTTGGGGGATGCTGATATATATTGTTATGTATATAGGATATCTGGCATTGAAACAAAAAGATATAAAAGAAGCGGTAAATTTTGTGAAAGCAATGAGGTAGGATATGTCAAAATACAAAACAAGTGAGCTGTTAGAGTGGATATATGAGTTAAATAACTCGATTCATGTCTGTATAAAAAAGATAGGTCTGCCTGAGTGTGACTCCTGGTTTTATGACGAGACAGCAGGCGAGATACGCAACACAAGCCGCAGCTTCTTTCAGATAAAGGGCATACAAAAGTATGAAGGCGGACAAGCTGTGGTAGAACAGCCTGTAATTATACAGGACGAGATCGGATACTTAGGAATAATCTGTCAGCGCTTTAACGGGGAGATGCATTATCTTATGCAGGCAAAAATAGAGCCGGGAAATATAAATAAGATACAGCTGTCACCAACTATACAGGCGACTAAATCTAATTTCACACAAAAACACGGAGGTAGAAAGCCTGCGTATCTTGAATATTTTGTAAATGCTGAGAAGTACAAAATAATAGTTGATCAGATCCAGTCGGAGCAGTCATCACGGTTTTACAAAAAACGCAACCGAAATATCATCATCGAGATAGATGAAGAGATAGATGTTTTACCGAGTCATAGATGGATGACATTAAGACAGATAAAAGAATTGATGCGGTATGACAATCTTGTCAATATGGATACAAGAACGGTGCTTTCCTGCCTCCCGGTATACGAGAATGAGTATTTAAATGAGATAACCGATGACAGCTTCAAACGGTCGGTGATAGGTGACGGTAAGAATAGATTTCCTGAAATATACCGGTACATAAACAATTACAAGATGTTTGATGAGAGCGAATATAAAATAGTTGCGCTGAGTGAGCTTAAAAGTTGGAAAATGCAGAATAATGAGCTTGTCAGTGAAAAGCCGTACAGCTTTAAGGTTGTTTTCTGCGATATAGAGATAGAAGGCAGAGAGGTAAGGCATTGGACACAACCGCTGTTTGAAGCTTCGGGGATAGCGACATTTGGACTTATGACAAGAATACATAACGGAGCATATGAATTTCTTGTAAGAGCAACGCCGGAGATCGGGTGTTTTGATAGGATAGAATTGGGTCCTACCGTACAGAGAGAGTATGTTCATAACCGTAAGCTCAATGAAGTGGACAGGCTGTTTGATGATAAGCTGAAAGGAAAAGAAGGAGTAGTGTTTGACACACTTCTTTCGGAAGAGGGCGGAAGGTTTTATCACGAGCAAAACAGAAATGTCATAATGAGAATAAGCGAAAAAGATTTGACAAAGCTACCGGAAGGATATTTCTGGGTCGACTATAATACGCTTAATATGTTGGTCCAGGTAAATAACTGTTTAAATATTCAGCTGAGGAATCTACTATCGGTATTGGAGTGGTGATATTGGAAAAGCTAAGAATCGGAATAATCTGCCCGTCGGAAATAGCCTTCAGGCGTTTTATGCCGGCAATACAAAAATGCGACGGAACTCAATACATAGGAGTTGCACACGCAAGCGAAAAAGAATGGTTCGGAGATAAAGAGGCGGATAGCACGGTAATAGAAAATGAGAAAAAGAAGGCACAGAGCTTTAAAGATGAATATAGCGGAAAGGTGTTTTCAAGCTATGGAGAACTGCTTGAATCTACAGAGATAGATGCAGTTTACTTGCCGCTGCCGCCTGCACTGCATTTTAAGTGGGCAAAAAAAGCGCTTGAAAACGGAAAGCATATATTTCTTGAAAAGCCGTCAACTACCAGTTCCGATGACACAAGAGAGTTATTGGAAATAGCAAGAGAAAAAGGGCTTGCGGTACATGAAAACTATATGTTTCAGTTTCACAAGCAGATAGAAGAGATACAGGACATAGTAGTAAGCGGAAGGATAGGCGATGTAAGGCTTTACCGAATAGCATTCGGATTTCCGCAGCGTCAGAAAAACGATTTCAGATATAATAAGGAGCTTGGCGGAGGATCGCTGCTCGACTGCGGAGGTTACACCATAAAGCTTGCGTCAATGCTTCTGGGAAATACAGCACAGCTTAAATATTCTAAGCTTAATTATACAGATGAGTTTGATGTAGATATTTACGGAAGTGCTGCAATGGTAAATAATGAAGGCGTTACAGCACAGCTGTCATTCGGAATGGACAACAGCTATAAATGTGAGCTTGAGGTATGGGGAAGTAAAGGATATATCCGCACGGGAAGGATACTGACAGCGCCGGATGGATTTGAGCCTACTGCTGAGGTGACAGTGGGAAACAAAACGGAAGCCGTAAAGCTATCGGCAGATGATACATTTAAAAAGTCGATAGAAAAGTTTTTAAAGTGTGTAAATAATGAAGAGCAAAGGGAAGAGAATTACAAGGCTATATTAAGACAGGCTGAGCTTGTCGAAGAGGTGAAAGGAGAATAACAATGGCTAACTTAAAAATAACGGAGCTTGAACTTACGGGAGTAAAGATTATTGAACCGACATATTTTGAAGATTATAGAGGGTATTATTGTGAAACTTATTCTTCAAGGACTATGAGCGAATACGGAATAGACGTTAAGTTCGTTCAGGATAATCACAGCTTGTCATTAAAGAAAGGAATAATCAGAGGTATACATTTTCAGAATAATCCAAAGCCGCAGCTAAAGCTTGTTCGTTGTACAAGGGGAAGAGTTATGGATTATGCTGTTGATTTGAGAAGCGATTCTCCTACTTATAAAAAGTGGGTAGCGGTAGAGCTTTCAGCCGAGAACAGAAAACAGATATGGATACCGTCGGGATTCGGTCATGCGTTTATTACGCTTGAGGACAACTGTGAGGTACAGTACAAGGTAGACGAATGGTATTATCCGGAGCTTGATAGAGCGATAGCGTGGAACGATCCTGAAATTGCGATAGATTGGGGAACAGATTCACCGATAATATCTGTAAAGGACACTAAAGCACCGACACTTGCAGAAAGTGATGTTAATTTTACAGTAAAGGAAAACGGATAATGAAAAAAGCAATAGTGACGGGAGCAGGAGGATTTATTGGCGGAGCACTGACAAAGCTCTTGCTCAATAAAGGGATAACTGTTTACGGAGTAGATATATCAGAAGAGCAACTTAAACGTTTTTTGAG
>CANQLI010000039.1 GCA_947624675.1 uncultured Clostridia bacterium | reverse complement strand
GCAAGAACAAGAAGATCTGCGCTTGCCTTTGATGCGCTGTATGGCGAGCTTGTATGGATCGGTGTATCCTCTGTAAAAAACAAATCAGGTCTGTCTAGCGGAAGATCCCCGTACACCTCATCTGTTGAAACCTGATGATACCTTGTTATACCGTACTTCCTGCAAGCATCCATCAGCACCTGTGTTCCCAATATATTCGTCTTTAAGAATACCTCTGGGTTTTCAATAGAGCGGTCTACATGGCTCTCTGCGGCAAAGTTTACCACTATGTCAGGCTTTTCCTCCTCAAAAAGCTTGTACACTCCCTCCCTGTCGCATATGTCGAGCTTTACGAATCTGAAGTTCGAATTATCCATTACCGAGGAAAGCGTTGAAAGGTTTCCCGCATATGTCAGCTTATCAAGGCAGATAATACGGTAGTCAGGATACTTTTTTAGCATATGAAATATAAAGTTGCTTCCTATAAATCCGGCTCCCCCGGTCACTATTATTGTCATTGTTTTCCCTCCGTTAGAGATATGATATATTTTCCATAGTCGGTCATTATTAACTCTTCGCCTATTCTTTTTAACTGCTCGGTAGATATATAGCCTCTTCTCCAAGCTATTTCTTCTATACACGATATGTAAAAGCCCTGCATCTCCTGAACCGTCTTGACAAAACCACTTGCCTTGTGCATTCCCTTGGGTGAGCCTGTATCAAGCCACGCCATTCCTCTGCCCATAAGTGTTACATGAAGTTTTCCTTTTTCAAGATAGCTGTTATTGATCGATGTTATCTCTATCTCTCCTCTTTCTGACGGCTTTACATTTTTTGCTATTTCAACTACCTCGTTATTGTAAAAATACAGTCCGGGGACCGCATAATTGGATTTAGGCTTCTTTGGCTTTTCCTCAATAGATATTACCCTGTTATTTTCATCAAACTCAACTACTCCGAAATCCTTTGGATTTTTTACGGGATAGCCGAATATCGCCGCACCGTATTCTTCCGCCTGCTTTCTTGCCTGTGCCAGCATTGTTGAAAAATACTGTCCGTAAAATACATTATCTCCAAGAACCAGACAAACACTGTCTGAGCCGATAAAATCAGCGCCAAGTATAAATGCATCCGCCAGTCCTCTGGGCTTGTCCTGTACCTTATATTCTATCTGCACGCCTATCCTGCTTCCGTCTCCCAAAAGCTTCTCATAATTTCCTATATCCTCAGGAGTTGAAATCAGCAGAATTTCCTTTATATTTGCCAGTAAAAGCACCGACAATGGATAATATATCAGCGGCTTATCATATATCGGTAAAAGCTGTTTTGATACCGCTATCGTATTAGGATATAGACGTGTGCCTTTTCCTCCTGCGAGTATTATACCCTTCACTTTTGTTCCTCCAGACGATTTCTTATCTCTTCAAATTTTTCTAATGCGTGTTCTATACAAATGTCCATATTGTAATATTTGAATTCTGCCAAACGCCCGCATAAAATGATATTGCCGTATTTCTCTGATTCTCCGAGATACATTTTGTATCTTCTCTGACTGTCCTCTGTCAGAACGGGATAATACGGAATATTTGCCTGCGGATTTGCCGGGTCATATTCCAAAGGATACTCGGTCGCTATCATTGAAACAGGAATATTCTGATCAAGTCCGTAGGTTATCTTCTTGTACTCGGTGCTTCTTGTATATCCCTTAGCCTGTGGATACGACACTATTTCCTCCGGTAATATACTCTTTTTATTTTCATATTTATATTTTATATCCAACGACCTGTACGGCAAACGACCGTATTTTAATCCAAACAGTTCGTCTATTGCTCCCGTGAACACTAACAGCTCCACTTTATCGCCATCGTAAGTTATGCTCTTACTATCCTCGTCAAATTTTATATGCAAAAGAGCATCCGTATTCAGACTAACATTTATATTCGGGTGATCTAGCATATTTTTAAATATCTCTGTAAAGCCTTTTTTCGGCAGATACTGAAAGTCCTTATTCAAATACCGTTCGTCATAATTCATCGCCATCGGAACACGTTCCAAAACACTTTTGTCTATCTCCTCCGGCTCAAGTCCCCACTGCTTTGCGGTATATGTTCTGTACGCCTTTTCAAAAAGAAGATTTCCATAATCCCTTATCTCGCTGTCGTCACTTTCCACAAGTTCAAATATTGGCACACGGTCACGACCATTAAACTTCTCGCGGAGCTTTCTGAGAAGTGATTCAGATTTCTTTGCTCCGACAAGCTGCTGCAAAGTCCTGAAATTAAATGGAAGCTGAACATATCTTTCGTCTATATAGCTTAAAAGCTTTGTACTATGAGGAAAGAGTTCTCCGTACTTCTCTAAAAACTCAATGATAAAATATTTATTTGTGTTCAGAAAATGCGGTCCGTATTTTTGGATAAGTATTCCGTTTTCATCATACTCATCGTACATATTTCCACCTATATGTGAACGCTTTTCAATTACTTCAACCCTTCTATTGCACTCCTCCGCTATCCTTCTGGCTAAAATACTCCCTGAAAAGCCTGTTCCGACTACAATAATTCTGCCCATATTATTCCTCATTTCATAAGTTTTCTTTTATCCACTTTGCTGTCTTTAAAATGCTTTCCTTAAAGTCTGCTTTGCATTCAAAACCTGTATCATTGTAAAGTGCATCAAGGTCTATATTTCTATAATCCACACCTGAAGGTGCATCAGGATACTCACCAAAAAGTAACGGACAGCTTGGATTAATGATCTCTGCAATCTCCTCGATTATTTTTCTAAAAGTTCTAACCTCTCTATGACCTACATAATAGCTTTTCATATTTTTACCGCTTTTACCAATAGTATAAAATGCTTCAGCTATATCATCTATATATACCATATCGTAAAGATCATTTCCTTCAATCAATTTACAACTAATGTTCGAAAGAAGATTTTTCATTACAACATTAGGAATCATCATTGATTGATTATTTTCACCATATGCCATAGCTATTCTTCCGCAGTTTATTTCTATTTTCTGATTATATGCTATGGTCTTACAAACTGCCTCTGCCACCTGTTTTGCTACGGAGTATATGTATGTGTATCTTGGCTCAAAGTACACTGACTTTATATACTCGTCCATTTCGTACTCATTCATAGTTCCAGCAAACACAAACTTTTTGCAACCAATCTTTACTGCCTCGGTGATTGCATCTGCTGCGTATGTAGCATTTGATAATTGCAGCCTATAATCCTTAAAAGCTTCACCATAAACACCCTGCCACGCAAAGTGATAAAACACATCTATATCTTTATCCGTTATCATTTCGTGCAGTAGATCATATTTGGTGAAATCTGCAATTACGGGCCTAAAATTTTCATAGCTCAAAAAACGTTTAAGTTGCTCTTCTGATATATCTACTCCGTAAACAGTTATCCCTTTATTGAGCAAGAGCTTTGT
>CANQLI010000038.1 GCA_947624675.1 uncultured Clostridia bacterium | reverse complement strand
TGGATGACGCGGAGATTGACTTCATCGAAACCCACGTAAAGGAGATGAATTGATATGGCCGTGAAAATCAAGGATTTGGTCAAGCCCGCCTCTAAGGTCGTCCCGATGGTTTATGCCTATACGACGCCCGGCGTCACTTACCATGACGGCTATATCAAGATCGGGTACACGGAACAAAACGTCGATGACCGCATTTACCAGCAGACACACACGGCGGGGATTAAGGCGAAAAAAGAATGGCAGGGCAGCGCCGTTTATGACGACGGTTCCGGGGAATCGTTTCGGGACACCGATTTCCACGTCTACTTGCGCCGTCTTGGCGTCCAGCAGCCCCAGGACGAGGGCAACGAGTTTTTCGACCCAGAGGACCGGAACGAATGGTTCCATATCGGGCCTGATGAATCCCACGGGCATTTCATTAAGTTCCGTTCCAGCCGGGGCGTCGTGGTGGACGATATTCATGCGATTGCGTCTTATCTGCTCCGGGAGGAACAGGAGGATGCCGTCCTGCAGACGTTGGATTATTACAATACCCACGACCATGGGGAATTTTTATGGAACGCAAAGCCGCGTTTCGGGAAAACCCTGTCCGTCTATGACTTCATCATGCGGATGGGCGCCCAGAGGGTCCTTGTCGTGACCAACCGGCCAGCCATTGCAAATTCCTGGTACAGCGACTATGAGCGTTTCGTCGGGCGCACGAACGGTTATTTCTTTGTGTCCGGCGTCGATGGGATCAAGGGCAAGCCGCTGACGGTCTCTTACGATGATTACGTCAATACCGAGAAGGGCAAGGAGAACATCCCGGATGCCCGGCGCATGGGCCTGATCGAGTTCGTGTCCCTGCAGGACCTGAAAGGGTCGAAGTATTTCGGCGGCAATTACAACAAGCTCCGGGAGATCGCCTATACCGAGTGGGACGTCCTGGTGATCGACGAGGCCCATGAGGGCGTCGATACCTACAAAACGGACGTGGCCTTTGACCACATCAAGCGCAAGTTTACGCTGCACCTGTCCGGGACGCCGTTCAAGGCCCTGGCGAACGACAAGTTCCCTGCCGAGGCGATTTACAACTGGACCTATGCCGATGAACAGAGAAAGAAAGATAATTGGGCCGGGACGGGAGAAAATCCGTATGCCGTGCTGCCGAAGCTGAACCTGTTCACGTACCAAATGAGCCAGATCATCATGGACGAGCTGGAACAGGGCGTGGAGATCGAGGGCAACACCGAGGAATACGCCTTTGACCTGAATGAGTTTTTCGCCGCGAACAATGGCCGGTTCGTGCATGAGGAATCGGTCGATAAGTTCCTGGACGCGCTGACCACCCAGGAGAAATTCCCGTTCAGCACTCCGGAGCTGCGCGACGAGCTGCGGCACACGTTCTGGCTGCTGGATCGCGTCGAATCGGCGCGGTTATTGGCGAAAAAGCTCGAAAAACACCCGGTTTTTGGCGAATATAAGATAATCCTTGCCGCTGGCGACGGCAAGCTGGACGACACCGACGAAACAAAGAAGTCCTATGATAAGGTGGTCGATGCCATCCAGAAGTACGACAAGACCATCACCCTGTCCGTGGGGCAGCTCACAACCGGCGTCACGATCCCGGAGTGGACCGCCGTCCTGATGCTGTCCAACGTCAAGTCGCCGGCACTTTATATGCAGGCCGCTTTCCGGGCGCAGAACCCGTGTCTGTTCCAGGTCGGGAACAGCTTGTTCCGCAAGGAAAACGCCTATGTGTTTGACTTCGATCCGGCGCGGACGCTGATAATCTTTGAGCAGTTCGCAAATGACCTGTCCCGTGACACGGCGGCGGGCCGTGGGGACCTGGAGGCCCGGAAGGAGCATATCCGGGAGCTGCTTAATTTCTTCCCGGTGATCGGCGAGGACGACGAGGGGGAAATGATCGCCCTGGACGCCGAAAAGGTCCTGTCGATCCCCCGGAAAATCAAATCCGTGGAGGTTGTCCGGCGCGGGTTCATGTCGAATTTCCTGTTCCAGAACATCAGCGGCGTGTTCTCCGCCCCGCCGGAGGTCATCGAGATCATCACCCAGTTTACGCCCACGTCGGAGCCGTCGAATAAAAATAAGATCGACACAAGCCCCATGGCCGACGTGCCGCTGGACGAGAACGGGGACGTGGACTTGGACGACGGGTACGTTGTCGGCCTGACGCCCGGCGTGTTCGGTGAGAAGCTGTACAGCGACATTGAGGCCGGTTTTTCTGACGCGGTGCAGGCCGTTTCCGCTGGGACCGGGGAGAAGGAGCCGGACGAGATCGAGGCGTTGAAACAAAAACTTCGCAAGGACATTGTTGCCCCCGTCGTCGAGAAGGCCAAAGAGCATTACGGCGGCGATATGCGGAAGTCTGACGAGCGGCAGCTTGGCCGTATCCTCACGTCCGACACGGACCGGGCCGTTGACAAGGTGTTCGGCAATTACAACATCCAGCAGCGCACCATCGAGCAGGACCGGGAGGACGCCGTACAGAAAGCAAAGGAATCCGGGGCGTCCGTCGCCCAGATCAGGCAGGTCAACGAGGAACACGACAAGAGGCAGGAGGAGGCCCGGAAACAGCTTGAGGCGGACCTGACCGACACGCTGCAGGGCCTTGTCAAGAGTACCACCGAAACCGTGGTCAAGACCATGGAAACCAACGTCAAGACCCGGCAGAAGGAGAGCATCGAGGACGACATCCGGGACCACCTGCGCGGGTTCAGCCGGACGATCCCATCGTTCCTGATGGCCTACGGGACGGACGACCTGACCCTGGCGACGTTCGACCAGGTGATCCCTGACGACGTGTTCCGCGAGGTCACAAGCATATCCCTGGCACAGTTCCGTATGCTGCGGGACGGCGGGGATTATATCGACAAAGAAACCGGCGAGACGAAGCACTATCACGGCCATTTGTTCGATGAGACGGTATTCAACGATTCCGTCCAGGAGTTTTTGCGGAAACGGGCCGAGCTTGCGGACTACTTCGACGAGAGCCACACCGAGGATATTTTTGACTACATACCGCCGCAGAAAACGAACCAGATTTTCACGCCGCGCTGGGTGGTCAAGAAGATGGTCGATGAATTGGAGGCCGAAAATCCGGGGTGCTTTGACGATCCGTCCCACACATTCGCGGACCTGTACATGAAGTCCGGCCTGTACATTACGGAGATCGTGAAGCGGCTCTATCACAGCCCCGGCGTTAAGGCGGCGTTCCCGGACGACGGGGAGCGCATCCGCCACATCCTGCGCAAGCAGGTGTTTGGCATGGCCCCCACGGAGATCATTTACAAGATCGCCACCAACTTCATCCTGGGCTTTGATGACACGTTGAAGGCCGAGACGATGAATTTCGTCCAGGCCGACGCTGCGGAGGCGGCAAAGAACGGGACGCTGGAACAGCTTGTGAAAGAAAAGTTCGGGGCATAATGTAGCTGGATGATTTTTCTTTCCATTTTCGTATATTCCACA
>CANQLI010000037.1 GCA_947624675.1 uncultured Clostridia bacterium | reverse complement strand
ACAAATCCTTCAAAGTATTTTTTGAAGACTAAAGAATGATTCATTTAGAAAAACTGCCGTATGTATCCGCAAGAGGATATGTACGGCATTTTTTTATGTATTGACAACAAATAATTTTACAGATAATATAAACATACAGCAGGTTTTAAAATGACAAACATAAAGACTTGCCAAAATCAATATTTGGGGGAACTTGGAAATGAATGTAATAAGGTTAAAACAAAGTTTATTGGAAAGCTTCAAGCAATATCTATATGAACAGGAAAAAAGTCAGATAACGATAGAAAACTATGTCAGACATATAAGGGAGTTTATTGCATATGCAGGCGAAGTCCCGCTCAGCAAAGACCTGACGGTTGAATATAAGAATTTGCTTATAAGGAGCGGAAAATACAAAACGGAAAGTATAAACACAATACTTGCGTCCATCAATAGCTTTTGCAGGTACCTTGAGCGCCCGGACTGTGTAGTAAAGGTACTGAGGACACAGAAGAAGATTTATCGCGATGAAAAAAAGGAGCTTACAAAGGCGGAATATTTAAGACTTCTCAAAGCGGCGGAAAAACAACAGAGATTAAAGCTTATCGTTGAAACGATATGTGCAACAGGAATAAGAGTTTCAGAGCTTAAATATTTTACGGTGGAAGCAATAAAAAGCAGTGAAATAGCAGTAAACTGTAAGAACAAAATAAGAACGATACTTGTACCGGGACAGTTAAAAAGTAAGCTTTTAAGATACGCGGAGAAAAACGGGATAACCTCAGGAGTGATCTTTAGAACAAACAGAGGAAATCCCGTAAACAGAAGCAATATATGGTTGTCAATGAAAAAGCTGTGTAAGGACGCCGATGTTGACCCTACAAAAGTTTTTCCACATAATCTAAGAAGGCTCTTTGCAAGAACATTTTATGGAATCGAACATGATATAGTAAAGCTTGCCGACATTCTGGGACACAGCAGTATAAATACAACAAGGATATATATAATGACAACATATATGGAACATTTGAAAAGAATCGAAAAAATGGGATTGGTGACATAAAAAATCGACATTATTTACATAATGTCGTGAAAAGAAAAGTATCTGTACGCTTAATCCTATTCAATTCTAACAAACAATTATCAAAATGTCAAGTGTTTTTCAAGGAAATTTAAGTTAAAATTTTATAATATGTTAAAATGTCATTTTTTCTGTAAAAAAATGCATAGCTAAAAAAGTCCTCATAAAAATTTTTAAAAATTGATTGATGTGAGGATTAGTTTTTTGTGCCTGTTTTATACGGGCACTTTTTATTTTTGGCAATTATTTTAAATCTATAATAAATGTGTGCATATGTTTCACGACATTATGTAAATAATGTAAGATTTACCTGTACAGCCTCAATATCCGAAATTATGTGTGACTAAAAGAGGTGATCGCAGTGATCAGATTGTACGAGCATAATCAGGCAGCGTATGAATCGGTAGTAAGACTTTTATCTGAAACAGGAAAAGCGGCAGTTATCCACCCTACCGGCACAGGTAAGTCATTTATCGGCTTTAAGCTATGCGAGGACAATATTGATAAGACTGTGTGCTGGCTTTCACCTTCGGAGTATATATTTAGGACTCAGATAGAAAACCTTAAGGAAACTGGTGCAGATGTACCTGAAAACATAAGTTTTTTTACCTATTCAAAACTGATGATGACAGATGAGAGCGAGCTTGGTGAAATAAAGCCCGCATACATAATACTTGATGAATTTCACCGCTGCGGAGCTGATATGTGGGGAAGAGGAGTAAAGAAGCTTCTTTCTATGTATAGTGAAGCCTCGGTAGTAGGTCTGTCCGCAACATCAATAAGATATTTAGACAACCGGCGTGATATGGCTGAGGAATTGTTTGAGGGCTGTATTGCCTCTGAAATGACATTGTCAGAGGCGATCGTGCGAGGAATACTCGACACACCAAAGTATGTTTTGTCGGTTTTTTCATACCAAAAGGACCTGGAAAAATATGGTTTAAAAATAAAAAAATCAAGGAACAAGGCGGTTAGGGAAGTAGCTGAGAAATATCTTGAGGAGCTCAGGCGAACTCTGGAGATGTCTGAGGGGTTAGACGAAGTGTTTTTTAAACATATGACCGATCGGACAGGAAAGTATATTGTGTTCTGTTCGAGTAAGGAGCATATGGACGATATGATGGAAAAATCCGCCGATTGGTTCAGAAAAGTGGACGCTGAGCCGCATATATACTCTGTATATTCGGAAGACCCGTCAGCCGGAAGGACATTTGACGAATTTAAGAAGGACGATGACAAAGAACACCTTAAGCTTTTATACTGCATTGATGCTCTTAATGAAGGGATACATGTTGAGGGTATAAGCGGAGTAATACTTTTAAGACCTACGGTGTCACCGATAATATTTAAACAGCAGATAGGAAGAGCATTGTCGGCAAGCAGCGGCAGTAAGCCGGTCATATTTGATATTGTAAATAACATAAGCGGATTGTACAGCATCTCTACACTTCAGGATGAGATGAGGGAGATAGTACGGTATTATGAGTATCTCGGAGAAAAAGAGCGGATAGTAAATGATTCGTTTGACATATTTGATGAAGTTAGAGAAGCTCGAAAGCTGTTTGATGAGCTTGATGAGGTATTAAGCACATCGTGGGAGGCTATGTATGAGGAAGCAAGGAAGTATTATGCTGAGTTTGGTGATCTTCTTCCACAGCAAAGCTATGGAACAGAAAGCGGAGCAAGGCTTGGACAATGGATAATAACACAGCGAAATAATTACCGAAGGGGTATTGGCATATCAGAGACAAGAATAAAAAGACTTGATGAGATAGGTATGGATTGGCGTACACAGTCTGAAAGGCTGTGGGACGAAGGCTTTAAGCTGGCGAAAGACTACTATGAAAAGCACGGCAATCTTAATGTAACAAAAAATGACTCAAAGCTGTCGTTATGGCTTTCAAGACAAAGACGCAAGTACCGTGAAGGCATACTTACATCTGAGCAGGTGGATAAGTTGAATAATTTAAATATAGCTTGGGAGCTTGAGGACAGTTGGGAGCAAAAATACTCGGAAGCAAAAGCTTATTACGAAAAGAACGGAGATCTTGACATACCGGCTCGGTATACAACCAAAAACGGTACTGCACTCGGCGTGTGGTACAGGACTGTAAAGGATCAGTACCGAACAGGAAAGCTTTCTGATGACCGCATAAAAAAGCTTGAAGAGATAGGAATGAAATGGGATTCCGTAAAGGAGAGAAACTGGCTGAACTATTTTGAGCTTGCAAAAGAATACTTTCAAAAACACGGAGACCTAAATGTAAATTCAGGATATGAAAAGGACGGAGCAAAGCTCGGGATATGGATATCAACACAAAGGAGCAGTTACAAAAAAGGTAAGCTTACGGAGAAACAGATAGAAATGCTTGAGTCGATAGGAATGAGCTGGCAGCGCTTTGCGGGAAGATGGGAAGAAGCATATAGGTATGCAGAGACATATTTTAATGAGTTCGGAGCATTGACGCCCGCAGCAGATTATATAACGCCTGACGGCT
>CANQLI010000036.1 GCA_947624675.1 uncultured Clostridia bacterium | reverse complement strand
CTGTCAAAATCTTTGCCGTCGCGAAGATTTGCGAATCCCTCCAGAATCGCGCTGCTTTCCATCGAGCTTATCCAAAGCCGCTTGAAAGGCTTTTGGCAGCCTGCCATGTTGTAAACAAGCCGAAAAATAAGCTCGCCCTCGCGCCCCGCGTCGGTCGCGCAGATGACTTCTATAACGCGCTCGTCATTCATTAGCTTTTTAAGAACGGCAAACTGCTTGCCCTTGTCTGCCGAGATCTCATAGAGCCAGCGGTCGGGGATAATAGGCAGCTCGGAGATGTTCCATTTCGTGTATTTCTCATCGTAAGAGCTTGCGTTTGCAAGCCCGACGAGATGTCCCACGCACCATGAAACGATGTAGCCGTTGCCGTAGATAAATCCCTCGTCGTGGGTCGTCGCGCCTATTGCTTTGGCGATTGCCATTCCGACCGAGGGCTTTTCGGCGATGACTAATTTATAGTTGTTCATTTGAATCCTCCTTAAAATCTTGCAAAAATGCAAGAAAAGAAAGCTAAAAGCTCCTCAGTCTTGCATTTTTGCAATTATGACCTATTCTTCTTCGTCCATTTCAGCCGAATCTTCCTCATCCTCCCCGCTGCTGTCGGTATCTTCGTCCTCATTCACATAAAGCTCCTCATACCCTTCGTCGTCGTAAAAGTCCATATCGTCCTTTTTCTTGCCCTTGATGAACTTAATATAGTAGAACGCCAAGCCGCCGACTGCGACAACTCCAATAACTCCGATTATTGGCAGCATATTATTGCTCTTTTTCTCCTGCTTCGGCTCCTCGGTCGGCGTTTCTTCTGCGGGAGGTTCTTCAACCTTTGGCGGCTCGGGTTCAACGCCCTTGCAGCCGGTTAAATCGTTCTTGCAGACAGGGCAATCGCCACTCACCTTGCCAAACTCACATTTATCTTTACAAGTGCAAGTCGTCATCTCCTCGGCTGTTTCCTCGTCCAAAAGCGCGAGCAAATCCGCGTCATCGACCATATTGAGAAAATACGCCTGATACTGCTCCTCCTCGGCGTTGATGGGCGAATCGTAGTCAATGATTATATAAAACATATTGCCGCCGCGGGTCTGAACGGTTATAAACTGCTTGTGGCAGTCCTTGTCGTATTGCAGATCGCGTGTATATGCGTTGCCCTCCTCGTCTAACGGTTCGCCTGTTTCGGGGGCGGGGTCAGCGGTAAAACTACCGAAAATGTCGCCGAAAGGTATATCCGAGAAAAAGTCCTCCATACTGCCGAGGTCTATGCTCCATTCGCCCTCGGTATCTTCGGGGATAATCTGCGGCTCGGAGATTTCATCTTCTTTTTCGGTAACAGTCGGCACTGTGGGTCTTGCTTCCGCAGACTTCTTGTCCTCTTTTTTGAGTGAGGTTTCCGTCTTTGACGGAGCAGATTCCGCAGGCTTTGCCACGGTGACGGCGGGTTTCGGAGTTTCGGCAGGAGTTTCAACCTCGTCCTCGACTACCTCGGTATCCTCCTCGACGATCTCGTAATCCTCGACAAGATTTTCCGTACCCTCCGCGTAAACGGTGACGGCGGCAATGCCAAGCATGAGCATCACTGCCATAAATATCGCAAACAGCTTATTCATCGGCTTTAACCTCCTTTTTTGCAATCGTTTTGCCGCGCTTGAGTTCCTCCAGAAACGCCATGAGGTCGGCGCCGTCAACGACTATCTCCCTGACAGCGTTGATTATCTCGACGTTTTCAAGTTCGGTCTTGCTTTCGTAAAGTTTTTTCAGCTTCGCCTTAATAGCGTTCAGCTTGCTTTCGGTCTGCGAAATCTCCTCGCAGACGCGCTCATATTTGCTCAATTAAATTCCTCCTATTCAAATAAATCTTCTCTGTTGCCTTTGTTCTCCAGATATGCTTCATAAAGAAGCAACTGCTCATCGTCCAAAAGCTCCCTCGCGATCGCGTCAAGGTCGGCACTTGTGAGGGTAACGGTGCAGATATAATAGTCATATGGCACTTCCACCTCGACTTCGACGGGGTATGTCAGATACTCGCCGGTGTATGGGTTGTAAACCGGCATACCTGTGTACGGGTCGATATAAAGCCGCCATTCGGTTTGCGTTTCGGTGCGGTATCTCGTTTCCACCGTGACATCTTCAATCAGCTCATACTGCATTTCAAACAGCGATGAAAGAAACCTTTCCACGTCGGAAAGCTTAAACTCGCCGTCATTCATCGCAGATAAGAGCGAAATTAAGACATATGGGTCGTGGTAAATCTCGTCAAGATTGTAGATGTACTCGTCGTAGTTGTGAGCGGATTCATAGTCGTCAATCTCGGCTTGCAGACTTTCTTCCAAAGCCTTGTAAACATCCTCCGCGCCGAGCATTTCCGCATCTTCGCTGAGATATGAAGTCCCCGCAATCTCCGAGCCGACTTGCGAAATCATAGCCGCGCATGAAGCGAAAAGAGCCGCGCAGATGATTATAATCAGCAGTCCCGCGCCTATCCACGCGAAAAGGATTTTGTTTTCCTCTATAAACTCCTTTACCTTGTCGGCAATCTTTTCTGCTGTTTCTTTAATGCGTTCCGCGCTGTCCTCGGCTGCGTCGTAGCCGTCCTTCGCCCGCTTTTTATTCCGCGACTTCTGGTAGAATTTATTCATATCCCGCTCCCCGCGAAGCTCGGGGTTTTCATCATAAGTCCGCTCAAAACGCAGCTTGCGGTCAGCTTCCTGCGACTGCTGTTCGCGTTTTGAATACTTCTCATAGGACGGCTGCTTGCTGCGTTCAAAGTGGATATGACGAGCGGCGGTTTCTGCTGCAAGCTCGGTTTTGTGTGCCGCTTCTACCGCCGAATTGTCTTGCTCGACCTCATGGATTTTACCATGCACCTTGAACGCGAGAGAGCCGCCAGCCTGCGTAACAACCTTTTTCGCTTCAAATTTCAGCTTGCTCGGCGGCTTCTGCGCCTTGACTTCTTCTTCAAAGTAGAGCAGTTTGTGCGCCTTGCCCTTTTCTTCATCAAAAACGCGCTCGGACTTCGCGACCGTTTTCTTCGGGAGTTTGTCATATGCTTTGTCAAGCCGCCGATGTGCTTTCTCCGCTTTTCTTTCAAGCCGCTCAACTTTGTGGGAGGGGGTATGCTCCTTGACAGGATTTTCCTGCGGCAAGGGTTTGGGAATATCCGCGACTTCCACAACTTCCGCGGGAGTATCGGTCTGCTCGGTGGGAGAGGTATCAGCCGATTCACCCGCCTGATTCTGCTCCGCTTTTTCATCAAAAACTGCCGCAGAAGTTTGTTCCACGGCTGTTTTTTCATCGTTTGGACGTAAATATCTTCGCTTGCGCTTTTTAGGCTGTTCAAGAGTTTCGTTGACGCTTTTCTTCACAAGCTCCGCGTCTTTGGCGCGCTCGGATATTCGCTCAACTTCGCCTGTTGCGAGATTTTCTTCGACTGCGCCCTCTTTTGTCATCTTGATTACAACTTTGTCGCGGGCTTTGAGCTTCGGTTCAGACATCGGCTATCCCTCCAAACTTTCTCAAAGCGGGAAATCTCCGTCCTCATCTTCGGGATAGATAATCCCGACGATCTCCGCGATAGCGTCAACTATGACGTCGATTATCTCC
>CANQLI010000035.1 GCA_947624675.1 uncultured Clostridia bacterium | reverse complement strand
CAGTAATTTCCCGCCCTCAATTTGGGGCGTTTTTATTTCACAGAAATGGCGTTTCCGGCTCAAGTTTTCATCTTTGTCACCATGATTGAAGAATTTGAAAGACATTTGAAAGGTACAAACCTCTCAGAAAACACCACTACTTCGTATCTCTTTGCTGTAAAGCAATTCAGCGAACGATATGACAGTGTGACGAAGCGCAATCTCAAGGAGCACAAAACTTGGCTGATTGAAAGCTACAAACCCAGGACAGTCAACCTCCGTATCCGGGCAATTAATTGTTACTTGGAGAGCATCGGAAAGGAAGCGTGGAAATTATCTTCCGTTAAGATCCAGCAAAAGGCGTTTTTGGAGAACGTGATCAGCGAAGCGGATTATACTTACTTCAAGAACTGTCTAAAGCGGGACAACAATATGCTATGGTACTTTGTTGTCCGTTTCCTTGCCGCCATCGGGGCCAGAGTCAGCGAACTGGTACAAATCAAGGTAGAACATATTAGGTTGGGACATCTCGATCTATACTCCAAAGCTCTAAAAACGCCCGGTACAGCGACGCGGAGAAGTATCTGCTGTTCGAGCACGATGAGTTCACCATGAAGCCCATTTTGGATGACAACGGGCGGCTCATTCCGCGTCAGGATTATCGCATCGCTGCGCTCAACTGTGACGGTCAGGATTTTGCCGTCGCTTGTATGAGAGCGAATCTGAAGTATGGCAAAAACCAAAGCCGGGACGATGTGAAAAGCCACCACTACATCATCAGCTTTGACCCACGAGACGGCACGGATAACGGCTTGACCGTAGACCGGGCACAGGCGCTTGGAGAGCAGTTTTGCCGCGAGCATTTCCCCGGTCACCAAGCGCTGGTCTGCACCCACCCGGACGGGCACAACCACACCGGCAACATCCATGTACATATCGTCATTAACAGCTTGCGGATCGAGGATGTCCCTATGTTGCCATACATGGACCGGCCCGCCGACGTGAAAGCCGGGATGAAGCACCGCTGCACTACTGCAGCGATGGATTACTTCCGAGCCGAGGTCATGGAGATGTGCCATCGGGAGGGATTATACCAAGTTGACCTTCTGAATGGCAGCCAGGATCGCGTCACTGACCGGGAGTACTGGGCGCAGAAAAAGGGGCAAGCCAAACTAAATAAGTCTGGCAAGCCCACAAAATTTGAAACGGACAAAGAAAAGCTGCGAAGAATCATCCGTAAGGCGTTGGAGACGGCCACCACATTTGATGAGTTTGCCGAGCTGCTTCTCCGTGAGGGCGTGACAGTCAAGGAGAGCCGAGGGCGGTTATCTTACCTAACGCCGGACAGGACGAAACCTATCACGGCCCGCAAGCTGGGCGACGCCTATGACCTCGCGGCGGTGAATGATGTGCTGGCACAAAATGCACTGAAGCAGCCTATCCGCCACAGCGTTCTGGACCGGCTCCGGGAGGCTGGAACTGTCCAGAGGCTTGTGGACATAGATGCTAAACGTGCCGAGGGCAAGGGTGTCGGTTACGAAAAATGGGCGCAGAGATTCAATCTCCAGCAAATGGTCAGCACCCTGAACGCATACACCGAGTACGGCTTTGCTTCGATGGATGAGTTGAACGAACTGCTGGATGCTGCCCGGAGTGAGCTGCAGGACAGCCGAAAAAAACGGAAATCCATAGAGACCGTCCTGGCGGGGAAGAAAGAGTTATTGACGCAGCTTCTGACCTATTGGGAAACGAAGGATGTCCGGCAAGAATACAAGAGATTAACGGCCGCCAAGGCCAGGGCCGAATACGCTCAGGCGCATGAGCGGGAGTTCATACTGTCCAACGCCGCTGCAAAGTATTTCAAGGACCACGGGATCACCAAGCTGCCCGGCACCAAGGCCCTGCAAGCGGAGATACAGCAGCTTACATCGGAGAAGAACACCCGGTACAAAGACTACCGAGAGAAGCAGCGGCGAGTGAAGGAACTGGAGACCGTGAAGAACAATCTGGAGAACATTCTGGGCCACAAGAAAGAGAAACACCATGAGCTTATTCCATCTTGAACTGCTCCCGCCCGTTGAGCGGAAGCCGGACGGCTCGCTCCCACGCATGAACGGCAGGCAACGGCAGCGGGCCGTCACGCTCATCCGCAAGCTGTGCAGTGCCTGTGATACTGGCAACTGCCTTTACCTGGATGACGGTGAGGAAGTCCCGTGTCCGCAGACGCTATCCTACTCTGTCTGTTGCAAGGTCTTTCGCTGGGTGTTGCTGAAGGACAGAGAAGGACAAGCTCTGGAAACAGAGCTATTCGGCAAGGACACCATGAAGCGGTGCGCGATCTGCGGCAGAGCGTTCATACCTGGCTCCAACCGGGCGAAATACTGTGACGGTTGCAGAGCCATAGCCCAGCGGCGGCAAAAGGCGGAGTACGCCAAACGACGCCGGGCGAATAGTAGAACGATAGAGCAGCAAAGTCCCTGAATCTGCAAGGCTTTCCGGGCGCAAAACTCGGAAGGGTGGTATAAAGCCTCACGCGCTGGGATACAGGCATTTTGTTTGGCCAAGGAATACGGATGTTGTGGCGTTTCTGTTCCCTGCTTCCTGGCTTCCTGAAGAAACGATTTTATTGAAGAAAATACGAAGGAGAAAACTATTATGAGTGGTAAAGACAAGCCTGTTGATCTGAATGCCTGCTATGAACCCATGATCAAGCCTCCCAAGCGGCTTCTGAAGGAGTGGGAGGACGGGCCGAAGCCTACGCCGGAGAACGCATCATATACTTTCCGGGACATCGACGGGACCGAGCATTTCTGCTGCGGCGACACCAGCATCACCGTTTCCGAACATTTCCGGCCTGCCGGGAAACAGCCGGAGGAACTGATCGAAGATGTGATCCAGTACGCCGCGAGAACGAACCGCGATAGTTGAAACTGCCCCGCGCTTGTCGTATAATAGGGACGGCAAGTATTGTAAGCGTGGGTTGTTTCTCTTGGAAGGAGGTTTATTTTGAAACAACCGTACAATACCGCACTATACATGAGATTGAGCCGTGATGACGAAAACTACGGCGACAGCGTGAGCATTGAAACGCAACGCACCATCCTCCGGCAATATGCCCGCGAGAACGGCCTGAACGTCATAGGCGAATATGTGGATGACGGCTGGAGCGGGACGAATTTCGAGCGTCCGAGTTTTCAGCGGATGATGGACGATGTGGAGACCGGCAAGATCAACTGCATCGCCACCAAGGATCTGAGCCGCTTCGGGCGGGAACATGTGATGATGGATTATTATCTGGAATTTGTGTTCCCGGAAAAGCACATCCGCTACATAGCCGTGACAGAGAACGAGGACACCGAAAAGGGCCTGTCCGATTTCGTCCCTTTTAAGAACTTGTTCAATGACAACACCGCATAAAGCATGACAACAACATCAGCGGTGCGGCGGTAATCGGAAATCCAAAATATAAGACCAAACGCACGTTTTCGTCGGCTGGAATGTGTCAGCCGTATCGGAGACGGGTGCTTTATTTTGACAGGCTTGTGTGGGATTATTTGTTCCTGTAATCGCACTGGAAATTAACTGCTATGCTACGATTCACGTTATCGCTGTATGATAAATCGCCGGAG
>CANQLI010000034.1 GCA_947624675.1 uncultured Clostridia bacterium | reverse complement strand
GCTAAGGAAGCAGCAGAAGCATTGGTAAATGACCCGGATAATGCGGGAGTAGACGCTATCGCAGCAGCAGAAGAAGCACTTAAAAAGGCTATTGATACAATAGTTATCAATTACAGCAATAGCACCGGAGATGAAGTACCTCCGATAGGAAAGATTTACACAGGATATGCAGGTGCTCTAACAATAGACGAGGAAACTGCTGACGAAACCATAAACGGCGCAAGCAAGATAAGGATAGTACTTGATTGTGCACCTGATGTAGCATACAACGAGTATGCGGATATGATAGAGCTTGAAACAATAATTTCAGGCACAAAGATCAATCAGAATTACAGAGGCGTAGGAGATGGAACAGTAGGAGAGAAGGATATATCTATTGAGCTTGCTCTGGATACTCCGATCAAGACAGGCGACAGTGTTTCAGTAACAGCAGCAACATACTCATGGTCAAACGCAGCAGATTATGTATTTGCAATCACAAAGCTTGAATACCTTGACGCAGACGGAAAGGTATTAAAGACAGTAAGCGGAGCAAATGATACAGAAAAGTTAGATTCATTCAACGAAGCAGTAGCAAACGCAAAGTCACTTATCGCTAGCAGCAAGTATACTGAGGAGAGCGTAAAGGCACTTGAGGAAGCAGTAGCTAAGGCAGATGCACTTTTGACAGAGAGCAACGGAAGGCCGTTACCATCAAAGATGAGTGTGATCGAAGAAGAGATAGCTAAGGCTATAGAAGTACTTGTAGAGTTGCCGAAGGGTAATATCAGCGGAACGGTAGTAACACCAAATGCTAACGATGAAGTAACAGTAACGGTAGCGACAGCAGACGGAGCAGAAGTTGCAAAAGCAACATCGGCTAACGGAGAGTATACCGTATCAGACCTTGAGGACGGAGAGTATGTGATCACATTTGCGGCAGAGGGATATGTAACAAGAAGCTACAAAGCAACAGTAGCAGGCGGTGACATAACACTCGAAGCAGAGATTCACATTGTAGGAGACATCAACGGAGATGGAACCATTACGACCGTAGATGTAGGACTTGCAAACGCACATGCAAAGGGAACACAGACACTTGAGGAATACGACTTTGAGGTAGCAGAAGTATCGGGTGATGATATGATAACGACAGTAGATGTTGGAATTATTAACTCGACAGCAAAGGGAGCTTAATAAGATATCTTCCAGATAATGTTACACATATACGGAAAGGCGGCATATCGTTAGATATGCTGTTTTTTCATAAAGATATTGACTAGTATAAGTTTAAGGAGGTAAAATTATGAAATATAGGAAGCTTATGGCATCATTCGCAGCAATGGCGATGACAGCGACAGCGTTAACATCAGCAATGAGCGCATTGGCATTGAATGGAACAGGCACATATTCCGGAAGCGGAACTTATATTGCAACATATACAACGCCCGAATATTTCGGAAATGCTGCCTTTAAGGTAAGTTATAAATATGACAGCCTTGACGAGGACGGTACCTATGAGGATAATGAGACCGGAGAAGAAAAGGAAGTCGATTACAACGATACCTTAGAGTTCCTTGTATTTGATTCAGTATGGGACGGCTGGGACAAGACAACTGTAGGACCAAACGGAATAGACTCAACAGAGCCTGTCACAGGTCCAGTGATAGGTGAAACCTACACAGCAGAAGTTCCTATTGCAACGATTGAAGAAAAGCTCGGTACCGAAAACCCAGTACAGGGAATCAATCTTCAGCTTGGCGGAATAGGTGATACAGAAGTTACGATTGAGTCAATCGAATATGTAGCAGGCGGTCCGGTAGAAGCCGGAGAAGTAACCATAACAGGTGACTGGGTAAAAGGTACAGGCGGAACAATGACTGTTGAGGATGGTACGGCATATGTATTAACAAATGAATGGAACATACAGGTTTCGAATTTCTCAACAGTAGGTTTTGTAAATCCGACAGTAGATGTAACTGTGACATATGACACTGCTCCGAATGACTTTGTACAGGCAGAGCTTCAGACGATGGACGGTACACCGATCGTTGCGAACTATCCGGATGTAGATGTAACAGGAACATATACATACACTACGGAGATTCCGAGTGATGTAAACGCATTTATGGCTTGTTATGATCAGTGCACAGTAACAGAGATCCACATTTATGACAACCACGAAGGCAATGCTCTGAATGTTTCAAATCAGACGGCAAGTGTGATAAACTCAGCACTTCAGCCGGGATTTGCTCTTGGTGGAGCACTTGATGCATCTGATGACAACGGCGACGCAAGTGAAACAGCATGGGGCAATCCTGTTGTAACAGAAGTATTGTTTCAGAAAATAAAGTCCGAAGGCTTTAATAGCGTAAGAATACCTATAAGCTACCTTAGTGCGATCGACGCTAACGGAGATATTGATGATGCATATATCAGCAGAATTCAGGCAGTTGTTGACAGAGCACTTGATACCGGACTTTATGTTATTATAAGTATGGCTAACGATGGTAGTGAAGGTGTAACTGGCAAGTGGATCGATATCAGTCTTCCAAACGGCAGTGCAGAGTTTAATGCAATCGTAGCTAAATTCTCAGCGGCTTGGACTGAGATAGCTAAGACATTTGCTAACTACAATGAGGCGCTTCTCTTTGAGGATATGAACGAAGTTATGCTTAGCGGTAAATATTCACTAGGTGACTTTACAGGTGATGAGCTTGAAAATGCATTTTCTAATATTATGGACTTGAATCAGGCATTTGTAGATGCAGTACGCGGAACGGGTACTGATTCAAATGTTGACCGTTGCTTGATAGTACCGGGATATAACACGGACATTGATATAACTGCATATGGATTTGATCAAGGTATATTCTATATGTCGGATGACAGTTCAGAAGATAGATTAAGTATTCGGGTTGGTTATTTTGATCCTTATGATTTTACATTGAATGAAAATGGAACAAATACCTGGGATATATACGGACAGTACGGTAAATCGTATATGGTTTCACAGCTTACAAAAATAGCAGGATATGATTATCCTGTATACATCGGAGAGTATGGAGCAATATTTAAAAATGATATTCCGGAAATTGTAGAGTATGTAGGTGCGTTCAATCAGGCAATCTCTCAAGTTGCGGCAACAGGAAAGAGTATTTCAGCAGCTTACTGGGATAACGGAGTTATCGGAGCTGATGCAAAGGGTTCAGGTCTTATCGACAGAAGATTTAATATTGTAACTCCTACTGGAGCAGCAATTATTTATGTGATAACCGGAAAAGTAGTATGACACCGACTTTGTACAAACTTCTAATTCATATTAGATCTACATAATAATATTATGTGATAAATATTGACAACATTCTAATGATATATGTCATAATTGCTTGATATAACATTAAATATATGTTACACTCGCACATAAGATAATATCGTAGGTAGATTATATGAAATTAAGATGCAGTACGAAGCAAAATGATTTTGCCGGCAAAGCGGTATCCCCTATGGTATAATGCTTAAAACAGGTAACATAGGAAATTCTCAGGTTTCCATAGTCTCTCTAAAACTAACTAATTAAAACAATTTAGTCTCATATTTGAATGGAACGGAGTATAATAATTTTAGCTTCATTAGCTTTTTATTATACTTCGTTTTTTTATTATTCCAATCTCTGTTTTGTAATATGAAAACAGAGATTTTTTTAGTTAAGTCATTATCTGTTTAGTTTCTCTATTCGCAAATTATAATTCTTTGCGAAA
>CANQLI010000033.1 GCA_947624675.1 uncultured Clostridia bacterium | reverse complement strand
GCTAAGGAAGCAGCAGAAGCATTGGTAAATGACCCGGATAATGCGGGAGTAGACGCTATCGCAGCAGCAGAAGAAGCTTTGCAAAAGGCTATTGATACAATAGTTATCAATTACAGCAACAGCACCGGAGATGAAGTACCTCCGATAGGATATATCCAGAAAAACGGAGCAACGTTTGTTATGGACAAGGGAACCGCAAATGATGAACTCGCAGGAACAGCAAAAGTAAGAATAGTATTTGACTGTGCAGCAGATGTAAGCTTTAATCCTTATGCAGCAATTGAGATCAAGGCAGTAGTAGCAGGAGTAGAAAGCTATGAAAAGTTTGCGGGAACAGACGGTACAGAAACAAGCGGAACAAAGAACTGGATCGTAGAACTGGCACTAACAAATGCGATAGCAAGTGGAAACAGCTATGAGATAAGTGGATTCACATATGCATGGAATAATGCATCGGATTATGTGTATGCAATCACAAAGCTTGAATACCTTGACGCAGAAGGAAATGTATTAAAGACAGTAAGCAAAGCAAACGACACTGAAAAGCTTGATGACTTTAATGAGGCAGTAGCAAACGCAAAAGCACTTATCGCGAGCAGCAAGTATACTGAGGACAGCGTAAAGGCACTTGAGGAAGCAGTAGCTAAGGCAGATGCACTATTGACAGATAGTAACGGAAGGCCGTTACCATCAAAGATGAGCGTGATCGAAGAAGAGATAGCTAAAGCTATAGAAGGACTTGTAGAGATGCCGAAGGGTAATATCAGCGGAACGGTAGCAACACCAAATGCTAACGCTGAAGTAATAGTAACGGTAGCGACAGCAGACGGAACAGAAGTTACAAAAGCAACATCGGCTAACGGAGAGTATACCGTATCAGACCTTGAGGACGGAGAGTATGTGATCACATTTGCGGCAGAGGGATATGTAACAAGAAGCTACAAAGCAACAGTAGCAGGCGGTGACATAACACTCGAAGCAGAGATTCACATTGTAGGAGACATCAACGGAGACGGAACCATCACGACCGTAGATGTAGGACTTGCAAACGCACATGCAAAGGGAACACAGACGCTTGAGGAATACGACTTTGAGGTAGCAGAAGTATCGGGTGACGATATGATAACGACAGTAGATGTCGGAATTATAAACTCGACAGCAAAGGGAGCTTAATAAGATATCTTCCAGATAATGTTACACATATACGGAAAGGCGGCAGCATTTTTGCTGTCGCTTTTTCGTCGTGTTGCTTTTTCAGGTGAAATATGATATACTGATAAAAATAATGTTTGAAGTCTGAAATACCTTATTATAATAGTAAATAAAAGGAGTTAAAATGGCAAAGGTTTCAAGAGTTTATGTGTGTTCGCAGTGTGGATACGAAAGCGCAAAGTGGAACGGGAGATGTCCGGGATGCGGAGAGTGGAATACGCTTGAGGAAGGGATTTCGGTGTCAAAAACTCAGTCTGCATTAAAGACCGTAAAGGCTGCCGACATAACAGGCAGTATTTCTTCGCTTTCATCTGTTGATACAAAATCAAATGAAATAAGGTACAAAACGGGGCTTAAGGAGCTTGACAGGGTACTTGGAGGAGGACTTGTCAAAGGTTCGCTTGTTTTACTTGGCGGAGAGCCGGGCATAGGAAAGTCGACCATACTTTTGCAGATATGCGAGTATTTAGGCAGGGATAAAACTGTGCTTTATGTTTCTGGAGAAGAATCCCAAAGACAGATAAAGCTAAGGGCTGACAGGCTCAGGGTATTCACAGAGAACCTATATCTTTTAGCCTCTACCGATGCAGAGGCTGTGTGCGATGCAGTAGTTCGTGAAAAGCCGGATGTTGTGATTATTGACTCTATTCAGACAATGAGCATCTCAGCGCTATCGTCAGCGCAGGGAAGCGTGACACAGGTAAGGGAATGTGCAAATCTTTTTATGAAGACGGCTAAGAGCGAAGAGATACCATTTATAATAGTAGGTCATGTCAACAAAGATGGAGCAATCGCAGGACCAAAGGTTATGGAGCATATAGTGGATGCCGTTTTATATTTTGAGGGGCAGAGAAATATGTCCTATCGGTTGTTGCGGGCTGCGAAAAACCGTTTTGGGCGAGCCACTGAGATAGGTGTGTTTGAGATGACAGACAGGGGTCTTTTGGAGGTAGAGAACCCATCGATTATGCTACTTTCTGGAAGACCGCTTGATGTATCGGGTTGTTGCGTTGCCTGCTGTATGGAGGGAAGCCGTCCGATTCTTGCTGAGGTTCAGGCGCTGACAGCAAAAAGCGGACTAGCAGTAGGAAGAAGGACATCCACCGGATTTGATTACAACCGTTTGGCGATAATAATAGCAGTTTTAGAAAAGCGTATAGGGCTTCGTCTTACAAGCTCTGATGTATATGTAAGCGTTGTCGGAGGGCTTCGGCTTGATGAGCCGGCGGCGGATCTGTCCATTGCGCTTGCGATATATTCATCCGTTACGGATAAAATAGTTTCTGACAAGCTGCTGGCATTTGGAGAGATAGGTCTTGGCGGTGAGATACGAAATGTATCGTATATATCACAAAGGCTTGAGGAGGCGCAGCGATTAGGCTTTGAAAAATGTATAGTTCCAAAAGCAGCATTAAAGGGAGTTGACAAGACAAGGTTTTCTATGAAGATAGTAGGAATAACGAATTTAAGACAAGCCTTTTCGGAAATGTCAGAATAATTGTAAATTTTTTGTTAATTATTGTTGACTTAGTATATTATATATGGTATAATACATAAGCCGCTTATTGACGGTAATAAAAAAGATGATTAAATTGTGCACATTTGTGCTTTTAGTCACACCGGACAGTAGCGAGATCATTTAAAAAGAGAGGTGCATTTTACGATGTACGCAGTAATTGAGACCGGCGGAAAGCAGTATCAGGTAAACGAAGGAGATGTTATCTTCGTAGAAAAGCTTAACGCTGAGGCTGACGAAACTGTAACTTTTGACAAGGTTGTAGCGGTCAGCGCGGACAGCCTTACGGTAGGCACTCCGTATGTAGAGGGCGCATCCGTTTCGGCAAAGGTTTTGAAAAACGGTAAGGGAAAAAAGATCAATGTGTTCACTTATAAGCCTAAAAAGGGCGAAAAGAGAGCGATGGGACACAGACAGCCCTACACACAGGTAAGAATCGAATCTATCAAGGCATAATGATAAAGGCTGATTTTTTTAAGAATTCAGACGACAAGCTGTTGGGCTTTTCTATTTCGGGTCATGCCGATTATGGTGAAGAAGGCTTTGACATAGCTTGTGCAAGCGTATCAAGCGCAGTTATGCTTACTGCGAACTCTATAACCGAGGTGTTTAAAATCAGCGCTAAGGTAAGGGTATTGCAGAATGAAATTTTATTAAAGCTCCCAAAGGAAAACGATGAGGCGGATAAGCTTTTACTTTCGCTTTTGACTCATCTTTATGAGATCAGTTCACAGTTTCCGGGGAGTATGAAGATCACGGTTTACGACCGATAAGCCGTGAAACGAAAGACGGATCAGAAAGGAATGGTAACCAGTTATGATTAGAATTAGTATGCAGTTCTTTGCTCATAAAAAGGGAATGGGTTCGACCAAGAACGGCCGTGACTCAGAGTCCAAGCGACTTGGCGTTAAGAGAGCTGACGGACAGTTCGTGCTTTCCGGAAACATTCTTGTTCGCCAGAGGGGAACTAAGATTCATCCGGGAAATAATGTTGGAAGAGGCTCGGACGACACGCTTTTTGCGATGGTAGACGGCGTTGTAAAGTTTGAGAGAATGGGAAGAGACAGAAAAAAGGTTTCTGTTTATCCTGAGAACTAGTTAAATGCGCTAATTGACCCCGAGAATTATAACTCGGGGTTTTATTTTTTATCGGGGAGTAAAGAAACAATGCACTGGCTTCCTATTGACAAGCTTGACAGGTACAAAGCATATCCGTTGTTTTTTCGCGAAAAGCTATTAAACCTTAAAAATGAAGTCGAGCATATTGTCACCAGAGAGTATTAGGAAGGAGAGCATATGAAACTTGAGGCATCGGTATCATTCGATGCACGCTTCTAACTAGACGACAAATCCTTCAAAGTATTTTTTGAAGACTAAAGAATGATTCATTTAGAAAAACTGCCGTATGTATCCGCAAGAGGA
>CANQLI010000032.1 GCA_947624675.1 uncultured Clostridia bacterium | reverse complement strand
TTTCGCAAAGAATTATAATTTGCGAAACAGTTGTAAAATATTCTGTATAAATGGAGGCATTAATATGCTTAAAATTGCAGTTGCGGATGATGAAGAAAGAATCGTGAGCTATATTGAAGCTGTCGTTGATAAATATGCTTCAGATAACAACATTTCAGTAAAAATCTATAAGTTTTCTGATGGAGATACTCTGATTCATTCTGCAGAAAGATTTGATTTGTTATTTTTGGATATCGAAATGAAGGTGTTAAATGGAATCGAAACAGCTAAAATAATCCGTGAATCGGATATGTGCGTCCCTATAGTTTATATCACTAATTACAGTAAGTATTGGAGAAGTGCATATAAAGTCCACGCTTTTGATTTTATTACAAAACCGTTCGATGATTCCGATATTTACGGAGTGTTAAATGATTTTTTGAACTCAGTCAAAGAATCACATTCTGAAACTATATCTCTGTTTACCGAGAAAGGATTGGTGTTGCAAAAGCTAGACGAGGTTTGTTATTTTATTGTGAAAAATAAAAAAAGCGTTTTAGTCGGCACGATTTATAACGAATATATTGTTAAAGAGTATTTGTCGGGAATTCAGGAAAAATTACCGATAGATCAGTTTTATCTTGTGCATAAGTCGTGTATTGTAAATTTAAAATATGTTCAAAATGTTATAAAGGATAATGGTATCGTTATGAAAGACGGAACTTGGCTTCCTTTGTCACAAAGAAAACAAAGAGATTTCTTCTATCGGCTTTCAAGACAGATAAGAAATAAAAATATTGATGATGTGTAATTTACTGACCACGATACATTTGACGGTGTCGTAAGGAGGAAGATGTATGGAAACTGCATTTTATTTAATTATGAACATTTTGAGAGTTTACGCCATTTATCTTTGGGTGAATGTTTTTATAGAAAAAAAGGAAGTAAACAGAAGGATTTTTTTTATAGCGTATATTTCTTTTTATGCTGTAAACTCACTTTTATATCTGGTGTACAGATCGACAATTATAAATATCGCTACTAATGTTATACCAATTTTTCTGATAACATTTTTGTACAAAGCTAGGCTCGGTAAAAGAATATTTGTTACGGTTTTGATATATGCAATAGCTATGTTTATAGAAAGTGCATTTTATGCACTGTTTAGAGTATTAAACTTTAACCGCATTATTGTGTACAGCGGATTTGCTCCGGACATAATTTTGTTTGTTACAGCAATGTTTGCACAGGCTGTTTTAAAGAATAAATTTAAAACATTCACATCCGTCAAGGCAATCTATTACATAGTTATCGTTTTCCTCCCCATAGGAAGTATTGTTATCGGATATTTCACAATGGGTGACTTGGATATGGAAACACTGGTGGTTGCTTCAATTTTACTACTCATAAATTATTTGGTGTTTTACTTTTTTGATGAGCTATCAACTTCATATAAGTACAAATATGAAGCCTCACTTTTACAGATGCAAAATGAGATACAACTCGCTAATTACAATGAAATAAGCAAAAATTATCAGGAATCCCAGAAAATAATCCACGACATTAAAAAACATCTCTATACGCTAAGTCAGCTATCAAGTATCAACAAGGATAAAGCCGACAACTATCGGAAAATCATTGAGAAAAGTATGGACTCGCTTATTATAGGCTTTAGCTGTACTAACCAGATACTCAGTATCGTTATGAGCCAGAAAATCTCCGTTGCGGAAAATAAAGGCATAAAAGTCGATACGGATGTCGAGGACCTTACCCTCGAATTTATTGATGACTTGGATATTACCGCAATTTTCGCTAACCTCTGGGATAACGCTATCGAAGCCTCTGGTTTAGTCAATATTAAATCTCGCTATATTGATTTCTCAATGAGACAGGTCAATGGCTTTATCGTTATCAATATGAGTAATCAGTGTTCGGAAAATTTGAATTTTAAGAACGGTAAACTCATATCTACTAAGAAAAATCATAAGGGTATAGGACTTTCTATCGTCAGTACAGCTGTCGAAAAGTACCAGGGGTTGTTTGTTACAGAGTATAAAAATAATATCTTTACCGTTGAGATTACTATTCCTGTTCCAATTTCGTGATTATGCAATTTCAACAAAATTCGAGCCTTTATAGGCTCTTTTTTTGTGCCTTGATAGCGTTCAGGGCGATATATCTGCGTTTGTCGAAAACATATTGACTTATCAAATTTCAACACTTAAAATCAAATTATCAATTTGTTTTAAGGTGATGTGATTTATATGTTAAAAAAACTTTTGGCGATTGTAACGGCTGTTTCTATTGCGGTCGGTACTTGTGCATTTTCTGCATTTGCGATCAATTCAGAAGAGCTTTCAACCTCCGGTTTGTGTGGCGAAAATGCTACCTGGTTTATTAACTCTGATGCTGAATTAGTAGTGTCAGGCACGGGAGCAACTGATTCCAGTTCGCAATGGCATTTATTTGGTAATGATATTAAAAGAGTTGTCGTTGAAGATGGTATTACAGAGATAAAAAGCGGTGGACTGTTTTCAAGTTTTAAAAATTTAGCTGAAGTTATGTTTTCTTCAACTGTTACAAATCTTGGAGGTTGTCTATCAAGTGAGATGAATAATCTGACCGATATTTGGCTTTATTCAGATAGTGTAATAAATACTTTTTATGGTAGTGGTAGTGCATATCCAAAGCCGGGAAGCGGCACAAGGTGGCATGTATATAAGGGCACAACAACCGAGACCTCGTTAAGAGAGGGACTTAAGCTCACGGATGAAGATTTTAAGTACATTACAGATGAGACATTTCCCAAGATAGAGAATCGTAAACCTGTTGATATACCTGAGATAACAGAGACAAGCGGACCATGCGGTCTGCTCTCTAAATACTCCTGGGACGAGGATACGAAAACTCTTACCTTTGAGGGAAGCGGCGGTATCACAATTCCTCAATTTTATGCGAAGTTTGCCGATAAGACTGAAAATGTTGTAATGGATAAATCAAAAATTACCAGCATTTGCAAGTGGGCATTTGGAAATGAACAAAACCTTGAGGTTTTGTTTCCAAAGCTTGGTAAAGTCACATTTCCGGTAACACTAAAAGAAATAGGTGATAATGCTTTTTACGGAACAGTACTAGCAAGCATTGATCTACCTGAAGGTCTTGAAACGATAGGTTGGTATGCATTTGGTCGTACTCCGTTAACAGGTGACTTGGTTTTGCCGAAAACACTAAATCTAATAGGTCAATTTGCATTTGCATTTACTAATATCACATCAGTTAGTATAAATGAGGAAGTGTCATTAGGTGGTACAGCATTTAGAGGTTGTAATAATTTAAAAGAAGTGACAATACCTGAAAATATAACTTATTTACAAAATTCAGAAGTTAATATTTCTCGCGCAAATAAAGCATTTATGGATTGCAAGGGACTTGAAAAAGTTACAATTCTAGGTAGCGGTACAGTTTCCAAACTGGGTCAGGCTATAGAGAATGGTCTTGGCGAGGAAATGTTTATCGGTTGTACATCACTTAAAGAGGTAATAATCAAAGCTGATGATATCAGTTATGTGGATAATGCTCTTTTTGAAAAAACAAAAGACCTTACATTCTATATCTACAAGGACAGCACAACAGAATCAACTCTTAGAAATGCAGGATATCTTACCGATACAAATGTTGTGTATATTGCCAATAAGTCTGCTTTAGAGGAAGCTGTAAAGTCAGCTGAGGATATGAATGTAAGTCAGTATACCGCAGAATCTGTTGATGCCCTTAACAAGGCAATAGAAGCTGGAAAAGCTGTTATTGCTGACGAAGATGCTAAACAAGAGGATGTTGATAATGCTGTAAAAGCTATCAAGGACGCTATTGACGGACTTAAGTATCCCCCTGCTGATTACACAGCGGTAGATGCAGCCCTTGAGAAAGTACCTGATGATCTGAGTATTTACACTGACAAAACAGCAACGGCGGTCACAGCGGCAGTTGAAGCAGTCGATAGGACAAAGGATATCACCGAACAGGAGATAGTTGACGGATATGCAAAGGCGATAGAGGACGCAGTTGCGGCACTTGAGCTAAAGCTTTTAGGATCTGTCAGTGGAACAGTAAAAGCACCGGAAGCTAATAATATAACAGTAGAAGTATCTACTGATGGTGGGGTTGTTTATACGACCGG
>CANQLI010000031.1 GCA_947624675.1 uncultured Clostridia bacterium | reverse complement strand
ACGTCGAACGCCCGGGTGTACTTGTCGAGCTCCGCATTCAGCTCCTTGTACCCGCAGACCTCTTCCCGGCTGTACTCGTGCAGCAACCTGTTGCTGTATTCCAGCGTACTGCGGGCCAGCAGCAGGCTGCGCTGCTGTTTGTGGTCGTTGATGTAGGCCTCGACCGACGGAATATCGAACATCAACTGCGCCTTGATCGCTCCGGGCAGGAGTGCCGCAAGGACGACCGTCACAAGCAACCGTTTCATTGCCGACCCTCCTTTCCGTTGCTGCGCGCATTCTCCATCCATCGCTGGTGGCACTCCTCGACAAGCGACAACCTGCGCCCCTGATCGTCATCGAGCGGCGGCAGCACATCTTTCAGGACATCGACGATGCTGCGCTTGTAGTGCATCATCTTTTCAAGGGATACCAAATCGGCATAGATTTTCGTCAGGCGCGAATCCACCTCACGGGCGATTTCCAGTCGGTCGCTCGACCAAAGAAGATGATAGACATCGCTCTCCGCCGTCTCGTCCATCGGGGCTGTCCGGGCATACTCCGTCGTTATCTTGCAGGTCGGATGCTCCCGCGCCAGTTCCGCAATGCGGTCGTTCACCTGATGCGCCATCTCCGCCTCGGACATACTGCTGTCGAAGGTCAATACATCCGCAACGTGCGTGTCGGTGTACTCCGTTGTCAGTTCCCAACTGATCTGGACGATGGCGCGGTGAATCTTGATACCCAGAAAGTATTTCGGCTTACGGGCGATCGTGACGGTAGCCTTAAAAGTTACGATGCCGTTCACGTTGGGCATCGTCGCCTTGCGGATAAAAGTGTAGCCGCTCCACGAACCGCCATCCTGCCACGAGAGGCTGTACGCTGCCTTGCAATCCTGCATAATGGCCGGGATGCGGTAGTAGTCATCCGTCGGCACATCGTTGTCGCCGGCGGCTTCGGCTTTTGCCTGCTCCAATTCCGTCTGCTTCTGCTGCCATGCGGCAAGTTCGGGTTTCAACCGGTCGATCTCCGCCTTGTTGGCATTGTACTGCTGACGGTAGCCTGCCGCATCCTCGATGCTCGACTCGGCAATCAGCCGCAGCAGCGAGGCATTCTCCGATTCCAACTGGCTGATTTGCGACTGGAGCGCCGCCGCCTGACGCTCCGCCTCGCGCAACTGTGCATCCAGTTCCGAAAAGTCGAGGTTGTTGTCCGACACGGAGGTCTGCATCGCACACTGCTTGGTGTGGGCGTTGAGCGAACTGCCGCATTTGCGGCATTTGTACTGCGTCGTGCCTTGCCCGAGCGTCGCACCGTCCGAACAGGTGACGCTGATAGTGACACTCTCGCATCCCTGCATCTTTGCCTCGTCGGTCGCCTGATAGTAGTTGCGGGCGTCGGACGAAATGTAGTAGACGTATCCGTCCTCGTTGTCGTTGAATTCCGACAGCCGTGCTGTCAGCTGTGCCTTGAACGTATTCAAGTCCATCGTGTAGGAGTCGAAGAGATCCTCGTAGACGACTTCCTCCCGATTCCAACTCTTCGTTACGTGAATCTCGCAGGCGTATGCCTTCTTCGTCTGCCTGTTGCCGCGGTTGATAATGTAGCCGGACATATACGAATTGAAAGTATATGTGTAGCCGTCCTTGGAGGCGTTGAGTTGCTGCACGCGCGAACGCGACCAGCCGGCATAGCCCTCCGAGTTGGAGAGCACCTGCTCCCGCTGCGTGCTGCTGGAATAGAAACCCGGGTCGCTCGTGTTGAACCGAACCCACTGACCGCCGCTGAGGATGCTGTTGTCGTCGGTCGGAGGATAGTAGTCGCACAGCGAGACGCTCCCTTGTTCGCGCCGGGCGATGTACCACCGCTGCGTGTAGTAGTTGCCGCGCGTCTCGTCGAGGTAGTCGGTCATCCACGATGTGAGGTTGTAGTTACTGAAATTAAAGAGCGCAGCGACATTCTCCTCGCCGCCTACCATGCCGAGCAGCGTACTGCCGATGTCGTTCTCCGCCTGCTCGAACAGTCCGTTATAGTGGTCGTACAAATCGGCAATCGCACCGATCTTGCCGCTGAAGAGGTCGTTGAACGAGTTTTTCTGAAACAGGGCATCGCCGATGTTGCTGATGCCTGCTGTAGCCAGCCCCACGCCCATGTTGTAGAGATTGTCGAGGTCGCTTTCCAGATTCTCGCGGGTAAAGTGCCCCGGCACGTTGGCGAGGTCGTCGATCATTTGCTGCCAGTCCACATCCCCGATTTGAGAAAGTTTCAGCAGCGAGGCGATCTCCGGCTTGAATTCCAGAAACGCAATGTCCGAGAACGAAAGGGTGCTGTTCGTCACGACACTCTCGAACTGCATACACAGATTTTTCGTATCGTCGCACACTTTCATCAGGTAGCTGCCCCAATGGAGTGCCGTCTGCGGAGAGTGAAGCATCTGTTTGGTCACAATCCAAATCTTCGGGATAATCTTCTCCGCCACCATATGGTAAATGCGGCGATAGTAGTAGTTCTCCGTACTGCTCGACCAGATGCCCAAATCAGTCAGCGCCTTGCGCTCCAAAAACTTGGAGGCGAAAATGCCCGCCGTCGCCACCTCTGCGGCATTGTAGTGTTTGAGAATCGCCTGCACCTGCTCGTTCGAATAGGCTTCGGCGACGCCCTCCGTGCCGAAAGCCGCCGCCATAGCCGCGACCGTCTTCGCGTCGATATTGACGCTGTAGTATTGGGCGCGGGCGGTCTGCGTGAAAACAGACGCAGCGGTGATGAGTATGCAGAGCAGACGTTTCATTTTCTCTGTTGTTATTCCGTTTCCAGATTGAGCACATGCCCAGCGGTATTCACCTTTTGGGCGAAAGGCAGCGACTTGCCGATGCCGCTGGCGTTCCAGTCACGGCAATAGGCTTCAATCGCTTGCTGGTGGCTGCACCGCAGTTCCCGCTTGTAGAGTTTCAGCGCCTCTTTTTCGGCGCGCTCGGTGGTGTAGGTCATGTAGCACTCACGCGGTTCCTCCACGCCGTACACGCCGCTGGTCGTGCCGCGCCGGATGAAGACCTCGCGGAAGAAGCTGCGCCCCTCCTTGTTTTCGAGGCGGTTGATCGTGAAAATCTTCTTGCAGTCCACGTCCGTAAGCCCGAGAATCGCCTTGATGGTATCGAAGCGCTCGCGGAACTTGCTTTGGTCGAGCAGCATCACCACGTCCGAATTGTTGATAATCGCCTCCTTGACGATCTCGCTGCCGATGATGTCCTGTATCTCCTGCGTAACCACGCCGACCGACGCCCAGAATTTGCGGGCGGTCTTGTACATGAACTTGATGTACTCCGCCATGAGCGGGCTGGCAATGGCTTTCCACGCCTCCTCGATGACCAGCACCTTGCGGTTCTTCTTGATGCGCATCTTCTGAAGAAATACGTCCATGATAATGAGCGTGACAAGAGGGAAAAGAAGAGGATCGTCCTTGATACTGTCGATCTCGAACACGATGAAGGTCTCGTCGAAGAGCGAACTGTCCATATTCTCGTTGAGCGTCTTCTCGTGGTTGCCGCCCCGGTAAAAGTCCTTCATCATATAGCGGTAGGTCGAGATGTCGATGCCCGAAATGCCGTTTTCATTGCAGATGTCGGGAATGCGCTGCACGGAGTATTCGTAGAAGGAGTTGAAGGACAATTCTTCCACCTTTAACTCCTTGCGCCGGGACTCGATTTCGTCGATCGTGCGTTCGATACGCTCGGCACGCTGCGCCTCGCTCTCGTCCTGTTGTACGGCGCGGTTGCGGTCGTCGATCAGGAGGCTCTTGCGCAAGTCCTCGCGCTGCGGGGGCGTAAAGCCCTCGAAGCCGTTGAAATAGGTATCGTAATACTCCGTGATGACCTGTTCTATCAGACGGTCTTCGGTCTTGGTGACCGTGCCCTGCGTTCCTTTCCATATCAGCAGGACGAGGTTTTTCAGGAAGCCCGTCTTCTCCACATTCAACTCCTCGCGGTTGATGCGGAAAGGGTTCATCGTAATGGGACGCTCCTCCGTATAGGAGATGTATTTGCCGCCCAAATACTCGCACAGACCCTCGTAGGAGTTACCCGTATCGACCATCACCACATCCGTACCCTGCTCGTGAAGTTGGCGTACTACACTGTTCATGTGGAACGACTTACCGCTGCCGGAGGGTCCCAAACAAAAGAAATTCGAGTTGTCCGTCAACTTGTTCTTTCCCTCCTTTCCGGTGATGTCTATCGCCACCGGCACCCCTTGACGGTCGGTATAGTATATCTTCAGCGGCGTGTCCTCGCTGTGCTGGATGCACTCCTTGTACATCAGACAGGCGGCGGCATCGCCCAGCGTGAGAAAACGGTCGTAGTCGGGGTTCATGCCGTAGCAGTTGCCCGGAAACGAGTTGACGAACAGCTCCAGCTGGT
>CANQLI010000030.1 GCA_947624675.1 uncultured Clostridia bacterium | reverse complement strand
CAAAAGACGGGTGATTGCATTACAGACGGGTAATTGCCCAAAAGATAAAGCTTGATAAAGCCGCACGATTGCAAATTGTAAGCAACCCTCAGTCAGCTTGCGCTGACAGCTCCCTTAAAATGGAGCCTTTTAGTATACTGCTAAAGCAGTACTTTTTATTAACGCCATCTTTAGAATTAAACACCCTACGGTCACCTGGAGATTATCCAAAACACGGGCAAACATCAATTTCCTCTTTTGAAAGAGGGTGGATTTTGCGACGAAGTCGCAAAAGACGGGTGATTGTATTACAAACGGGCAATTGCTCAAAAGCGAAAGCTTGATAAAGCCACACGATTGCAAATTGTAAGCAACCCTCAGTCAGCTTGCGCTGACAGCTCCCTTAAAATGGAGCCTTTTAGTATACTGCTAAAGCAGTACTTTTTATTAACGCCATCTTTAGAATTAAACACCCTACGGTCACCTGGAGATTATCCAAAACACGGGCAAACATCAATTTCCTCTTTTGAAAGAGGGTGGATTTTGCGACGAAGTCGCAAAAGACGGGTGATTGTATTACAAACGGGCAATTGCTCAAAAGCGAAAGCTTGATAAAGCCACACGATTGCAAATTATAAGCAACCCTCAGTCAGCTTGCGCTGACAGATCCCTTAAAAAGGAGCCTTTTAGTATACCGCCCTAAGTAGCACATTTTATTAACGCCATCTTGGGAATAAAACGCCCTACGGTCACTTGGAGATTATCCAAAACACGGGCGAACATCAACTGCCCTCTTTTGAAAGAGGGTGGATTTTGCGACGAAGTCGCAAAAGACGGGTGATTGCATTACAAACGGGTGATTGCCAAAAAGCGAAAGCGTGATAAAGCCACACGATTGCAAATTATAAGCAACCCTCAGTCAGCTTGCGCTGACAGCTCCCTTAAAAAGGAGCCTTTTAGTATACCGCCTAAGCAGCACATTTTATTAACGCCATCTTTAGAATTAAACACCCTACGGTCACCTGGAGATTATCCAAAACGCAGGCGAACATCAACTGCCCTATTTTCAAACACGGGTGATTGCATTACAAACGGGTGATTGCCAAAAAGCGAGAGCTTGATAAAGCCACACGATTGCAAATTATAAGCAACCCTCAGTCAGCTTGCGCTGACAGCTCCCTTAAAATGGAGCCTTTTAGTATACCGCCCTAAGTAGCACTTTTTATTAACGCCATCTTGGGAATAAAAAGCTCTGCGGTCACTTGAAGATTATCCAAAACACGAGCGAACATCAACTGCCCTCTTTTGAAAGAGGGTGGATTTTGCGACGCAGGCGCAAAAGACGGGTGATTGTCTACAACAAGGTGAATGCCTACATCAGTGTGATTGTCTACATCAAAGTGATTGCCCAAAAGTGAAAGCTTGACAAAGCCACACATTGATATGCCCCTCTCACAACGATACTATTATAATATACAAACACCTTTTTGTCAATTATTTATCATCACTTTTTATCCGGCTTTATGTGTTTTTTTGTCAAAATGTCTGAATATATTCGATATTATGTGTATTTTGCATAACATACAGTCCACTTTTTTGAACAAATTAACGAAAAAAAATTTTTTTTAAAAAATTTTTATAAAACACTTGAAATTTCACTCAAAGTGTGATATTATGAAGCTGTATCAATACGATATACTTACATTTAATCAATTTTTAAGGAGGAATTAAAACATGAAGCTAAAAAGACTTTTAGCGGGCGCTCTTGCTGCTGCTGTAGCTGTTTCTACAATTGCAGTATCTGCGTTTACGTCTTCGGCTGCTGATACTACCGAGTACACATGGACAGGTTCATGGTCAAAGGGAGGAACAGCTAACGAGACAACTGGCGGAAACCTTACAGCTAATCTTAGTGCAGGTAGTGTCAACTGGATGGAGTTGTCCGGATACGACCTGTCAAAAATGGATAAGCCTTCAGTTTCAGTAGAAATGGAAGGAGCGGATCAAATTCAGATTGGTTTTGATGTTCAAAAGTGGAACATGGTGGTTGATAAAGTATCACTGACCGATGGAAAAGGAACATTTGAAATCAATAAAGATATTATTGCTGATACCGCTGTTATTTCTACAGGTAGTAACACGGGCGTAGTAAAGAGTGTTAAGTTCTTTGACGCTGCTGCTGGCGGCGGTGAGCCTACACAGGAACCTACAGACGAGCCGGCTCCTGCAGAAGGAATGGACGTTCAACTTATAGCAGCTAATAATGTAGTAAGCTCTGTAACAGTTACAAAGGATGGTCAGTATACTATTACTGCTGATGGACTTAACTTTACAGCAGGTAGCCAAGCAGCTTATTTGTATGCTAAGGAAGTAAAGGATACGGTTATTAATGCTGCAACAACCATTAAGCTTGATTCAATCAAGGTAAATGGAACAGAGTATACCGTTCCGGCTAAATTGGCAACGGATACTAGTCCGTGGGACTGGTCGAATCAAAACGACTTGAATGTTGCCTTTATAAATCCTTGGAACGCAGAGCTTGACACTGATGTTCCTGACAGCGAAACTGTTAAAACAATAGAGGTTGTATTTACATTAACAGGTACAGGTCTTGGATCTACAGTAGCTCCGACAGAAGATCCAACAGAAGATCCTACAGAGGAACCGACAGGCGAGCCGGCACCGACAACATCTTATCCGGCATTCTACGGATTCGTTGACGGCGATTGGTCTGTGAACTCACAGAATGACAAAAACGGAGCTGTAAAGTTTGAGTCATACCCTACAGGTTATGCAGATTATATAACCGCTCCGGATATTACGGGAGACGGTACCTACACCTACACGCTTGATATGGAAGGTCTTAGAGGGCTTGCTGAATATAAACCTGGTTGCATGGTATGGACTATAGATTTTAAAAATCTTGCTAAGGATCTTGGAATTAAACCCGAAGATGGCGATGAGAGATCCGCTGCTGAAATAGCAAAATCAAAGGGCTTCATAATCAAGGATGTTACAATAAGCATCGACCCTGATGACAGTGAATTCGGTCTTAAGGATTACGTGATTCCGAACGATTTGCTTATCTACGGAGATGTTGAATCTCAGAATGATGATGCAAGAATCGAAATTTATAATGATTATGGAACGTCAAAAACAGCATACCCAGAAGAGTTTATTTCGTATGTAAGTGAAATGGATCCTGCGAGCCTAATCACAGTAACCTTCACAATCGAGGGTATGGACGCTATACTTAAGGGCGATACACCTACACCTCCTCCGGCTGAGGAAGCAGACACAACTGCTTACGATAAGGCTATGGAAGATGCTCTTGCAACATTAGATAAGTCTTCTGATTACTGCTATGAGGGCGTAGTAACTCTTGCTTCTATTGCTGGCATAGCAAAGGGTGCAGTAGATGTTGCTGCTGAACAGTATGCTGCTGGAGAAATGACTCTTGAGCAGTATCAGGATGTTCTTGACACTGCAGCATCAGAGATCCAGGAAGCTATTGGCGCACTCATTCCTGCATCTGACGCAAATGTAACTATCACATTCACTGCTGACAAGGCTTATGCTAAGCCAGGCGATGAGGTTACTTACACAGTACATGTTGACACTAAGGTAGTACCTCTCCACACGCTTCAGTTCAGAGTAGCGTTCCCTGAGGGAATGACATATGTAGCTGGTTCAGGAGCTCTTATTGAGGGTATTAACGATACTCTCGGATACGATGTTCCTCTCGCAGTAACAGAGACAGCTGACGGAACAATCTTCATCAACGGATGTGGTTCAGCACCGAACAGTGTTGAGAGCTTTGATCTTGCAACATTCAAGTGTGTAGTAAACGATGGCGTTGCTGACGGAACAGTTCTTGATGTTACAGCAGACTATGTTCCTGCTGCTCCGTATGAGAATCAGTATCCTGAGTTCAGTGGAAGCGACTATCAGCCAATAGACAATATTGCGATTGTTGCTGCAGCTGTAACAGTAGGTGAGCCTACAGATGAGCCTACAGATGAGCCTACAGATGAGCCGGCAACAGAAGAGCCAACAGACACAACTAAGGCACCTTCTGATAACGGTAACAACAGCGGAACAGATAAGCCGTCTGACAACGGCAACAACAGCGGAACAGATAAGCCGGCTGATAACAACGGCGGAAACAACAACGGCGGCGCTAACAATGGCGGAAGCAATAATGGTGGCGCATCCGATGCACAGCCTAACACAGGCGCAGCAACAGCAGTAGGACTTTCGATCTTTATGGCAGCAGGTCTTGCAGGCGCAGTTGCTATCAAGAGAAGAAGAAAGTAATAATTTAACTAATTAAATGTAAGTATCTGATAAAGAGGGCAGCCTTTCGGGGCTGTCCTCTTAATTTTTATGTATGCCCTCTTTTGAAAGAGGGTGGATTTTGCACCGAAGGCGCAAAAGACAGGTGATTGCAACAGCACCTGATTGCTCAAAAGCGAAAGCGTGACACAGCCATGTGCAACCCTCAGTCAGCTTGCGCTGACAGCTCCCTTAAAAAGGAGCCTTTTGGTATAACGCACAGAGTAGCGCAT
>CANQLI010000029.1 GCA_947624675.1 uncultured Clostridia bacterium | reverse complement strand
GGCAGAATACCCACAGCGTCATTATTACCGCATAGATGATTATTCCGGCTAATCCCATTAGCGATATTACTGTCATGCTGTGTCCTCCTTTTTGGTATTAGCAATAGATTTCTTAAACATCTTTGCTAAAAAATCTGCATAAATGCTATTTGCACTCTTTTCCTCTGCTGTAAACCCATCAGGATTTACCTCTATCTCATCATATATGGGCGTATCTTCTGACATTTCTCCGCACGGTCCCCTAATTACAACAGTTCCTATTTGTTTTAGCTTTTTCATTTAATCACCTCCTTTTTTTGAATAATGAATTTGCTGCTGATTGACCGTCTCTCCTATATTTGTTGCACTTTAACTTATAAGATGCTATAATATAAAAAATATAGAAAGGAGAATTATTATGACGGAATTTGTAAAAGGGTTTTGTCCTACTCAAAACTGCGAATATACAATTTGTGTAGAATATAATCTCGTGAGCAACAACCAGTATTTACAGTGTGGAGCCGATTGTGATTATTGTTCTACCGATCAAACAAAGTGCCCTATTATGCTAGAATGTCCCATACGATCCTCAGCACCAAAAATAAAATACGGTTTTTAAGAGAAAATCGTTTTAGCTCCTTACTTTTAAATTCGTATCTTTTTGCCCAACCACCATTATTACCGTCATAATACATAATGGTAGGTTGGGATTCTTTTTTCCCTCTTCCTTGCAGAAATTCACTTTGATTCATTCGGATCTCTAGTCTCATTTAATCACCTCCCTTTTGCTATTTTTGTCTTTCGTTCAGATTTTCTAAACATTTGGATTAAAAAAATAAAGTGGTATGTCTGCCAAGTCAAGATTAAGTATTTCAACCGCTTTAAATATCTCTGGCTGGGTAAATTCCGACTTGTTATTAAGCTTGGCTGATATAGTAGCATTTGAAAATCCCATAAGTTCTGCAAACTTTTTCTTTGTTTTACAAATTTCTACTATCCTTCCATTTAGTTTATCATAACAAAATGCCATTTGTGCACCCCCTCCTTGTTTAGATTTTCTAAACTCAGTATATCACATGATTTTTAAGTTGTCAATATCTTTTTTCAATTTTTCTAAACTTTTTTGAAAAACTTCTTGATTTTTTCTAAACTCTATGTTATAATACAAAAAACGAAAGATAAATGAGGGATATTTTAATGGCTGAATTTTATCAACAATTAAAAAAGGCTATGAGCATTAGAAATATTACTCAATCTGAATTGTGTGAAAAAACTGGCATACCAAAATCAGCAATGAGCCAATATATTTCGGGCTCTTTTAAACCAAAGCAAACAAGAACCTATTTGCTTGCGAAAGCACTAAATATAAATGAAGCATGGCTCATGGGGTACGAAAATGTACCTATGGACAGTTTAAACTTAGAATCAAACATTCAAATGCTTAACCAAAACAAGGTTTATAACATTCCCGTATTTGAATCTGTTTCCGCCGGTTTTGGTGCTTATGCAAGTGATGAAATAATTGATTATATGCCTCTATATATAGATAATCCTTATGATGTTAAGGATATGCTCTGTATTAAAGTAAAGGGAAATTCAATGTATCCTAAAATTGAGGACGGAGATACTGTTGTCGTGAGAAAGCAGTCAAGCGTTGACAGCGGAGCAATAGCAGTTGTGCTTATAGATGGTGAAGAAGGCTTTGTTAAAAAAGTAAATTATACGGCGGATAGGATTGAACTTATAAGCATTAACCCTGAATATGAACCGAAAATATTTGAAGGTAGAGAGGTACTTAGAGTCTCCGTCGTAGGATTAGTAAAACAGATCATTAAAAATTTATAACATATATGAGGGAGGAGCACTATGGCTCGCAAAACAAAACTTTGCCCTAGATGCAAAATGGAAATTGATAAGAGAGCATCAAAATGTCCGTATTGCAAAAGCAATATTGGCATATCACTAAGAGGATTATTCGGAGCGCTTATATTTATTCTGGTTATCATTGCTATAATTTTATTTGTGACAGCCGGACCGCATATACGGGATGGATATAAATCAGCTGAAAGTGCTAATGTCTATTCCTGTTATGTGTTACAATCATTTATATAAAAAACAAAACCCCTGCGGTACTGCAATACCGCAAGGGTGTAAAATGCAAGATTATACCCCACATTTCTACAAAATTTATTATAAGACATTTGGTAAAAAATGTCAATAGGAGGTATAATTATGAAATGTTCAAAATGTGGACAGGATTATAGTGATAAATTTGATCATTGCCCTGACTGCAAAGAACCGAACCCTAATTTTCAGCAGCAAAGCACAAATTCAACCCAGTTACCACCCAAACAAAAGAAACCTATTACAAAAAAATGGTGGTTTTGGGTTATTATAGTTGTGCTTGCTTTAGCGGTAATAGGTGGGATTTCACAAGGAAGTGACAAAGACAACGAAAAATCAAGTAGTAATTCTTCAGAATCATCGCAAACTGATTCTAAAACCGATAGCAATTCTTCAAATCAACAAACAGATGCACCTACAGAAGAGCCGACGACCGTACCTGGTATAGGTAGTACAGTCGATGACAATGGTGTAAAAATTACTTTTGAATCTCTTGATCAATTTACAAGTGACAATGAGTTTTTACAACCAGACGAAGGAAAAGTATTTTTAAAAGCAACATTTGAAATAAACAACACCTCAAACAGTGAGGTCAATTTCTCATCCTTAATGAGTATTGACGCTTATTTGGACGGTTATGCCTTAGACGAGGATTTAACCGCAATTAGTGCCAACGAAGGTCAACATCTCGACGGGACTGTTGCATCCGGCAAAAAATTAAAAGGAAGTCTATGCTATCAAGTTGATTTAGATTGGAAAGAAATTGAATTTAGCTTTGAATCACAAGGACTTTTCTCAGACGATGTAGTTTTCACTGCAAAGAACAATAAATAATCTAAAAACAAAAACGCCCCCTCGGTGCTGCCACACCAAAGAGGCAATACGAATTAACCATACTCGGATAAAGAATATAGGGGCTAATTCTGCCCTTTTATTGTAACATAAAAAAAGTATATTGTAAAGGAATTATTATGAAAAAAGCGGTAATTTATGCTAGGTTTTCTAGTCACAAACAGCAGGAAACATCTATTGAAGGACAAATAAAGGTATGTGAAGATTATGCTCGCCGTGAGGGGATTGAGATAATAGACACTTATATTGATCGTGCTATCTCAGGAACTACAGATAAGCGTCCCGGATTCAATAAAATGATATTGGATAGTTCTAGCGGAGAATTTAACTATATCATTGTTTATAAGCTGGATAGATTTGCCAGAAACCGGCTTGATAGCGCCATATATAAGCAAATGCTCAGTAAGAATGGCGTAAAGCTAAAAAGTGCTATGGAACCCATTTCCGAGGCTCCTGAAGGCATTCTGCTTGAGGGAATGTTAGAAAGCTATAACGAGTATTACTCAAAAGAGCTGTCACAAAAAACGAAGCGCGGTATGCAAATTAACGCAGAAAAAGCTCAAAGCAATGGCGGCACTATTCCCTATGGTTTTACGGTGCAAAATAAAAAACTAGTAATTGACGAGGATGCAGCTAAAATCGTGCGACACATCTTCGATGCTTACGCTGAGGGAAAAACTAAATCTGAGATAATAGACTATTATAAGGACAAGCACACACCTCATGGCAAAAAAATTACAATGGGTGTATTAACAACAATGCTTTCAAATAAAAAATACATTGGTATCTATCATTTTAATGGCACGGAAATTGAGGGAGGTTGTCCTGCGATTATAGATAATAATACCTTTGATAGAGTACAGAAGATTATTGGTATGTCCAGAGTTCGATTCGGAACCCGCAAATCATCAGTAGATTACATATTAAGCTGCAAAACAATATGCGGTGAATGCGGATCCACAATGCAGGGTGAATGTATACGCAAACACAACGGCAAATCCATACACTATTATGTTTGTAAGAATAAGAGGAGTAAAAGTAGCTGCTCCAAACGGCGTGAGCGACAGGAAGCTCTTGAAGATGAGGTAATAAGAATAACGCTTGATTATGTCTTGAAGCCTGAAAACATCGAGGACATAGTGTCACAAATTATGATTGCAGTTAATTGCAGCACCGATGAGAACCAAATAAAACAAATCAACAAGGATATTGAAAAACTGGAATCAACAATCCAGAAAAATCTAGACATTATATGCGAAACTGAAAATAAAGAAATTCGTAAAAAGCTTATAATGAAAGCAGAAAGCCTTGAAAGTGAAAAGGCTGATCTTGAAAAGACTCTATTACAGCTTAAAAGAATAGGAAAAAGCAACATAACGCCGGATAGACTGAGAAAATGGATACAAAGCTACTCCAAGCTTAATCCTTCAAACCCGGAGCACCGAAAAAATATTGTTGATACTTTTATCCACTCTATTATTGTATATAACGACAAAATTGTTGTCTATTACAACTGTATGAACGGAAAACTTTTTGAACATAAAAAAACTGATCGAAAAATTCGACCAGTTTTAGGTTTGGCTCCCCAAGTTGGACTCGAACCAACGACCCTGCGGTTAACAGCCGCATGCTCTACCGACTGAGCTATTGAGGAATAAAGAGTCGGCAACACCTATTTTCCCGGGCCGTCGCCAGCCAAGTATCTTCGGCGCAAATGAGCTTAACTACTGT
>CANQLI010000028.1 GCA_947624675.1 uncultured Clostridia bacterium | reverse complement strand
GGCAGAATACCCACAGCGTCATTATTACCGCATAGATGATTATTCCGGCTAATCCCATTAGCGATATTACTGTCATGTTACATAATCACGTTCCTTTCTACGCGGCACACTAAAATAATCTCGCAGTGCCGTTAGCTCAACAATTTTTTCCTTACCAAAATCGCAACTTGGAAAGTCTGGGCGATTGAACATCTTTTCAACTGTAGGTCGAGACCAGCCCGTCATTTTCATTACATCTGTAATAGACAAAAAACAGATTTTGTCTACTGCAGATTCTAGTTCTTTCAGCTCCGCTACTAGATTTCTTATTTCTGCCAGTTGTTCGTCCAGATCAGGCGTTGCCCGTAGTATCATTTTTTCACTTCCTTTCTACAAATCGCATTTATGCGACTGTGTCAGCAAAAAAAATAGAAATTGCTTCTTCTCCGCTTAGCGATAATAGTTTAACTAATATTTGCGCTTCTTTAATCGTAAATGTTTCTCCTTTCGCTTTGTTTAGTTTCCTGTAAAATGATGATATATCAATGTTCAACGCTGCAGCGCAAATTTCTGCAGTTTTTTCATTTTCCACCATTTTACCTTTTAATTTGTTGATGTTTATCATACTTGACCTCCTTGTTTTATCGCATAAATGCGATTTGTTTATTTTATAATACATCACATTTTAATGTTTGTCAATACCTTTTTTTGCATTTTTGCGATTTTTTTTTTGCAAAAATGCAAAATTTCTATTGCATTTATAAAAAATAAATGATATAATAAAAACAAAGGTGGTAATGTTATGTGCAAAATCGGAGAAAGAATAAAAAAGCGAAGGCTACAACTAGGACTAAGCGCGGACGATGTTGCTATTGCTATTGGTAAAAACCGCGCTACTATTTATAGATATGAGAATGAGGACATTAGCAACATACCTATATCGGCGCTAGAGCCACTTGCCAAAGTTTTAAAAACGACCCCGGGTTATTTTATGGGATGGAGTTCTGGAGAAAACTGCAAAATCAATAATTTATCTGTAAATCAGAGCCGCATTGTTAAATTGTTTGATTTATTGACCGAGTCTCAGCAAGAAAATATTATCGGTCGAGCTGAAATTTTAGCGGAGCAAAATGAAGAAAACCAAAATCAAGAAAACATCGGTTAATTTTTTTAGATGATTATAGATAGGGAATTTAAAAACTATGCAAAATATAAAAAAACGGCTTTTTGAAATTATTCAAAAAGCCAATAAAACCGATACGGTTAGTAAAATATTTGATATTTTTATTATCGCTTTGATTTTATTAAATGTTATTTTAGTAATTATCGATACATTTAATATTCCGCAGCAGCTAAGTAACATATTTTATTATGTGGAAATATTTTCAATAATTGTATTTACCATCGAATATGTTTGCCGTGTTTATACTGCTGATTTGCTTTTCTCAGATTTGTCACCGCTTAAGGCTAGAATCAAATACATATTTTCGTTTATGGCAATTATAGATTTGCTGGCAATACTTCCGTTCTATCTTCCTTTTATAATCCCCCTTGATTTGCGCGTACTTAGAATGTTGCGAATATTTAGGTTGCTTAGAATTTTTAAAGTCAATAGATATACAACAGCGTTATCTACGATTGCCGGGGTCTTTAAATGCAAAAAAAATCAACTATTATCATCAATATTTGTTGTTTTAATTTTAATGATTATCGCATCAGTGTTGATGTACAACATAGAAAATGAGGCTCAACCGGAGGCTTTTGGGAATGCGTTTGAGGCGTTGTGGTGGGCGGTTGCTACATTGACAACCGTCGGATATGGCGATGTTTATCCTATTACGGTATTGGGGAAAATTCTAAGTGCGGTCATCGCATTATTGGGTATAGGTCTAGTTGCTGTTCCATCCGGCATAATATCTGCCGGATTTATGGAAAATGTCAATAAGGAAAAAGAAAATACAGATATGGATGATGAAAAATGTTTTTGTCCCTATTGTGGCAAAAAAATAAAAAATAAATAAAAAATGCCCCTCGGTGTGCCAACACCGAAGGGCGTGCAAGAAAACCCCGTCCACAAAGGGCTAATTCTGCCCTTTTATTCTATCACACAAACTTTTTTATGTCAAGAATAGGAGGAATATAAATGATTTGTCCAAAATGCAAAAAAGAGATACCCGCTGACAGCGTTTTCTGCTGTTTCTGCGGTAAGAAGCTGATAGTTGAAAAGAACCGCAAAAAAAGAGGAAACGGTGAGGGTACATTTTTTTACAATGAAAAACGTAAATGTTGGGTAGGGCAAAAGGTAATCGGCGTAAAGCCGGACGGATCACCACACCGAATCACCCGGACAGGTAAGACGAGCAAAGAGGTACAAGCCAAGATCAGAGCTGCTATCGAAGAATCAGAAAAAGGAAAAAATTTAAATCCCGCTACAGTTACAGTCAGCGAGTTAGGGCAAAAAATAATAGATGATAAATTTAGCCTGAATTTAATTAGCGAAACATCTAAATTTCGCGGTGAAGAAACATTGAAAATTATATCTAATCAAAACATTGGAAAAATGATTGTTTCAAACGTTACCGAACAGGATGTAATGACATTTTATCAGATCATCACCAGCTACAGCGATAGCGTAATTGAAAAAATATGTGGAATGTTAAAACGAATATTTCGCGAGGCAATCCGCATGGATTTAATTTTAAAAAACCCCTGCGAATATACAAAACGCCCGAAATCCGATAAAACAACACGGAAAATTCGGGCATTGACAGCTACAGAACAGCGTAAATTATTATCTGTAATTGACAACTGTAAATACAGCACACAGCTAAAACTGGAATTATTTTTAGGTTGCAGGATGGGTGAAATCAACGCCCTGCAGTTAGGTGATATTGATTTCGCAGAAAAAACTATCACGATCCGAAAAACAATTACAAAATTAAAACACGGCGAACCTGTATTGTCTGATCGTCCTAAAACATTTGCCGGTAACAGGACATTGACTCTGTCAGATAGCATCGCGCAGTTTTTGAACGAATACATCAAAAACGAATATGTCGATAATCCATTAAAATTATTATTTGTCGATAAAAACCAACGATTTGTTACTGCTAGTCAGGTCAACTGTGCCTTTAAACGACTATGGGAAAAATATATAAATCCAGACGACAATGTAAATCAACATATGCTGCGCCACACATTCGCCACCCGATGCATTGAATCGGGTATGTCCGCGAAAGTACTGCAAAAATTGCTAGGTCACGAAGATATATCTACTACACTAAACACATATGTTGATGCGTTTTCGGAATACGAACGGAAACATTTAGATAATACCGAAAAATATCTAAATGAAAATGGTTTGGGAATCGTGTCTGCAACCGTGTCTGCAACGGACATTGCTATATAAATATTCTGCATTTATTCATATCAATACGATTTTTAACAAACCCGCTATTTAAAACGATTTACGAAATATATATAAATCTAAAACATGTTTAAATTACTATTGTTTGACCTTCTCCGCCAGATTTTAAATGACAAAACCCCCGATTTTCGGGGGTTTTTACTATTTGTGTCTGCAACCTGTCTGCAATAGGATTTGTTATTCAGTGTAGTCTGATCGCTCGGCACATTTATCAAAAATTAGTTTTTCTAGTTTATATCGGTTCTCAGCTGACAACTTGCTCTCTTTGGTTGCCCATCGGCGGATCGTATTTTCGTTTACGCCTAATTCCTGCGCTATTTGTCGTTGTGTCATTTTGGTATGTGTACAGACATTATCAATAATTTTTTCCGTATCATTACCCCTAAATAATTTACCTTTGTATAATCCAAAAATAATATATTGATGGTATGTATATGGTAATATATCAAATTTATCCATAACTGATATTTCTATGCCGTCTAGACGCAGCTCAACATATTCTTTTCTTTTTTCGGTTAATTTGTTTGCTTTTAGGGCTATTGTATATGCCATAGAAAATGCTAGCATAGGTCTGTTATACACGATTGTCATTATTTTAGACTCCATTTGTGGGTATGCGTCAATTAATGCGCCTATCAAATCTCCCATTAAATATAGGTTTACACATAATTCCATATGTTCTTTTTTTGTTAATTTCATTTTTCATTTTCCTTTCCAGTTATAATATTTTTAGTAACAATTATATCATCCTGATTTCCACCGATTTTTCACTAATCTTCTGTAATTTCTTCATCGGTTTCTGCTTCTTCGACGATTCTGTATGCTTCGCCGGTTCTGTTGCCGTCATCGTCAATCACATGATATATGTTATTCTCTCTCTCAAATTTTACGCCATGATCGTATAGATAATCGTCAAAAATATATATCCCGTCTGTTATGATATAATCTGTTTTCCGTTCCATATCAAATCCACATCTCTCGGCGCCAATGTCAAAATTTTTTGTCCATTCAAATTCAATTTTCATATTTTTCATTTTAAAATTCTCCTTTGTTTTTGTTATATCGGCGGTTTTCACCGCCGATATGATTTATAAAGAATTTATTGTGTCGATTATTTCGTGTGCATTTGACATTTCTTCGGTAATTTTGCGGTACGATATTATCAATTTCTTATTTTCTGTCGCCTGCCTAACATAACTAGGGGACGCATTAGGATTAGCTGCCATTTTATCGTACATTTCGCACATCCACTCAAATGTTACTATCTCACAGTTTTCATCTTTTTTACCTGTCAGATCTTCAATGCGCTTGCCAATTGCACTTAAATACTTCTCAGCTTCTTTTACTTTGTCAGAATTTAGGAAACCTCGCCTTAAATCCTCTGCATATTTTACTTGATTTTCTGATACGCCTGTGATTGTTGGCAACTGTGGGAACTTTTCCTTGAGGGCTTTATTCGCATTCGACTGTCTTTCTGCCTGTTGTTTTTTGTAACATTCTGTGCAAATGCCATGTTCTTTGTACCACTCTATTCTTCTTTCTCTGTCAGCGTTTTTGCCAAACAGGTCAACTGTCTCTGTGTGTCCGCAGCTAAATGTAACATCGTATTTCATGATTTTTTCCTTTCTGGTTTAGTGGTTTTCCTTCCCTTTCTTTATTTATAGTATACCGCATCTTTTCTATATTGTCAAGTCTTTTTGTAGATTTTTTTTGAAAAACTCTACATTTGTAGAGTTGCACAAAAATAATAATTATGTTTTGTGCAAAATAACAAAAAAGGAGCTAAACTCTTGCGAGCTAGCTCCTTTCCTTTGCCCTTGGGCTTGTCTGTAAAAGACTATACTTA
>CANQLI010000027.1 GCA_947624675.1 uncultured Clostridia bacterium | reverse complement strand
GCAATTTTTTCGTTAGACATATTGAGCCTCCCGCAAAGTTTTTATATATTATAACATACCAACTGTCCAAAAGTACGGACTTTTCCAAATTAATATATATTGTTATTATACCACATATTCCGCGGGTTGGCAATATGCAAAGAACAATTAAATGATGTTATCAAAGGAAGCGAATTTTTCAAAATGCAGAGTTTAGCTACATGAAGATTTCTCAGAGCAAGATTCTACCGCGGGACCAAATTTGGCTTGAAGCACAAATTTGTCTGCGCGGAATCTTGTTGGGGAGTAGCCTTCCCCAAACCCTGCACGTCGTCGCGAGCTCCGTATCGTTCGTTTCCACCTAACGGCGAAAACTCACTCACTCCGCTGCTCCTTCTTTTCCCCACAAAGTCTTGCGACCTTGTGGGGACCCCTAATAAAAAACGCCAATGTATCAAATCTGGTACATTGGCATTTTTATATTTAAATTCTTTTCACGTCAGTTGCTTTTTCTACATTTTATGTGTTACTGAAACGAAAACAGCCACTAAAAATTGCACAACAAAGTTGTCATAAATTCCTCGCAATTTGTGCCAAACAGAGAAATTTTGAATTTTCGGCAAACTTTTTTAAGAGATACCCTGATTTTTGTGAAAAAAATGTACGTTGTATCGTGAGAGAGGTGCATATGACACCGTTAATAGAAATTTTACAATCGTGGGGGTGTCCATTCGCTGAAAAAAGTCCGTTTAGTGTGAAAGCAAAAATTTTTTCGAGCGGATACCTGCTTTTTGAAGAAAAAATGTACATTGTAATATGAAGGGCATATTTTTATTCACAGAAAATTTACAAAACTGCATATGGTCATTCGATGAAAATTTGTCCGTTTAGGGTGAGGGGGGAATATAAAACTTGGACGTTGTGATTTATCCTGCGGCGAGAATTTACAGAAAATTTTCATCTGTTACCTTGATATTTTCCGAAAAAATGTACGTTGTAATATGAAAGGCATATTTTCATTCACAAAAAAATTTACAAAACTGCATATGGTCAATCGCCAAAAATTTGTCCGTGTATGGTGAAAAAGCTTTAAAAAGCCAGTGGACAAACCAGCCCAAGACGTTCGTTATAAAGCAGAAAGATTATTTCTGATGGTATTGCCAAAAACTTGGCAAAAAGCAGTTTTTCGGTGTGGAAGATATTGAGGAGTTGGCAAAATCAAAAAAATTTGCGTTGAGGGTAAAGTGAGGAGATTGTGTTCATAAAAATTTTACAATCGAACAGGTGTCCATTTGCTTAAAAATGTCCGTTGTATTGTGAGAGGAGGGCAAATAATGTCATATAAAATTTACATTTAGGGTGTCACCATTTACGCAAAAAATGTCCGTTAAATATGAGAGGAGTGTTCAAAAATGTCTAAAAGCTATCAAACGCCTAAGAGGAAAATCGTTGTCAAAACCCGCATGACCGATGACGAGTACGCAGACTTCATTGAGCGCGCAAAGTTTTGTGGGATTAGCCAGTCAGAATTCATACGACGAGCGATTGATGATGCAGTCATCAAGCCAGTCATCACAGTTTCGCCTGTCAACGAAAAACTTCTGTCAGCTATCGGTCAGCTAACCGCGCAACTCGGTAAAATCGGCGGGAATCTAAACCAGATTGCTCGGTATCTCAACGAACATGGTGTGCCGTATAACTCGCTTTATAGTGATGTTCAGTCAGCAATTTCCGACTTTGCTGATCTGAAATTTGAGATTTTGAAAAAGGTAGGCGATGCCGTTGGCGACATTCAAACATTTAAGCTCTAAGAACGCAGACTATGGCTCTGCCGAAAAGTATTTACTTTTCGAGCATGACGAGTTCACGAACAAGCCCATTTTTGATGAGAACGGCAGGCTTATTCCTCGTGAAAACTGCCGCTTCACTACTCTGAATTGCGGCGATGATGATTTCGCGATCGCCTGTATGAAATCCAATCTTCAGTACGGCAAAAACCGCAGTCGGAACGATGTTAAGTCTCATCACTACATAATCAGTTTTGACCCGCGAGATAGTGCTGAGAACGGCTTGACAGTTGACCGCGCACAAGCTCTCGGCGAGCAGTTTTGTCGCGAACATTTTGCAGGGCATCAGGCAATCGTTTGCGCTCACGCCGATGGGCACAACCGTTCGGGGAATATTCACTGCCATATTGTCATTAACAGCTTGCGGATAGCCGACGTGCCGCTCCTGCCGTATATGGACCGCCCCGCCGACACGCATGCAGGCTGCAAGCACCGTTGCACCGAAGCGGCTATGAATTACTTTCGCGCCGAAGTTATGGAAATGTGCCAGCACGAGGGCTTGTACCAGATTGATTTGCTCAATGGAAGCAAGGAACGTGTGACCGAGGGAGAGTATTGGGTAAAACGTCGCGGACAAGCGGAATTATCCGCAGGTGGCAAGCCTACGAAGTTTGAAACGGATAAGGAAAAGTTGCGACAGATTATTCGGAAAGCACTTGAAACGGCGACAAACTATGACGAGTTTGCCGAGCAGCTTCTCCGCGGGGGTGTGACCGTCAAACAAAGCAGGGGACGGTTAAGTTATCTAACGTCAGACCGCACTAAGCCTATAACCGCCAGACGGCTGGGCGACGACTTCAACCTTCCCTCAATAAATGCTGTTTTTGAGCAGAAATCGCGACAGTTGGCGCAAAACGGAGAGCAGAGCATATCTTCTCGAGCAGGTATTCTCGAACGTTTACAGGCGGCGAAAAATGCGAAAATCGACACTTATCACGACAGTATTTCGCAAATGGTCGATGTAACGCCCGAAAAGGGTGCTGGATTTGAACATTGGGCGAAAGTTTTCAATCTCAAGCAGTCTGCAAAAAGCGTCGCTGAGCTTGAAAAGTATGGATTCCAGTCGCTCGAAGATTTGCAGACCGCACTAAAAATGGCAAAGACCGAGGAAAGCGAGTGCCGAGAAAAACTCAAGAGCGTTGAATCCGAACTTCGTGGCAAAAAGGAACTTCAGAAACGTGTACTTGCTTATGCAAATACTAAGACTATTCGTGATGAGTATCGGGCGTTGAAGTCTGACATAGCAAAGGCAAAATTCCGCGAGAAACACGAAAGTGAATTTATCATTATGGAGTCTGCCCGGAAATATTTCAAAGAACATGGTATCACAAAAATCCCGAGCTACAAGAGTTTGCAGTCGGAGATTGAACGGCTGACATCACAGGAGAATGAACTGTATGCGGAATTGAAAGAAAAACGCAGCGATGTCAAGCGGCCACAAATAATCGCGAATAATATAAACCGAACTTTGCATGAAGAATCAAACAAGTCAAAAGATAAAAATCAAGAAATTTAAGGAGGACAACATGAACAATTACGACTCTATAGACCTTTGCGAATGTTATGAGCCACTGGACTTCCCGCCCAAGGAGATTTTGAAAGATTGGAAATGGGAGAATGAGCCCAAACCAGAACCTTTTTACGGCACAGAACCCGACGGCGAGAAGTTTTTCTACGTCGGAAATTCCCACATCAAGGTTTCGGAGCATTTTAATAAAGACGGCAAACTGTTGTCAAATCTGCTCGAAGATGTAATAAAATATTCCGCAAAATCATCACTTTAAAGCTTGAAATTGTGCCATGCTTATGATATAATTCTTTTGTATTGTAAGCGTGGGTGATTCACAAAGGAGGTTATAAATGAAATCACCCAACAATGCAAAATATTCAGCAGCCCTCTACCTGCGGCTTTCCAGAGATGACGAAAATTTTGGGGATAGCATTTCGATAAAAACGCAACGAATAGTCTTGCAGAAATTCGCGCAGGATAACGTACTTTTTGCTTTTGACGAATACGTCGATGACGGTTGGAGCGGCACGAATTTCTAGAGGCCCGCTTTCCAAAGAATGATGTCGGATATTGAAGCAGGCAAGGTAAACTGTGTCGTAACAAAAGATTTGTCAAGATTTGGCAGAGAACACGTCACTATGGACTATTATCTGGAATTTATGTTTCCTGAGATGAACGTCCGCTACATCGCGGTCAACGACAATGAAGATACCGACAAGGGGTTATCCGACTTTGTTCCGTTCAAAAACCTGTTTAACGAGTTTATGGCAAAAGATACCAGTCGTAAAGTTAAGGCTGCTCTTCATGCAAAGTTTGCGGCAGGCGAGCGAACATTCACGACCGCACCTTTAGGCTATATGCGTCATCCCGAAAACCGTAATAAACTCGCTATCGACCTTGACACCGCTTGGATAATCGAAAAGATTTTCAATCTCGCTGTTCATGGTGCTGGCGCAGGAAAAATAGCCCGTACACTCACATCTGAAAAAATCCCTACCCCGGGATATTTCAACTACAAGAAATATGGACTGTTCTCAAAATTCTATGACAACGCTCCTGCTGAAAAATCGTACACTTGGACGATTAGCACCGTCAGAGGAATTCTATTTGATGAAACGTACATCGGTAACAGCGTCCACGGCAAGCAGACGAATGTGTCGTACAAGAATAAGAAGTCAATACGCAAACCCGAAAGTGAATGGTTCCGCGTTGAGAATACCCGCGAAGCCATCATCTCGAAAGATGTTTTTAATCAAGTGCAGAAACAAATTGCAAGCCGCAGGAGACCCATGAAATCGGGAAAAACGCAGATTTTCGCGGGATTAGTGAAATGTGCAGATTGTGGTTGGCCGTTAAGTTATGCTGAACGAGCATACAAGACCTGCTCGACGGGACTCTTTAACTGCTCGCAGTTTCGGAAAATCGGCAAAGTCGGAGGACGATGTTCGGCTCATTACATCAGGCATGATACGCTTTATACTTACGTTTTGGCAAGGCTACAGGACTGGATTTATCAGGCTCATACTGATGAAAAGCAACTTCTCTCAAAGCTGCTTAAATCTAATGACAAAGAAACTGCAAAAGCCCATAAGAAACAATCAGCCGATATTGCCAAGTCGGAGAAACGCAAGACAGAGGTTGATTGGCTTTTCGTCAAGCTCTATGAAGATTGGTCGAGCTGGCGTATTACTGAGTACAACTTCAAGATGTTGTCGCAGAAGTATCAGGCAGAGCAACAAGAGTTAGTTGAAAAAATTGAAAAGCTCAAGTCCGAACTTGCGACAGAAAAGCAAACCACTGCCGACGCTGAAAAGTGGATTGCCCTAATCAAGCAATACTCCGAGCCCACAGAACTAACCGCCGAGATGCTTAACACTCTCATCGAGAAGATAGTTGTCCATGAGGCAGTTAAAGATTCCGACGGCACCAGAACGCAAGAAATAGAGATATTTTACCGATTCGTAGGTAAAATTGATTAAAACACATATGCACGTCTTTAAGTTTGTTAAACGGGGGTCTCCCCGTTTGCCGAGCGATGAGCGAGGCAAAGAAAAGGTTGGGGCTATACCAAGAGTAAACGGTTGCGC
>CANQLI010000026.1 GCA_947624675.1 uncultured Clostridia bacterium | reverse complement strand
AAGCACGGGCGAACGCTAATGCCCTCTTTTTAAAGAGGGTGGATTTTGCACCGAAGGTGCAAAAGACGGGTGATTGCGACCTCTCCACCTGATTGCTCAAAAGCTAAAGCGTGACACAGCCGTGTGCAACCCTCAGTCAGCTTGCGCTGACAGCTCCCTTAAAAAGGAGCCTTTTGGTATAACGCACAGAGTAGCGCATTTTATTAACGCCATCTTGATAATAAAACACCCAGCGGTCACTTTAAATTACAAAAGCACGGGCGAACGCTAATGCCCTCTTTTTAAAGAGGGTGGATTTTGCACCGAAGGTGCAAAAGACGGGTGATTGCCCTACATCAGTGTGATTACCTTATGGACGGTGATTGCTAAAAAGTTGACGCATTCATAAATATGAATGACTTGTGAATATTATTAACAATTTGCAAATAAACTGTATTTATTTTATGAAGAATGTACGTTTGCGTACAACTTTTGCTGATTTTGCGCTATTAGTAGAGGGGGTCAAAAAAATAAAGCCTTACGGCTGTCCGTGTAAGATGCGTAGGGACAAAAAAATCCCCCCGATAACGGGGGACTTGAAATATGGTTAAAACTTTATTTTGTCTTCGATATAGGTCTCAAGCTCATCAATTTTAATTCTCTGCTGAAGCATCGAATCTCTGTCTCTCACGGTAACGCAGCCGTCCTCAAGAGAATCGAAATCATAGGTAATGCAGAACGGAGTACCTACTTCGTCCTGACGGCGGTACCGCTTACCGATAGAGCCGGCAGCGTCATAGTCGGTCATAAAGGACTTCGAGAGCCTTGACTGAAGCTCAAGAGCGTTCTGTGACAACTTCTTTGAGAGCGGCAGAACAGCTGCTTTGAATGGAGCGATTGCCGGGCTAAGGTGTAGGACTACTCTGGTTTCATCTGTGTCGCCGATTTTCTCCTCATCGTAAGCCTCGCAGATAAGCGCGAGCACTGTTCGGTCAAGACCGTAGGTGGACTCGATAATAAACGGAATAAGCTTTTCGTTCGTGTCCGGGTCGAGATACTCCTGCTTGGTGCCGCTGTACTCCTGATGGCGTGTCAGGTCAAAATTAGTGCGGTTATGTGTGCCGTTTATTTCTCCCCAGCCGAACGGGAACAGAAATTCAATGTCACAGGCAGCCTTAGCGTAATGGGCGAGTTTCTCGTGGTCGTGGAATCTGAGGTGTTCAGGGTTTATGCCGAGGTCTGCGAAGTACCTCATACCGTACTCCTTGAAGTAATCATAAAGCTCCGAGTCATCGCCCTCCTTACAGAAGGTCTGAAACTCCATCTGTTCAAACTCGATCGTGCGGAAGGTAAAGTTTCCTGGCGTTATCTCATTTCTGAAGGCCTTACCGATCTGACCGATAGAAAACGGAAGCTTAGCCCTCATTGTGCGCTGAACATTCAAAAAGTTGACATATTCACCCTGAGCGTTTTCCGGGCGAAGATATATTATGCTTTTTGAGTCATTAGTAACGCCTCTGAAGGTCTGAAACATAAGATTAAATTCACGGATGTCGGTGAAGTTGTGTTTTCCGCAGTTCGGACAGGGAATAGAATGAGCTTTTATGTAGTCAAACATCTCCTCTTTAGTCATACCATCTGCGTGTGCGTCGGGGTCAAAGTCATCAATAAGGTTATCCGCCCTGTGGCGCATTTTACACTCCTTACAATCGAGGAGCGGGTCAGAAAAGCTTGCGACATGGCCGCTTGCCTCCCAGACCTTAGGATTCATCAGAATATCAGCGTCCACCTCATAGCTGTTAGGGCGCTCCTGAATAAAGCGTTTTCTCCAGGTATCCTTTACATTATTTTTAAGTCTTGCGCCGAGAGGACCGTAATCCCAGGTATTTGCAAGACCGCCGTATATCTCGCTGCCGGGAAAAATAAATCCTCTGTGCTTACAGAGATTAACGATAGTGTCCATATTTTTTTCAGTGTTTTTGAGCATAAAGCTTCTCCTTTCAAAATGGGTTTGCCCCGAAATTACATTCTTACCGGAATGCCTTCCGCGAAATCTATCGGAACTGTAAACAATATGCCGGTATTCGGAAGAGAAAGATCCCCCACCGTTGCATATATTACCTTTCTGACAGTTTCGAGCTGTTCGTTTTCAATTACAGAAAGCACCGTTTTGTTATCGCTGTCGGCGGCGCCGATAATGTCCTTTATCGCAGCGGTTAGAATTGAAGAGCCAATGCGGTTAAGAGTTTGAGCGAGTCCGGAAGATTCAATTATGGTTGCTCCTCCGATACCTGCCGCAGAAAGCCCTTCAAGAAGGCTATCGAGCTTATCCACTCTGTTTAATATAAGCACCATAAGCTTCATAGTTTATAACTTCCTTTAAATAGTGTAGGTCACAATAAATCAACGAGGTATGATTTTTATAGTTCAAAAAGCTCTTTAAGCTGGTTCTTGAACTCATTGTCCAACGTAAACTTTGTTCCCTCAAGATCCCAGGAACCTGTCGCAGTAATATATTGTGCAGGCTCGTCCGAATTATCTATTATATATTTGATATTACTTGTCATTCTTTCGTCAAAATCGTTTAAAGAAAAGTTTTTATCGGTAGCGCCCTTTACCATTGCGCTGTAAGTCGAGCTTAAGTTTTGTACGGTCAAGGCGGTAGAGAGTCCTTGGTTTACAACCTTTGATAACATTTCTCCGAACACCTTCTGATTTTGCCCCGCACCGTTCGCATAATTCGGGTATGTGAGAAACAGCCTCATCTCAGAGCCGAAAAGTGTAAGCTCCTCTCCCTGTTCATAATTTAAAACATCATCAGAGTCTTCATCGACATAGTAAACGGTTTCCGGCACAGTATAGTTTATTGTAGCGATATTGTCGATCACATTTTCAAAGTTAGTGTGATCAAGAACTATAAAGCCGTCAAATTTTATGTCGAGCATTTCCTCCAGGCTTTTTGTAACAGCTTTTGTACCGCTTGCGGCATATTCCTGAGCAAGGGTATTATTGCTGCCGGATGCGACTGTTTTTTCGGATATTGGAAGAAGTACAATCTTACACGACTTTGGTAAAAATCTTTCTATCAAAACGGTTTCAAGATTGTTTTTGTCATCCACCATCATATAAAGCCGCGTTGTGTTATCCTTTTTTGTCGGAGTGCTGTCCTGAACAGAAGATGTAGATGAGCTGTCGTCGGTAATAACATATTTAGTCATAACAAAAAGGGATATTCCGCCAATAACTAAAAGCACTACCGTAAGCGTAATAAAATATACAAGCGCAACACTTGCGTTATTCTTTTTCTTTTTCTGCTTTACGATGTTGTTTTCTTTTTCCATAATTTTTATCCTTTCAAAAGGTTTACAGCTGCAAGAATACTGCACCGAAAAAAACACTTGAATATTTTGCCGTTTCGGTGTAAACTAATAAGTAGCTAATAAATCGGACTAAGGGTGTTTAAGTCTATGATTTTTATGTCAATGCCCTTTTTTCGGGCAAAGTTTACAGTCATACCTGTTCCGCTTCTCGGGTTTTTCATAACCGCTATAAGCTTGTCGGAATGATCTACCATATACCTGTTGCGTTCACGCATACAGTCGGGATAATACCTGTCGCTGAGACAGATCACCTCGTCCGCGGTTTTAATAATAGATGAATATTCAAGCTTTTCTATCGGCAAATAATCTTTGTTCTGCCCCTCGTAAGGGATAACACAGACAAGCTTTATATCAGGGTGCTTGATACGCTCCTCAAGAACTATATTTGCGGCAACAAGGTCTATTCCCCTCGCCATTCCGGTATAAAAAACTTTGTATCCGTTGTTTATTGACTCCTCTATTTCGAGATAGAGCATACTTATAAGCATTCTGTAACCAATGTCTGAAGTATTGCCGTCGCCGGGGAGGTTTTCCGGTCTGTGTCCGGAAAAACACAAGCTAAGCGTTTTATTATCTGACGATGGCATATAAAACACCTCTTTTTACAATTAAAACCATATATTTTAAGGATACCACAATTCTTAAAAATTTTCAATAGCTTAGGAATGATTTTATGGACTATTTAAAAAGAACATACGCAAAAATAAATATCGACAGCCTTAAATTCAATGCTCAAAGCTATCTTTCCGTACTTCCAAGCGAAACAAAGCTTATGTGTGTCGTAAAGGCGAATGCCTACGGACACGGCGTAAAAGCTGTGACAAGCTGTCTTCAGGACGAGCTTGGAGTAAGGTGGTTTGGCGTTTCAAACATTGACGAGGCTATAGAGTTAAGAGAAAACGGCATTTTAGGCGATATACTTATTTTAGGCTGTACCCCTCCGTCACAGGCAGATCGCCTTATTAAGTATGATATAACTCAGGCGTGTTTTGATTTAAGCTATGCCGGACAGCTTAGTAAAGCCTCAGACGGCTACGGCAAGGTAAAGGTACATATAAAGCTTGATACAGGTATGTCGAGGATAGGAATACCCTGTGACGACATAAAAGCGGCGGCGGCTCAGGCAGAGGAAATGTATAAGCTTGACGGGATTATGCCGACCGGTATATTTACACATCTTTGTGTTGCCGATTCGGACAAAGAGGATAACATACGATTTACACAAAGACAGATAAACAGGATAAAGAGCGTTTGTGAGATACTGACGGCGGACGGCTACGATATAGGCGTCTGTCATTGGTTAAATTCCGCAGGCGGTGTTTATACAAATCAGAACGGCTCTAAGCTTGCAAGGCTGGGAATCATCCTTTACGGGCTTTATCCTAACCATCAGCTTGAGGTACCTGTAAAAATGAGGCCTGTTATGGAGCTTGTGTCAACAGTATCTATGGTCAAGAAAATAAAAAAGGGCACAGACATCGGATATGGAAGAACCTTTACGGCAGACAGGGATATGAGTATAGCAACAATAGCTGCCGGATACGCGGACGGCTACCCGAGACTTCTTTCAAACAAGGGTGAGGTCCTTATAAACGGCAAGCGCTGTAAAATAGTAGGGAATGTGTGTATGGATCAGTTTATGGCGGACACCACGGGAGTTAAGGTAAAACCGGGTGATGAGGCTGTACTTATCGGAAGAATGGGCGATGAGGAGATAACCGCAGACGATATTGCGGATATATGCCATACCATAGGATATGAGATAGTATGTGGAATAACAAAGCGTGTTCCGAGAGTCATTATTAAGGACGGCAAGGAAACAGGCATTGAGTGATACAGAGGTCTGAAGGGCAAAAATTACAGGAAGGGGGGATCGCCTTGCAGGAATTCTGCCACAAATGCGGAGAAAAGCTGTCGGAGAGTGAACAGTTTTGTCCGTGGTGCGGGGAGCAGATATATGATACTTCCACCGAAGCTTTAAACAATGAAACGGATAAAAGTAAGGCGATCTCACTTTTTGAAAAGCGTGTGGGAAGATTTAAAGTATCGCGCTTTCGCGATGCTGCAATCGGAGTGGCGGCAATAGGAATAATGATCGTTTTTGTCGCATTTATAACTGTCAATTACATAAAAAGCAATACTTATCAGGCGTCGATAATCTCATACCTCAACATATTAAACGGCGAGGGCGGTTATAAGGACCTAAAAAGCGCCGTCGGAGAGGATCTTTTAAACAATGCGGTAAAAGGGTATTATAAATCTGATCTTTCAAAAATAAAGAAGGGTATAAATCGACTTGTCAGCGTCAGCGCCGCTTCTAAACAGACAAGTGATTTTGTCGTTACAGTCAAGAATGTAACGGAGCTCGATGAAATAGACCTTCTCGCTTATAAACATTCTAAGGCGGATTCTTACGGAAACGGCTTTTCGATAAATGCCACAGGCGGGTATGATATAGAGGTAGTTCAAAGCTTTACAGATAAAAATATCCCTGAGGAGACAAAGACCTTTACTGTACTCAGAATAGGCACTGAATGGTGTGCTTATGATGCGTTGGAGCTTCTTGACGATGCTGTCAACTATTCAAAACTCAGCGAAAAGGAATTTGATGAGGAGCTGAGCGCGGTTAAGGGCTCAAAGTAAAATCAGAAATACAAAAACGGCAGGCTTATTAAAAAGTCTGCCGTTTATCATTTATGAGCCGTTATTTAGCTTTTTTGTGGGTCCTGCTGCGTTTGTAGGTATATGCCAGTACAGCCGCTAAGAATGCCGCAGAAGCAAATTCCATACCGTTGCCGCTTTGAGCACCTGTTGTCGGGTTGTTTTCGTCATCTTCAGCGCTGTTTGCGGGGGTGTTGGTAGGATCATCTCTATCGTTTGCGTTCTGTAAATCGGAATTTTTGTTTTCAGTTAATGTTTCGGTTGTCGGCTCATTTGGCGAGGTCGTTTCCTCTACAAGTGTTTCGCTCGTAGCCTCTGTAACAGCTTCAGTCTTAGCCTCAGTTGTTATTTCTGAGGTCGATTCAGAGGTTGTCTCAGAAGTAGGTTCAGAAGTAGATTCTGATGTCGGTTCTGAAGTTGACTCGGAGGTCGGCTCTGAAGTAGGCTCAGAGGTTGGTTCGGAAGTAGGTTCGGATGTCGGTTCTGATGTGGGTTCAGCAGAATATGTATTCTCAAACTTCATATCGCTGTTACCGCTTACCTTAGCTATGAGCTTTCCTTCAAGACCGTCAGTTACCTCAACTGTTACAGTGTAAGTGTTGGTGGCATATGTAATACCGCCAATGTCGCCTTTAGTCTCTGTAACTGTAAACTTGTATGTTCCTGCTTTATTAAAGGTAATATCACCGAAGGAAGCTGTCTTATCCGTATCTTTTCCGCTAATTGAAATCTCAGTGTCTGAGAGAACAACATCATCGCCGTAGTTGGATTCAGGTGTAAGAGTAAAGTCAAACTTGTCTGTTTCTTTCCAGTCTCTTCCTGTAAGGTTCTTTGTCACGATAAGGTTTGTCTTGCCTTCAACAGTAACAGACGAAGCGGAGTAGGTATTGGTAAACTCCATACTTGTGTTACCGCTTACCTCAGCTATGAGCTTTCCTTCAAGACCGTCAGTCACCTCAACTATTACAGTGTAGGTGTTGGGATCATATGTAATACCGCCTATAGTTCCTTTAGTCTCTGCAACTGTAAACTTGTATGTTCCTACTTTCTTAAAGGTAATATCACCGAAGGAAGCTGTCTTAGCCGTATCTTTTCCGCTAATGGAAACCTCAGTATCTGAGAGAACAACATCATCGCCGTAGTCTTTTTCAGGTGTAAGAGTAAAGTCAAACTTGTCTGTTTCAAGCCAATCTCTTCCTGTAAGGCTCTTGGTTACGATAAGGTTTGTCTTGCCTTCAACAGTAACAGACGAAGCTGAGTAGGTATTCTCAAACTTCATATCGTTGTTTCCGTTTATCTCAGCTATGAGATTTCCATCGAGACCGTCAGTCACCTCAACTGTTACAGTGTAGGTGTTGGTATCATAGGTAATACCGCCAATGTCGCCTTTAGTTTCGCTTACGATGAAGTTGTATGTTCCTGCTTTATTGAAGGTAATATCACCGAAGGAAGCTGTCTTGTTTTTGTCAGTTCCGCTAATTGAAACCTCAGTGTCTGAGAGAACAACATCATCGCCGTAATCCTTTTCAGGTGTAAGAGTGAAGTCAAACTTATCTGTTTCAAGCCATTCTCTTCCTGTAAGGCTCTTTGTTACGATAAGGTTTGTAGCCCCTTCAACAGTAACAGAATCAGCTGAGTAGGTATTTTCAAACTTCATATCATTGTTTCCGCTTACCTTAGCTATGAGCTTTCCATCAAGACCGTCAGTCACATCAACTGTTACAGTGTAAGTGTTGGTAGCATAGGTAATACCGCCGATGTCGCCTTTAGTCTCTGCAACTGTAAACTTATATGTTCCTACTTTCTTAAAGGTAATATCTCCGAAAGAAGCTGTCTTGTTTTCGTCAGTTCCGAGGATTGAAACCTCAGTGTCCAAGAGAATGACATCATCGCCGTAATCAGATTCCGGTGTAAGAGTGAAATCAAACTTGTCTGTTTCTTTCCAATCTCTTCCTGTAAGGCTCTTTGTTACGATAAGGTTTGTAGCCCCTTCAACAGTAACAGAATCAGCTGAGTAGGTATTTTCAAACTTCATATCATTGTTTCCGCTTACCTTAGCTATGAGCTTTCCATCAAGACCGTCAGTCACATCAACTGTTACAGTGTATGTGTTGGTATCATAGGTAATACCGCCGATGTCGCCCTTAGTCTCTACAACTGTAAACTTGTATGTTCCTGCTTTATTAAAGGTAACGTCTCCGAAGGAGGCTGTCTTATCTGTATCTTTTCCGCTAATTGAAACTTCGGTGTCCGAGAGAACAACATCGTCGCCGTAGTCTTTTTCAGGTGTAAGAGTAAAGTCAAACTTGTCTGTTTCAAGCCAATCTCTTCCTGTAAGGCTCTTTGTTACGATAAGGTTTGTAGCCCCTTCAACAGTAACAGAATCAGCTGAGTAGGTATTTTCAAACTTCATATCATTGTTTCCGCTTACCTTAGCTATGAGCTTTCCATCAAGACCGTCAGTCACATCAACTGTTACAGTGTAAGTGTTGGTATCATAGGTAATACCGCCGATGTCGCCTTTAGTCTCTGCAACTGTAAACTT
>CANQLI010000025.1 GCA_947624675.1 uncultured Clostridia bacterium | reverse complement strand
ATGTCTTACTTCCTCTTGGCAAGTGGGGATTTGAGGAGGCACTGCCAAAAACTCTTGATACGGTTTCGGGTGCATTTGAAATGTTTGGTAACATCATCGACAGTATTAAGCCCGGAGTTGAATATTTCTTAAACAAGGTTTTAAAGCCAATAGGAGAGTGGACAGGAAAATTAATTACCGATGCACTTGGAAAGCTTAAAGAATTGTTTAAAAAAGTCGCTGATGTATTCAAGGAAAAAGGCGATAAGATAACTAACATTATAAAAGGTATTTCAGATGCTTTTGCTTGGGTATGGGATAAGATAAAACCTATTCTTGATGTTGCAAAACGGGTTGTTCTTTCGGTTTTTGATTCTATAGGCGACGCAGTAGGACCGATTATAGACGCTCTTTCAGGCTTAGTTGATTTTATCAAAGGCGTTTTCACTGGCGATTGGGAGAAGGCTTGGAGCGGAATAAAGGAATTTTTCAAAGGCATTTGGGATGGTTTGGTAGCTATTGTGAAATCTCCGATAAATTCCATTATTTATGCGGTCAACTGGCTGACGGGTAAGATCGCCGATGGGCTTAATTGGCTTATTGGCGGACTTAATAAAATCAGCTTTGATATTCCAGATTGGGTACCGTTTATAGGCGGTAAAAAATTTGGATTTGATATTTCGGAAATCCATATACCTGAAATCCCGTATTTAGCAACAGGTGGTATAGTTTCTGCGCCTACACTTGCAATGGTAGGTGATAACCCTCACGCTAGCAGCGACCCAGAGGTCGTTTCTCCTCTCTCGAAACTTAAAAATGTGATGGATGACGGCAATAGCAAAGAGATCTTTGAGATGCTAAGGGCGATATATGATTTGTTGTTATCGCTTAAAATGATATTTAATTGTCAAGTTGACGGAGAAACTTTATTTAAGCTTATAGTTGACCTCAACAGAAAAAATACCATAAACACGGGGGTGAACGCCTTAATATAGGCAGACTATGACAGTATATTTAAACAATACGCTTGTGCCGTCGCCTGATATGGACGGTACAAAGCTCACACACCCCAAAACATGGGCTAGTGGCGCAGGACGTTCAGCATCCGGGAATTATACCGGAAGAGTGCAGTATCTCAAATATACCCTAACGCTGAAATGGTCGTGGATCACATCAGCACAGTATAAAACTATAAAGCAAATATGCGAAAACAATAATTTTATAACTGTAAAAGTGGTTGAAGATAACGGTACAACTACATTTACTGCGTATTCGGGTGATATTGACTATGCTAAAGAGGGATATGCCGGAAAAGATGAGATGTATAACGGCGTGACCGTAACATTAGTTGAAAAGTAGGTGAGATTATGATAGATACAGTTTCTGAATCTTTTAAGATTGCTGCAATAAACGGTACGGGGTTATTGACGTCCCGTCTTGTATTTGATGACCTTAATCTTACCGTTACCGGCAATGATATTTTTGAAATAAAGGACAACTATAACACCTGTGACAGCAATATTGGATTAGGATCAACCTACATTCCAAATGTAAGTATAAAGATTACTAAAAACACAGCAAGAATAAAGGGAAAAGTTTTTAGATGGGAAGTAGGTATATCCCAAGACAACGGCAAGACATATGAATATTGTTTAATGCGGACATTTTATGTACGCAATGTTAAAAATACAGGGGACACAACAACTATTGAAGCGGCAAGCAGATTCTATTTAGCGGATATGGTTTATGTTCCAAGATCTCTTGCTATGTCTAATTTTGATATGCTTTCGGAAATAGAAAATGCTATCAATATGACAATAGACACGCACGGGCTAACTGAGCGGCGTTTTTTGGCACCAAAAGGAAAGACATATAGAGAGGTTATAGGCGCTATATTTGCACTTGACGGATATTTTGCGTGGATAAACAGAGAGGATACAACGATATATCCTAAATGGTATGAGGATTCAGGAATTTTAATAAGCGATGGATTTTCTGAGCCTACCATAGAGGACGAAGATGTAATAGTAGAAAAAGTTTATGCTACGCTTCCGGATAAAACATTGCTGACAGACGGTTCGGGATATGGTATAGATGTAACAAACATATTCTTAACACAAAACATTTTCAACGAGCTTGCGGCAAAGTTAAAAGGATTTACATACCGTATAGGAAATTTAAGCCTGATGGTAGGCAATCCTTTGCTTGATGCGTATGATATTGTCACAATTGAATATGGCGGTGAATTGTATAAGATACCACTGTGCCAGATTTCACATAATTATAACGGCGGATATAGTACAACGATAAGAAGTGTAGGAAAAACAACAGACGGAGATAACAGTAATGATAATTATAAGTCGCCTGTCACCAAGGCATTGGAAAACCTGACAGCAGATCTTATAGTAACAAACAATCTTTTAGCTGCCAAGGCAAATATTGAAGATTTGACAGCTACCAATGCGGAGATCAAGAATTTACGGGCAGAATATCTGGAAGCCGACCAAGCCATAATAGCAGACCTGACCGCTACAAAGGGAAAAATCGATGAACTAGAGTCTAAACAGATAACCACAGACTATCTGGATGCAAACTATGCGTCAATAGCAAATTTAGACGCTGTAAACGCAAAATTCAACACCTATGATTCTATATTTGGTTTTACTGAAAACAGTCAGATAATCAATTTAACAGCGGCGAATGTTACGATAGACGATCAAGTTGTTTTTGATATGATAGCCAAACGGATAACAGTAGCTGATCTGCTGACGGCTAGGGCACAGGCTGAGAAGTTCGACATAATAACCGACGGTATGGCTAGCGTGTCCTTCAAGGGCGCAACACAGCAGTTTTATGACAGCAACGGCAATGTCCGTGTGCAGATAGGACAGGCTAAAAACGGTGATTTCAATTTTCTGATTATTGGCAGCGATGGCAAGACAACGTTATTTAATGAAAACGGAATAACCGAAAATGCTATTGCAGACGGTCTGATAGTAGATGATATGGTGGCTGAAAACGCTAACATACAGGGCGGTAAGATAGATATGCAGTCCCTGTTTGAAAATATGAATAATTCAGCGTATACATTGACATCATCGAAAGTGCTGTATGATGACAGCGGACAGACCCTACAGGTGGCGTTCAACAAACTGACGACCGACGTGAGAACGATAGCGACCAACGCAGAAAATGCAGCACAGTCAGTAGTTGACCGCGCCAACAGCGGAGAGTTTAAGGGAGACAAAGGAGATAAAGGTGACCCCGGCGCTACGGGTAACGGAATTAAATCGGTCACTAAATATTTTCTGGCTACATCGGCTAGCAGCGGTGTCACCACAGGCACTACGGGTTGGACGACTAGTTTACAATTCCCGTCTGCAGATAAACGTTATCTGTGGATATACGATATTACCGAATACACAAACGGCAGCAAAGTCACAACATCCCCCGGTGTTTTCGGCGTGTACGGCGAAAAGGGTGCAAAAGGCGATAAAGGTGATACTGGAGCGCCTGGTGCAAAAGGTGACACAGGACCGCAAGGATTACCGGGAGCACAAGGACCTAAAGGAGAAAAAGGCGATACAGGCACGGCCGGAGTTAAGGGTACTGACGGCGTATCGGTAAGCAGTGTCGAAGTGCTATACTATTTATCCACATCAGCCACAACACAGACGGGAGGAAGTTGGAGCACTACCGTTCCGGCGTGGGCTGACGGTAAATATATTTGGACTAAGACCCGAACGATATTTAGTAACAATACAGCGTTGGAGACAGACCCTGTATGTATCACGGGTGCAAAGGGAGCTACAGGTGCTACCGGCGCACAAGGTCCACAAGGTATACAAGGAGAAAAAGGTGCCAAGGGCGATACAGGCGCACAAGGTCCAAAAGGAGCTACAGGAACAGCAGGAGTTGGCATAAAGAGCATAGACGAACACTACGCTGTTTCAACATCAAATACTAACGCCCCTGAATCTTGGAGCAGTACGGTACCTACGCTGACGGCAACAGATAAATACCTTTGGAATTATGAAACTATCACATATACGAATAGCACAACAGCAGACACGCAAAAACGTGTTATAGGTGTTTACGGTGACAAAGGTGCTGCGGGCGCGAAAGGTGACACAGGACCGCAAGGACCGAAAGGTGCTACAGGCGCGACTGGAGCGACGGGTGCGACAGGTAACGGTATAAAAACCATAGTAAATTATTATCTGGCAACGGCATCATCCAGTGGTGTAACCACATCAACATCCGGCTGGACAACAACAGTGCAGTCGGTATCAGCTAGTAAAAAATATCTATGGAATTACGAAATCGTAACCTATACAAACGGTAGCACGAATGCTACCACACCAACGATAATCGGTGCATACGGTGATAAGGGCGCACAAGGCGACAAAGGAGACACTGGCGCAAAGGGAGACAAAGGCGATACCGGCAAAGGTGTTAAATCTATCGTACCGCAGTATTATCTTTCAGCGTCAGCCACAACACAAACAGGCGGTAACTGGTCTAATACTTGTCCAAAATGGGAAAGCGGTAAATATATTTGGACACGAAACGCCGTCACTTGGACGGATAATACTACCGAATATACGACCGCCGTTTTGGCAAACGATATAAATTCTATTGCCGAAATCGTTACCGATCAGGGAACAACGCTAACGCAGTTAAACGGTCAGATAATAGGAAAAGTATGGCAGTCTGATATATCTACAGCGGTAAACGGTGCAGTAGTGGAAATGAACAGCAAATACAGCACTGTAGAACAGAATTTGTCAGATATAACAATGACCGTCAGCAGTATGGAAGAGGATTTAGACACTACAAGCGCTAGTGTATCTAAACTTACGCAGGATCTGACAGGATTTAAAACGACTGTATCAAATACCTACACGAAAAAAACCGATTTTGATGATATTAAAGAGCGTATGTCATCAGCTGAATCAAGCATAATACAACACGCAGATGAAATAGCGCTGAAGGTAAACAAAAACGGTATCATTTCAGCGATAAACCAAACAGCGGAATCAGTTAAAATAAACGCCAGTCGAATAAATCTGAGCGGGTATGTGACGGTATCAGCGTATGATGCTGATATAGAGGATGTATACAACACATATGATAGTTTTTACACGGAAATGGACAACCGCATAAACAATGTAGGTTCGTTGGCATCATCGGCTATGACTGCCGCTAACAGTGCAAAATCTACTGCCGATGCCGCCTACAGTTGGACAAATACAAACGGCACCAATATGACTAATCTGCGTAATATGGTACTCAAATGGACTAATAACGCAGTTAGCACAACGACACGAATACAGGGTGGCTGGATAGCGACAAACACTATCACAGCCGACAAAATAGCGGTAGGGCTATCGCCTAATCTGATGTTGTACGGATTTGACGATTTTTCGGGGTCTACTGTTGTCGGTCGATTGATAAATATGACCGACTGCGTAAATGGAGATATACATTTTGACGGTTCAAACAAAATGAGAGGGTCAGTTGCGTTGAGATTCACTACATCGTCAACATTAACTTCATCAAATAGTTGCTATTATTCGTTGTATTTAGCTAATGACGATATAAACTGCTGTATGATGCCTGTAACTCCCGGGAAATACTATATACTCAGTTTCTATGTAAAACAATCTGCATCATCGTCAATAAAAATTCGCGCAAGAATACTGTCACGGTCAGCGCCTAACGCTAACAGCAGTACAACAACAAATATTGTTTACGGGACGCAAAAAACAATGACCGTGGGTACATCCTGGGTGCGGTACACATCCGGTCCGATAAAATTGCCTAACGAATGGGCACAAATTTCGGTAGACCTGACGGGAACATCGGGCGCACATACATTGTATTTTGATTGTTTCCAGTTGGAGGAAACAACCTCGTCAAGTTCCGCCGTTGAGGCATCAGAATGGAAACCGAATGGAGCAACCATAATCGACGGCGGAAATATACTGGCAAACAGTATCACAGCTGGTAGCATAGCAGCCAATGCGATTAAGGCAGATAAAATAGCAGCCAAGACTATAACTGCGGATAAATTAAATGTAACTGCCCTTGAATCTATATCAGCTAAAATAGGTGGTTTTTCAATTAAAAATGGCGAAATATTAGCTGAATATCGAAACGGGTTGGTTCTTCAGCAGAACGGAATAGGTGTACTTTATAACAGTACTAGAGTAAAAGGGTTTAGTTTCTTTTTGGGCGGTGGAAATTTAAGTAGCACGGCAAGGTCAGATCTGTGGATTAACGGTAATTCTCAATTCTATGTATTGCGGTGTATGGATAGCCAATTAGGTGTAGGCGAATCAACTGCAACGACAGCATTCAGAATAAACGGATATTATCCGTGCCAAGCAAATTCTACCCTATATCCTGTAGAATTTGAGGTTAAAACAAAATTTACTGCCGGACTGGTCGGAACAGTCACATCATCATCAGATGAACGTGTAAAAACAGACATCAGACCTATTTCAGACAAATATATAACACTGTTTGACAATATTGATTGGGTGTCATACCGATACACAGATGCGTCGGGAGAGGATACGACCCGATTACACACAGGCATTACAGCTCAGAATCTGTTAAAAGCAATCAGTGTAGCAGGGCTTACCGTAAACGACGTAGCTGCGTTTGAAGATATACACGAAAATGGAACACTTTACGGCGTAAATTACACAGAGCTTATCGCTGTTTTGGCGATAAAAATAAAACAGCTTGAAGCTGAAATAAAAGAAATGAAAGGAGCTTAACAACTATGGTTAAGACAACAGTACTAAAGGCGATTATCGCCCGAAACGAGCTCGCAGAATTAGGCAAGAAGGAGGTGGATTTTAAGTCATCGCTGGCGCTGGCACAGCTACAGAAAAAGCTAGAAGAAGTCATCGAGGTTTTTGACGGCGAAAAGTTAAAGCTAGCCAAGTCAATGGGCGGAGAGGTAGACGCTAAGACAGGGCAGTTTAATTTTGCTGATCCGGACAAGCAGGCAGAATTTATCGCAAAAATTCAGGCTAAGTCAAATGAAGAAATCGAGATCGACGCAAAGCCGATAGACATATCGGCGTTCAATCCCAACGCAAATACAATTTTACAGGTTATGGATTTTATAACAACTGAGGAGGAATAAAAATGTTAAAAGTAAACAGAAGTATCACATTAAACGGCACATCAGAGATAGACGGAGCAATAGCGGCGTATTTCCACGGCACAATCGGCGAAGAGTCGCAAAACAACGACAATATCAATATGACTATAGCGGATAAATCCCTGTACGACGCAAACAAACAACAGGTGCAGGCGGATTTCGCGGAGTTTTGCACTGAGTTTTATGGCGCACAGGGAGGAGAATAATGATCGAAGCAATCATAACCGGGGTTGTTGCTATAGCGGTATGTATGCTAAACAACTATTTCCAAAACCGCAAATCGACAGCGCTGATAGAATACAAGATTGATGAGCTGTCTAAACGAGTGGACAAGCACAACAGCATCATAGACCGAACATACAAGCTTGAGGAAAGCGTGTCGGTAATTGAGGAAAAAATCAAGGTGGAAAACCACCGCATAGAAGATTTAGAAAGGAAGTAATGCTATGAATATTACAGAAATGCTAACACAGGTAACGCCGATAGTAGTATGCTGCTATTTGGTAGGTGCATTATTAAAAATAACGCCGATAAACAACAAATATATCCCGGCGATAGTAGGTCTTGTAGGCGGCATACTAGGCGCTATTACATATTTTGTAGCGCCTGATCTAATTGCGACTACCGACATTATATCGGCTGTTGCGATAGGTATAGTGTCGGGATTGGCGTCTACTGGTGTGAATCAGGTCAAAAAACAGTTGACGAAGGAGGAGTAGGGTATGAGCAAATATTCTGAGTGGCTGAACAAAAATCTAGGTAAAAAGATAGATTTTGACGGCAACTATGGTGCGCAGTGTTTTGACTGGTTTAACCGCTATGCGGTTGATCTGTTCGGTGTTCCTAAAACGCTGCTGTTCGCACACAGCTACGCGTACCAGCTATACACCAATTTCAATATGGGCGAATATTTCACAAAAATAGCAAACACACCTGATTTCGTGCCGCAGGTCGGTGATGTCTGCATCTGGGACAAATCGTTAAACGGCTATGCGGGTCATGTAGCTATAGCTACGGGTGAAGGCAATGTTAGCACATTCTGGGTAACAGAACAAAACACAGACGGCACAGCGACAAAACCGTCCGCAAAAGTCAAACGCAATTACACTCATTTTCTGGGTGTTTTGAGACCGAAGGACCAAAATGTATTTAAAAATGCGTCTACAACATCAAAATTGAAAACGAAACCCGCCATTGGCACTATCCTAGTGCCGGACACCTATGTACTGACAGCGGACAAGGTTAATCTGCGATCGGGTGCTGGCACGAATTACAAGGCTATAAAAACGCTAGCCAAGGGGACATCAGTTTACATATCAGAGTTTAAATATGTAGGCACGCAAACATGGGGTAAGATAAACGGCGGCTGGATATGTGTCAATAACAATTCCGTGTTTTACATCCGTGTGTACGGCACGGTGCAGGGCGACGGGGTTAATGTGCGCAAAACAGCAGGCGGAAAAGTATGTGGAAGCATTAAAAAAGGCGTTAAGCTGTTGTTGACAAAAGAATGCAACGGCTGGAGCTATTCGCAAGAGGCTGGCGGTTGGATCAGCAACGAGTATTTGAGGTAATCCACAAAGGATAACAGGTTATTGACAGTAGTTCCCTCACCATCCGAGGTTTATATGAGGTCAATAATGTAAGTATAGTCTTTTACAGACAAGCCCAAGGGCAAAGGAAAGGAGCTAGCTCGCAAGAGTTTAGCTCCTTTTTTGTT
>CANQLI010000024.1 GCA_947624675.1 uncultured Clostridia bacterium | reverse complement strand
CGATAAATTGAGATTTCACCAGTTCGTCAGTTGCCGCTATCAACTTTTGATAGGACTTTTTTGTTGCTTCGATAGCCCATAAGGCTTCTGCCAGCTCACGCTGTTTATCAATATCAGGCAGCTCAAACTCATAGTTTTTCAAATGTTCCCATTTTACACGTGGCGAAAGAGAACCAGCAGACTTTCCTACTGCAAAGTCAAAGAGAGCATCGTTTTGTATAACGAATGGTAAAAGTTCCGGCAAGATTCGGTCCGGAATAGCCTCTATGACTGTTATATCGCCTGAACAAATTCCGTCAAAAGGAGCCATAGCAGCTTTTTTGAGATATGCCCGGCGTCGACCGAACAGCACGTTCCCTTTTCTGAACATTTTGGTAAATGTGTTATCTCCGCCATTATCCCATGAATCCAAAGTGACTTCACTCGGTGTCAAATGTTCCAAACCGACAATAGGATAATCGCTTTTACTGCTTTTGCAGACTTCTTTGCGTTCAATGGCAACATCGTCTAATTTAACTTTACTCACCTTTTGCCGCCTCCTCTCCAAGCATAGCATTTAATTTTTCATAGCTTAACTTCATCATCTCTGAAGCCGCCCTCCAACTGTCATAATGCTCTTGAACGGTGCGGTCATCAGTTTCTGCAGTATTAGACACCGGCTTCACATATAACGGAATGCTAAGCGAGAAATTATTGTCGGCTATGTCTTTAATTGTTGCAATTTTTGCGAAATCTTCATCATCACAATAATTCTTATATGCTGTTGCGATGCGTTGAATGTGCCGATCTTCGAGATAACTTTGCGCGTTCTTGCGCTCCACTTCGTTGACGGCATTGATGAAGAGTATCTGCCCACGCCGCTCGGGACGTTTGCTCATGCGGCATATCAAAATACATGCTTCCATTGGGGAATTATAAAACAGATTTGGCCCAAGACCTATTATGCACTCTATTCTGTCACTACGGACTAAGCGCTCACGCATAGTGCTTTCTTCGTTTCGGAAGAGAACTCCGTGAGGCAAAAGAATAGCACAACGACCGGTATCCTCTTTAAGGCTTGCTATAATATGTTGGATAAACGCATAGTCAGCACGCCCTTGTGGTGGGACGCCTAAGAAGTTACGCCCATATTTATCACTTTCAAATGCTGCACGATCCCACTGACTTATAGAGTAAGGCGGATTTGCCAAAACGAGGTCAAACTGCTGCAATTGACCGTTCTCAATAAAGGCAGGCGAGGTTAGTGTGTCACCATTTACAATATTAAAATCTTTAACTCCGTGCAGGAATAAATTCATTTTTCCGATAGCCGATGTCAGGGAGTTGATTTCCTGCCCATACACTGCAACGTTGCGCCATTCTTTTCCATGCTCCTTTAAATATGCAATAGAAGAGATGAGCATGCCTGCGCTTCCGCAAGTTGGGTCGTATATTGATTCGCCGGATTCCGGTTTGAGCATTTCAGTCATAAGATGTACGACAGTGCGATTGGTATAGAATTCCTGCGCGGTATGGCCGCTGTCATCGGCGAATTTTTTTATCAGATACTCGTATCCCTGCCCGAGTTCATCCTCCGGGCAATTTGCGATTGACAGTGTTTTTGTGCTGAAATGTTCAAGGAGGTCTTTCAGCAACCTATCCGGAAGGCGATTTTTATTTGTCCACGCGCCATCGCCGAAAATCCCTTGAAGCTTTTCTGAGTTTGCTTTTTCAACTTTTCTGAAAGCTTCGACAATAGCCACACCGACGTTTTCGGAAACTGCTCTGACATCGTTCCAGTGATATCCTTTTGGAACAATAAATGTATGTATTTCATCTTCGTCAAATTCGGTGGCATCATCACCATATTCTTCAATAGCCGTAGCGGTTTCCTCGTCGTACACATCGCAAATGCGTTTAAAGAATAAAAGCGGAAATATATACTGTTTATATGCCCCTGCATCTATGTTGGTTCTGAGCAATACAGCAGAATTCCAGAGATAGGATTGCAACTCCTCAATAGTAATTCGCTTACTCACTTATGTAACCCCCTTTCAAAAGCAGTTCCCTCATTCGGGCTTCTGCTTTAATCATCTCATTATAGGCTTCAAAATATTGCTTACGGATTTCTTCCGGAGGAACTGTTTCCTGCTCTTTCTTTTCAATGTAATTATTTATAGCCAGAGAATAATCTTTTTCTCGAACGTCGGCAATGGATACTATCTTAACTTTTTCAATGACGTCCTCATAAGCTGTATAGTAATTATAAACGGTCTGAATATCATTTTCCGTCATAATGTTCTGCGCTCTTTGCGGGGTGTATATTCCAGAACCGTCAATCATGCAGATTCGTCCTCGATGAGAAACGGATTTATTATTGTTAAGAAAGAGAATACAGGCAGATACCCCGGTAGAGTAAAATACACCGCTTGCCATTGTGATGATAGCTTCTAACTTATCTGATTCAACAAGCTGTCTGCGAATTTCTCCCTCTTTGCCGCTTCTAAACAGAACACCCTGTGGCAGAACAACCGCACATCGACCTGTTTTGGGATTCATCGACTTTACCATATGCTGCAGCCATGCAAAGTCACCGTTAGAATCAGATGGGCTTCCCCACATATTACGACCGTAAACATCACTGCTGAATTGTTCGGCGCCCCAGTTCTTCAGCGAAAAAGGAGGATTTGCCACCACGCAATCAAATGTTTTCAGTGAGCCTCTTTCCAAATAGTTTGGAGAGCGAAGGGTATCGCCTTGTGTAACTTTAAAGTCCTTAGCTCCATGCAGGAACAGATTCATTCGGGCTATTGCAGACGTTGCAAGATTTTTCTCCTGACCATAAATCCTGCCATAAGTAAGCTTGTCGTCGTGCATATATCGAATGGATTCTATTAACATTCCACCCGTTCCGCAAGCCGGATCATATACGGTTTCTCCCGCCTTTGGAGATAACAGCATAATCAATAGTTTTACTATCGAGCGTGGAGTGTAGAATTCACCGGCATTTTTCTTGGATAAATCAGCAAACTTCTTGATTAAGAATTCGTAGCTGTCTCCCATAACATCAGCGGAATAGTTGCTGTTTCCGACTTTAATTTTGGACATATGCTCTATCAGGTCTTTTAGTCTTTCGTCTGAGAGCTTTGTCTTGTCTGTCCAGTTAGCGTCATCAAAGCTGCTGAATACCCCGCTAAGAGTATCAGGGTTTGCACGTTCTATGCCGTTCATTGCGTTGACAATAGCAATTCCGACATTTTCACTCGCCTCACGGACATCTTGCCAGTGGCAACCCTCGGGTATAACGAACCGATGGTTTTCCGCAAAGTTCGCGTACTCTTCATCTCCACCGGATTCTTCAAGAGCTTCCTGCGTTTCCTCGTCGTATACGTCGGAAAGCCTTTTGAAGAACAAAATAGGTGTTACATAGCTTTTGTATTCGTCTTGATTGATAGGACCGCGAAGAATATTACACGCCTCAAACAAATGAGAAAAAAGCTTATGGCTCGTTGTTTCCTCGGGGTGAGTTGCGCTTGCCTCAAGCTCTAAATCGGCAACATCCATCGCGGATTCAATCATTTCCGATCGTTTTCCTGTTTTCACTTTACTTCCCGTAGATGGGGAAATGCCAACGCTGCCGGTTTCGTTCATTTTTTCTATCTTTGACGGATATAGGTTTTCAAACTCAAGCAAAATTTTAAGGAGCCTTTCGTCCAAGAAAGTCAGAGCATGTTTTCTTATATTTGTCGGGACGCCATAGTACGCCTCAGCAACAGAGCCTGTAATAGCGGCAATAGTATCGCTGTCACCACCGATTGATACAGCATTTCTTATTGCATCTTCAAAGCCTGTCGATTCAAAAAACGCCTCCAATGCCTGCGGGACTGTGTCATGACATGTTTCGTTAAATTGATAATTGTCACGTATGCCGTCAAGAGTAAAGCCTAACGGATAGTAGTTTTTTATGATATAGTCCTGAATTTCTATAAGACTTTTTCCGCTTCTTGCAAGAAACACTGATACCGCCGTTGCTTCAGCTCCCTTTAAGCCTTCCGGGTGATTATGTGTCACCTCGGTCACTGCCTTTGAAAGCCGCTTAACTTCTTCAACGGTTTTCCCGACGTACCCACATCCGCTGACTCTCATAGCAGCACCATTACCATAGCTGTTATATGGGCGAGGGTTGTCTGAATAAATCCATTGCCTGAATGACCCACCATAGCCACAGCCGGGATACGGTCGCCCGACTTTTTGCATGGAGCGTACAGCCTGTTCGCCCAAGTCGCTGTAATCTGCTTTGCATTTCATAAGAGCGTCGCATACGGCAATTGACATCACTGAATCATCGGTAAAACAGCATTTATGTGTAAGTAACTCAAAGTCTTTTGACCTATGATTGTTCCATTCAAAGCGGGAACCGACTATATCTCCGATAATCGCACCTATCATTTTTAATCCTCCATTTTGTTAAATCAATAGTACTGCTCAATATAGTTGTAAGCTTTGTCAAAAACTTCTTTGTCTTTGATTTTATATTTAATCCAAACAACGCTGCGCAGGGCCTTCTTAACTTCTTGTTTACCGGCAGTTGTGCTCTGCCAACCGTCGAAGCGAACTATTTTAACGATGCTGTCGATATCCGCTACAATACGTTCTACAATAACCGGTGTGCTTTTGTTCTTTACTCCATTAAATAATTCTGTTAGAGCTGCTATGCCCTTATCGACTTCTTCCTCGGGAACGACTTCTTTTTCCGCCTGTGCAGCTTCTTTGGCAAGCTCAAGCAGCAACTTTAGAAACTCAATACTGGTTATAAGACCTTGCTCGTGTTTTTCACGCAGAGCTTCCAGCTTTTCTCCAAGACGGACAAATTTTGTGTCGGTTGAATGTTTTAAGATTTTAGCTACAAGATTGATTTCGACTTTTTTTGTTGCTGTTTTTATATCCTTTTGCTTTTCCAAAAACTCGTCAATCAGATCTGCGTCCATAGAAAGAATATCCATATCCTCATCAGCATTGCCGACGATGACATTTTGATGAACAAGCTCTATGGTTTTTGCTCCGAGAGAGGCCCAAATCAATCCGCCGCGTCCGTCTGTCGGTTTTACTGATTCGTAGACTCGAGAAATCCACTGGTAATCGGCTTTATACGGATTGAGGAAATTGTCCGGCGATAAAGCGTCCCACGCCCGGTTTAAAACACGGTAATCAGCCGCAAACGCATCCTTTTCTTTATTTGTCGGCAGACATTCCTGCGCCGCCATAAGACCTTCCCATCCTTCAATTGTCCTATCAACTCCCATAAAGTAACTGAGGCACTTTTTGAGAAGAGCGGGGAGCTGTTTCTTGATTTCTTCTATATTAGTGATGATGCGACGCATGCTGTTTTCGTCAAAATCGAGCGCCTTTGCCACATCGTCGAAAATACCGATATAATCGACTATGAGACCATGTGTTTTGCCTTGATCGTAAGTTCTGTTGGTACGGCAAATTGCCTGCAAAAGAGTATGATCTTTCATGGGCTTGTCGAGATACATGACTTGAAGAATAGGAGCATCGAAACCTGTCAGCAATTTGGAAGTTACAATAACAAGTTTAAGCGGACTGTGAGGATCGCGGAAATAATCAAGTACTTTACTTTCTTGATCACGGTCACGGCGGTATTTTTTATAACGGTCCTCCTTATCGTTGTTTGTGTCCATAACTATTGTAGTCGCTTCCTCGCCGAGCAGCTCATCAAGAACCTCTTTATACATCAAGCAACATTCACGGTCGTAAACAACTACTTGACCTTTGTATCCGTTGGGCTCTATCTTTTCCTTGAAATGCTTAGCAATATGCTCACATACTTTGCGTATACGAGCAGGATTATACATGATAGCTTTCATGTTTACTCGGCGAGACAGCTCGTTCTTTTCTTCTCTTGTAAGCCCTGCTTCATCGGTCATTATGTCGAACTCTTTGTTTAGCTTATCCTTGTCCACATGGAGTTCAACAGGCACGGGCTCAAAATGAAGAGGCAGCGTTGCTCCGTCACGAATAGAATCAGAAAAAGAATAGCGGCTCATATAACCGGTACGATCTTCCTCTGCACCGAAAGTAGCAAAGGTGTTTTTATCAATTCGGTTAATAGGAGTGCCTGTCAGCCCAAAGAAGAAGGCGTTCGGCAATGCTACGCGCATCTTTGCGCCAAGGTTTCCCTCTTGAGTCCTATGTGCTTCGTCAACCATGACTATAATATTATCACGAGCATTAAGCTCTCCGTCAACTTCTCCGAATTTGAATATTGTCGTAATGAGTATTTTCCGCATATCTCCGCGGAAGAACGAAGTCAGCTCATCCTTTGTGGAAGCACTTGTAAGATTTGGAATGTCAGACGCATTGAATGTAGCAGTAATCTGTGTTTCAAGGTCAATGCGGTCATCAACAATGACAACAGTCGGATTTTTCAATTCCGGTATCATACGCAGTTTTTGAGCAGCAAATACCATGAGCAGTGATTTTCCTGAACCTTGGAAATGCCATATCAAGCCTTTTTTAGGATACCCGGCAATAACACGATCTATAATCATGTTAGCCCCTTCAAACTGCTGGTAGCGGCAGATGATTTTATATTTGCGATATTTTTTATCTGTCGCAAACATTGTGAAGAACTGGAAGATATCCATAACCTTTTCCGGAACAATCATGTCTTGAACGCTTATCTGAACATCGGCAAGTCCGCCCTCGGCTTTGTGAGTAGCCGGGTGCCAAGGCCCCCACATATTAATCGGCATCCCGATCGAGCCATAGCGATAGCATTTTCCTTCGGTTGCGAAATTAAATACATTTGTGACAAACATGGCCGGTATACTTTTTTCGTAAGCAGAAATATCACCAGCAGCGTCCAGCCAAGTGATTGCGCTGCGGACCGGTGTTTTCAGCTCGCCAATGACAATGGGAAATCCATTAACTAAAAGCACTATATCAAGCCGCTTTCCGCCATCTGCCTGAGGATATACCCACTGATTTGTAACCACATATTCGTTCAGAGCAAGATCCTCTTTGCTCATAGTGCCGAAAAAGCGAATGGGTACCATGCGACCATCTTTGCCGAAAGGATAGGAATTCTCCTCGAATATCATCTTTTTAAACACCTCGTTCTGGGTAACAAGGCTGTGAGGTTGTACGGAAAGAATGACGGTTCTGAGTTTGTAAATAACTTCATCAGCGCGAGACGGATCTTCGGCAATTACCGGATTCAACCGAATTAAAGCCTCTTTGACCATAGGCTCTACCATCACGTCGGAATACATACGGGGCAGCTCGTCGGCAGGAATATATTTCCAGCCATTATTCTTTAACGTAGCGATAATCATTTGCTCAATCGTGTTGTCTTCGTTAAAATTAGTTGACATATCATGTCCTCCTTGAAAATAATGTTTTTAATGTATATAACTGCAATTATAAACGTACTCAAAAAAGTTTTGACTGAATGTCCTGCTTAACGCCTCTCCAGCCCTCCTCAGCGGCTGCAACGGTGCCTTTGTATAGCTTTAGCCCGGTGTTATACTCTTCAATTAGCTCATCCTGCACTTCAATTGGCAAAACGGGAACCTCCAGCTCCATGATATCTTTGTAATTAATATTTACTACAACCGTGCCTCTTTGTAGGCTTTGGAGCATTTTGATTCCGACCGGCGATTCAAGAAAAAGCTTTAGGTAAGCACCGCGCAACATCTCTCTGGGTCTGATAACATTTATATTGGCGGAAGGAATACATATGGTGGATTGCTGTTCAAAAACAGCAATTTTTACCGTAGTTCCTCTTGCGGTAACAAGAACATCTCCTTCATTAAGAATGTATCGTGACACATTTCTTTCCTCTTCTTCTATCATGTCAAGATTACTGTAATCAATCCCTGTATCGGTGATGTTTGAAATATTGATGACCGATACGTTTCCGCTTTCTAATCTTGCGGTTACAGCTTTCCCGCGAAATACCGAAGCTACATCTTTTAGTTTCAGCTTTTTTACTCGAGAAGCAGAAAAGGCTTTTATATCTTCGTCCTCTTCGGAAAATGCCATGTCTACATTCCATCCGCTGAGCTCTGAAAATTCGTCATTAAATAACAGAATCTCATTTTTTACTACAAGTTTTTTGCACGGCGCATTTTTTTGGATGGGCTTTTCCGATTCGTATTGTTTAATTACTATGTCATCAGTTTTCCCAGTGGAAAAGATAAAAAGGTAGGTTCGAATATATGTATATGGCGCAAATAGCCCAGACGGTAAAGGACTGATCTCTTTTATTTTGTAGTTGTTTTCTATATATTCTCTTAGGGATGCCACGCTACCGCCACCAAAAGTTATCTTTGCAGGGAGCACCATAACAAGATTACCATCCATATTAACGTGATAAAGAAGGTTCTGAACGGCTATCAAGTCAAATTCGCGACTGATAAAATCATCTTTGTCAGACAACAATCGAGCACCAAAAATGGGAATGCTTATGATTAAGTCGTATTTTTCAGAAGTGAATCCGTAACTATATATATCTGCAAGTATTACTTTAACGTTTGCTACGTTTGAAAAGATTAATGAAAGCAGATTGGCCTTAACGGATTGCTGAGATGTAAGGGTAAAATTCACTTCCGGATGGGATTCTGTTAAATCGAGAAGTGGAGGACCATACTGCTCACAGTCTGTAATTAATACTTGTTTTGTATCTTTTCCGATATATTCTGCAAACTTATCACTGAGCGCTTCGGGGACAAACAAACTTTTACCATCAGATGACATAACTATAATGGAAAGAATATGTCGTTTATCCAGAGGCTCGATTATACTGTATATTTTGTAAAATAGTTCCGAGTCTCCCGGAAAACGTGAAATTGCAGACGAAACATCTTGCATAGTTTTGTAAACGGTTTCGGGGTCAACGTCGCTGTCATGAAGTTCTTTTTTAGTTAATAGTACCCTGTATATAAGGTCAATAATACTTGATTGTTCCCAAAATCCGAAGCTTTTTAACGAGTTTACTGTATCAATCAAAATGGTTTCATCTATTGCTTTACTATTCATAAATTCATACCTCCTTCAGCTTTCATTAGTATTATATCACATAACTTTTAGTATGTCAATACTAAAAGTGCAATTTTTTAAATTTTTTTGAAACAAAATTTCATTGTCATGGAGGCTTTGCATAGAACCGTAAGAAATAGATGCTTAATATATAGAACACTATTATAATCACAACCCCACGTAAAACGTGGGGTTTGAAATATAGCCCTATAAGTGCCTTTATACCAGCCGCACCCAAGTAGGGTGCACTATGAGCACCGACAACCGCACCTGTCGTAATTCTTACTTCCTGCGCCCTATCTCGGGCGAATCGTCATCGTCAGGCTCTGCGTTCTTGAACGGATCCTCATACTCTCGAAAGCTTAGCTGATCCATCATTATATCTTCGTTCTGCTGGTTTCTGATGTACTCCTGCACTGCCTTTTTGTTTGCTCCTACAGTGCTTATGTAATATCCCTTGCACCAGAAAGCTCTTCTGCCGTACTTATATTTCAGATTCGCATGCTTCTCAAATATCATGAGCGTACTCTTTCCCTTGAGATATCCCATGAAATCCGATACCGCAAGCTTAGGTGGAATTGATATCAGCATATGGATATGATCAGGCATTGCTTCTGCCTCTATTATCTCTACATGCTTGTACTCGCAAAGCTGTCTGAGGATTCTTCCGATATCTTTTCTCAGCTTTCCGTATATTATTTTTCTTCTGTACTTTGGGACCAATACGACGTGGTATTGACATACCCATCGCGTATGTGATAAACTTTTTTCGTCCATTTCGGATGCCTCCTTTTGCTTTTTCGGTGCGGTTCGGTACCCACACCATTATTATAGCAAAAGGAGGCTTTATTTTCCATTTCAACGCTATCGCTATACTCGTCCCCACGCGTAGCGTGGGGTTGGTTTTACAATAAGTGTAGGTTTGCTATTATTAGCAAACCTACTACCACATTTATCCAGCCCACATAGGGGTCATACATTTTCTGACCCCTATGCAGCCGGATTTTATTTTAGAACGTCACCGTCACTGGCTCGGTATCGACAACCGTATCCCAAGTTTCAAGGTCGAAGATGTGGAAGGACAGCTCTACCGTCTCGATGTCGGTGA
>CANQLI010000023.1 GCA_947624675.1 uncultured Clostridia bacterium | reverse complement strand
TCCATGAATGTCTCGACTACATCACAGGGAAATACGACAATGACACGATGGATTCAGTCCTCCTCAAAGATGGCATCGACAAGGTGTGTAAACGGGTTTCACGGGGCTTCATTAAAACAAAAACCGACCAATTCCAAGACTATAAACCTTTGAATCGGCCGGCTTTTTATAAGAATCTAATATAGAGCTCTTTGTCTAATTCGCATCTTCCTTGGAGAGTTTCTCCAAAACATCAAACTGAGGTAGATCAATCGTGTTGAAGTAATCATCGTAAAGTTGTAAATAATCCGCTCTAATATCCTGCGCTAAATAATTCTCATCAATACCATCAATCTTTTCGAGTAGGATTTCATCTGATACAACTTTTAGATTAGACCGAAGCACTTTGAAGAATTTTATTTCACTATACTCTATTTTGTTGTCAGAACGTATTGTTTGTACTGCAACATCTGCTACTCTTATTTCTTCCTCTTCCGACATGGTTTGTTCAGCAAGAGAAAGCAAATATTGCTTCAGAAAGCCCTTCCCTTTCAGGTTGATTTCTTTGACCAAACTATCAAGTTCCTCATCTAAGTCAATATCGCCAAACAAATGTTTTTCGGTTGACATTTTTTTGATAAGACTGATTTCCTCTTTAGCGATTTCGCCATCACATGCCATACATGCGAAAGCCGTTCTAAGCAATAAATTGTTTTGTTCCATAATTATGTAAATCCAATTCTTTCACGTTTTTCACTAACTCCCAAGAATTTGTCTCGGATAGCCTCGTATCTTTTTATCTGTTCAAGCGTAAGGCTTGGCTTCGTATTCCGAATAGCTTCTTCAAGTAGAGCCATTGTTATTTTCCCGGTTTTCCGTCTAAAAGCAAGGCGTGCCGCCGTGTCTATTACAAGGGTAATGTCTGCCGACACATAATTTTCTGTCATATCAGCCAACTGGTCATAATTTATTCCAAAATCATAATTGCGCTTAGACACGCTAATTTGGAACATCTGCTTGCGTGTTTCTTTATCTGGCTGCGGAATATAGTATTTAAATTCCAACCTGCCAGCACGAAGAGCCGCTTCGTCAATTTCTGATGGCTTATTGGTCGCACCAATTACCAGAACATTATCTTTTCCACAATTGTTTAGCTGCATCAAGAACTCATTAACAGCACCAGCCGTAATTGGATTGTCGTGGTGACTACGGTCTCTTATAACTGCATCCACTTCGTCAAGAAACAGGATAGTCGGCGCATTTTGTCTTGCATCATTAAAAATTGCTGCAATTTTGCCTTTTCCTCCATCTATATAAGGGGACGCTACGTCAGAGCATTTCACATAGAGATAATTGAAGCCCGTTTCCTCTGCGAATTTTTCCGCAAAGAAAGTCTTTCCACATCCGGGAGGTCCATAGAACAAAATCCCGTTAGGGATAGAAAGCCCAAGTTCTTTTGCTTGTTCCGGATTTTGTAGCAAGTCGATTACATCTGACTGAAGTTGTTCTTTTAATTCTGCCATACCAGCAACGTCGGCAAAACCATTGCCTTGTTTGACGGTCTTTTTCTCCCCTTGCAGTTTTGCCGGTGATGACTGGCGCATACTTTCAACAATTATCTTTCCATTAATTGCATCTTTCATTTCTTGAGCAGTCTGGAAACGATCTTGAACGTTGTTCTGCGTAGCTTTATTGATGACATTTATCATTTGTTCGTCCAATTCAAATATATCAATATTCGGCATACGCAGAGGGACGTCTCTTTCAGTTTGAAGCCTCTCAATAATCTTCTGATCATTCATTCCTGAGGCATCAAAGAACCAAGGCAGGTCATCGAAGATAAGCTGATAAAGTATTGCTCCAACCGAGAATATATCTGACTGCACACAACTCACTCCATTTAATCTCTCTGGCGCCATATAAAAAGGATTGAGTTGTTTTAGATTTGGTCTAGCGGGTTCCTGATTCAAAAAACGGGAATGACCAAAATCTATCAGTTTAAGATTTTCTAATGTACCCGACAAGTCAAGCATTATATTTTGGATTGACACCTCGTTATGAATGATTGGCGTTGACTGTGTGTGCAGATGCTGTAACGCAGAAAGAAGTGCATTCGCAACCTGCTTAATCTCATAAACACTCAGACTACCATCTCGACCAATTCGTTTATCGAGAGTTTCTCCACTGACAAACTCTGTCACAAAATATGCTAATTGCTGCCCATTTGCAATTAACTTACCGCTATCTACATACTTGCATACATTAGGATGATTCAACTGTTTGGCAATTTCCAACTCTATTATATTGCCATCTTTATCAAGCTGCGAGTACTGCAATTTGGAATAATAGAGCAATTTTAAGAATCTCTGTTTACCGTTTGCATCTCTAACACGATAGGTTTCCGCATAAGTTCCTTCCTTATGCGGAAACACCACCGTATAGCGGTTATCTATTAATTGTCCTTTTTGAAATAGAAACATAGTCGTTAGTGTAAGAATCCGCCCATGTTGCTGGCTTCGTCATCAGGCATTAATTCGATTAACTGAGCAGCGATAGGTTGCAACTGTTCTACAGTTGGGTTAGTACTAATGATGGACATACCCTGGTTGACAAGCTGCCGGGCACGAGTAGCGTCCTTCCAACGGTAATGGCCAAAATTATTGTTACAATCACGGATAAGCCCCATGCACTGATAAATCATTGTTAGCTGGAAGTACACCGTGTGTATTTGGTCAAGTAATTCACGCCCCATCAAGACATCTTTGGATCGAATGACTTGGTCTGTTCGAGAACGCAGATGATTAACTATTTGATGAGACTTGTCATTGCCGAGTTCTCCATCTGCTTTTTCCATGCGTTCAAACTCTTCACGGATTTCCTGTTCAAGGCGCTCCCACTCAGTTCCAGCCTCCTCGTCTTCTATCTTACGAAGAACCTCTTTCAAATGCTGAAGCACGGCTTTCTTTTCTTGGCTGTTCTTGTTTTCATCCATGACGCTGTTAAGTCCATTCTGAAGTGCGTCCGTCTTAATGCCGGAAGCAGCTAAGCGATCGATGTCTCGCTGTGCATCACGTATCATCTGAGGAATCTGCTTCTCTGCCTCACTTACACTTTGTTTCTTACTCGTATCAAGCGACTTGGAAACTGTAAAGTCTCCAGCCGGGAAATAGATGTCCATTGTCATTTGCTCGGAAGAATCCACTTTGAGCGTAATGTCCACAGGACTGTTTTCCGGGATTAGCGACTCCACTTCTTCGCCTGTAACAACCACATCTGCAACATACTCATACAGAAAAGCACTTCTTCCTGCTTCCGGATCATCCTCACACTGGTAGATAGGTACGGTAAGTAGGTCGCCTGCTAAGCCCGGACGTAGTTGTTTGGAAGTTGAAAGACCATTTATCACACCAACAGCCGGAACAGGTTTGTTCTTCTCCAGTCCAGTAGCGGCTTTGAATATGGCTTTCTCTTTGTGGTCATCCCATATGGCAATGCCAATGTTATAAGGAAGTGGTGCGGAACCAACCCTTGTACCTTGTATTATTGTGATCTCCGAGGGGAAACAAGGCATCAGGTCTCCTTTTTCATTATAGCAAATGACGCTAAAAGCATTGGATTTGCCTTCTTCCAGATTGACTTCAATCACAATGCCCATCGCACCTATTTCGGTCCTGCCGCTCGACCACGCATTATCTCCACGAACAAGTTCAACAAAAACCTTTTCCGGACAGGCTGTTTCGGAGCCGGTTTGGTCTAACTTTACACTCACCCATTCTGTCTGTTCCACTGAGGTCGCTTCATATCCAATATCAAGTTTGATTGTACCAACTTCAATGTCACTATCTTTAACGTCGGCATCCAAAGTAGAAGCATAAAGAGCAGCACCTGTAGCAACTGCTGTCATGGGGTTAATGCTTGTGTCAACATTCGGGGTAATCTGTTCTTTCAGCATCTGGCGAATGAGTGGAGAATGGGTAGGTCCACCGACAAGAATCAGTTTGTTAAGGTCTGCACCTTTCAAATTGTTTCGCTTCAACAGCTCCTTGCAAATGTCAATAGCTTTTTGGAAAAGAGGACGCATCACATCGAACACTTGTTGTTGTGTAACCGTCAAGTCAAGTTCAATTTCTTTACCATCGTCATCTTTTGTAAGGGCATCTAAATCTGTAAGAATATCTTCGCTGTCTTTGAATGATAATTGGTTCTTGACATTTTCTGCAACTGTTATCTTCATTAGATCGCGAAACGCAGCATTCTTTTCCTTATCGGCTAAGATACCATCTATAGAATACTTCTTCTTTAGATGAGGGATGAAGATGTTCTCTACGATTGCTGAATCGAGGTCTTTTCCGCCAAGATAATTGTTACCAGCTGTGTCAAAAACCTGCATTATACCATCTTCCACTTTTAATAATGCGGCATCAAAGGTTCCGCCTCCAAAGTCGAACACCATCCAGATGCCATTTTTCTGCTCAGAAGAGAGACCGTAAGCAAATGAAGCAGCGATAGGTTCTTGAAGAAGTTCACAATGATCGAAACCTGCCATTTTAGCAGCCTCAATGGTAGCTGTTTTCTGACCTACGGTGAATTTGGCGGGTACGGTAATCACCACAGAACGGAATACTTCATCAGTAACAACAGACTTCAATCTTTTCAGAACTTCTGCCGACAATTCTTCTGATGTGTAGTCTCTACCTGCATTTGAGCAATGATACTTCGTATCGGTACCCATAGTGCGCTTGAACTCAATATATGTATTTGAGTCCACTTTGCCCGATTTTAATGCTCTACTCTTATCCTGCTTCAACATGCTGTAAGCTTGCTCTCCGCTAGAGATGCTACCCTTCCTGTTGATGGACACACACGAGGGCATGATGTCCCTCTGGTCAATCTGAATCACAACGGGTTTACCCTTTTCCATTCGGCATATAGACGAGTTAGTTGTACCCAAGTCAATGCCATAGTCTATTTTTACTCTTGCCATTTTAGAATTATTATTTATAGTTTTGACTAACAATAATCTGCGCCATCTGAATCATCTTGCCTTTGTAGTTAATCTGTGGCTTGATAACTCCTGTTATCTTCTGTTCGCCATCTGCCAGTGATTCATCGATTTCAAAATTGGCAGATGCCATCATTCCTTCATTATAAGCCTTGCCCAACATGTCAACAATTTCATAATCGTTGGCCAAAAAATTAGTTCGGATGCGTTCAACGGCTCTCTTCAACTGTTTATAACCTCTCACAGATTCATCCATGTGCGACAAATTCTTCTCAATTCTGACTATTTCATCAGCGACCTTTATTGCCAAAGAATGGTCTGGCTGGTCGTTGTTGGAACTTCGAGGCTGCGTGGTTACTTGTTTATCCAAGATTTCCATCAACCTGTTGTCCAATTTTACAGATTCTTCCTGCATGGCTTTTTGAGCTTCTGCTAAACTATCCTGAGCAGCTTTTATCTTATCAATGGATGACGAACCATTCAGTATCTTCTTTCTGAGGATATAATAAACAACTACCAGCAATACTAATGCAATCATTATTCCTATAACCGCAACCCACGTACGGGATTTGATGGCGTTTAATAAATTTGCATTATCGTCAATCCTATTATTCGTTTTTGTCAAGTCTTCACCAAGCCTTTCCTCCAAAGTACTCAGATTCTCAGATTGTTGCTTCTGCCCATCAGACAAGCTATCAACAACTGCCTTTTGCTGTTGATACAAGCCATGAAGCCTTCCATTCTCTTGTTGAAGACGGGAAACCGAAGCCTTCAAAGCACTCACTTCTCTTTGAAGAGTGTCGATTTTCAAAGAGTCATTTGGAATCCTTCCATTCTCTTGTTGAAGACGAGAAACCGAAGCTTTCAAAGTGTCCACTTCTCTTTGAAGAGTGACAATTTTCAAAGAGTCATTTGAATAGCCATAATGATATGTGGCTACAGCCATTAGAAATACGAATAATGTTTTTTTCATCTGTTTCTTCCTTATAAAATAGATACTATACAATAAATGCTCATTGCGACCATGCCCATTAAAGCTAATAAGGTGACCATACAGCCACTTTCACTTGTAGTTCTTCTGTTGTTCCCATATGTAGTTCCACTTTCACTGTCAAAAACGCCCATTTGACTACACAATGATTTAAGTGTAGTACGATTATGGTTATATCTCTCCTTGAAATCTGATTCTAAGTCAAATTCGTCCATTAAAATAGTAGCCTTCCATGCCTCACGAAGAGTAGATTTTACTTTGTTCCTGATTTCGTCTATATCAAGACTACCACCTGAAAGTAACGAACTCCTTAAATAAGGATTCATGCCTTTTAGCAGCTCGCCCAACTTAGCTAAAGGTTCTTGCGCTTCATTGACTTCTTCAATCACATTATGTAGTGCATTGCCAACAACCTGAGTTGACAGTTTTAGATAATAGCTACTTGAAACCCCAAGTTTATACTTCATGCTTTGTAAATGTGGCTTTGTGTTGTTAAGCAAAGATACGGAATACGAAATTTTATCCGGGAGTTTGGCGAACTTGCTCAATTCTGCTTTAATTGCTTTATACTCGGATTTTACTTCCTGTGGCGGCAAGTCATTTATTATCTTCTGGAGAATCTTCACATTTTCATCACAACGCTGTTTCGCAAGTGTGCCAACAACAATAGACTGAGCTTGTTTCTGCACTTTCATGGCGTTATATGGCGCATCATCATCATCAGAATTATTATAGTAATCGATACCACACTGTAATATCTCCAATCCAAGTTTGTCGGCAATCATCTGATACTGAGGGTCAGATGATGGCAAAAGGCTTTTCAGTTGAGTGAAAGCCTCCTTGGTTGCACTCGCAAGTTTCCTTGCAGCATCGAAACGAGCTTTTGGGTTCTTGTGATCAACTCTTTTAGCTTTATCTACTTCAGAAGAAATCTTAGATATAAGCGGACCTATGGTTTGACTGCTTATATATGTTTTCCAATCGGCATCGGTGGCAACTTTCAGCAAATTCATAGTACCTACATCTTCACCAAGGCTGTCAATAAATAGATTCCTCAGTTCAATAGCCGACATATGCAAAGTGCTGGAACTATCTATTTTCACAATGTAACCATCGCCAAATGTATTGTAGAGTTGCTGAGCAGATAAAAGTGCTTCCGAAAGATTTCCTTTGATAAGATAACAGAGCATTTTGTTCTGTAAAGAAGAGAGACTATTTTTCTTGCTCCAAATGGAGATGGCCTCGTCTATATTAGCAGCAAAAAGATGATTGAATGCGATGTCATCAAGTGGTGTCATCTTCAAAAACCAAAACTGAGCAAATCGGATTTGCTCTTTGGCTATTGTAAGATGGGATTCAGCCTCGTTAAATTGTTCTACAGTACGGGATACAGGGGGAAGTATTCCTTTCAAATCTAAGGGATATTCCACAGGGCGATTCACTTTAAGAAAGGCAGTAGCTTTTCCTTTGTTTGCCAAGATGTCCCTTTTAGATGAATTGGCATAGACACCAAGTATTCTAAACGGATTTTGTAAAATTATTTTAGGTACGTTGCCCACTTGTCTTTATATATACCCAAGCAGACTCCCGAAACTTGGCAATACTTTGTTATAGGTAACTACACATAAAAGAAGCGTGGGAATCTACCTGTCACCCGTCCCACGCATAGAGGCTCTGGCATCGCCTGTTTGTCGAAACGAGCAACGCCGAAGCCCACGCCGATATGAATAAACGACAGTAAGTGCATCGTAGCCGATTTTGGCTGTCAGCATTATAAGTGTCGGATATTACATATCCATGGACGTCATTGTTGCTTTGATGTTTGACAAACGTTTGCGGAACTGCCAGATTCCTATGCGTCAAGCACAAAGCGTCAAGTAACGCCTTTTCTATCTATAGATTCTCGTTCCCTGCCTCCACCCTCGGGCTTCGGCAATGCACCAAGAATGGTGTAAAGGTACAACTTTTCTCCGAAAGTTCCTTCAAATACCTTATTAAAAATAAACAAAAAGGCATCAAAATGCCGGATTCTGGCACCTTTGACGAACTTCAATTGTAAAATCGTGTCGAATTCGACGTAAAGATCGTTCCCATATGATGATTGACAGACTCCGCTTTGTTGGCAAGCATCACTTAAACAGACTTCCGTTTTACCTTCAGCATTTTTTTCAAAATACCATAAAATAAAACATCTATTCCTGTGTATTGAAATACTACATTTAGGATTTGCCTTGATGGAAGCGCTGTAATATTATCTAATAAATTGTATCGCGGAGATAATTCGAAACTAATCCTGCTCTGCTATCCACTCTTTTAATTTTGCTTGCAATACACTTTTGTCCGGCAGATAGAGTGCATACTGTTGCGCATAAATGTTTGAGTCTTTCGGCAATGTTAGTTCTACCAACGCATCTTTTTTCTCCTTGCAGAGCAGAATACCGATAGTCGGTTTCTCGAAATCCTCTTTTATATGGCGGTCGTAGTAATTGACATACATCTGCATCTGCCCCAAGTCCTGATGCGTCAGCTTGCCCACCTTCAAATCAATCAGCACAAAGCATTGCAGCAGGCGATTGTAAAGCACCAAATCGACATAGTAGTTGTCCTCGTCAAACGTAAATCGTTTCTGTCTTGCCTCAAACAAAAATCCTTTGCCGAGTTCCAGCATAAACTGCTGCAACTTGTCTATGATAGCGGTTTCTAATTTACTCTCCGAATAGACCGCTTCGGGCTTTAAGCCGAGAAATTCCAGCGTCAATGGATTTTTGAGTATATCTTCGGGCTTGCCGACGGTTTGCCCCTCCTGCGCTAATCGCATCACGGCATCTTTGTCGCGGCTCAAAGCCAGCCGCTCATACAAGCTCGAATTATACTGCCGCTGCAACTGCCGTACGCTCCAATCCTGCTTTTGGCACTCGATTTCGTAGAAGTTGCGCTCATCATCGGACTCGATGCGCATCAGTACAACATAATGCGACCAAGACAAGGTAAACGGGTATGCAGTATCAGATTTCCGCAACACTGTCGAGGATTTTTGAATTTGGTCTACAGTGTAGACCGAATTTGTTGCGGGCAATTGGGTAGACAGTGTAGACCCAATTGCCTTGACTGAATATATTTGATAAAATTGCCGGCACTTTTTTAATGTCTCTACCGACCAGCCTTCACCTAATCGCTCTGTTAATATATCAGATACACCCCGTAACAACTGTCTGCCGTATGTTGCGCGTTCTTCGCCCTCCTGCACGACCTCCACGATGATTCGCCCAATTTCATACTTGGTGATGACCTCGGTAATATTTACCGACCGTGCGACATGAGTCCGTGCATCGGCAATCAGCCGTTCTATACGTTCCGCAACATTGGCTATGATGTGCTTGTCTATATTCTTCCCTGCGTTCATATTCTTTTTCTGCTTCTGATTCATGCAAAGATAACAATAATAGTTCAAATAACAGGCGGTTGCATATCGATTTTGTCTATGACTCATCTGAATAATCTTCTCAAGAAAATGATTACCTTTGTACACAAACTATTGGTTAGATATGATGAACAGAACATTCAAATGGTTTCGCTGCATAATGACCGTGCTATTGGCAATATGGTCGATATTGAAAGCCATTGCCATTTGCGGCGAACATTATTGGGGATATATTCCGTGCGCATTGATTACTATTGGATTGTTCGTCTTTCTGTACGGGGTGTTACACTTAAGCCTGATTGCCGCCGCGAAACTTGTCTATGTATATGTCAAAGCATATAAGGAAAAGATTGTTGCGCGTATTGAAGTTGAGGCCATTGATAAATATATTGCCAAGAATGCCAAAGATTCAATTTTGGCAATCGAAGCTGGTGGCAAACAGAATATGCCGATGTCCACCGAAGAGCGTATGGCTCAATTTATGACAGTTTGTGAGGAAGAGCGTAAGGCATACATTGCAAAGAAAGAGATCGAAGATGCCGAAAAGTTGGAGAAGATACAAATGTACGTTCGCCATACGCTCCGACCTTTTGACTTTACGGACGAGGAGCTGTTCCAAGTTTGCGAGTGCGTCATATCGTTGGTTGTTCACGGAGTTGTTGTTCCGACGCTGCCGGTTGCGATTGAGAAGACCGGTAGAAAAACTTTGCTGACGCAGCATGACTTGGAGAATTTCGGTTGGAACATCGCCTATCAATATGGTATAGCCAACTCGCTGACAGCGCAATTCGTGCTATACACTTTCCGCGAGTGGTTCAAATCGACGGAGGCTTCGACCATCGCTAAAAACCTCCGTAACACGCGAGGTCGGCATCATATTGAGATTGATGAGAACATATTGAATCGCATTGTATTACAAACAAATAAAGAATAGATAGCAATAATGATTGCTTATCGTATATCATACCCATATTTGTACCATATAAATACAACT
>CANQLI010000022.1 GCA_947624675.1 uncultured Clostridia bacterium | reverse complement strand
CCTGCAAATTCTGCAAGACATAGAACACAGAGAGAACCCCTACAAGCTGTTATTGCTTGCAGCGGAGGCAATCAGCAGGCTTGACTATAAGGGGGACACCTTCTTTTTACAGGTCAAGAACAAGCTAATTGAAGTATACGGACACGACCCCTCAGAGGATAAACCAGAGACACTATAACAGGCAATGAAAGTGCGGTAAATCAGCGAATTTACTGCACTTTTTGTCTTTTTCCTATTGCTTTTTCTTTGAGAATATGGTATAATATACACAAGAAGTGTGTAAAAGGCACACACGGCACATAATACGCAAAAGAAACCACAAGACAGCAGAAACGGAGGCGAAAAGCTATGACCGCACAGGCAGCAGAAGCAAGAAAAGCCTATAAGAGAGAATGGGCAAAGAAGCACCCGGACAAAATCCGAGAGTATCAGCGGCGATACTGGACAAAGAAGGGAGAGGCGGCAACCTCAGAGGCAGAGACCGCTTCACGATCTGACACGGAGCAGGAGGGAGGCAAGAAGAATTGATGCTTGTTTCTGACTATCTCCACAGGGGAGCAGAGAACCCACAGACAGCAAAGGAGCTTTGCAACCTGCTCCATCTTGACAAAAGAGCATTGACAGCGGCTATTGAACGAGAACGGAGGCAGGGCAGCCCTATTTGTGCAAGCTGCTCCACCGAAACACCGGGCTATTTCCTTGCAGGCACAAAAGAAGAAATGCAGAGGTATTGCGACAGCCTGCACCACAGGGCAGCGGAGATATACAAGACCCGGCAAGCCTGCCTGAATACGCTTGACGGACTACCAGAAGGAGGGGCGAACAATGGCTAATAACAAGAAGCAATCTGCCGTAACCGATGAAGAAATTATATCCGCATTACTTGCAAGCGGCACTATTGCAGAGGCGGCTTCAAAAGTCGGGCTATCTGCAAGGGCGATCTATGACCGCATGGCAACAAAGGACTTCAAGGCTTTATACTACGGAGCAAAGACCGATATTGTAAGAGGGGCAGTATTTGCGATCAATACCAGATTGACAGAAGCTATTGAAACAGTATCGGAGCTGATGACTGATAAGGGAGTAAACCCGGCAATCAGACTGCAAGCAGCACAGACAATCATAACCAATGCGGCGAAATTCAGCGAACGCTTGCAGCATGAAGAATACCAGAACATTGAAAGTAATGTAAAATCAATCTTTGACTTTGAACTTTGACCGATGAAAAGAGAGGCGAACCGGAGAAATTCGGCAAGCCTCTTTTTGCATTTCAAAAACACATACAATGTATTGACAAAACACTATTTTTGTGGTATACTATATGTGAAAGGGGGTGCTTTTATGGCACAGACAACATTTACAATCCGCATGGATGAAGATGTCAAGAGGGATTTTAACGCACTTTGCGAAAATATCGGCTTGACAATGACAACTGCTTTTTGCGTATTTGCCAAGAAAGCAGTATCGGAACAGAGAATACCGTTTGATCTGACAGCCAACACAGACCCATTTTACAGCGAGACCAACATGAAGCACTTGACAGCAATTATTGACGGTATAGAGAGCGGCACACGCCCACTTGTGGAACATGAATTGATTGAGGTAGACGGCGAATGAAGTTAAAATGGGATGAAGAAGCGTGGAGCGACTATCTTTATTGGCAGACACAGGACAAAAAGACCTTGAAGAAGATCAACGCTTTACTCAATGACACTATGAGAAACCCGTTTGAGGGTATCGGCAAGCCCGAACCGCTGAAACACCGTCAAGGCTATTGGAGCAGAAGAATTGACGAAAAGAACCGTGTAATTTACAAGGTTGAGGGCGATTCTCTGATAATTGCGGCAGTGCGTGGACATTATGACGATAAGTAAATAGAAGCCCTTGCAATAATGCAAGGGCTTTTATTTGCCCTCAGAACGCACGGAGAAGCCCCAGAACCGCCCCGAGAGGTCAAGAGAGTATTTCTATACCCTGACAACTGCAAGGGCATACAGAGCCACACAGAGGGCATACAGGGCAAGGGAGCTGCTCCGACAAAGTGACATAAAAGTGACATTATAGTGACCTATTCGGGATATTATGCACACGATACACAAGAAGTTTGAAAAGCCCCTTGACAAACATTGTACTTTGATGTATAATAAGGATAAGGAAAAGGAAAAGGACACACAACACAAGGAGGGCTGAAACATGATGCAGGCAATAGCAGTAACCACAGGCACGAGCTTAACAGCTCCACAAAGAGACCTGACCCCCGATCTATTCACACGCTTTGTAAACTGGATAGACCGGAGCAGCAAGACGGCACGAACCTATATTTGCAATTTGCGGCAGTTTGTCGCATGGCTGCACTATTCGGCTATTGCCAGACCTGAAAGAGAGGATATTCTATCTTACAGGCAATACCTCAGCTCCGAGCATGAAGCAATACAGCTTTGTGGCGATACATGGCAATACAGAACCGACAGCAACGGCAACAGAATAAAGATACTCTGCAAGCCTAACACGGTAACACAGTATTTGCGGAGTGTGTGTGCATTTTTCAAGTGGACTGCCTCAGAGGGGCTTTATCCTGACATTGCAAGCAATATCCACGCTCCAAAGGTCAAGCACGATACCCACCGCAAAGAGGCATTGACGGCACAAGAGGTATACCAGATTGAAACAAGTATCACAAGCAAGGCGGCTGCCGATCTGACAGCAGCGGAGGCTTCACAGAAGGACACGGCAGGCAGAATGCAGAGAAGCACCGAGCAGGGCAAGAGGCTTTATGCAATGTATCTCTTGACGGTAACAGCAGGCTTGCGAACAATCGAACTCAGCCGGGCGAATGTGAAAGACCTTGAAAGCAAGGGCGGCTGCACATACTTGTATATTTGGGGCAAAGGTCACACCGAGCCGGACACACGCAAAGTTATTGCCCCAGAAGTAGCAGAAGCCTTGCAGGACTATTTGCAGAGCAGAACGGACAACCCGACAGGCAATAGCCCCTTATTCGTTGCAACAGGCAACAGGAGCGGCGGCAAGAGGCTTGCTACTACAACTATAAGCACGATGCTTAAAGAGGCTATGAAGGCAGCAGGCTTCAACTCAGAGCGATTGACAGCCCACAGCCTTAGACACACAGCAGGCACTAATGCAATGGAGCTGACAGGCGATCTATACCAGACACAGCAGTACATGAGGCATAGCAACCCGGCTACAACAGAAATCTATCTGCACATTGACACCGAGAAGCAAGAAGCCGACATAGCCCAGAGACTTTATAACAAGTATCACGGTATCGAGACCCAGAGCAGCGGCAGGGAGCAGCTCCAAGAGGCTATACAAGGCATGACAGCAGAACAGCTTGAACAGCTTGCAATGTTTGCAAGGGCTATGAAGAAATAAAGCATTTGTGCATATTGCCTCAGACCTGCACCCGATCAACCCACGATCACAAACGGCAGCAGGGCAAAATGCACAACAACCTGAAAGAAGAAGCAGGGGCAGGCTTGAACAGTCGATGAACAGCCGAAAAGCAAGAAGCCTGCTCCGACTTCTCTTTTACAGGTGCGATATAGGAGGGCTTATATTATGACACAGGACACCTTGAACGAGCTGCACAAGACAGCAGAACGCTATAAAAAGCATGGTATCACGCTATCACAACTTGTGAGCATTGCAGAGACTGCACCGGAAGGCATAACCGAGAGGGCGGCTATTATCGGTATCAGAATGTCACTTGCAAGAGAATACAGCGAAACAGAATACTTCACGCTTGATGACGTTTCAGAGGTAACAGGGGAGACCACAGAAGAAGTACAGAACCGTATAAACGCTATGGGCATAGATACAATGCAAATAACAAGCCTTATACCGGGTTTATTCTCTTAAAGGAGGCAAGGGCAATGCAAATACTCTTTATTGACAGCAGGCACGAGCAGTTATATAGCGAACTCTGCACAAGAATGAAGTATCTGGACGAATACCACAGAGCAACAGCTTATTTACTCAGCCTTGACAATGTGTGCAGAGATCATATAGCGGATATATTCGACCTGCAAGAAGATGTGATAAAGCCGGAGGCACTTTGCAGGGCATGGCAAACAAGCACGAGCCGCAAGAGCTGCCGCCTGCTATTCAATCTTTGGAACGGCTACAACGCAGAGGGAGAACCCCTTGAAGAAGAAACCCCGAGCGGCTATTATGCCCCCGAGCATATTTTCTCTTGCAGTTATGCACCCTACTATTGGCAAGCAATACAGCTCCGATACCCAGACTATACAGAGCGATAACAGCAGCGGCTATAATTTCTAATTGAACTAATATTGAATAGCTTAATTAGAAATACAGTATAAACTTCTTGTGTATGGTATGCACATAATACTTGAAGAATAGGAGGCGAAACAGAGTGCAGATAATCACCATAGCCAACCAGAAGGGCGGCACGGCAAAGACGGTAACGGCGGCAGCGATCTTGCAAGCCGGAGCTGCACAGGGCTTAAAGGTACTTGCAATAGACCTTGACCCACAAGCAAACCTAACATTTGCCCTCAGAGGCAGCACCAAAGGCAAGGGCAGCTATGAACTATTGGAGGGAGACCCGGCACGGCAGACAATACACGAGACCGCACAGGGCATTGACATAATACCTTCAAGCAAGAACCTTGCAACGGTCACGACCTCACAGGGCAGCGCAAGACGCTTGCAGAGGGCTTTGCAACCTACAAGGGGGATATATGACCTCATTGTTATTGACACCCCACCAACGGCAGGAGAATTGCTATACAACGCATTGCAGGCAAGCACCGGGCTTATTATCCCTTTACAGGCTGATATATTCGGCTTGCAGGGGCTTTATCAAATAGCCGATACTGCAAGGCAATTCAAGAAAAGCAATCCTGAATTGACGGTCAAGGGCTTTGTGCTGACCCGATACGACAGCAGAAGCACCCTCAAAAGGACGATGAAAGACACGATCACCGCAAAGGCGGCAGAAATGCAGATACCCTACCTTGCAGAAATTCGGGAGGGAGTAGCAATTCAAGAGGCTATCAGCCTGCAACAGTCAATTTTCAGTTATGCACCAAAGGCAAAACCAGTGCAGGACTATGAAAAACTATTCAAGAAGATAATGGAGGGCTAAACAATGGCAAAAAAGAGCTTTGACGAACTGAACACAAGCAATGTGTTTGAAGAAACCATAGAGGCAGCGGCAGCGGAGACAATCCCCGAGCCGATACCAAGACAGAAGCGTGACGAACTGCCCACAGTAGAAATTGTGGAGCAGGCAAGGGAGCAGGGCAGGACACAGGGACGCAAGGGCTGCAAGGCACACCGCTTCAACATGGCATTTTCTCCAAAGGCTTATGACTTCATTACTTGCATGGCAAGAGTGAGGGGCGAAACGATCACCGCATTTGTAAACCACCTGATTGAAAAGTGCATTGACGATAACCAAGAGATTTACCAGAAAGCACTTGAATTTAGAGACAGCCTATAAAGAAGGAGGCTTGACCGCATGGCAAGAGCCAAGAAAAGCACTCAGCCTGCCCCCGATCTGACCGAGCAGGAGCAGGCAAAGGCACATTATACACAAGAAGTTATAGAGGAACAATGTCAAATCAGAATGCCGGGCAAATGGCTTGAAAGCAAGCTGACCGATGCAGAAGTAGCGGATATTGTTAAACTGCAAGAGACCATAGAGAAATACAAAGACAATACAAGCGATGAAAAGAAATTAGACCTTATAGCACCGTATCTCAATTCTTTGATGCACTTAATGTACTTGATGATAAAGGACAAATACGGACTTACAACCACAGAAGAAGGCGTAACCTGGAAAGAGAACAACCCAGAAGGGAAGTTTTTCAATATTATCAGATATACGGCTGACTATATATCCGATGATTTCAAAATTGGCAGCTTTTTAACGGAGGCAGTAACAGAAATGATTGAACAAGGGAAGGAACAGAAGCCTAAAAAGAAGATACAAGCTATTCTGCAAGAAGAACCCTCAATATCCAAGAGAATAGCCCTTGTAGACTTCACTATGGAAATGCTTAAAGATCCATTAGAGGCACTTGCTTACTATGGGAAGGGATACCAGGTCACACAATATTCGCAACAGCATTTTGAACAGCTAATACAAACAGTAGCAAAACAGACAGGAGCAGACCCCGAGCAGGTGCGAAACCCTGAAACAAGAACAGAGGAACAGGAAAAAGCACTCACTTTAGAGGCAGGCAAAGAAACAGTAGCAAGATTTGAAGCATACAGACAGAGCAATTTCTTTTTTTCGTTAGAATTACTGATGAAAGAAGAAAGCCAATATCCTGATAACCCGGAAGCAGTCGAGGGCGGCTATTATGACAACAAAAAGGCAACAGCTTTATACTTCTTTGCATTGCACCCAGAAATCAACCCACAAGCAAAGGCAAGTTTGACGGCTGAACAAATCGAGGAACTGAAAGCGATCTATCATAGACTTGATGCGTTCTACATGGAAAAGACAGGAGGACAGAAGCTACCACCAGAAGAAGGAGACCCGCTATTTTTTGAGTTTATCGAGGCTGAAAACCCTAATAACACAACCCTGCCTGTTATCATCACAAAGAAGATACAAGAAATAGCATATCCTCTTGACAAGGTCAATTCTTCTTTTTGGGGACTGATACCCGGAGAGCAAGCAACACTGAAAGCAGAGAGCGACAGGGACAGCCGCAAAGGAAAAGAGGCAAATATATATGTGTTACTTGATTTTGATGAAATGAAGGGTACAGGCGTAACAATAAGCCGCCCTCTTACAAGCTACGATAAGAGAGTATTTATAGCCGCTGCGAACCTGAAAGAGCAGGGACACGACACAGTCACCACAGCACAGATTTATGAAGCTATGGGCAACAAGGGCAGACCTGCTACAAGTCAACGGCAGAAGATATTGAGAAGCATTGAAACAATGAGTTTATGCAGGGTCACGCTTGACAACTCAGAAGAAGCGGCAATGTATACCAGTTATGACAAAGTCAAACGCACATTCTACCTTTTACCGACCACCATTGACAAGGGCTATGTAAATGGGCTAATTGTAGACGATGCTATAACTATTATCGAGCTGCCCAGACTGTTTATATTCGCAAAGAAAAGAGGGCAATTTGCTTCAACTACCGTTGCATTACTTGAAAGCCCCCTCAGCCAAACAGAAGCTAACCTGCAACTTGAAGATTATTTGCTGACCCGCATTTCACGCATGAAGAATGCAGCCAAACGCAAGAGACCATTAACAACAACGATACTTCTTGACACGGTATATAAGAACTGCGATATAAACAACAAGCACCAGAGGTCACGAGCACCAGAAAAGATTGAAAGGCTATTGCAGCACTATCAAAAGCAGGGATATATAAAGAGCTACAAGCTGACAGCAAAGAGCATTGATATTGACCTATAAGAGAATAGACACCCAATGCACACGAGGTATAAAGGGCGGTAAGCTATGCGGCTGCCGCCTTTTTGCTGCCCCAGAACAGAAAAGAGAGTGTGAATTTTTGTTACCGCAACTGCGAATTTTTGTTACCGCAACTGCGAATTTTTGTTACCGCAACTGCGAATTTTTGTTACGCTAAAGCGCACGATTTGCCCGAAATAGCGCAATTTTAGAGGCATTGAAAAAAAGGTAAGGACTATAAGTATTATAAGTCCTTTATCAGCCTGCCGCCTACCCTTGACGGCGGCGGCGGCTTTGCCTATAATGAAAGAGAACCCACCCCACGAACCCCAGAGCGGAGGGCTTCACTTCTTATAGGCAATCAGACCGACCAAAACCAAGAAACGGAGGCACGAACAATGAACGGTATCAGAATGACAACGGCAGAGGCAGAGCGAATGACAGTAGAACACTATTCGGAGCTGATAGACTTACTTCACGACAAAATCAGCAGGCTTGAACGAGACAAGGACGAACAGCGCAAGGAGATCAACCGCTTGAAGAATGAAAACCGACTTTTGAAGAAGCAGACTGCCGGAGCTGAACAGCTTCACGAGAATTGAACCCCGAGCGAACCCAGACCCAGAGGGGGAGGGGCTTGCAAAATCTCTGCCGGAGCAGGTCACGGAGACCGCCCGACACCTTCACGCACAGCACCGCAAAATCATAGAGGGGATATGCTACCGCCCCCACCCCCTTGAAGATCTGAAACGAGAAGAAGCAAAACGGAGCAGGCAGGGGCTTGTGTGACAATCGAAATTTTAAGAAAACGTACCCACCAGAGGGGGAGCAGCTCCACCGCTGCCGAATATCTCCGAAAACTTCACAGCAGAGGGAGGGAGAACCCCGAGAACGAAAACCGAATAAACGCAATTTTGGCACCCCCTAAAAAGGGCTGACCGCCCAAATTTGAGGGGAGGGGGAGACGCAAAAAGCGACCCCCTCAAAATACAGCTATTCAAAACCAGCAAGCACGGTATTCACGCATTACAAAAATGCAGAATACAACGCTTGCAAGAGGGACACCCCTTGAACCCCGAGACGATGAAAGAGAGGTCACGAGAATGACAAGAGAAGAAGCAAGAAAAGAGATCAACCGGAGACCCGAGCTTGTATTATCTCAGCTCCAAAAGAGCAAGGGCAGCAAGCAATATATTTGCCCGATATGCGGCAGCGGCAGCAGGGGCGGCAGAGATTCAGACGGAGCATTGACCTTCTACCCAGACAGCAACCGCTTCAAGTGCTTTGCCTGCTCCGATGAACCCGGCACTTTTGGCGGCAAAGGTCAAGACACTTTGGGGGCGTTATGCCTGCTATGGAGCTGCTCCGAAACAGAAGTATTTGACCGAGAGGGACTAACCATTGACAGCAGCAACACACAGAGAGCCACCAGAAGCGCACAGAGCGACTTTTCAGAGGTCAAGAGGGATAAGACACCACCCACAACAGAAGGGGCAGAAACTGCCTCACAGGAGCTTACAGAGGCGGCAGACCTGACGGCATATTTTGCGGAGTGCAGAGAACGCTTGAAGCGATCACCGGAGGCGATTTCTTATTTACAGGCAAGAGGCATAACCCTTGACACGGCTTTGCAATTCTGGATAGGCTTTGACCCGGCAGCAGACCCGGCACAGAGCAACCACCCGACCCCCAGACTTATTATACCGACCTGCCGCACACACTATGTTGCAAGAAGCATTGACCCGGACACCCCGAGCAAGTGGGCAAAGATGAACAACAAGGGCGGCAAACCTGCTATATTCAATGCAAAGGTACTGCAAGACAGATCCACAGAGGCGGTATTTGTAACAGAGGGCTTTTTCGATGCACTCAGCATAATTGAAGTGGGAGGGCAGGCAATAGCCCTGAACAGCACAAGCAATGCAAGCAAGTTGCTTGAACAGCTCCGAGAGAAGCGGACGGCTGCAACCCTGATACTTTGCTTTGATAATGACGATGCAGGCAAGAAATGCACAAAGACCCTCAGAGAGGGCTTGCAGAGGCTTAATATCAGCTTTGTTACTGCCGATCTATGCGGAGGCTATAACGACCCGAACGAGGCTTTGCAGGGCAACAGAGAACGCTTCACAGCGGCAGTAAATGAAGCTATACGAACCACAGCGGCAAGACCTGACAATATTTCAGATTATATTGATAACCTCATGAGCGGCGAAATAGACAGCTTCAAGGAGGCAAAAAACAGGCGCACAGGCTTTGCCGATCTTGACGAAAAGGCAAAGGGGCTTTATGCAGGCTTGTATGTTATCGCTGCTATATCCTCTTTGGGCAAGACTACATTTGCCCTCAATGTAGCAGATAACCTTGCAGAAGCCGGAGAAGATGTGCTATTTTTTAGTATGGAGCAGAGCAGGCTTGAACTTGTGAGCAAGAGCCTTGCAAGGAGAACTGCCCAGAAGGATATAACAACGGCGGTCAACTCTTTGAGTATTCGGAGGGGCTACCTGCCCGAACAGGTATTGACGGCAGCGGACGAATACAAGAAGTCTATTGCAGACAGGCTATCTATTATCGAGGGCAATTTTGCCTGCAATATCTCTTTTATAGGCGATTATATCCGGAGATACATTGCAAAGACAGGCAAAAAACCCATTGTATTCATTGACTATCTGCAAATCTTACAGCCGGAGCAGGACGAGAGGGGCAGAACCCAGACCACAAAAGAAACGGTTGACAGCACGGTAACGGAGCTGAAACGGCTATCACGAGAACAGGGCTTGACGATCTTTGTTATATCCTCAGTGAACCGGGCAAACTACCTGACCCCGATTGACTTTGAAAGCCTGAAAGAGAGCGGAGGCATTGAATACACTTGCGATGTGTTATGGGGGCTTCAACTGCAAGTGTTAAACGACCCGATCTTTGACAACAAAGAGAAGATAAAGCAGAAGCGGCAGAAGGTCAAGGCTGCAAAGGCTGCAAGCCCCAGAAAGATAGAACTTGTATGCTTGAAGAACCGATACGGAGTGAGCAGCTATTCGGCATACTTTGACTATATCCCAGAATTTGACCTATTCACAGAGGGTAAGAACGAATACGAGACCGAGCAACAGGACGAACAGCAGAGCAAGCCCAAGAGAGGCAAGAGACTGTAAAGGGGGCATTCAATGAACCTCAGAGACTATGCAAAAAAGCAGAGGCAGGAGAGAGCCGGGCAGGACTTCAAGCCCCAAGAGGGAGCAGCTCCGACACCGGACAGCAACCCCATAGCAACCGCCCAGAAGATCATAGCCGAATACAAGCTATCTCACGAAATAGCGGAGGGCTGCCGCCTGCAAATTCTGCAAGACATAGAACACAGAGAGAACCCCTACAAGCTGTTATTGCTTGCAGCGGAGGCAATCAGCA
>CANQLI010000021.1 GCA_947624675.1 uncultured Clostridia bacterium | reverse complement strand
ATATAGGTATGCAGAGACATATTTTAATGAGTTCGGAGCATTGACGCCCGCAGCAGATTATATAACGCCTGACGGCTATGCCCTCGGTGCTTGGATAGCTACACAGCGTAGGAAATACAGCTCAGGAAAGCTCACAGAACATAGAAAAGTCAAATTAGACAGACTTAATATGATATGGAATCCTTCTGAAGCAAGTTGGAATGAGGGCTATGAGCACGCTGCCAGGTACCATAATAATTTCGGTGATTTGAACATACCGTTGACTTTTGTTTGTGACGACGGATATTCGCTTGGAGCTTGGATAGGCAATCAGCGCACCAGACACAGAACAGGTAAGCTTACGGCTGAAAGAGAAAAGCTGCTCAATGAACTAGGAATGCACTGGAACATACAGGCGGAAAAGTGGGATTCAGGATATACTCACGCTTTGGAATACTGTGCGGATGGTGGTAATGTACCCATACCTAAAAGTTATATTTCTGGTGACGGATACCCGTTGGGCGAATGGATCCGCTCTCAGGAAAGAAGCTACAAAAAAGGTGTGTTAGACATAAGCAAAATACGCAAGCTTGCGGAAATAGGAATTGAATTTGAAATATGACTGAATTTTGACTCACTATGTTTTTTAAATTTTTTACTCCTCTCACTAACAGCGCAAAATCAGAAAAAAATGTACGCAAACGTACATTCTTCATAAAATAAATCATATTTTGTAACAGAATGTTTACAAAGTTCATAATTTGTTAATAAAAACCGAGTAGAACAAACCTGTTTCGTCCATAGGGCGGCACGCATTACTTAAATCATAAAAAAGAAAAAGATAGAAAAGTGATTTATGTTAGATGTAAAAGAGAAAGGAACTGATGACAAGGTGTCAAAGGAAATAACGGCAGTTGTTCAGAACGATGCAGTGGTTGAGCAGGCGGTTTTGGATGGGACTTTAGCCTTAGAAACGGGTGAAACCTTAGTCAAAGAGAAATCAAAACAGCGTTTAGCATACAGGATACTGAAGCGAGGTTTTGATTTTATACTATCGTTAATAGCCAGCATTATATTGCTTATACCGATCCTGGTGATTGCTCTTATCATTTTTGTCAAGGATCCGGGGAATCCATTTTACATACAAAAAAGAGTTGGACTAAAAAACAAAGAAATACATATCTTGAAATTTCGGTCAATGCGAAAGGGAGCAGATGAGTTTGAAGATTCGCTTACACCGGAGCAGCTTGAAGAATATAGGCTTGAGTACAAGCTTGAGGACGATCCGAGGCTGATCGGATATAAGAAGCCAGGGGATTCAAAAAAGTGTTTTGGCGGAATACTCAGGAGACTGAGCATTGATGAGCTGCCGCAGGTGATTTGGAATATCTGCATAAAGGGAGATATGTCGATAGTAGGACCTAGACCTATATTAAGGGAAGAGCTTGAGAATCATTATATGCCTGACGAGCAAAAAATACTGCTGTCAGTTAAGCCCGGACTCACCGGATACTGGCAGGCATATGCGAGAAATGATGTGGGTTATTCCGATCACGAGAGGCAGGATATGGAGCTTTATTACTGTACGAATCGTTCACTGTTACTTGACATAAAAATAATTTTCAAAACGATAGGTACTGTTATTGTTGGGAAAGGTGCGATTTGATAATGATAATAACAAAGACGCCGTTTCGTATGTCATTTTTCGGCGGCGGAACGGATATGGAGTCATATTTCAGAGAACACAAGGGTGCGGTTATTTCCACGACATTTGATAAATACTGCTATGTAAATGTAAGACATTTGCCGAGGTTTTTTGATTATTCATCGGAGCTTGTTTATTCAAAGACAGAGAGAGTAAAGTCTGTTACTGATATTAAGCATCCCGCAATAAAAAACGCAATGCAGATGCTTGATATGCACGAGATACGGCTTACGTATGAGTCGGATCTTCCTGCGAGATCAGGCTTGGGGACAAGCTCTTCGTTTGCGGTGGGAATGCTTAACGCGTTTCATGCTCTGAAGGGAAAGTATGCCGATAAGAAACGCTTAGCAGATGAAGCGATCTACCTTGAAAGGACGCTTTGTCAAGAGGCAGGAGGTTGGCAGGATCAGATTGCAGCATCATTTGGTGGACTAAACAGAATAGATTTTAACAGTGACGGATATGAGGTAAGTCCTGTAATAATATCACCGGAAAGAAAGAAAAGATTAAATGAAAATCTAGTTATGTTTTTTACCGGATTTACGAGATTTTCACATGAGGTACAGGAAGCAAATAATTCAGATAAAAGAGATAAGACAAAACAGCTGAACGAAATGTATGCTCTTGTAGATGAGGCAGAAAAAATACTTACAGATAAGAATTCGGATATAGATGAATTCGGTAAACTGTTAGATTATACATGGAGATTAAAAAGACAGACGGGCTCGGCAGTATCAACGAATGATATAGATATGCTGTATGAAAAGGGACTTAGGGCGGGAGCTTTGGGAGGAAAGCTGCTTGGAGCAGGAGGCGGAGGCTTTTTAATATTCTACACTCGTCCTGAAAACCGTGAGTCATTAAAAAGAGCAATGGAAAAGCTTATGTATGTTCCGTTTGAATTTGAAAACGGCGGAACCAGAGTAATACATTATACGCCTGAAACTTATGTTTTAAAGGAGTAAGGAAGTATGAAAACAGTAATAATGGCAGGCGGTAAGGGAACACGGATCTCGTCTGTTGCAAAAGACATTCCTAAACCGATGATAAAAATAGGTGGTAAGCCTGTTTTAGAGCGTGAAATAGAGTGTCTCAGGGATCAGGGGTTTACTGATATTATTATCACAGTCAGTCACTTAGGAAAAATCATTATGGATCACTTTGGTGACGGCAGTAAATACGGTGTGGATATAGAGTATTACTTTGAAAGAGAGCCTTTAGGTAATGCCGGAGCCTTATTTAAAATAAGGGACAAGTTCACAGAGGATTTCTTTTTGCTAAATGCTGATTCATTGTTTAATGTGGATTTTAACCGCTTTTTGAAATTTCATAAGGAACACAGAGGCTTGGTAACATTATTTACACATCCAAACAGTCATCCTTATGACAGCGGACTGATAGTGACTGATTCTTCAGGCTGTGTAACAGATTGGCTAACAAAGGAGGATGAGCGTCCTCAGTTTTATAACAACAGAGTAAATGCGGGACTTCATATAATATCACCTGAATTATTAGAAAAAGAGTTTGATACAGAAAAAATAGATTTAGACAGACAGCTTTTAAAACCTCTCGCTAATACAGGGAAAATGTTTGCATATCAAAGCAGCGAGTATGTTAAGGATATGGGAACACCTGAAAGGTACAGAAGTGTTTGTGAGGACTATAAAAAAGGAATAGCAGAAGCTAAGAACTTAAAAGTCCCACAGAAGGCAGTGTTTCTTGACAGGGATGGCACAATAAACAAATACAAGGGGTTTTTAAAAGATATAGATGATTTTGAGCTTCTTCCCGGAGTAACTGAAGCTATAAAAGCAATAAACCGTTCGGGTTATCTGGCGGTAGTAATAACAAATCAGCCGGTAATAGCAAGGGGAGAAGTAACACATAGTGAGCTAGATATGATACATAAGAAGATGGAGACTCTGCTTGGAAAAGGCGGAGCATACATCGATGCATTATATTATTGTCCGCATCATCCGGATAAGGGATATGATGGGGAGATAGAAGAGCTTAAGATAGATTGTGACTGCCGAAAGCCAAAGCCGGGAATGCTTCTTAAAGCTGCCGAGGATTTTAACATAGATCTGAGTCGTTCCTATATGATAGGGGACGGGGAAAACGATGTTATGGCTGCAAAGGCAGCAGGCTGCAAGGCAATCAAGATCGAAACAGACGGCGATTTACTCGGCGCTGTTGAGAATATTTTGGAGGATAAATAATGACCGAAAATGTACAAGCACAGCTTGATTTATTGATAAAAAGGTATCCTGAGCTTAAGGTATGTAAGGAAAGTATAGCTAAGGCATACAAGATCATTGAAGACTGCTATAAAAGCAGAGGAAAGCTTTTGATTGCCGGAAACGGGGGTTCTGCTGCAGACGCGGAGCATATGGTAGGAGAGCTTATGAAGGGCTTTAAAAAGCAAAGAAAGCTTTCAAAGGATTTTTCTGACAGGCTTATAGAAGTCAGTCCTGAGTATGGAAAAGTTTTGGCTGAAAACTTACAGGGAGCGCTTCCGGCAATCGCATTAGACGGGCATTATGCGTTATCGACAGCGTATATGAACGATTGTGAGCCGCTTCTATGTTTTGCCCAGCAGGTAAACGGATACGGAAATAAAGGTGATGTATTTATAGGGATATCCACATCCGGAAACAGCAAAAATGTTATATATGCGGCGGTTACAGCGAAGGCAAAGGGAATGAAGGTAATAGGTATGACGGGCGAAAAGGAAAGCAAGCTGAGTGATATATGCGATGCCTGCATACAAGTACCACAGACTGAAACTTATATAATTCAGGAGCTGCACTTGCCGGTGTATCATGCTTTATGCTTGATGGTGGAGGAAGAGAATTTTGAGTAAAAATTTATTATTTGTAACAACAAGAATATTTTGGCCAACAAACAGTGGTAGAAAATTGTCCTTGTATCAATATTGTCGTGGATTACATGATAAATATAATTACAATATTTATGTTTACACTTTTTTAGAAGCGGATCAGAACTTTAGAGAACTAGAAAATAGTAAACCGTACTTCATTGATTCTATTTATTGTTCATCAAAAGTAGGTGTGGTTGAAAAGGTTAAAAATATATTGATAAATTCATTTCTAATGAATAAATGGCCATTGCAGTGTTCGCTTTTTTATTCTAAGAAAAATTGTGACAAGATTAAAGATTTGATTTCTCAAATTCAGCCGGAAGCGATAATAGTAGATATGGTACGTCTTGCACCATATTATTCTGCATTTCGGGATTATGATTGCAAAAAAATTCTTGATATGGATGATGTACTTTCAAAAAGATATCAAAGACAGATAAATTGCAAAGCATCTGAATCAAGTTTTATGGGAGTTTATACAAAGAGCATTGGTACATTATTTAAAAAGATTTCTGAATTTAAGTGGGTGAAAAGGCTCGTATTAAAGTATGAATCCTACCTTATGGGCAGAGCAGAAAGATATTTTTCCGAGATTTATGATAAAGTGGTTCTTGTTTCTCAAAATGAAACTCAATACATAAATGATATTTTGTCTTGTGATAAAGCAGTTACTGTATCTATAGGAGTTGATTATAATTATTTTTCTGCTCCCATTGAAGTTATAAAAGAGAAGGATTCACTATCATTTGTGGGTAATTTTTATGTTTCGGCAAATGCTGATTCATTACATTTAATAGTAACGAAAATATTACCTTTGTTAGATAGAAAAGTGATTTTCTATGCAATAGGGGCTTGTCCAGATAAAATTAAGCAAAAATACAAAGGTTACGGTAACATAGTATTCACAGGAATGGTTGACGATTTAAGGGGCTTTGTAAAGAGAACAGAAGTTTTTGTATCTCCTATTGCTTACGGTAGTGGTATAAAGACAAAAATACTTGAGGCTATGGCAATGGGGGTTCCTGTCGTAACTAATAGTATAGGTGCTGAAGGTCTTGGGGTTGTTAATGGCAAACAATGTTTAATATCAGATGATTATATAGAAATTGCTAAAATGATTAATACATTACTTGAATATGAGGATTATTCTATAAAGATTGGAGATTGTGGTCAAAGGTATGTAAATGAGTACCATGAATGGAATAAAATTTTCAAAGCATTTGAAAGGGCTGGACTATAAGGTGCGTATATTAATTGATGATGGTATGCAAATAAATGTTGGAACAGGTATAGGAAAATACAGCTTATACCTATATAATGAACTAAAAAGAGTTTTATCATCCTGTGACAGTGTTGAACTTTCACAGTTTACCTCTGAGTGTAGCGGTAAAAAAGCGGGGCGTCTGAAATATCTTTTTTATATAAACTCAAAGACCTTTTTAGATAAATGTAAAGACAAAGAAATAGTTCATTTTACTAATTATGCAATGCCTATACGTAGAAATAAAAATACAAAATACATTGTAACTATACATGATTTAGCTTCATTTCTATATCCAAAAACTCTTCCACTCTTATATGCGATTTACAATAGATGGTGTATAAAATATGCGATTAGGCATTCGAATGCGATATTAACGGTTTCAAATTCTGTAAAAGAAGAAATAGTACATAGATTTCCGAAAATATCTAATAAAGTAAGAGTTGCATATCCCGGGGTGTATGAAGAATTTTCTAAAAACAAAATGCCTTTAACAGAAACCTATGAATCTAAATTATTAAGAAATTTAAAGGCTAATAAATTTTTTCTTTTTATTGGAACAATTGAAAAAAGGAAAAATCTTGCTATATTGATTGATTCTTTTATAAAGTTAAAACTTAGTGGAAAGGGAAAGGATTATAAACTAGTCTTAGCAGGACGTTTCGGAGTTGGTTTTGAAGACTATATGGATATAATCAATAAATCTGACTGTTCAGACGATATTATTACAACCGGATATATTTCTTCAGATGACTGTATAAGGTTATATCAAAATGCTGCTGCATATGTGTTCCCTACAGTTTATGAAGGCTTTGGTTCTACACAACTTGAGTGTATGATCAATCATTTGCCGCTGATTTGCAGTTCAATACCAACAAATAAAGAGGTCAGCGGAAAATATAGTTTATTTTTTGACTTATCAGATACTTCCAGCTTGGTTAGAAAAATGGAGCAAATAGTTTTTAATCAATATGATTATTTAAGTAAAGCAAAGATCGCAGATGAAACCATTCAAAAGTTTTTATGGGAAAATGTTATTAGTGATTATATAGTAGTATATAAAAAAGTATTAACAAACTAATATAAGAGGTGAAAAATTGATTACTATAAATGATGTTCCAAAGGGCTCAAAAAGAAAGTTTTATAATGCGCTTGGAATGCTTTCAGGTATGAGCATCAGTCATATACCAAGTAGACATATACGCAAATGGTATTATAATCTTTGCGGGGCTAAGATTGAAAAAAACAGTGTAGTGTTCAGAAATGTTGATGTACTTTGGCCGATGGGAATGCAAATAGATAAGGGCAGTTCGGTTGGTCGTTATGCTCTCGTGGATGCTCGTGGCGGAGTTTACATAGGAAAAAATGTTACAGTTGCGGGAGGTGCCAGATTAATAACAGGAAGTCATGACATTGAGTCAAAGGATTTTGTGGCAGTATTTAAGCCTATTGTTATCAAAGATTATGCGTGGATATGTACCGGTGCAACTATATTACAAGGAGTAACGATCGGATCTGGCGCTGTTGTTTGTGCAGGCGCTGTTGTGACTAAAGATGTTCCAGATATGTGTGTTGTAGGGGGAGTGCCTGCGAAATTTATTAAAAAGAGGGTAACTAATCCTGAGTTCAATGGCGTTAGTGCACCTATTTTGCATTAGAATAAGTATTAACAACTATATAATTAGTTGTTAATATAATCTATTTAATAAATTCAATTTGACAAACTAAAATGTTGTAGAGATAAGAAAGGTATAAGCATATGTGGATGCTTTTTAAATATTTGTTATATTTAATTCCGTATGATGGACTTTATATATTGCCTACTAACTATCGACCGATAGTTATATATGGATTACTTATTTTCTTTATCATTGGATTTAGTAAAAGCCATAAAATTGATAAAGCAGAACAATATTTGTGGCTTTTTACGATATATGCAATAGCGGTGACATTTATTTCTAAGCTTGTAAATCCTAATTTTGGAGGAATTGAATCAGCTATAGACTTTACTATACCATTAATGATGGGAACTGTATCATTTTCTGCCTTTAATCAGTATTTTAAGTTGCTATTTAGAAAATACGGCAATAAAATAGCAGTTCACAATACTTTTGAAGTATTAGGAAAAGCATATTATTTGCCGCTAATTGTTGGAGTGTTAGAAGAGTTGTCTTTACTTGGAATATTGCCAAGTGGAGTAAAACTTGGTTTGAATAGTTTTTTTGGCGGATGGCAAGATACTCGACTAAATATGACGACAACGGAAGCATCGTGGGTTTCAATGCACTTATTATTCGTTATTCCTATATATATTTATCTTATAAAGATGCATCCTAAAAAAACGCAGTACAAGGTAGCATTAATAACATCAATTGTTCTTTTCCTTTGTGCTCTTTCATTACAAGGCTTAGCGACAGGAATTGTCGGCTTGCTTGTTTATGTATTAATGTATGGTTTAATTAATAAAAACTTATTAAAAATATTAAAAATACTTTTTATTATTATTTTAATTATATTTACAGTCACAACAATATTTTATTTTATAGTGCAAAATAGTACGAATAATTCTTATTTTATAGTTAGAATAAAAAAGTTTATTGATTTGAACACATTGATAAATACAGATGGTTCAAGTTTTGTTCGAATATGTAATCCTATAATAGCCATACTTATGTTTATTGATTTTCCTGTTTTTGGTATAGGAGGAGATGGTTTTCCATTTATTTATATGACGTATTTGAAAAAATATTTTCCTAATCAAGTTTATAACCTAGATATATTTAACTCTGCAAATAATTATTTAATGGTAGAAGTTAGTCTGTTTGCAAAAGTATTATGTTCAACAGGTATTATAGGTACAATATTATATGTGATGTTTTTATATGTGATTCTTAGAAAAATAAAATTTCTTGAAAATGAAAAAGAAATTCAATCATCACTATTGTTGTGGAGTTGTATAATGATGTCGGTGCAGTTACAGTTTTGTTCCTTTGCAATGATTCAGTATTTAATTATGCTTGCTATCGTTAATAATGTAAACAATGAAAAGTATAACCATAATGAAATGTTTAATTATTAAATTAATATAAAACTTTTGATCTGACCGGAAAAAGATAGATGAAATCTATACAAAATGTTAATAGAAGGAGAAAATAACAATGGAAAAACTTTTGACCATAGCAATACCAACTTACTTACGTTCATGCAAACTAAGGAGAGCATTAGATGCCATTGCAAATCAATATGATGAACGAATTGAAGTACTTGTAAGTGATGATGCTTCACCTGATGATACTGAATTGATAGTTTCAGAAATACAAAAGAAGATGCCAATTAGATATATTAAGAATAAAGCAAATTTAGGATATGATCGCAATTTTATTCAATGTTATAAAGAGGCAACAGGAAAATATATAATGTTAATGGGAAACGATGATTTTTTATTGGATGGAAGTGTTAAGCATATACTTGAATATTTAAAAACCAACGATTGTGTTGATTGGGTATTTGTAAATCACAAAAGCTTTAAAGAAATAGATAATAAAATAATATTTGAATGCGCATGTGTTCCTGAAGTAAAAGATAGAATGAACGTTTCTAAGTCGGAATTTATAAAATATGCATCTGTATTGATTGGAGCATTGACTTGTATTGTACATAGAGAAAAAGCTATAAAAATAACAAACTTTGATAAATATATAGGAACATTTTTTTTACAGATTTGCATACCACTAGATATAACTAAATATGTAGGCTATAGACTTGGCATTATTGGAAAAGCTTTAATTGCATATAATTGTCCTATAGACGAGCCAATTACTGATAAATATTTCGAAATTTTTGGTACAGGTTTACGACACGCTCTTTGTGTTGTTGCACCAAAATGTGGATATGATGTTAAAATCATGCGAAAAATATTTAAGAAGAATTTTTTTTCTTGGATAGGAGCAATAATAGCGTTGAGAGCAGAAAACGAAACTTACCGAAGAAAATTATTTTGGAAAGATGGATTTTCTTCGGTTAAAGACTATCCGGTTGCATGGTTAACAATTATACCGTTAGGATTATTGCCACGGTTTTTAGCTGTTTTTCTATTAAGATATATCAAACCTGTTTACAAACATATAGAATCTTGTTTAATTAAAGTCAAAAGAAAAGTTATAAAATTTAAGTTATAGCTAAAACTTATTATTAAAAATTAAGAAGTGATATTTATTGTCTGAGAACAAGTTGTTTGGTTTTTTTAAAGACATGTCATACTCATTCACGTCCAATGTGTTATCCTTACTTATTTCTGCAGTAGTTGTTCTTGTGATTCCCAAGTTTATAGGCGTAGAACAATATGGATACTACCAGTTATATATTTTCTACACTAACTATGTAGGAGTATTGTTTTTTGGTTGGTGTGAAGGAATATATTTAAGAGAAGGCGGAAAGTATTATAAAGACTTAGATAAGCCGTTATACTCTACACAATTCCGTTTACTGGGCCTATGTGAAATTATAATTTATTTATTGATATTTATCGGCTCATTATTTCTAGTTGATGACAGAAACAAACATATTGTAATCGGTTGCACCTGTGTAGTGGCGGTAGCAATGTGTTTAAGGTGGTTCATAATTTATATATTACAAGCTACGGGAAAGATAAAGGAATTCGCTATAGTAACTATTACTGAGAAAATGCTATTCGTAATATTGGTAATTCTGATTATATTAACAGGATACAGACAATTCCACTTACTTATCTGTGCAAATGTCGTGGCTGTATTTGTATCACTGGGTATTGGCATCTGGTACTGCAAGGACTTGGTTTTTTCAAGCTGTATAAGTATAAAAAATACAGTTGGGGAAATAAAGGAAAACATCTCAGCGGGCTTCAAGCTAATGCTCTCAGGGCTAAACAGCTTGCTTATTATAGGAGTTGTTCGCTTTGGTGTAGAAAATCGCTGGGATATATCAACATTTGGAAAAGTATCATTGACTTTAAGTATTTCCAATATGGTAGTTACAGCTATAAACGCAATATCAGTGGTAATGTATCCAACACTTCGCAGAACAAGCAAAGAGAGATTACCGCAAATATACAGTTTAATGCGAATCATACTTATGGGACTGATATTCGGTGTACTTACAATGTATTATCCGATGATGAAAATACTATCGGCGTGGCTTCCACAGTATGCCGAGAGCTTAAGATATGCGGCAATCCTATTTCCAATGTGCGCATATGAATCGAAAATGTCTATGCTTGTTAATACATATTTTAATACATTGCGTCTTGAAAACCTTTTGATGAAATGCAATATGGCGTCATTAGCGTTAAGCGTTGTATGTACATTTATCTCAACAGTGGTGCTTAATAGCGTAACAATTGCGATACTATCAATACTTTTTGTACTGATATTCCGTTGCTTAATATGTGAGCTTTTGCTTTCAAAGAGAATATCTATCAATGTAACAAAAGATATTATCATCGAAATAGTAATGACC
>CANQLI010000020.1 GCA_947624675.1 uncultured Clostridia bacterium | reverse complement strand
GAAAACATGCCATTGTTTTATCCTCCTTAAATATAATTTTTTGATGATTCGTATGCCAAACAAAAAAGGCATACGTTTATCTCTCTTCAGAGAAAACGCATACCTTCAGAGTACGCCATTCAAAAAGAAAATCTGCAAAGCACTTCTGTGCCGACGGCCAGCTTCTACTGAACCACTTATATTATAGCACACTTACGCGGCGTTTGTCAAGATGCTCCGCACAGCTTTTGCACTTCCGCAACGGCTTTTTGTATCAGCTCTGTCGTGCTTGCCGTTTCTGTTCCCGCAATGACCGTGTCACAATGGCTGAACGGGATCAGGATGCGCTTTGCATCGCTCTGCGCCACGGCAAGAGCCATTTTCGGCGTTATTTCTCCGAGCATGGAATCCGCTATGACGATCCCAATGGGCCCGACGATAATGTCTGCCTTTCTTGAGCAGACAACGACTGCGTTTTCGCCGGTTGCGGCGGAAGAAGCGCCGGCCTTTAACATTGCGGTAGTTGCCGCCGCATTAGTCCCGACAGCCAGTATCTCAGCATTCGGCAAAGCCTTTTTTATAGACAAAACAAGTTGCCGGCCGATACCGCCGCCCTGCGCGTCAATTACGAGTATGTTCATAAGGGTAATCCTCCGAATTTCGAGTTTCTTATGATTTATTCTAACATTATTTTGAGAATTTTTCAAGTGCTTTTGCTTATAATTTTGATTGAAAGTCATTGACTTTTATTCAGTGAATGTGGTATAATGAAATTATACAAAGGAGGTAATGGCGTGGTAAAGAAAATGACGAACCGGCAGCTTGCCGCTATAGAAACCAAAAAAAAGCTTCTTGAAGCGGCAAAAAATATAATATGCGAAAAAGGGTTGATAAACACATCAATTGAGGAGATAACAAAGGCCTGCGGCGTATCGAACGGCACGTTCTATACCTATTTCAAACGCAAGGAAGATGTAGTCTTTGCGTTAAGCCAGGAGATGTATCAGGGAATTTATGAGGAAGCGCAGGCCCATGACGGCCCCTTTATGGAACGGCTGGTATTTTACATGGTGAATTTCTCCGGCCACATTGAACGGGACGGGCTGAAGCTCTGCCAGGAATGGGTGCGGAACACCGTAGACCCTGATCTCGTGGAGGCCCCGTACAACAAGGACAAACTCCGCGTGGATATTGATTCCATGAAGGGTATGATCGAAAAGGGAATTGAGCGCGGTGAACTGAAAAAAAGCACGCCCATAGACGCGCTCGCGGGCGCTCTGGTAGATGTGATCTACGGTGAAATGCTCTGCTGGGACATGTCCGGTGGTGCATACAGCTTTGAGGAACGCACAAAAGAATTTTGCAATCTGTTTTTACCGACCATGATACGACCCTATATCCGCGAGAGCGATCATGAAAAAGAAAACAGCGCGAAAAATAAAATAAAATAAAAGCAGGAGGAACTAACGATGAGTGAGATCAAGAAATTGGGATTTGGGCTGATGCGCCTTCCCCAGAAAAGCGACAATGCAACCGACATCGACATGGAACAGTTCAAACAGATGGTAGACATTTTCCTGGAGCGGGGATTTACCTACTTTGATACCTCCTATGTGTATCATGACGGTACTTCTGAGACCGCGATCCGGGAAGCCCTTGTCAAGCGCCATCCGCGGGAGAGCTTCCTGCTGGTGTCGAAATTTCCTACCTTCCAGATGCCTGCCGCAGACAAGGTGGAAGCCATTTTCCAGGAGCAGCTGGACAAATGCGGGGTGGAATACTTTGATTACTACCTACTCCACAATCTGAACCGCTATATCTATGCCACGGAAGTCCAGGACGCCCATTTGTTTGACCACATGAAGCAGTGGAAGGAACAGGGTAAGATCCGCCACATCGCATTCTCTTACCATGATGACGCCGCCCATCTGGATCAGATTTTGACCGATCATCCGGAGGTTGACGCCGTTCAGATCGTTCTGAACTACTATGACTGGGAGGAGCCGTTCATCCAGTCGAAGAAGTGTTATGAGGTCATTCGCAAGCACGGCAAGCAGGTCATCGTCATGGAGCCGGTAAAGGGCGGCATGCTGGCCAAAGTCCCCGCCGGCGCGGAACATATCTTTCAGGATATTGATCAGAACGCTTCCCCGGCCAGCTTTGCGATCCGCTTTGCCGCCTCGCAGGAAGGTGTGCTGGCCGTCCTCTCCGGCATGAGCAATCTCGCCCAGGTGACGGACAACACCGGCTATATGCAGGACTTCAAACCCCTCACCGACGGGGAAAAACAGGCTTTGGCTGAAATGAAAGGAAAATATCAGGAGACCTGGAAATACCGCTGCAGCGACTGGTCCGCCCTGGACGATAATGCCTACGGCGTGCCCGTGTCCGGTATCATCCGGGCGTACAACAGTATGTTGATCCAGCCCGATCCCACCTTCTGCGCGGAGCTGAACTACTATAAGAGCTTCCGCAGTGCCTACGACCGGGCCTTTGAGACAGGGGATTACGCGTCGCAGACCAAGAAGATCGGCGGGGCGTTTGACGTCACGGCTGCCTTGCGTGAGGCTGTTGAGTACCATGCGAAAAATAACTATCAGACCTATATGGATTGACAAGGAGGCAAACTTATGATTTACAGAGATTTTCAGGATTTGAAATTATCGGCTCTGGGTATGGGCGCCATGCGTCTCCCGGTCATAGACGGAGATGATTCCAATATTGATGAAGCGGCCGCGAAAGAAATGGTCGCTTACGCGATGGAACAGGGCGTGAATTACTACGACACCGCCTGGGGCTACCATGACGGCAATTCGGAACTCGTGATGGGAAGGGCCTTAAAAGAATATCCGAGGGACCGTTTCTACCTGGCCACCAAATTTCCGGGATATGATCTTTCCAACATGACAAAAGTGGAAGAAATTTTTGAGGAGCAGTTGAAAAAATGTCAGGTGGAATACTTTGACTTCTATCTGTTCCACAATGTCTGCGAGATGAACGTTGACGCGTACATGGATGAAAAGTACGGGCTTTATGACTATTTGATGAAACAGAAAGCAAACGGAAGGATTCGTCATCTCGGATTTTCCTCCCATGGAAGCTATGACGTGATGGAACGGTTCCTTGAAAAATACGGAAAGAGTATGGAATTTTGTCAGATCCAGCTGAATTACCTGGATTGGAGCTTTCAGGACGCCAAAGCAAAGGTGGAGCTTCTGAAAAAATACCACATCCCCGTTTGGGTGATGGAGCCGCTTCGGGGCGGCCGTCTGGCAAATCTAACTGGCGAGGAAGAAGCCCGGTTAAAGGCCATGCGCCCCGATGAGAAAATCCCTGCATGGGCGTTCCGCTTCCTGCAGTCCATCCCCGAAGTGACTGTCGTATTGTCCGGCATGTCCAACATGGAGCAGATGAAAGAAAATATCCGGACTTTCCGGGAAGAAAAACCACTATCAGAAGATGAAATGAAAAGTCTGCTGGCTATGGCCGACGAGATGGTGCGGAAGATCGTCCTGCCCTGCACCGCCTGCCATTACTGCGTGAGCCACTGCCCGCAGGGACTGGATATTCCGACTTTGCTGGCTTTCTACAATGAGCACTGCTTCACCAACGGCGGATTTATCGCGCCGATGGCCCTGTCCTCGTATCCGAACGACAAGCTGCCAAGCGCCTGTATAGGTTGCAGGAGCTGCGAAGCCGTCTGTCCGCAGCAGATTAAGGTCTCTGAAGCCATGGCTGATTTTACCGAAAAATTAAACATGTAAAACGAAAAGCAAATAACGACTTTAATACAATTTGAACCCCTTAAATATCGAAAAGAATGTAGAAAGCAGGGCTTTCGGCACATGTGAGCCGCCGAAAGCCCTGCTTTTTCTTGTTTATGTATTGGTATTGACGGAGAACTGGTATTTATGAGTGAACCCTCCCCAGGATCAATTTTGAACCCTCTATGAACTTTTGAACCCCCCTCAAAAGGAAAAATCAAAATGTATACAGAGAGGAGAAGAACTGACCGCAGGGTATAAACGAATTAGCAGAGAAAACCAGCCTTGCTTTATTTAAAAGCAAGACCATTTACACCGTTGCAAATCAGCTTTGTTGTCAGAGCAATGATTTCTTCCAGTGGAATCTTCTTTCCGTCAGCCACCCATTGCTTATAAATTTCAATGGTGCTTTGGGAAACGAAGGTCATAATGATATTCTGGACATACGGATCGACGTGTTTCTCCTTGCCATCGGCGCCCCATGTTTCCGACATGATCTCATTTGTAATACGGCGGCTGATATAGTGGTAGCTGCCGCTGCACATCAGTCTTTCATGAAGCCGCCCCGCGCCTTCGCTTACCAGAAAGAACTCTCGCGTGATTTTATCCATATCACGGGGGCGTTCAAGGTCACGGGTGCGTTCGATGAAATTTTTTGCCATCTCGTTTTGCAGTTCCCTCAAAAGATCGTCCAGAGAATTGTAATGCAGATAGAAAGTCTTACGGTTGATCCTTGCCCGCTCCGTCAGCTCCTTTATGGAAATCTGCTCATAATCCATCTCGCAGATCATTTCCTCAAAGGTTTTCCGAATGGCCTCCCTTGTGCGGATTACACGCAAATCTTCTTTTCCTGTGTCGTTCATAACGGTACCTCCTGCTGTTCAAATCGTGTTTATTCCTATTATATACCATCCGTGTGTAAAAATCAACCCGTGTGTAGTTACGCCGCATTTTTGCACAGAGTGTGGCGTATACCCCTTTCACTGTCAAAATGGTGTGGAGTTTGAATCGCGCAAGCGGTATAATACACACATGAGAATTAGTAGTGGAGGTATCTCATGGACAAAAGAAAACTCGGAAATTTGACCGTTTCGGAAATCGGAATGGGCTGCATGGGATTTTCCCACGGATACGGAGAAATCCCCTCGGAAGATTACAGCATTGAGGCAATTCGGGCGGCGCTGGACTATGGCTGCACTTTTCTTGATACTTCGGAGGCATACGGACCGTATCTTTCTGAAACAGGACACAATGAAAAAATCGTAGGCAAGGCCATTCGGGGACGCCGTGAGGATGTCGTTCTCGCAACAAAGCTGTTTATCGGCACAGGAGAAGCCAAGAACATCTACGACGCTTTTTGCCGACATCTTGAGGCTTCTCTGAACCGGTTGGGAACCGACTACGTTGACCTTTACTATCTGCACAGAATCAACCCCGCCGTACCGGTGGAACGGGTGGCGGAAGGAATGGGAAAGCTCATCGCGGACGGTCTGATCCGCGGCTGGGGTCTTTCCATGGTGACGACCGATTTCATTGACCGGGCGCATCGAGTGACGCCGGTGAGCGCGGTACAGAACATCTACTCCATGATGGAGCGGGACTACGAAAAGAAAGTAATCCCCTATTGCCGGGAACATAACATCGGTTTCGTTTCATTTTCGCCCATCGCCAGCGGATACCTCTCCGGCAAGGTGACGGCGGAAACGAAATTCCAAGGCGACGATGTGCGGAAATGGGTGCCGCAGCTCTCAAAGAAAAACATCGCCGCCAATCAGCCGTTTATCGAGCTGGTTTCCGATATGGCGAAACGCAAGAACGCGACAAACGCACAGATCTCCCTCGCCTGGATGCTCCATAAATATCCCCATGTTGTACCGATCCCCGGCTCCAAAAACAAGGAGCGCATCCTTGAAAATCTCGGAGCCAGCAGCGTAAAGCTGACCGATGGGGAATTTGCGGAGTTGGAAACCGCCCTTGCCGGACTGACCGTTTACGGCCACCGCAAGGATGTCAATATGGGATCGGAATACATGGATTAGGGGCGCAGATATGACAGCATCGAAAACGATAGGATCTGAAGAAAATATCATGGGTACGATGCCTATTGGGAATCTGCTGATGAAGATGTCTGTACCGGTAATTCTGTCCATGTTGGTGTCAACACTTTACAATGTGGTCGACAGTATTTTTGTCTCCAGGCTTGGAGAAAATGCCCTAACCGCCATGTCACTGGCAACGCCGATCTCCAGTCTGCTTGCCTGCGTGACAGTCGGGTTTAGCGTTGGCATGAATGCAGAACTCTCCCGAAAACTGGGGAAGGTAAGTTGGAAGAGGCAAACCGTGCGGCAGGCAATGGGATTTTGGTGAATTGGGCAGTATCGCTATTATTCTGTATATTTGGATTGTTCTTCACGGAGAGTTTTTATCGCTTCCAGACTGACATTACAGAGATCCGACAGTTCGGAACAGCATACACTTCGGTGGTCTGCACGTTTTCATTCGGAGTGGCGAACCAAGTCATGTTGGAGAGAATGCTGGTGGCGACAGGCCGTTCTCTCGGTTCAATGTTCTCATTGCTGACGGGAACGATTGTAAACCTGATACTCGACCCGATTCTGATTTTTGGTTTTTTAGGTGTTCCGGCTCTTGGTATGAGAGGAGCTGCTATTGCAACAGTTGTGGCACAGTTTTCTGCAGCTGCCATAGGGTTTATTTGTAATTTGAGGATGAATAAGGAAATCCGATTCTGCTTCGGTATGCTCAAACCGCACGGAGATATGCTGAAAAGGATATGGAATGTAGGATTTCCCGCAGCATTGCAGCAGTCGATTAGCCCAGCCATGACATTTTTCATGAATCAGATTTTGCTCGGCTTTACCGCCGCAGCGCCTGCTGTCTATGTCATCTATGTGCGTCTGCAGAGTATTGTGCTGATACCTGTCTGGGGCTTAAAAAACACAGTTGTATCGATTATTTCCTACAACCTGGGAGCCGGAAAACGAGAACGCATTAAAAAGACTATGTCTGTCTGCTTCGCCGCGACAATCTTGCTCACGATTTTTGGGCTGCTGGTATTTCAGACTATTCCGGATCTGTTGTTGGCGCTGTTCAATGCACAAAATGAGGTTTTGGAGATCGGTCGTGCAGCGCTTCACATATTTAGCTTTGTTTTCCCGTTTTCCGGAACAACATTGATTCTTGGCTCCTATTTTCAGGCTCTGGGTCATAGTACCAAAACGTTGATTACCTCGTTGGCACAGTTTGGAATCATGTTGACGGCTGCGACGTTTTTCTCACATGTCGGAACAGTATATACGGTCTGGTATGCCTTTGTGATAACAGAGATTCTTGTGGCGGTGTTGGCACTGCTGTTTATGCGTGTGGTATGGAAAAAGACAATACAGCCACTGCCAGATCTAAAATAAAATTTAGGAGGAAAAGCACATGAAAAAATTATTATCATTTTTACTTTGCACCTGCCTTTTGTTGACCGTTACGGCTTGCGGCAGAGGCGGCGGGGCAAATTCGGAACCTGCCGGGACAGAGACTCCCGAAAGCAGTCAATCGGATGCAAGCAAGCAGCCCGAAAGCGAGCCGGAAGAATCCAACACAAACTCGGAGACGGGGCCGGATCAGTCATCAGATGAAACCACTTCGGGCAGCAATATTCTTGTCGCTTACTTTTCCCTTGCTGGTGAGCAGTACGAAGTGGGCGTCATTGAAAAGGGAAACACCGAGATTGTGGCGGAAATGATTGCCGACGCAACCGGTGCGGATACCTTCAAAATCGAATCCACCGAAGAATATCCCACTACCTACGACGGGCTTCTGGACATCTCCCGGAAAGAGGAAACCGATCCCCCGGAGATCGCGGGTACTGTGGAGAACATGGACGATTACGACACGATTTTCCTCGGTTATCCGATTTGGTGGGGCGACACGCCGACCATCATCAAGGTCTTTTTGCAGAGCTACGATTTCTCCGGCAAGACGATCATCCCGTTCTGCACCCACGGAGGCAGTGGGCTTGCCGGGATGGATCGGACGATTGGTGAGCTTTGCCCGGATTCTACCATCGGAGAGGGCCTTGCCATTCGCGGCAGCACCGCGCAGAACGACCGAAACAGTACCCAGGAGAGCGTAACAAAATGGCTTTCTGATAACGGATATAACAAATAATATATTTTTAGGAGGATAAGATTATGACACCGGAAATGATGCAGGCAAAAATGGAACTGAAGGAATTGGCGGATGTCTTTTCCAATTTGGCAGATGTGAAGGACGCGGCCGGACAGGGCGAGCTTTTCCTGCCGGACGGCAAGCTGGAATTTCAAATTGGTTTTGACGGCGAGATCAACAACATTGAGGGCCGTGAAGCACTTGTGGCGGCCTTTGCAGCAACGATCAATCCCTGCAAGGCGGTATATCACATCAATGGTCAGCAAAACGTCACGATAAATGACGACTGCACCGAGGCCGAAGGCACTGCCTACTGCGAAGCAACACTTGTGACCGAGGAAAACGGCAAAGACATCATTACAACAAACTATGTCCGCTATTCTGACATTTATGTGAAGGTGGACGGCAAATGGTATATTAAGCGCCGCCGCACTACATTCCTCATTTCCGACAAGCATGAACTTGGCAAATAATTGGGAGGTGTAACCGTGCGGATATACCCGAATCTTTCAAAGCCGATTCAGATCGGAAACGTAACGATTAAAAACCGTATGTTCATGGCTCCCATGGATACCGGCTTCGGCAACAATGCCTGGGGCGGCTTTACAAAAGAGGGCGTCGAATACTTTGTGCGTCGTGCCGAGGGCGGTTTCGGTCTGCTGTTCAGCGGAGGTACTTCCACTGACGCGGAACTTGACGGCACAGACACCATCCTGAACCATAAGCAGGAATTTATAGCGACCGGCCGGGAATTAAACACCCGGCTTTCGGCCTATGGCGCGAAAATGTTTATGCAACTCAGTTTCAATGTGGGCAGAAACGGCGGACTGAAAACGCCGTCCCCGCTTCCGCGCCTGGGCAATCCCACCGTGACCACCGAGACCCTGACCGTGCAGGAGATCCATCACAAGGTAGAATCCATGGCGCAAGCGGCGGGGCTGTGCAAGGACGCCGGATTCGCCGGCGTGGATATTCACGCCATGCACTGGGGCCACCTGCTGGATTCCTTTGCCCTGTCTCTTATGAACCACCGGGAGGACGAATACGGCGGGTGTCTTACGAACCGCATTCGCGTGGCAAAAGAAATCGTGGAGGCCATCAAGCGGGAATGTGGTGAAGATTTCCCCGTCACTATGCGTCTGGCACTCAAAAGCTACATGAAAGGGTTTGACAAAGCCTCCTATGACGGCAGTGAGGAAGCAGGCCGAACAGTGGAGGAAGCGATTGAGATCGGCAAACTGTTGGAATCCTACGGCTATGGCGCTTTAAGCACGGACGCCGGAACGCTGGACGCCTTTTACTATGCCATGCCGCCCGCCTATGTCAAAAAGGGGTACACGCTCGACATGGCGGCAAGGCTGAAAGCGGCAGTTTCCATCCCCGTACTCTGCGGCGCTCGCATGGTTGACCCCAATCTGGACGAACAAGCCATTGCCGAAGGAAAAATCGATGCCGTAGTGATCGGCAGACAGGCCATTGCCGACCCGGACTTTGCAAAAAAAGTCGCCTCAGGAAAGCCGGAATGTGTCCGCACCTGTATCGGATGCAATCAGGGCTGCATTTGGGGATACTTCACCAGCGGTAAAGTTGGCTGCGCGGTCAATCCCGAAGTAGGGCATGAATTGGATTGCCGCATCACCAAAGCGGCTGAAAAGAAAAAGGTTATCGTTGTAGGCGGCGGTGTGGCCGGTATGGAAGCAGCCCGGATCGCAAAGCTGCGCGGACACGACGTAACACTGTATGAAAAATCCGATGTTCTCGGCGGCAACTTGATCCCGGCAGGTGCCCACGTTTTCAAAGCTGAGGTGGCTGATCTTTGCGAATATTACAAACACCAGATGGAGCTGTTGGACGTAGATGTGCAGCTGCATACTCCCGCCGATGCAAAACTGCTCCGGGAAAGCGGCGCGGATGCGATTATTCTGGCGGTGGGTTCCTCTCCCATCATGCCGCGAATTGAAGGTATTGACCACCCGAAAACCGTGTCCGGCGTAGACGCGCTTCTCGGCAAAAAGGCAGTCGGTAAGAAAGTTGTCGTTGTCGGCGGCGGACTTGTGGGTTGCGAAATCGCTCTCGGTTACGAGCAGGAGGGCAAAGAAGTTAGCATTGTAGAAGCTCTGGATGAAATCATGAAAACCGGAGATGTGCCGGGTATGAATAAAACGATGCTGCTGGACGCTTTCGAGTATTACGGCACGGAGATTCTCACGAACACCCGGTTGAAGGCCGTAAACGATGACGGTGCGGTCATTCTTATGGCAGACGGCGCGGAACAGACGATCCCCGCAGATACAGTCATTCTATCTGTCGGATATAGACCGATGCCCTCTATTGCGGCGGAACTTGCCGGGTGCGGTGCGGAAATCTATGAGATTGGCGACGGGAGCAAGGTCGGGAATGTCCTAACTTGTATCCGCGACGCTTATGAAGTAGCACATAACCTTTGATGAAAGAATAGGAGAAAAACAATGTCTGATTATTTTGGTAAGGAAACACCCAAGCTGGGCTTCGGGCTGATGCGGCTGCCGAAAAAGGTGCTGGGCACCGACATCGAGCAGGTCAAAAAGATGGTCGACCTCTTTATGGAGGCGGGATTTACATACTTTGATACCGCCTTTGTATACGGCACCTCGGAGACAGACATAAAAAAGGCGCTGGTGGATCGCTACCTGCGGGATTCCTACACCCTTGCCACCAAGCTCAACGCCTTTATGATGTGCCACGACGAAAAGAGCGCCAAGGGGCAGTTTTATAAGAGTCTGGAGCGCACCGGCGCAGGATATTTTGACTATTACCTGATGCACGCTCTCATGGCGAACAACTACACGAAGTACGACAAGTACCACATTTGGGATTTTGTAACGGAGCGCAAAGCGGAGGGACTGATCAAACATTTTGGGTTCTCTTTCCACGCAGGCCCGGAGCTTCTGGACAAGCTGCTCACCGAACACCCAGAGGTGGATTTCGTCCAGCTTCAGATCAACTATGCCGACTGGAACAACCCGGAAGTAAACTCCCGTGCCAACTATGAGGTAGCGAGAAAGCACGGCAAATCCATCGTTGTGATGGAGCCGGTGAAGGGCGGCAAGCTGGCCAACCCGCCGAAAGAAGTAAAAAAGCTGTTCCACGACTATGCCCCAGATATGTCCCCGGCATCATGGGCGATCCGTTTTGTCGCAAGTCTGGACGGCATTATCACGGTGCTTTCGGGAATGTCCAGCGTGGCGCAGATGGAAGATAATCTCTCCTACATGAAGCATTTCCAGCCGTTGAACGCCGAAGAACAGAAAATCATCCGCGAGGCGCAAAAAATCCTCGGAAACTCTGCTGAGATTCCCTGCACCGCCTGCCACTACTGCACGGACGGCTGCCCGAAACAGATTCCCATTCCCGACATTTTTGCCGCCGCCAACCTGCAGCTCGGCAACGGCCAGACGGCGCAGGCGAAAGAACGCTATGCTACTATCCCGGAGGGACACCGCGCCTCCGACTGTATCGGCTGCAAACAATGTGAGCGCGCCTGCCCGCAGCATTTGAAGATCACGAACTTTTTGAAGCAATGCGCGGAGATGTTAGAATAACAAAGGAGCAACCTCTATGAGCAAAACAAGAATCCTCGGAAATACGGATATTGAAATCTCTGCCATCGGCTACGGGTGCATGGGACAAACCCACTCCTATGGCGTGGTAGAACCGGAGCAGGCCATGGTAGACCTGATGCGCTATGCGCATGAAGTGGGCTACACGCTTTTTGACACCGCGCCGTTTTACGGGGCGGACAACGAACGGTATCTCGGAAAGGCGATTGCGCCCATACGGGATAGAATCGTGCTTGCCACAAAATTTGGCATCATCGACGAGAACTTCAAGCTGGACAGCAGCCATGATTCCATTCTGCGGGAGATCGACGCCTCTCTTTCCCGGCTGGGGACGGATCATATCGACCTCTATTACCAGCATCGGATCGACTCGAACACGGAGCCGGAGGAAGTGGCGGAAACCATGGCGAAGCTTATAAAGGCGGGAAAGATCCGCGCATGGGGCGTTTCCTTTGCGCCTATTGACTATATTCGCCGCGCCCATAAGGTCTGCAAGCTGTCGGCGGTGCAAAACGTCTATTCTCTGCTGAACACTGCGGACGAGGCGACCTACTTCCCGCTCTGCGAGGAATTGGGGCTGACCTATGTATCTGCCTGCCCGCTGGCAAAGGGATTCCTTTCCGGCAGGTATAACGCGGAAACCAAGTACCGCGACGGCGATTGGCGAGGTAACATGAAGCTGTTCAAGGAAGAAGGCATGACACAGAACTGCGGCCTGCTGGAGCTGATCCGGGACTTTGCGGAGCGCAAGAACGCCACGCCCGCACAGATCACCCTCGCATGGGAGATCACAAAGAAGCCCTATCTTGTACCTATCCCCGGTACAACAAAAAAGGAGCGCGTCAAAGAGAACTTCGGCGCGGTGGATATTGAACTTTCCCCGGATGAAATGCGTGAGATCGACGAGGCTCTGTCCCACATGGAGCTGATGAACATGGGACGGGG
>CANQLI010000019.1 GCA_947624675.1 uncultured Clostridia bacterium | reverse complement strand
TGCAGTATGGTGGCGAAAAGGCGGCAGAAACCTTTGTAATGGTCCACGTCCAGGTCCATGTCGCTGTCCAGCTCCTGCGTCGCCAGTTCATACAGCAGGGTTATATCGGGCTTTCCGGCAAAGATATTGACGGCGTGGATGGAAGAAAAATGCTTGACCATGGCCGTGGCCGCCTCCTGGGACGACGCTTCGGACCGGGCTGCCAGGTTAAGCCGTTCTTCCAGTGTCAGGATGTTATCGGTCGTTTTGTGGTCCATCGGTTCCTCCTTTTCTGGCTGTTTTCTGTTCCATCTCCGTTAATAGTGCCATATACGCGCTGTCGCTGTCCAGGTCGTATTTCCGTATGCGACGGGGTTCGCTGCCACGGATAAATAAATACATACGGTCCAGGGGCAGGTTCAGCACGGTTGACCGCTGGACGTTGAGCTTGCCCGCGAAATAGTCTGCCGTCCGCACGTCCGTCCCGCCCAGGTACAGGCAGGTGTCGCAGTTGTTGACGATAGTTTGGGCCTTGCTCTCGCCGTAAAGCCCTTCGAGCTGGGATAGGCTTTGGACAATGAGGGAAACGTATATCTCGCGGGATCTGATGACGGAAATAATCTTGTCGAAATCCGGGATTAGGGCATTGGTACTGAAATCGTCCAGGATGAAGCGCACGGGGATAGGCAGGCGGCTGTCTGGCTGCTGGTCTGCGGCGTCGAGCAGGTATTGTAACGCCTGCATATAAAACAGGTTCGCAATGGCGTCCTGGCTGCGGTCGCTGTCGCTGATGCTTAAAAACAGGGCCGTTTTGCCACGTAAAAAGGCGTTCATGTCGATCTTGTTCTGCATTGTGAAAAACCGCCGCATAGCGGGGTATGCAACGGCGTCCAGGTGCCGGGCCAGTATGCCCCTGATGCTGGCGTCCATTTTTTCGGCAAAGCAGTTGTAAGTCACCATCAGGATTTTCCGGGCAAAGGCGCTGTCTGGCCGGACGGTATATTCCTCACGGATCATGCTTTTTATTTCTGGCGTGTTCATTCTGGACAGAAAGGTGTATGCCTCATACAGCGTGTGCTGCTGTGCCGGTAAACGGTTCAATACGTACAGCAGGATCGTTTCGAGGTACATTTGGGCGGCCAGGTCCCAAAACGGCTCTGACTGGTCAAGACAGGGGCAGATCGCCTGGGCCACTTTCCGGATGTCCTGCTCACTGTACCGGTCGCCGTTCTTGATGGTATCGGGATCGTCGGTCTGTCGGATATAGTCGAGGGGATTGTAGCCCCATTCGGACCGGGCGACGTCCTTAAAATTCAGGTGCATGACATTATAGCCTTTGGCCTCCAGGACCGGTCCATAAATCCGGGACAGGTTGCCCTTGGTGTCGGCCACAATCAGGCTATCCTCGCTGTGAAGGATATTGGGAACCACATAGCCCCGCGTTTTTCCGGCCCCGGACGGCCCGACAAGGAGATCGTTGTTGTTAAGGCCCGTGATCCAGGTGTTGTTACTGACGGTGACATTATCCGCTAAAATTCGACACGATTCGACATTTTTAGACATTTTCCGCCTCCTTTCGTGCAAAAGAAGTGATGATATGGTCGGCCAGCCCGAATTTTACCGCGTCCTCGGCCCTAAAATAGCTGTCTGTGGCGGTCTTGGCAAGTATATCATCCAGGCTCCTGCCGGTGTGCTGGGCGATAACTTCCGCGACGATCCGCCTTGTTTCCATGAGGTCGTCGCTCACGGCCTTTAATTTTAACGCGCTACCTCCGGTCTGGACGATCAGCGGGTCATGGATCATCACCCGGCTATGGGGAAGCATATCGCGGTTTGCGCCGGAAACGAAGATCAGCGCCGCCATGGACGCCGCAAGGCCCACGCAGACGGTCCGGACGGGGCAGCTTATGGCCTGCATGGTGTCGTAGAGCGCCAGGCCACTGTCCACGCCGCCCCCAGGGCTGTTAATATACATCACGATCTCGGCGTCCGGGTCCTGCCGTTCCAGATAGCGCAGCTCCCGGATCAGTGCGTTCACGGCCTGGTCGTCGATCTCTCCGACAAGCTCAATTTCCCGGTGCGTGAGCATATCGTCCTGGATTCTGATTAGGTCGTAGCCGTTGGATGTTTCTTTGATGATGTTCGCTCCGTAGTTCATTTGCATCCCTCCAATCAATCAAGTGTGTACGGCATAATAGGGGCCGCGTTTCCGGTCGCTGTGGTGCAGGATCAGGCCGCCGCAGAGGCCGGTTCTGCCGTCCGGGCGAATTTCCTTGAAAAAGAAACTGTCCGGGTCCCAATCGGGATAAAACGCTATGACTGGTGTTCTGGGCCACTGGAAGTTGTCACGCAGCGCCCTGGATAGCTTTTTTCTGGTAATGGGCGACGCCAGGACGCGGTGCAGAGTGGCCAGCGCAGCGGAAAAATCCAGAACAGGCCGCCTGCAGGCCGTGTCGATGGACAACATGGAGCAGTCCGTCCGTCCCCCGCATAGGCTCTTTTCCGCAAATGCTTTGAAGGCCAGATAATTCAGCGTGACGCTCTCATTGTGGCCGGACACGGCGCCGTTTCCCTGTTCGGAAAGCCAGGTGAACCGGATTTCAAGCAGATTATTTTGACTGCTTAAAAACTCTGCGAAAGATGCCAGGTCGCGGGTAACGATGTGGTGCTGTTCGTCCAGGGCCGCCAGTTCGTCCCGTGTCACATAAAACCAATGCGGCGATTTTCCGGCCCGGCTGATGGTCCGGAAACCGATGCAGCTATCCGATGCGGACAGCTTTACCATTGTTCTGTTGCTCGTTTTAGGTCGCCTCCTTTAAGTAAAATATAAGTAAATCAATGTAATGCACGGAAATGGAAAAGAAAATCAGGCGGCCATTGCCGCGTCGATGGCGTCGATCAGCTTGTGGGCGGCCTGCCGGATCGTGTCCATGCTGGCCGTCAGCTCCGGGGCGTCCCTCTCGCTGCTCCAACCGGCGACGTACCCGAAAGAGTAATCAGACGTGTCCAGGCCGTAGTGCTGGCAGACGATGTATGCGACGCTCTCCGCCTGTACCTCACGGGTGCTGCGGTCCGGGCCGTCCTTGGGCCTCTTACCGTCTGCAGGGAGTGCATGGAGGGTCGCATGGGCGATCTCATGGATGGCCGTCTTGACGGTCTGTAACTCGCTCATTCCGTCCCTGATAGCGATACGCAGCTCTGTCGGGTTGTAATATCCGTGACAGTCACCGGGCATATTTTCAAAGCCCATGGGGACCGGCGAAACGCGGATCAGGGCGTCGTACAGGACGCCGTATTGGGCCACGTCGCCGGTCAGCTCGTCCACGCCCAAGGTCGGCAGTTCTGGTCCCTCGGTCTGCGAAACGTCGAACACCGACACGACTTTGCAGCACACGATCTCGTCCTCCTTGTTGCCGTCGTCGTCCTCCTTCCGGCGCAGCACCGGGGCAAAAATGCGGATGCCTTTCTCGCCTTTCCGGACCTGGCGCTTGAAATTCCGCTGCCAATCGGTGTACCCGGCAACCTGCGTGGCGTCTGGCCTTTGGAGCCAGATCAGGATGCTGTTTCGGAAACTGTAATGATGGAAACGGGACATGACATTGAGATAATCGCGGTAGTTGTCAGATTCAAAAACGGCCTTTACGCCTGCCTCCAACTGGTCCATAAGGTCTTGGACCTTGGCCGCCCTCTCGGCTTGGTACTGCTCTTTGCTCTTTTGCATAAACCCACCTCTCTGAAAAAATTTGTTGCCTACGATATGTGCCTGCGCCGCGTGGCGCGGGCACATATCGGTAAAGCCGTTTGGGACGACATGTGACCGCCGCCTCACGGCAGCGGTCACGATCCAGTGTTCCGGGTATGCCGAAAAGCACCTGCCGCCTCACGGCGTCCGGTGCTATATCGGGGTTCGTCCCTGGTCCCAGAAAGTACCCGCCGCCTCACGGCAGCGGGTACGATCCAGTGTTTCGAGATATGCCGGAAAGCACCCGCCGCCTCACGGCGTCTGGTGCTTATACCGGGTCGGGCCGGGTCGCCAAAATGGACCGCCGCCTCACGGCAGCGGTCCACAAATTTTTCGGTGCGTCCCAGCGTAACGGGGATGGAACGAAAAACCATCTGGCGTTCCGCCTGCATTGATGCGCCGTCTTTAAGCGTCGGGGTTGCGCGTCAGCGCGCGCCCCGACGCCGGGCTGGTCAGGTCATAGGCAATACCATTTTTGGCCGCTGTCGTTCACCGGGCGTAGCCCGGAAAGGGCCCAGGGGAAACCACGCAGCATAGCGGAGTGGTGTCCCCGGCAAGGGAGAGTTTCATTCGCGTAGCGAATTGAAACTCTATCCTTGCATTTTTCAGCAGGTGGGATTATAATAGTGAAAAAGATACCCTTTTTGAGCCGGTCGCCGTGAGGCGGACGGCCCGAAAAGGGTAAGGAAGGAGACCACATTATGCAGGCAAACGAGAAAGACAGAATGCCGGAAAGTGGCGTGGGTCAAAGCGACACACAGACCGGAAAGAATGAAAGACTGGTGCAATTATGTGTCCGGTTTAGTCCCGGAGCATTTGACGCAATCAAAGGTGTTGCCGCTGTCAATCATGTCTCCATGGCGGAGCTGGTGCGGATAGCTGTTGCCGGAAACATGGCCGATTACCTGGGGACGGTCAAAATTTTGGACAGAAAGCAAGCTGTGGAAATCAGGGAATTGCTGCGTGAGATCATGGATGAAATGGTCCGTATCCGGCTTGAGTTGAACAGGATCGGCGTCAACTATAATCAGGAAGTCCGGCTTAAAAACCTGGAACACAAGTACAAAGGCAAATATGACCTCAGTGACATTCAGAACATGATGCGTGAGAAGGACGAGATCGAGCAGGAGTGCCGGGGCTTTTCCAAGGGCGACATGGATAGGCTCATGGGCGAGTATGAAGCTGCAACGCAGAAGGTGGGTGAAGCTCTATGGCGTATAGTCGAGTGACTAGGACGGCCCACGGCGCGGATGCCCTGTGGTACATTCTGGGCGACGGCGAAGGAGGCCATAACGGCGCGGAGCAGCGGAACCAGTACGTTTACGGTGTCAATATGCTGCCGGGCGAGGCCGTCCCTTATGATAAACAGATGCAAGTCTACTGGAATAGGGCGCGGTCCAACCACACAACGCAGATAGACCGTTTCGTGGTGTCGTTTTCCCGGAAGGAGCTTGACCCGGACAACCCTGCCGACATTGCAAAGGCCGGGGCCATTTTGTGTGAAATCGCTCAAAAGCTGGGGCCGGATCACCAGGCGTTGGTCGCTGTCCAGACGGACGGCGTGGGCGGCCTGATCCACGGCCATATCGCAATGAACGACGTAAGCATGGTGACGAATAAGGGTCTTGCGGCAAAGCAGTATTACTTCCCTGCCGTCAAGCACATTGTTGACGAGATATGCGCCCAATACGTCGATCTGGACAAGGGGACGCCAGCGCCGGAACGGGAGACGCAGACCGTCCGGGCCAAGAGGGAGAAGAACGAGGCCATAGAAAAGGCCAACGCTGCGGAGCTGCAGAAGGCCGCTGCGGAGGACCGGGAGCCGGTGCTGCAGGAGAAGGAATACATTTGGACGGACGACCTGAAAGGGCGTATCCGTGAGGCCGCGAAGGAGTCCAGTTCGGAGGAACAGTTCATGTCCGGATGCCGTCGCCGTGGTGTAGAGGTGGAACGCCGGAAAGCTACCAAGCAACAGCCGGAATACTATCTCTTTGAGCTGGTGGACATTTCAAAATTCGGTGAAGAAAAAATACCCACCAACCTGAAACGGAAGTCTTTCAAGCTGGGGAGTAACTATCAGCCGGAAGGTATCGCCAAAATGTCCCGCGCTGCCAATCTGCAGGACTTCCGTGATGCCGCGCCCCCGGAGCCGGTGAAGGTGCCGAAAGTGGAGCCGCCGAAAAAGGATGCCGCTGCAACCGTTGAGCAGGATTCCCTTGCAACGGCAAGAGCGGAGGCCAAACGGACAGCGAAAGGGATATACGATGCCGCCCATGGTTGGGAGGCCGGTTTACCCCGGAAAGCTGACGGCCATATTGATTTCGCCGAGGCGGATCGCCGCAGGGACGAGTTTGAGGCATTTTGGGCCAAGTTTCCGGAGTGGCGGCGTCAAAATGGGATGCGCGGCCAAAAGATAGCCCCGATTTACCAGAAAGACCAAAACAACGTCGTTTCCCTCAAAAATCAGGAGTTCAGGAAACAGTTTACAGCTTACATGGATAACCCGGAGATCATCTATGAGGATGTGATCGTGGTGCCGCAAGACGACGACGAGCCGCCTATGCCGTCCAGGAGGCCCCAGGAGCGCCGAGACGGCCACAAGGATAAGAATACCGGCAAGGAACAGGAAAAGCCCCAGGAGACGCCCCAAGAGGCCCAGGACGACGATGCAGAGCGTCAGCGCAGTTTACTGGCCGGGTGGCGTATGGCGCTGGTAAATGAGGCGGCACGGCAGACCGACGAGCGCGAGAAAGAAAAACAGAGACAGGAGGCCCGTGAAAACGGATGGGACGAGCAATAAGCGTAGTCAAAAGTTGAAACTTTTGGAGCCGCACGGTAATGGAAAGAAAAATGGCCGTTTTGGGCCGTTTTTCCGTATTCAAAACTTGTATTCATAAGTAAAGGGAGGAAATCGCCATGAAAAGGGGCTATATAAGGGTCAGCACGAAAAAGCAGGAGCGCGGCACGTCGCTGGAAGATCAGAGGGCCACGCTGGAGGCGGAGGGGTGTACGGAGTTTTATATCGACACCTTCACCGGCAAGACCATGGACCGCCCGGAGTTCTCCCGGTTGTGTGACGAGCTGCAGCCAGGTGATACGGTCGTGTTCACAAAGCTGGACCGGGTGGCGCGGACGGAGACCGAAGCCTATGACCTGGTGATGAAGTGGGTCCAGGGCGGCGTCAAAGTCCATATACTCAACCTGGGCCTGCTGGAAGATACGCCAACGGGCCGCCTGATCCTTCATGTGATGCTGGCATTTGCAGAGTTTGAACGGGACCTGATCGCTGAACGGATGCAGGGCGGCAGGGCCTATAAACGGGCCAACGATCCGGGGTACAAGGAGGGCCGCAAACCGAAGTTCACGGAACGGCAACGGGACATGGCCGTGGAAATGCTGCAGGACCACAGTTACAGTGAGGTCGTCGAGCTGACCGGCATATCGAAGTCCACGCTGACCAGGGCGGCCAGGGCGCGGGGATTCAGTAAGCCCAATCCGTTTGAGCAGAAATAAGGCCCGTTGTCGGGGGCAACGGGGAGGGAAAGAAAAATGGGAAAGGGCAGGCCCTTGTACAAGTAAGGTTTATTGAAATAATTACGTTATAAGTAAAAACATGGATAGAAGAAAAAAAAAAGAGGGACGGCCCCGAAGGGCTATCCCTCTTTTTGAACAGCGATCCAATCCTCGTTCCAATCCTTGTGTACCGGGATCAGGAATTTGCAATCGGGGTTCCGGTCCCGGCACTTCTGTCCCGCGTCGTCGTTATCAACGCAGATCACGGTTCGGCACCCAGCGGCGGCCATACCGGCCTTGATGGCGTCGATCCGGTCCTGGTTGGCGACGCCGCCGATCCCGCAGTACAGGCCGTTGCCGGTGATCCCAGCCTTTTTATGGAGCAGGAGCAGGCTTATGGCGTCTATGGATGCCTCGCATACATAGGCCACGGTCGCGTCGCTGTCCATGGAACCGGCCTTTACCCACCAGAATGATTTCAAGTCGGAAAACTGGACCTGATGGAACGGCTTGTATGTGTTTGTGCCCCGCACTTCATAAAAGGTCCGGGCCGGGTTGATGAACACCATGTTTCCATGGTCGGCGTCCTGGTACAAGATGCCGTCGTCAACAAGCTGCTGGACGGTCGGTGCCGGGATCATCCGGGTCTTGGTCAGATAGGCGTAGAGCTGCCGATAGCGGCCCTGCAGCGGCGGGGGCGGGGCGAAGGTGTCCGGCGCTGCCGGTTCCGGTTTCGGCTGCAGGACGCGGGGGGCCGGTGTCGCCAGTCCCAGGTAATCGCCGGACAGGGCCGTGACGGCCTCGACGAAATCATACCCGAAATAGTATTGGAGCAGGTCGATCCCGTTTCCCGTCTCGTCGGTGGCCCAATCTTTCCAACCGGCGTAACCGCGCTTGACGGTGATGCTCTTGTTGTCTTTGAGGCGCAACGTGTTCCCCTCGATCTTCACCCGGTCGGGATGGTGGGAGATCAAAAACTGGAACAGGTCGGCCTTGCGGGCTGCCCGCTTGGCCTTGTCACTCACCCAGTTACCCATGGCGTCGCCTCCTTTCAGTATGTTATAATTAAATACGTGCGTTATAAGTATAGTTTACTTATTTACGGCTTGTCCGTAGGCATGAAAAAGTCGTTGGCCGGGTAGTAGTCGAACAGGACGGAATAGCTGGCTACGCCGTAGCGGTTTTTGAGGCAGCACAGCTCGATCTTCCGGGGTGATTCCTTCTTGGCCTTGGCAATCATTTCGCGCTGCTTGGTGATGGCCTTTTCCTTCTGGTAGTCAGGGCTATGCAGGACCGAGAGCTGCAGGCCCCAGACAACATCCGCCGTGTACTCGATGCCGCCAGATTCCTTGAAGGATTCAAAGTCAACCGGCACCAGGTAATTTGCACGGTTCAGGGAGCTGATGGCGATAACCGGGATGTCGTACTTGCTCTGCATGACCTTCATGGAATGGACAACGTGGTCGATGGCCGTCTTGGTGTCCGGGATGCGCTGGTTTATCAAGGTCGGGGCAACGATCTGCAGGTAGTCCACGATAACAACGGGCTTCACGCCGGTCTTTACGGTAGCGTCAACCAGGCCGATGATGTCCTCGATAGTGACGTTGAACGCGCCGTCTACCACAAGGATGTGGTTCTTTACGGTCGATGTGTAGCGGTCGATCTCCTGGGCCAGCTCTGCCGGGTTGTCCTTCGACACTTTCCCGCGCCGGATGTCAATGCTGCTGGGCGTCGGGTACGTAGAGGGCTTTCCACTCTGCAGGATCGAAAGCTGCGTCTTGAAAAAGCTGCGAGCTATGGATTTCGAGAATATCTCGAAACGGTTCTGTTCCAGCGAGAAGTAGATCACCATTTGCCCCTGCGCGGCCATTTGGTCGGCCAACTGGTGGGCGAACGTCGTCTTACCCAGGCTGCTGATCGCGCCGAGGGCATAAAGCCCCGGATAAAGCGGCTGGATCTTGTCCAGGTTGGAGTATCCGGTCAGGTTGGACGCATATCCCGCATAACGCTTGATGTCGGCGTCAAAGGCTTTCGTATGGAAATAGTCCCCCGCCTGCGTCATGGCAAAGGGCAGCGGCTTTTGCTGTGCCGCCTGTTGTGGGCTTGCCGGGGCCTGGCCCTGGGCGGTGGCCGTCTGGGACGGTTTTTCTACTTGTTGCGGGACGGGGCCCGTGGCGTTCGGGGCCTTTGCAGGCGGGAACGGTTCCGGTATCGTCTTATCATTCTTTGACATGATCTGTACCTCCTTGATTCATACGGGGATGGAAAAGAAAAATGGGAAATGGCGGCCTGTTTTGCCTTTTTCTTTTCCATTCCCGTGCGGGTCGTCATACTGGAAAAAATGCAATGGATGGCCGCGCCCGCGCAAGCGGGGGCGCGGCCCCATCTTAATATCCTAAGATATTAAGATATTAGGAGTTCAAAACTTCAAAAAACTGCGGATATTCTTACAGTTTTCAGAGGGGCAGTAGGGCAGCACTGCGAAAAAAGTAGGGCAGCACTGCGAAAAAAGTAGGGCAGCACTGCGAAAAAAGTAGGGCAGCACTGCGAAAAATTGAACAGGCGTTTGGATTGCAGTTTTTTGAAATCTGAGCCTGTTTTCCGGGGTTCCAGCACTGCGAAAATCCGGGCTGCTGTCCTGCTCATTGGTTCTTACCTTCGTGCCGGAACTCGAACACCATGTCCAGTGTCTTTTTTGTCGGGATGTCCTTCTCCGGGTCCGGGAGCTGGATGTTTTTGTATGCCTCCTGCAGCCTGGTCTTGGTGCGTAACATTTTCCATGCGGCGCTGAACGCCCGTTTCAGCGCCTTGTTCGCGTCGGCCGGCCTTGCGCTGTCCACGAAATTTTTCAGGTCAACACAGCGGTCAAGGAGTGTGCTTGCCCTGATATGGGGGACGTTGTTTCCGGCCTGCTCGATCAGGACGACGACGTGGCAGACGATCTCTGCGGCCCGCTTGTTCTTTTCGCTGGCTATGCTGCTGTCCACGAGGCGGGTGTACCCGGCAGCGTTTATGACGTTTCCGCGCTTGTCCACCAGGGCGCGGCCCTTGCTGTCACGTTTTATGGTGGCCTGGACGATTCCCATAATCAGCTTGTTCATGTACGGGCTGGAAAAGGTCACGGTGTTGTTGTCCTTGTTGTGGCCTATAAAAACCATGACAGGGTAGTGGGAGTCTCCGTACTGGCCGCGCATGACGCCGAGGATGTTGTTGTAGCTCATCAGCTTTGCCACGGCAAAAGCATAGCCGTCCTTGGACGTGTTCGCTTCGTAGCCGAGGAGCCGCATGAAGTCCGGTATGTAGATGGTGACGCCGTGTGCCAGGTATCTGTCGGTTCGGGTGATTTCTTCCAGTTCTTCCGGGCTGGTTTTGAGCATACCGGACAGGTCGTCCAGGATTATGGAATAAAGAACCCGCAGCGTCGGCAGGTCGATGTCGGAGACGGCCTGCGGCTGCTTGTCATACTGTTTAACCAGGTTCACAAGGCTGGCGTCAAAACCTTCAAAGTAGAGCTTTGATTCCTCGAAACGGAGCTTGTCGGCAAGGTCCTTGACGATGGGCTGCAGGTGCAACGGTGCCGATTCAATGGGCGTCAGGGCCGTCTGGTACGGCGGGATGGTCGGCAGGGCAAGCTGTGTCCCTTTGAGGGAGACGGCATTGCCGGTTTCAGCGGCTTTCTTTCGGGTCCTGTTCTGTCGTTTCTTTGCCGGTTCCGCCTTTTCGATCTCCGGGGCGTCCGTTTGCTGGCCGGATTGTTCGATGGTCGTTGTTTCAATCATTTTTCTTCCATCTCCGTTTCCTTGGTTTCTGTTCTCAGTTTTTGTTGCCAAATCCAATCTGTGACAGCCTGGGAAACAGTGGTGTGATTTTCTTCTGCATATTGTTGGAGCCGTTCTTTCGTGTCAATTCTGACATGGAGATTGAGGGACGTTTTAGGCGGCCTGGTTCTCATGTTCTGTTCCTCCTTATTTGCGTTGTCTATGCGCATAGTATAATCCTTCTTTGCGCTTTTGTCAATATGGGAATTGTAAATATTTCATTAAGTCCTATTGATTTACTTAAATCTGTGTGGTATACTGGTAGGCGTAAAGGAGGGTGCTGCCAATGGCGAAAATTTTGTCAAAAGGGTTTCGCAAAGAACCAGAGGAATATCCGGCGAGGCCGCCCATGAAGAAAATCCTGGTGTGCAACCAGAAAGGCGGCGTCGGCAAGTCGCTTGTGGCCGACGAGCTGGCCTTTAGCTTTGCACGGACCGGCGTTCCGGTCGCTTTTCTCGATCTCGATTCCCAGGGTGGGACGCTCCATAAGACGGATCAGCGGTCGGATGCCGTCGTCGCGGTCATTGATACGCCCGGTGCGCTCCAAAAGCAGATGGGCGCGTGGATGGCCGAGGCGGACATTATTGTGATCCCGACGCGGACCACAAGCCGGGACATAGAGCCGTTGCTCCGCATGATGGATATTGTTCGGGCCAACGCGGCGGACAAACCGACATTGTACGTCCTGAACGGCTGGAACCGCTGGAAAGCGTCCAGTGACTTCCGGGACTGGTTCAGACAGCAGCGCCGGGCCGGTGAGGCGAAGATCGTCACGTTGCCACAATCGGAGCAGTTTGTCCAGGCCGGTGCTGCAGGCGTGTCCGTGGTCGAGTATAGCGGGCGAAAGTCTGCGGCGGCAAAGGCCACGCTTGAAATGGTGAACGAGGTCCGGGTAATGGCCGGATTTGAGCCGGAAGAAGTATAATTTCATTAAGGTTTACGTAGAATATACTTAAATCAGTGAGAATAGGAGATGTAATTATGGCAAAGAAACAGGGAAATATGTTCGGCAGCTTTGGTCAGGCCGTAGAGGACCGGGAGCAGGAGCAGGCCAAGATCGAGGCCACCGTGACGACGGCCACCCAGGCCGTGCCGCAAAACCGTAAGCGCGGGGCCGGTGCCACCACAATGACGCTGGCGATAAGCCAGGAGGACAAGCAGTTCATCAAGTCCTATGCCGCAATGCGGAGTACCACTGTGTCCGACCTGCTCCATGCGTGGATTGACGGGCTGCGGGTCGAGGGATAAATTTTGAGCCAACAAGCGAGTGAAGGGGGTGCTGCAGCGTGTGTGTCGTCGCGCAAACTGAAATAAACCGGCTTAACGACATGAAGCTGTTGGGCCTGCTTCTATCCGATAAGACCTCAAAGGGCAATATCATCTGGGCCACCGACGTTTACGGCGAGTACGGAAAAGATTATCAGCGTGACAAGGAGATCACCGTCGAGCTGCTCATGCGGGAGCCGTTCCAGCTTATGAGCCGGGCAGAGAAGGCCAGGGAGGCCCAGGCCGTCCGGACAAAGGCCCATGCCGAGGTATTTACGCCGCTATGGGTCGTGAAGAAGATGAACGACTATCTGGATGCGGATTGGTTCGGTTATGAGGGCGCATTTGACGATCCGTCCGTGCCGGTCGCCTTTCCGGGCAAGCCTTGGAAGAAATATGTCGATTCCCGGCGCATGGAGATCACCTGCGGCGAGGGTCCGTACCTGGTGAGCCGCTATGACGTATCGACCGGCGAGGAAGTCCCCCTGGCGGCCAGGGTCGGCGTTCTGGACCGGAAATTGCGTGTGGTGTCCGAGAATACCGACGATCCGAACAAATGGCTGAAATGGGCCTACCGGGCGTTCCAGTCCACGTATGGCTATGAGTTCCAGGGCGATAACGTCTTGTTGGCGCGGCTGAACCTGCTGTTGACCTTCCGGGACTACATGGAGGCGAAACTTGACCGGGAGCCGTCCGTGAAGGAGTATCGGAATTTGCTGCGGATCATCACCTGGAACATCTGGCAGATGGATGGCCTGTCCGGGACGATCCCGTACTGCAGGGCCGAGGAAGAATTTGAGCAGCTTTCGCTGTTCGACTGGATGACGGAGGCCGAGCAGAACGGCCAGCCGCCGTGCCGGATATTTGATTGGCGGTCAAACTGCAGTGTGGAGTACAGAAAATTGAAGGAGGAAAAGACGGCATGAAGTTCGATTACATAATCGGAAACCCGCCTTATCAGGAGGAAACCGATAGTGACAGTACACGGATGTTACCAATTTACAATAGTTTTATGGATGCGTGTTACAGTGTTTCCGATAAGGTTGAATTGGTAACACCTGCAAGATTTCTCTTTAACGCTGGGCAGACTCCGAAAAAGTGGAATGAAAAAATGTTGAGTGACGAGCATTTGAAAGTTTTGTATTATGAACCGGACGCCTCTAAACTTTTTCCGAATACAGATATTAAGGGTGGAGTTGCCATTACTTACCATGATAATTCTTCTTCATTTGGAGCGATACGAATTTTTGTTCCGTGGGATGAGTTAAGATCAATTATGAAGAAAGCTGGGGCTAAGAGCAAAGAAGAAAGCCTTTCTGATATTGCCGATAGCTCGAATGTTTATGATCTTAAAAATATCTATAAGGATCACCCGGATTATACGAAATATATCGCGGATAATGGGCGTCATGCGCAGTTGAAAACGAATGTTTTGGCTATCAATCCTATTTTTACAGATGCACCTACGGAATCTGATGATTATAGGGTATATGGTCTTGTGAATGGAAAAAGATGTTTTAAGTATTGTCATCGGAGATATATTAAGTTTGACCATAAGAGTTTGAGTAAATATAAGGCTCTTGTGCCGAAAGCGGCAGGAAATGGGCGACTTGGTGAAACATTGCCCGAAGTTTTTGCTGTTGGTCCCTATGATTGTTTCACGCAGACGTATATTTCTATCGGTGTATTTGATACAGATTTAGAAGCAAATAATTTGATTAAGTTCTTAAAAACAAAGTTTTGCCGGGTTTTGTTGGGGGTTTTGAAGGTTACACAGGATAACTTGCCTGCTACATGGGCGTGTATTCCGAAACAGGATTTTTCTTCCATCTCCGACATTGATTGGGCGAAGCCCATTTCCGAAATTGATCGGCAGCTCTACAAGAAATATGGGTTGGATGACGCGGAGATTGACTTCATCGAAACCCACGTAAAGGAGATGAATTGATATGGCCGTGAAAATCAAGGATTT
>CANQLI010000018.1 GCA_947624675.1 uncultured Clostridia bacterium | reverse complement strand
ATATAGGTATGCAGAGACATATTTTAATGAGTTCGGAGCATTGACGCCCGCAGCAGATTATATAACGCCTGACGGCTTTGCCCTCGGTGCTTGGATAGCTACACAGCGCAGAAAATACAGCTCAGGAAAGCTCACAGAACATAGAAAAGTCAAATTAGACAGACTTAATATGATATGGAACCCCTCTGAAGCAAGTTGGAATGAGGGCTATGAGCACGCTGCCCGGTATCATAATAATTTCGGCGATCTGAACATACCGTTGACTTTTGTTTGTGACGACGGATATTCGCTTGGAGCTTGGATAGGCAATCAGCGGACCAGACACAGAACAGGTAAGCTTACGGCTGAAAGGGAAAAGCTGCTCAATGAACTAGGAATGCGCTGGAACATACAGGCGGAAAAGTGGGATTCAGGATATACTCACGCTTTAGAATACTGTGCAGACGGTGGTAATGTACCCATACCTAAAAGTTATATTTCTGGTGACGGATACCCGTTGGGCGAATGGATTCGTTCTCAGGAAAGAAGCTACAAAAAAGGTGTGTTAGACATAAGCAAAATACGCAAGCTTGCGGAAATAGGAATTGAATTTGAAATATAACTGAGTTTTGACTCACTATGTTTTTTAAATTTTTTATTCCTCTCACTAACAGCGCAAAATCAGAAAAAAATGTACACAAACGTACATTCTTCATAAAATAAATCATATTTTGTAACAGAATGTTTACAAAGTTCATAATTTGTTAATAAAAGTCGAGTAGAACAAACCTGTTTCGTCCATAGGGCGGCACGCATTACTTAAATCATAAAAAGAAAACAGATAGAAAAGTGATTTATGTTAGATGTAAAAGAGAAAGGAACTGATGACAAGGTGTCAAAAGAAATAACGGCAGTTGTTCAGAACGATGCATCGGTTGAGCAGGCTGTTTTGGATGGGACTTTAGTTACAGATACAGTTAATAATACTTTACTTAAACCCCGCGAGTATATTAGTTTTGAGAATAAGCCCGTTTACGATTTTTTTAAGAGAGTATTTGACATTGTTGTTTCGTTGATATGTTTGACGGTTGGACTTCCATTTTTTCTTATAATTGCCATAGTGATAGTCATTGAAGACCCGGGAAATCCGTTTTTTTCACAGATGCGGACAGGTAAAGATAATAAAAAGTTTAAGCTTTTAAAATTCAGAAGTATGCATAAGGGTGCGGAAAGTAAGAGAGCAGAATTATTGAAGCAAAATGAGGCAAGCGGACCTATTTTTAAAATTGCCAATGATCCGAGAGTAACCAAGGTCGGAAGGTTTTTAAGAAAAACCTCAATAGATGAGCTTCCGCAGTTAATTAACATTCTAAAAGGTGATATGTCGATAATTGGACCTCGTCCATTACCGGTTTACGAGCAGGATGCGTGTGATGAGTATCAAAATCAAAGATTGTTGGTAAAGCCCGGTTTGTCATGTTACACAGCTCTTGATAAAAGGAGCGAGGAGGATTTTGATAACTGGATAGAGCTTGATTTGAGGTACATAAAAGAGAGATCATTTAAAACGGATTTTTCAATAATAATCAAAACGGTTTTAGTAGTTATAAGACATAAAAACTACTGAGTGTGTTTAGTAAGATTGGAGATTAGAAATGAAGGATGTAGAGATATTTGTTCCGGGCAGGCTTTGTTTATTCGGCGAACATTCAGATTGGGCAGGACGATATACATTAAATAATCCTGATGTTCTTGCGGGAAAAGCAATAGTGACAGGAATTAATCTCGGTATCTATGCCAACGCACGCATTCATGACAAATTTTCAATTATATCTATAGATGAAAATGGAAATACTATTTCTTTTTCGTGTGAAATGAAGTTGGATATTTTAAAATTACAAGCAAAACAGAGCCATTTTTTCTGTTATGCCTGCGGAGTAGCCGCATATATGCTTGAGCATTACAAAATAGGCGGTGTGTCAATTAAAATAGACAAGGTAACATTACCAATAAAAAAGGGACTGTCGTCAAGTGCAGCTATTTGTGTTCTTACAGCCAGAGCGTTTAATGAGCTTTATCACCTTCATATGAGTGTAAACGGAGAAATGAATGCCGCGTATAGGGGAGAGTTGTTGACAAACTCACGATGCGGCAGGTTGGATCAGGCTTGTGCATATGGAATACAGCCTGTTTGCCTGGAGTTCTCCGGTGATGAGATATCTACCGAGATATTAAAGGTCGGGAGAGATTTGTTTTGGGTTTTTGCTGATCTAAAATCAAAAAAGAATACAAAGAAAATATTGTCTGATTTAAATCGTTCTTATCCATTTCCTCAGAGTGAACAGGATATTAAAGTCCATGAGGCTTTAGGTAAGGATAACCACTTGATAATATCAAAGGTAATCAAGGCTTTGGAGATCGGAGATGCAGAGGAAATCGGTCATCTGATGACAGAGTCTCAAAGAATATTTGATGAAAAGATAGCGCCTAATTGTTCTTCTGAATTAACAGCGCCTAAATTACATTCCGTGTTGAATGATGAAAATGTTAAGAAGTATTCATATGGTGGAAAAGGAGTAGGCTCTCAGGGAGACGGTACTATTCAGTTTATTGCGAAAGATATTGAGTCTCAGCACAAGTTGATTGATTATTTAAATGAGAAATTAGGATTGACGGCTTATGCGTTTACACTTCCGTCAAGCAGTAAAGTGTCAAAGGCAATCATTCCTGTGGCGGGATTTGGAACAAGAATGTATCCTGAAACAAGGTTTGTAAAAAAAGAGTTTCTTCCTGTAATAGATGACAACGGTTTTGCAAAGCCGGTAATTATGTATCTGCTTGAAGAAATAGATGCCTCAGGAATTGAAGAAATAATATTGATAGTAGGCAAGGATGAGCTTGAACAATTTCAGGAAATATTTAAACCATTGAGTGAAGAACATCTTAGCAAGCTTCCTCAGAGGGTACAGGAGTATGAGAAGCTTATAGCTCGTATAGGTTCTAAGATCAGGTATGCCGTTCAGGAAGAACGCAGGGGATTCGGACATGCTGTATATCAAGCTAAGAAGTTTATTGGTAATGAGCCGGTACTGCTTATGCTTGGAGATTTTATATACAAAAGCAATCTTAACTTAAGCTGTACAAAACAAACACTTAATGCTTACAGGAAATCAGGTGGGAAGTTGATAGTTTCCATAAGGGAGACACCGATTGATGATGTTGTTCATTATGGGGTACTATTCGGAAAATTTGACACATATCGAAAATATCTTATGAATGTCACAAAGATGGTTGAAAAGCCAAGTGTTGAATATGCGGTGGACAATCTAGGCGTTAAAACGGTAGGAAACAAGGCTAAGTATTATAGCACATTCGGTCAATATGTGCTGACACCTAATGTTTTTGAATATCTGGAAGAGGACATTAAAGAACACGATAACAAAAAGGATGATTCGGAAATACAACTTACATCAGCTTTAGTCAAGGCTCTTAATAACGACGGAATTGTTGGTGTTTTGGTGGATGGAACAAGCTATGATGTAGGAATCCCGAAAGCATATAAAAAAACTATAAGTGTATTTGGTAAGTAATTATTCGTATAATGAGCAGCGAAAAGATTGGAAAGAATGAGGAAGATTTAATGAATTATCCTGTGCACATAGCTCAACTTATGGGAAAAATGGTAAATGGCGGTGTTGATGCTGTTATTATGAACTATTACCGCAATATTGACCGAAGCAAAGTGCAGTTTGACTTTATTGTCGATAGTGATTCTAAATTTATTCCACGAGATGAGATAGAAAGCTTGGGAGGTCGAATCTATATTGTTCCTCCGTACCAGAAGCTCGGAAAGTATATTCCGGCTCTAATAAAATTATTTAAGCAAAACAAATATCAGATAGTTCATTCAAACATAAATACATTAAGCGTTTTCCCGCTTTTTGCCGCAAAAAAAGCCGGTGTGCCTATCCGTATTGCTCACAGTCACTCGACAGCGGCAAAAGGGGAGACAAAGAAAAACATTCTTAAGTACATTTTGCGTCCTTTTTCAAAGGTTTTTGCGACTCACTATGTTGCTTGCTCTGAGTATGCGGGAGAGTGGCTATTTGGAAAAAAGGCAATGGAGAGCGGCAAGGTTACAATATTTAACAACGCAATAGACCTTAACAAGTTTAAGTTTGACGAAAATGTGAGAAACGAAGTTCGCAAAGAGCTTGGCATAGAGGACAAGTTTGTAATTGGTCATGTGGGAAGATTATGCTTTCAAAAGAATCAAGAGTTTTTGATAGATATATTTGAAGAGGTACATAGACGCGATCCAAACTCCGTTTTACTGCTTATTGGAGACGGAGAGGATAGAGAGAAAATAGAAAATAGAATTAAAGATATACACGGAGTATTTCTACTTGGCAATAGGAACGATGTTGACAGGATGTATCAGGCTATGGATGTATTTATTTTTCCATCTAAATATGAAGGCTTGGGAAATGTTGTAGTTGAAGCTCAAGTATGTGGAGTTCCGGTAATAGTATCAGATAATGTTCCGGAAGTTGTTAGAATCTCTGACGGTGTTGTATTTTTAAGTTTAAGTGCCGATATCAAGATTTGGGCAGAAAAAGCCTTAAATAATGTTAATGCTGTTAGTATTGATGCTCAGCTAATTAAAAAATATGATATAGATCAACAAGCAGTCATTTTACAAAATTATTATTGGAGAGTTGTAAATGAAGTCACAAAAAAACATTAGCGATTATATAATCCTACTTGGCAATAGGAACGATGTTGACAGGATATATCAAGCTATGGATGTATTTGTCTTGCCTTCTCAATATGAAGGATTGCCGGTAGTAGGAGTTGAAGCGCAGACTTCGGGACTGCCGTGCATACTGTCTGACAGAATGACCTCGGAAACTAAGATGTCAAAGAATGTGTGTTTTCTAAGTATAGATAAAGGCGTAAGGATATGGACAGACGAAATACTTAAGCATAAAAACAACAAAAGGAAAGAAACAATAGATGTTATACGAGAAAACGGATTTGATATAAGTCAGCAGGGAAACAGGCTAGTGGATTATTACTTTGAGTTGATTGGTGAGTAAGGGGTTTAAATAGTGGTATATAGTACAGTTAATCAAAAAAGTGAATACAAAGACGGATATAAGAGTTTAGTAGGAAATTTGCCTTTTGCTAATAAACTCATTCTTATTAGTATTTTTCCACTTAGTATTTTTGTAAAGATATTTCAGTATAATTTTTTACCGTCAAAGTATTTTTTTGACAGCAGTAGAATATTGAGCCTGATGTCAAGTAGGGGAGTTAATACAATAAGTTTTTCAGGAGACGCATTTAATAATTCTGCTATATTATTTGAAAAGATAAATATTTTAAACCTAACTACACTTCTTGAATGGAGTATTATAATAGCTTTTATTGCGGATATATTTTTATTATATTATTTTCTGAGAAATAAAATCAACACTAAATTTGAATTAATTGTTACATATAGTTTTTTAGGTCTTTTAAATCTTTATGTGTTTAATTTATCAAAAGAAATTATACAGTTTGTCATATTTACATTTATATGTTTAGTTGTAAAGAACGAACGAATCAAGATACAAATGAAATATGCACTAATATGTATAATGCTTATACTTGAAAGTGTATTTTTCAGAACTTATTATGTTTTGATGGCAGCATTATTTATATCTATTTCAATAATATTTTATGTGTATTTTAAATCTAATCGTAAAGCAGGAATTAGTAAAATATTGTTCTTAGTGATAATAGCTTTAATTGGTATTTATATATTTCTTATAATTTGTGAGTATTTAATGCCTGAAGAATATCAAGAGCTTATACAGGTAAGAAATCATTTAACATTAGGAAGAATAGGCGATGACTCGGCGCAAACATTAATTGTTAATTTGATACCTGATAACGGAAACAAGCTATTATTTATTGTAAATTATTTCATCAACTTTGTTCGAATCTTATTTCCTGTAGAGTTAATAGTTAAGGGAGTTTATTACTGGATTTTTTGTGTTTTTCAGTTGATATGCACATACTGCTTATTTAAAAAACTAAAATATTATAAAATTCTTTCGGTGAAAGAAAAAATGTGTTTATGCTTGATGCTTGCATATTATGTTACCGGTGTTTTTTTTGAGCCGGATTTTGGATCTTTTGTAAGGCATGAAGCTGCTACTGCACCGATATGGCTAGTTCTATTTATGAGCAGTAACTCAAAAGACAAAGTAAATGCATAATTATGTTACTAAAAATATAAGGAGAATCAAATAAATGATAAGAAACAAATTCAAGCATATGTTTGGAGAGTGCTTTCAATACTTAGCTACATTTTTTGTTAGATTTGCGGCTAAAATATTTTGGATATTTCCAATTAAAAAGAATAGAGTGCTTTTTTGCTCATTTATTGGAAAGCAGTACAGTTGTAATCCTAAATATATTAGTGACTATTTGAGAAAACAATATAGCGGAGAATTTGACATAGTTTGGGCATTAAGAGAGCCAAATAAGTGTACAGATAATTGTATTAAAGCAGTAAAGTTTCTGTCTTTATCACATTTTTATTATTTCTGCACAGCTAAATTTATTATTGATAATAATGGTTTTCCTACATATATGCCTAAAAGAAAAATGCAGTACTTAATTAATACTTGGCATGGTGGAGGAGCTTATAAAGAATGTGCTCGTCTGAAGAATAAGTATTCAAGTGTGAGAATAGCTCTTGATAAGTATAAAAGCAAACAAACTGATTTAGTTTTGTCTAGCTGCAAAAGATTTTCAGAGAAAGTAATTCCAGATGAAGTATATAAATACGATGGCAAAGTTATGTGCTGTGGTATGCCTAGAAATGATATCTTTTTTCGTGATGATAAATCTGAAGTAAAGAGAAAAGTTTTTTATGAACTGGGCATTGAAAGTAATAAAATCATGATTTTATATGCACCTACATATAGAGGGGATATTAATATAGGCATGAATATATTTAACAGTACTTGGTTGGATACAAGTATAGATATTTCCCAATTATATGACCCTATTAGAAAACGCTTTAATGCTGACCCTGTGCTTGTTTACAGGGCACATTATGCAATTACTAAAAGTAATATTACGCCGTCATGCATTGACGCAACTAACTACCCGGATATGCAAGAACTATTGTGTGCGGCCGATATATTGATCTCGGATTACTCATCATCAATTTGGGATTTTTCACTTATGAAAAAGCCTTGTTTCTTATATGTTCCTGATATGGACTATTATATTAACGAAGATCGGGGTGTATATACTCCGATAGAAGAGTGGCCGGGTATTATTGCAAAGACTAATCAAGAGCTTCAGAAAGCTGTTTTGGAATTTGATGAAGATTTATATCGTAAAAAGGTTGAGAAGCATCATAGAGATTTAGGCAGTTATGAAACCGGCACCGCATGTGAGCAGGTTTGCAAACTAATGTCAAAAGTTTGTGGCATAGAGGGTGATTAGATGGCAGTAGCGTTGATATTATCTGGTGGAGTTGGAAAACGAATGGGTATTAACAAAATTCCAAAACAGTATTTAATTTTTGAAGGAAAACAAATTATAAGTTATTCGTTAAAAACATTTGATTGTCACCCATTAGTTCAAAAAATTGTTATTGTTGCAGATAAAGCTTGGAGAAATGATATTAGTTCAATGATTTCTGATCAATGTATAAGCAAATTTTGTGAATATGCGGACCCTGGTGATAGTAGACAATTATCTATATTAAATGGATTAAAGATAATACATAATTATATTGATATGACAGATGATGCTGTCATTATTCATGATGCTGCGCGTCCAATGGTTTCTGCTGATCTGATAACAAGATGTATTTTATCGCTAAATAATCATGACGGAGTTATGCCTGTACTTCCAGCTAAAGACACATTTTATATTCTTAATGAATATAATCGTGCATCTAAGGTACTACCTCGCCAAATGTTAGTAGCCGGACAAGCACCAGAGGTGTTTAGATTTCAAAAATACCTCAAGGCAAATCTTGATACGGATTATGATGAGATTATAAATATCAATGGTAGTACTGAACTTGCGTTGAAATATAATTTTGATGTTATAACTGTGCCGGGGGATGAGAGAAACATTAAAATTACAACTCCAAACGATTTAATATTATTGAAAACATATATGGAGGAAAGTGGATTATGAAAGCCTGTGTTTTAGAAAGTGTTGGTAATATCATTTATAAGGATGTGCCTGATCCTATTCTTAAAGATGGAGAAGTACTTATCAAGGTTAAAGCCTGCGGAATATGTAGTAGTGATATACCACGCATTTTCATTACAGGAACATATACTTTTCCAACAATACCCGGACATGAATTTTCCGGAGAGATTGTAGATGTTGGTTCAAATATAGATAGGGCTCTTATAGGAAAGCGTGCCGTAGTTTTTCCATTATTACCATGTCGTCAATGTCATTCATGTAAAGTTGAGGAATACTCAAGATGTGAAAATTATGATTATTTTGGTTCAAGATGCAATGGAGCTTTTGCAGAATATATATCTGTACCTATATGGAATATAGTGACTTTTTCTGACAAAATACCTTATTCGTTGGCAGCGTTATGTGAGCCTGCAGCAGTTGCAAAGCATTGTGTGGATTTCGGTAAAGTTAAGAATGGGGATACTGTCGCGGTCATAGGAACTGGTACTATCGGTATGATAGCAACCGTTTGGGCAAAGATATTTGGAGCAAGCAAAGTAATATTAATCGGTAGAAATAATAAAAAGTTTACTTTTGCAAAAAAACTTGGCATTGACTACTTTATTGATTCATCTAAAGAGAATGCTGATGTTGACTTTATGAAAATTACGAATAATTTGGGAGCTGATGTTGTCCTTGAGTGTGTTGGCAGCAATCAGGCAATAAACAAAGCAATTAGCTCTGCTAAGAAGGGCGGGAGAATTGTTTTAACAGGTAATCCCGAGAGTAATATTACTTTTGAAAAACAAGTTTACTGGAAAATATTAAGAGGTGAACTAACAGTAAAAGGGACATGGAATTCAAGTTTTAATAACAGAATAAACGATTGGGAGACTACCATTGAATATCTGGAAAAAGATAAGTTGCCAATCGGAGATTTGATAACTCATACATTCTCATTGTCGGAATATAGAAAAGCTTTTGATTTAATGAGACTGCGTAATGAATTATCAATTAAAGTGATGTTTACAATGTAAGGAGTCGTGTACATTTGAAAAAAGCAAAAATATCTGCATCAATGATGTGTTCAAACCTAATTGATTTAAAATCAACCATTTCCATATTTGAGAGTGAGAATATAGAGCATTTACATATTGATGTTATGGACGGTGATTTTGTTCCTAACTTTGGACTTGGTTCTGATTATATACGCGGTTTGCGTGAGTTGACAAAAATTCCTCTTGACTTGCATTTGATGATAAAATCTCCTGAATATAAATATCGGTGGTTGGGAATTAAAAACAGTGATATGGTGTCAATACATTATGAAAGCACTTCTCAGATTCAGAGAGCGTTAGATTGGTTGTCAGAGTATGGGTGCAAGCGTTTTCTTGCAATTAATCCTGCAACCCCAATATATGTCCTCGAAGAAGTTCTAGATTACATAGATGGTATAAATCTTTTAATGGTGAATCCCGGGTTTGCCGGTCAACGAATTGTGCCAAGCACAATAAAGAAAGCAAAAAGACTTCGTCAGTTTTTAACTGAGAGAGGTAAGGATAATATAGAAATTGAAGTAGATGGTAATATAACATATGAAAATGCTCGTATTTTACGAAATATTGGTGCAAATATTTTTGTAGCAGGGACTTCAAGTATTTTTAATGGAGATATTTGCGACTATGAAACACATATTCGTGAGTTTCGAAAATGTTTGGATCTATAAAGAGATTAAGGAGAGATAAATAATATGGAAAGGAAATTTCTTATTGGCACAAGTGATTTGCGTTTCCTACAGTTGCAGGAACAGTTTGAACGTTGTGACTATAAAGAAAATATAGCATTTATAAACACTACTCGTAATATCAATAGTATTTTGTTAAAAGCATTAAGAAAAATTCATTTGTCGAAAAAAGTCAATAAAATAATAGATCTGCCTTTTAAGCATATATGGGGATCTACCTTTGACGACATTATAAATGATACCAATGTAGAATATTATGTTGTATTTATGGCTCCAGTAATATTTCCTATGGATCCATCGTATTTATTAGAACTTCAAAAAAAGTATAAAGTACATTACATATTATATTTTGCTGATCATGTAGCTTCTTATTGGTCGGCATACGCCCTAAAATGTCTTTCTGTCTTAAAATTTGATTACATATTCACATTTGATAATGATGACGCAGTAAAGTATAACTATATACATTATATTTTCCCTTATAAAATGCCTTTAGACAACATATGCAAAGAAGTTAATTATGATTTGTATTTTATTGGAGGAAATAAGAATCGATTAAATAATCTTCACAGGCTATATGGATTCTTAAAATCTAGAGGCGTATTGATGAATTTTAGGATAGTAGATGTGTCAACTAAAGAACAGAAATATAAAAGTGAGATCAAATATAACGAAAGAATCAAATATCCTGAGGTAGTTGAAGAAGTCAAGAAAAGCAACTGTATACTTGATATACCGACAGAAGGACAATCGGGCGTATCAATTCGCTACTACGAAGCGGTCTGCTATAATAAAAAGCTGCTAACGAAAAACAAAAATATAGTAAATATGCCATTCTACGATCCAAGATATATGAAGGTATTTGAGAATCCGGAGGATATAGATATTGAGTGGGTAAAAAGACGAGAAGAGATTGATTATCATTACGATGGATGTTTTTCGCCTACTCACTTTATAGATAAAATAATAGAGCTTGAGGAAGAGAAAAAGAAAGAAGGCTAAAGAGTTGCCGAGTAGTAGGCTTGTGGATTTCTTTAAAAATATATCGTACACATTTACATCTAATGTGTTATCCTTACTAATTTCTACAATAATTATTCTTGTGATCCCCAAGTTCATAGGCGTAGAACAATACGGCTACTATCAGCTATATATTTTTTACACGGGATATGTTGGAGTGTTGGCTTTTGGGTGGTATGAAGGGATTTATCTAAGAGAGGGCGGAAAGTATTACAAAGACTTGGAAAAGCCGTTATACTCTACACAATTTCGTTTACTGGGCTTATGTGAAGTTATCATATACCTGCTGATATTTATTGGCTCACTGTTTATTGTAGATGATGAAAACAAACATTTTGTAATCGGTTGCACCTGTGTAGTTGCAGTAGCAATGTGCCTAAGATGGTTTATAACTTTTATCCTTCAGGCAACAGGCAGAATAAAAGAATTCGCTATAGTTACTATTTCCGAGAAAATTATTTTAGTAATACTGGCTATATTGTTGATATTAACAGGATACAGACAATCCCATTTACTTATCTGTGCAAATGTCTTTGCTGTATTTGTATCACTGGGTATTGGCATCTGGTACTGCAAGGACCTGGTTTTTTCAAGCTGCATAAGTTTAAAAAATATATTTGGGGAAATAAAGGAAAACATCTCAGCAGGATTTCAGCTTTTACTTGTTGAATTAAGCAGTATGCTTATCATCGGAGTAGTCAGATTCGGAATAGAGCGGCACTGGGATATATCAACCTTCGGGAAAGTATCATTGACTTTAAGTATTTCCAATATGGTAGTTACAGCTATAAACGCAATATCAGTGGTAATGTATCCGACACTTCGCAGAACAAGCCAGGAGAGATTACCGCAAATATACAGTTTAATGCGAATAATACTTATGGGACTGATATTCGGTGTACTTACAATGTATTATCCAATGATGAAAATACTATCGGCGTGGCTTCCACAGTATGCCGAGAGCTTAAGATATGCGGCAATCCTATTTCCGATATGCGCATATGAGAGCAAGGTATCAATGCTTGTAAATACATACTACAAAAGTCTCAGAATGGAAAACCTTTTGATGAAATGTAATATGGCGTCATTAGCGTTAAGCGTTGTATGTACATTTATATCAACAGTGGTGCTTAATAGCGTAACAATGGCTATACTGTCAATACTTTTTGTACTGATATTCCGATGCGTGATATGTGAGTTGTTGCTTTCAAAGAGAATATCTATCAATGTAACAAAAGATATTATCATTGAAATAGTAATGACAATATCATTCATAATAAACAACTGGTTTTTCGATTTTTGGGGGATGCTGATATATATTGTTATGTATATAGGATATCTGGCATTGAAACAAAAAGATATAAAAGAAGCGGTAAATTTTGTGAAAGCAATGAGGTAGGATATGTCAAAATACAAAACAAGTGAGCTGTTAGAGTGGATATATGAGTTAAATAACTCGATTCATGTCTGTATAAAAAAGATAGGTCTGCCTGAGTGTGACTCCTGGTTTTATGACGAGACAGCAGGCGAGATACGCAACACAAGCCGCAGCTTCTTTCAGATAAAGGGCATACAAAAGTATGAAGGCGGACAAGCTGTGGTAGAACAGCCTGTAATTATACAGGACGAGATCGGATACTTAGGAATAATCTGTCAGCGCTTTAACGGGGAGATGCATTATCTTATGCAGGCAAAAATAGAGCCGGGAAATATAAATAAGATACAGCTGTCACCAACTATACAGGCGACTAAATCTAATTTCACACAAAAACACGGAGGTAGAAAGCCTGCGTATCTTGAATATTTTGTAAATGCTGAGAAGTACAAAATAATAGTTGATCAGATCCAGTCGGAGCAGTCATCACGGTTTTACAAAAAACGCAACCGAAATATCATCATCGAGATAGATGAAGAGATAGATGTTTTACCGAGTCATAGATGGATGACATTAAGACAGATAAAAGAATTGATGCGGTATGACAATCTTGTCAATATGGATACAAGAACGGTGCTTTCCTGCCTCCCGGTATACGAGAATGAGTATTTAAATGAGATAACCGATGACAGCTTCAAACGGTCGGTGATAGGTGACGGTAAGAATAGATTTCCTGAAATATACCGGTACATAAACAATTACAAGATGTTTGATGAGAGCGAATATAAAATAGTTGCGCTGAGTGAGCTTAAAAGTTGGAAAATGCAGAATAATGAGCTTGTCAGTGAAAAGCCGTACAGCTTTAAGGTTGTTTTCTGCGATATAGAGATAGAAGGCAGAGAGGTAAGGCATTGGACACAACCGCTGTTTGAAGCTTCGGGGATAGCGACATTTGGACTTATGACAAGAATACATAACGGAGCATATGAATTTCTTGTAAGAGCAACGCCGGAGATCGGGTGTTTTGATAGGATAGAATTGGGTCCTACCGTACAGAGAGAGTATGTTCATAACCGTAAGCTCAATGAAGTGGACAGGCTGTTTGATGATAAGCTGAAAGGAAAAGAAGGAGTAGTGTTTGACACACTTCTTTCGGAAGAGGGCGGAAGGTTTTATCACGAGCAAAACAGAAATGTCATAATGAGAATAAGCGAAAAAGATTTGACAAAGCTACCGGAAGGATATTTCTGGGTCGACTATAATACGCTTAATATGTTGGTCCAGGTAAATAACTGTTTAAATATTCAGCTGAGGAATCTACTATCGGTATTGGAGTGGTGATATTGGAAAAGCTAAGAATCGGAATAATCTGCCCGTCGGAAATAGCCTTCAGGCGTTTTATGCCGGCAATACAAAAATGCGACGGAGCGAAATACATAGGAGTTGCACACGCAAGCAAAAAAGAATGGTTCGGCGATAAAGAGGCGGACAGCACGGTAATAGAAAATGAGAAAAAGAAGGCACAGAGCTTTAAAGACGAATATGGCGGAAAGGTGTTTTCAAGCTATGGAGCACTGCTTGAATCCTCAGAGATTGATGCAGTTTACTTGCCTCTGCCGCCTGCACTGCATTTTAAGTGGGCAAAAAAGGCGATTGAAAACGGAAAGCATATATTTCTTGAAAAGCCGTCAACTACCAGTGTCGAAGACACAAGAGAGCTTTTGGAAATAGCAAGAGAAAAAGGGCTTGCGGTACATGAAAACTATATGTTTCAGTTCCACAAGCAGATAAAAGAGATACAGGAGATAGTAGAAAGCGGAAAGATAGGCGATGTAAGGCTTTACCGAATAGCATTCGGATTTCCGCAGCGTCAGAAAAATGATTTCAGATACAATAAGGAGCTTGGCGGAGGAGCGTTGCTCGACTGCGGAGGGTACACCATAAAGCTTGCGTCAATGCTTCTTGGAAATACAGCACAGCTTAAGTATTCTAAGCTTAATTACACAGATAAGTTTGATGTTGATATCTACGGAAGTGCTGCAATGGTAAATGACGAAGGAGTTACAGCACAGCTGTCATTCGGAATGGATAACAGCTATAAATGTGAGCTTGAGGTATGGGGAAGCAAAGGATATATCCGCACGGGAAGGATACTGACAGCGCCGGATGGATTTGAGCCTACTGCTGAGGTGACAGTCGGAAACGAAACGGAAACCGTAAAGCTATCGGCAGATGATACATTTAAAAAGTCGATAGAAAAGTTTTTAAAGTGTGTAAATGACAAAGAACAAAGGGAAGAGAATTACAAGGCTATATTAAGACAGGCTGAGCTTGTCGAAGAGGTGAAAGGGTGTTAAGTTGTGGAAGTACATAGGCTGAAAATACCTGAGGTAATATTGTTTACTCCTAAAGTATTTGAGGATTTCAGAGGCTATTATATGGAATCATACTCAAAACGAACTATGAATGAATTCGGAATAAACGCTGTGTTTGTACAGGATAATCACTTGCTTTCTTTAAAAAAATACACTATAAGAGGAATACACTTTCAAAATGCACCTAGGGCACAGGCGAAGTTATTGCGTTGTACAAAGGGTAAAATTCTTGATATAGCTGTTGATTTAAGAAAAAAATCACCAACATATAAAGAATATGTTTCAATTGAATTAGATGCCGAGAAAAAGCAGCAAATATTCATCCCGAAAGGTTTTGGTCATGTATGTATGTCCCTTGTTGATGACACTGAGGTTCAGTATAAAGTTGATGAATTATATTACCCTGAGTTTGATAGGGCAATTGCTTGGAATGATCCAGATATAGGCATAAATTGGGGAAACATAACCCCGATTGTATCACAGAAGGACAAAGATGCACCATTACTAAAAGACAGTGATGTAAATTTTTAAATGAGGTGTTAAGTTGAAAAAAGCAATAGTGACGGGAGCAGGAGGATTTATCGGTGGAGCGCTGACAAAAGCATTACTTGAAAAAGGCTACACAGTATATGGAGTAGATTTAAATGGCGAAAATTTAACTCCATTATGTAATTACAATTTATTTGTACCTGTTGAAATTGATTTAAAAAAAGACAACCTTTCTGAACATATAAAAGATACTGTTGATGTACTGTACTATATGTCTTGGGGAGGATCTATGAGTGCTGAAGATCGCTATAATGTACCGTTGCAAACGAATAATATATCTGTTGCGGCGAGTGTATGTAAAGACTCCGTAAAGTTTTGCCGGAAATTTATATTTGCAAGTTCCAGTTATGAAAATATGAAAAGCAGCGAAACTAACAGCTTTATAATAGATATATATGGCATTGCTAAAAGGGCTGCGGGAGACATATGTGCATCTATCTCAAATCGCAACAGCATGGATTATAATAAAGTAATTTTGACAAATACATTTGGAGTAGGAGATAGATCAAAAAAGGCTGTTAACACTATAGTAACTGCAATGATTAATAATTTTCCACTTAAGCTTGTAGAGGGAAATAATCCTAACGATTGGGTGTATATAGATGATACGGTCAAAGGACTTATTCTATGTGGAGAAAATGGCAAGCCGTTTAGTGAGTATTATATAGGTAATAGCAATATAACAACTTTTAAAGAAAAGATACTTGAGATGGGAATAGTACTCTGCCCGGAAAGGAAGTTTACTTTCGGCGAAATGTCGGAAAATACATATATTGATTATACTAAGTTAAAGGACGAGATACAAGATGGCTTTGAATGCAAAGCAGACTTTAAGGAAAGTATTTTAAATACAGCAAAGTGGATAAAATCACAAGAAACTGATGAGCCCCACAGATTAAGTGGGGGGGGGGTAAGTAATTACCTAATAATCATAGTGCCTGAAGCCTTAAGAGAGGCGGTGGCAGTATGAAAAAAGCAATAGTGACGGGAGCAGGAGGATTTATCGGCGGAGCGTTTACAAAGCTCTTGCTCAATAAAGGGATAACTGTTTACGGAGTAGATATATCAGAAGAGCAACTTAAACGTTTTTTGAG
>CANQLI010000017.1 GCA_947624675.1 uncultured Clostridia bacterium | reverse complement strand
CAACTTCCGTGGTTATTTTACCTATATATCAAACAAACTCCTTGCGCCGCCCGTTGCGACGGTCATAGGCGGTGAAACCTTTTATATTATTGAAGCAAAAGCAGACCGTAATTTCGTCTTGCTTTCCGATACCGTCGGTCGGCAAGCTGTTTAACCCAAACAGCAGAAATAGTGTTCTGCAATTTGTGCTTCGGTAGGTTTCACAGGCTCACTATGATTACGCAAGGAAGTTTTCAACATGGAGAGGATTATTTCGTGTCCTGCAATTCAAAAGGACAGCAACGATATTCAACGCAAGTATACGGCAGATGATATTGTATGCCTACTTTCACATATTGAAGAACTAAAAGAAAGCTCCGTGTATTGTCTAAAGCACGACGGTACGGCAACATTTATAGTCGGTCATTTGGGTTATAGGCTTGACGAGGAAAAGCCTGTTGAGTGATTAACGGCTTCAAGGTTGTTTATATAATGTTACTCTACATCAGTAGGATCAAGTCCGAATTGTCTTGCCGTATTGAATACTCCTTCATTGATGTAATCAAAATCTTCCGGGTTTATTCTAAAAGTAATAGCGTTAATATCGGTGTACCCAAAATCAGCTACAGACACCTTGAAAGGAGCAACATCCAATATCCGAAGCCCTTCTGCATTACTTTTGCATTCCTTTAATGTACGGAGCTGTCTGCCTAATGCACGTCCCTCTGAAAAAATAGTGATACCTTCAACAGGGAAACTGCGGTCAAATTCACGGCGGAAATATCCACAGTGTTTACACAGGAAAAATCCGTTCGGCTGACCGATACGGTGCATAGCTGCTCCGCAATAGTAATCCTCATTGTCGCTATGGTCGATACACCAATATACGGCTTTATGTACTTTACCGCAAACAGGGCAAACTTCATTGACTTCAAATGTTTTGGTTACATTGTTGATTTTCATAATTGTTTCCTCCAAATATTTTTGTTTATTCGTTTTTAATAAACGTGAGAATTCATTTCTCACAAATCCTGCAAGAAAGCCGTCCTCCGATAGCTTATATGTAAGTGATACTGCTTTAGTCTGTATTTCGGCAAGAGAGGTCGGGGTTGATAATTTATAGAAATTCAACCACCCCCTAATAACAGATTTCAACCTGTCAGACTTCTCATTAGCAGAACGACCATTTTCCTTTACAATGTTTGCAATCTTCTCTAATAGAGAGTTGACAGCCCTTTTCGACGGAGTACAGACTATTTGCGAGTTTCTCTTGACCATATTCCAACCGAGAAAAGTGATACCGTCACGGATATTTATAATGCTTGTCTTTTTGGTGGAAAGCTCAAGCCCTCTCTCGGCAAGAAATTGTTTCACTATCGGGACGACCTCTTGCACCAGTACCGCCTTGTCATCAGCCATCACTATGAAATCATCCGCATAACGGACAAAATAAACACCAGCGCTGACAGAGTCTTCCAAAGTCCTTTGCAGACCGTCAAGCGTCATATTGCATAGAACAGCCGATATACAACTACCCTGTGGCGTTCCCTTAGTGGTCGGATATCGAATAGAGCGTTCAACATAGCCTGTTTCAAGGAACATTCTCAGCACATTTCTGTACATTGGGATATTCTCAATGAGCCAATCGTGATCTATGTTATCAAAACAGCCTACAATATCCGCTTCGAGTATCCATTCACGTTGGGGTTCTACCTCAAGCATATAAGTGATACAACGGATTGCGTCATTTGCGCACCGCCCAGGACGATAACCGTAGGAGTATTTGTCCGCAAGGAATTCTGCAATCGGGTCAAGAGCAAATCTATACAAAGTCTGCATAGCTCTATCTCTTATCGTTGGTATTCCCAACGGACGCATGCGCCCATCTGTCCTTGGAATATAAACTCGCCTCACAGGCTTCGGTTTATATCCCCTGCGGTGCAGACTGCAAACAGCATCAAATTTCTGACTATCAGTTGTCCATCTGATGTTATCAATACCAGATGTGTTTCCACCCTTATTAGAACATACACATTTAACAGCATATGCCTTCGCGTAGAACGAATGTAACATCAGGTGTATCAGGGTTTCCAACTTGTCAAAATCGACTTGCTGGCAGGCGGCAGTAATACGCCTTTGCAGCTTTTTAACATGAGCCTTTGCTTTGATGAAATCAATGTCACCCCAACACTTAGCCCTGTCAGCAGAGCCACACGGTTTTACGCACATTTTGGCATTCTCCTTTCAAAAGTTCTGCAAAAACGCATTCTGACGGATAGACCGTCAATGTGAACAAAACTCATACAGCCATATCTATCACCACCCCGCTTTCTTCCTCTTTAAGAAGCTGTTCCAATTCCTCGCGGTGGTTTTCGACATATTCTGCTATATCCGCATAGATTGCTTTTGCGAATTTTCGCGTTTGTTCTTTGCTAAGAAGAACTTGAAGCTCGTCACATTCCATAGCCGAAAACCTCCTCTCAGAATTGATTGATTTGAATTGTTTCAAATTCTAAGTACAATAACGATTTGGTGAGGAAGAATTAAGGGGCTAATTTTACATTATGAACCCGATAATATTTACTTTACGAACCAAAAGAGGTATAATACATATATGAGAAAGAATGAAAAAAGCCTTGATTTTACTGCGTTTGAAAAGAAATATCCAACAAACGAAAAATGCTTGGATGAAATTTATAAGATGAGATGGAAAAATGGGTATAAATGTCCTCGTTGCTTTTACAATGAGGCTTGGGAGATTACACCATATAAATACAAATGCCGCAACTGCGGGTATCAAACCACAGTTACGGCAGGCACGCTTTTCCATAGAACGCATTTAACTATGTTACAATGATTCAAGGCAATATATTATATGAGTGTTCGTAGAGAACAAGCAAATGCTGTTGAAATGCAAAACCTTGTCGGAATAGGAAGTTATAAGACTGTACTATCGGTTATAAGGAAAATTAAGCCTATGATTTATTGTACATCACCAAAAAGATTATCATGGACTGACAATAAATTAAAGGGTATCGTGGAGATTAGTAAAAAAATACTCTCTAATAATATAGATAAGTACATTTTTATAGCGGTTGAAACTAATAACGGTATTATCGGCAGAGTTCGTATAGTTGAATATCCTGAATACAAGAATGAACAGAGGTTTTACAAAGCATTTGTTTCACAGCTTATTGATAAAAATGCTACTATTCGATATGAAAGTCAACAAATTAGTTGTCCTTTAGCAAAAAAAGTCGGCTATGATTTCGATGATTGGAGAAAAGGCAGAGAAAATATTGAACTTAATAAACTGTGTCCAGCGTATTGCCGTATGATAAATACATACAAGACCCCCGTGACCTTTGATGAAATCCTTAGAAATATACTAAGCGGCAACCCGCCGCCGCGACACGATTCATCACTCATATAAAATAAAAAGCAGAGAGCAATTAAACTCTCTGCTTTATTCGTAAATTACACAAACCATACCGTAACAGCGAAGCCGCCGAAATAGATATAGGGTTTTGTGTAATATGGTTGTGGTGGAGGCGACGGGAGTTGAACCCGTGTCCGAAAACCTATTCCCGAGAATTTCTACGAGTGTAGTTTGTTATATTATCTCCTCCTTAAACGGCAAACAAACACGCCGGGTAAGGAGCAGCCTTTAAATTAGACTGTCTCGGTCAAGGCACCCCGATACAGCCGTTCCTGCTAAGTCGACGCCAAAACTATTAGCCGCAGGCAGCTAACAGTCGGCGAGCAGCAATTAAGCAGCTGCTAATTGTGAACTATTTTTGTCGTTTAGTTTAAAACGCGTGCGCTTTAAAGAGTTCGCACAGCTCTACTCGCTTATCTCGCTTCAAAATCCCCGTCGAAACCTTTACGCCCCCATTTATTATCGTATTTTATTGATTCCTCTCTTTAATTTCCCTGTCAATATTTCGCTGAGCCGATTTTTTTGCCATATCATCGCGTTTGTCATACAGCTTTTTACCTCTGCAAACACCGACAGAAACCTTTACTCTTGAACCTTTGAAGTAAAGAGACAGAGGAATTAGCGTTAAGCCCTCTTGCTTTATTTGTCCAAAAAGCTTCAGGATCTCACGCTTGTGCATCAAAAGCCTGCGCTCTCTTAGTGGATCACGATTAAAAATATTTCCCTTTTCGTAAGGAGATATGTGCATCTGTTTGATATATGCTTCGCCATCGTCTATTGAGATCCACGAATCCTTAAGATTAACGCCGCCCTGTCTTATGCTTTTGACCTCAGTGCCGACAAGCTCTATTCCTGCTTCATATGTTTCAAGCACAAAGTAATCATGTCTTGCTTTTCTGTTTTCGGCAATAGTTGCCGAACCTTTTTTTGCTTGCGCCACTTTAGTCACCTCCATTGTTTGCAGTATTACATTATATAACTCAAAATGATTTTTGTCAAGTGGAAAAATGCGGCTTCTAGTATTTTACAGTGTCAATTAGTACAGATCATTCTGTTATTTCTTTTATTACTCCACAGGCTATCTTTTTACCTGAGTTTCCACTGGGCTGAGTTTTAAAATCATCGGGTGAAGAGTGTATCACAATAGTTCTTCCGATAATATCTCTTAGCCGGAACCGATCGGTCAGTACCTGCATATATGCGTTACCATTGTTTGAAAATAGTGGGGGAAGATCACCAGAATGGTAAGGATGTAAGGTGTTTGAGGGATTGAAATGCCCCAATGTCTTAGAAAAATCTCCCGATTTGTCACATTCGGTACCCTCGTGGATGTGAAATCCGAATACGCCGAATTTATTGTTTTCCTCCTGCATAGGAAGTCCGTGTATAGCCGTAGTTATTAAAACACCGTGTGGAGTCTGTCTGAAAAACACCTCTCCGTGCAAGGCGTTATGCTCCGATGAACCATTTATCTTTGATAATGCTGTTTTATGGTCGTTTAACATAGATAATATCACCTTCTATAAAAATCGTGTTGTACAGTGGATAATATATACTATGTCATAAAATGAAAAAGGGGACGATTTTACTCGTCCCCTTAAAGCTTTATTTGTAAAGTCCTCTCTTTACATATGAGGTGTGAAGAATGTGGTGAGCCTTTTCGCTTCCCGGTTCTCCGAAATACTCCTCGTAAACCTTTTTAATTGCAGGATTTTCGTGTGACTTTCTTATCGGCATATCAGCGTCGATGTCATAAAGCACCTTAGCTCTCAGCGCCTTAATGTCAACAGTATTTCTTACCCAACCGGGCTGCTGCGGCTGTCCTCCGCCGTTTACACATCCGCCGGGGCATCCCATTATCTCGATAAACTGATAATCAGCTTCACCGGACTCAACCTTCTTCAAAACTTCTCTTGCATTTGCCAGACCGGATACTACCGCAACCTTAACGGTCATTCCGGCAACATCGTAAGAGGCTTCCTTGATTCCCTCTGTTCCTCTTACCTCAGAGAACTCAAGGCTCTTTAGCTCTTCGCCGGTCAGAGTTTCAACAGCTGTTCTTAGCGCTGCCTCCATAACTCCTCCGGTTGCACCGAAGATAACACCTGCGCCTGTGGAAATTCCAAGCGGATCATCAAACTTTTCATCAGGCAGCTCACTGAACTTGATTCCTGAGCGCTCTATCATTCTGGCAAGCTCTCTTGTTGTGATCGAATAATCAACATCTGGAACGCCTGCTGCATTCTGATCGTCTCTTCCGATCTCAAACTTCTTAGCTGTACACGGCATAACCGCAACTACCACAATGTCCTCCGGCTTAACACCGATTTTTTCAGCGTAATATGTTTTTACAGTTGCACCGAACATCTGCATAGGAGATTTACAGGTAGACAGATTTTCGGTCATATCCGGGAAATAATGCTCACAATACTTTATCCATCCCGGTGAACAGGAGGTTATCATCGGAAGCTTTCCGCCGTTTTTAACTCTGTCAACAAACTCGTTAGCTTCCTCCATTATTGTGAGATCCGCTCCGAAATCAGTATCAAATACCTTGTCAAAGCCTATGCGCCTAAGAGCAGCAGCCATTTTTCCCTCGACATCTGTACCGATAGGATACCCGAATGATTCACCCAAAGCGGCACGAACTGCAGGAGCTGTCTGAACTACAACAGTTTTGCTTTCATCTGCAATAGCCTCAAATATCTCAGCTGTGCTGTCCTTTTCATAAAGTGCGCCAACAGGGCATACAGCTATACATTGTCCGCATGATACACAAGAGGTATTTGCAAGGTCGTCCTCAAAAGCACAGGCGATGTTTGTTTTGAATCCTCTCTCATTTGCGCCTATAACACCGATCCCCTGAACCTTGGAGCATACTGCAACGCATCTGCGGCAGAGGATACACTTGTTGTTATCTCTTACCATATGAGCCGCCGAGGTATCAAGCTCAAAAGAAGTGACCTCTCCGTCATAGGTATTTTCAACCTCAACTCCCATATCCTTACAAAGCTTCTGAAGCTCACAGTTTCCGCTTCTTACACAGGATAAGCATTTTCTGTCGTGGTTTGAAAGAATAAGCTCAAGAGTTTTCTTTCTCGATTCAATTACCTTAGGGGTATTTGTGTAAATGTGCATACCATCGGAAATCGGGTACACACAAGAAGCAATCATCCTCTTTGGACCCATTGCATCCCCTCTTTTTTCCGAAACCTCAACAATGCATATACGGCAGGCGCCGATCTCGTTTATGTCCTTCAAGAAACAAAGAGTAGGGATCTCAACATTTGCAAGCCTTGCAGCCTCAAGAACTGTAATTCCCTTCGGAGCCTCGTAATCCATTCCATTGATTTTAATATTTACCATATCCATCTCAGACTCCCTCCTTTTTAATTCTTTGAAATTGCGCCGAACTTACAGGTTTCCATACAAGCTCCGCACTTTACGCACTTATCCTGATCGATAACATGCGGCTGTTTAACGGTACCTGAAATAGCGCTTGCCGGACATTTTCTCGCACAAAGAGTACAGCCGCGGCACTTATCAGGATCAATGTTATATTTAAGAAGATCCTTACAAACTCCCGCCGGACAGGTCTTGTCTACAACATGAGCTACATACTCGTCACGGAAGTATCTCAGTGTTGAAAGCACCGGGTTAGGTGCAGTCTGTCCAAGTCCGCACAAAGAGTTATTCTTAATGTAATAACAAAGCTCTTCGATCTTGTCAAGGTCCTCAAGAGTACCCTGACCTTTGGTTATTTTATCAAGCATCTCGTAAAGACGCTTTGTTCCGATTCGGCACGGAGTACATTTTCCGCAGGACTCGTCAACGGTAAACGCAAGGAAAAATTTTGCAATATCTACCATACAGTTGTCTTCATCCATTACGATAAGTCCGCCTGATCCCATCATCGAACCGATAGAGATAAGGTTGTCGTAGTCGATAGGAATATCATAGTGTTCTGCCGGAATACAACCTCCGGAAGGACCTCCTGTCTGAGCAGCCTTGAATTTCTTTCCGTTTGGTATTCCTCCGCCTATTTCCTCAATAACTGTTCTGAGTGTTGTACCCATAGGTATCTCAACAAGACCGGTGTTCTTTATCTTACCTCCGAGAGCGAATACCTTAGTGCCCTTGCTCTTTTCTGTACCCATAGAAGCAAACCAATCCGCACCCTTTAAAATGATCTGCGGGATATTTGCGTAGGTCTCAACATTGTTTAAAATTGTCGGCTTCTGGAAAAGACCCTTTTCAGCAGGGAAAGGAGGACGCGGTCTCGGCTCTCCTCTGTTACCCTCAATTGATGTCATAAGGGCTGTTTCTTCTCCACAGACGAAAGCGCCTGCACCAAGGCGAAGTCCTATATCAAAATCAAAGCCTGTTCCGAAAATGTCCTTGCCGAGCATTCCGTACTCTCTTGCCTGATTGATAGCAATTTCAAGTCTCTTAACAGCGATAGGATATTCAGCACGAACATAGATATATCCCTGATTAGCGCCGATCGCGTATCCTGCTATTGCCATAGCCTCAAGGACAACATGGGGGTCACCCTCAAGAACCGAACGGTCCATAAATGCACCCGGGTCTCCCTCGTCAGCGTTGCAGCAAACATATTTCTGATCAGCGTCAGGAACTATATTTCTTGCAAGCTTCCACTTCATACCTGTCGGGAAGCCTCCGCCGCCTCTTCCTCTTAGTCCGGAATCAAGTATTGTCTGAATAACCTCTTCCGGCGTCATTTCTGTAAGCACCTTTCCGAGTGCTTCATATCCGCCTGTTCCTATGTACTCCTCAATATTTTCAGGGCTTATAACTCCGCAGTTCCTGAGCGCAACTCTGTGCTGCTTGCTGTAAAAAGCGGTGTCCTGCAAGGATTTTATTCCGTTTTCCGTAACAGTTTCATCGTAAACAAGACGAGAAACTATTCTTCCCTTTACAAGGTGTTCAGAAACGATCTCCGGAATATCCTTTTCCTGAACCATCGAGTAAAATGTTCCTTCCGGATAAACTATCATTATAGGACCTAATGCACAAAGTCCGAAGCATCCTGTCTTTACAACCTCGATCTCGTTTTCAAGTCCCGCTGCCTTTATCTCTTTTTTCAAAACATCGATTATCTGCTGGCTTCCCGAGGAGGTACATCCCGTTCCGCCGCATACCAACACATGTGAACGATACATAAACCGTACTTCCTCCTTTATATTTTATACTCCTCAACGACAGTGCCGCCGATGAGATGTTTTTCAACAATTTCTTTTGCTTTTTCCGGGGTAAGATTTCCGTAAATTACTTTTTCCTTTCCAGGAGCGGTAACCTCTGCAACAGGTTCATTTTCACAATGTCCTGAACAGCCCGACTGCGAAACCATTACGCTTTTGGTAATGCCGTTTTCTGCAACAGCCTCTGCAAACGCATTTAAAACCTCTCTGGCGCCGCTTGCAATTCCGCAGGTACCCATATTGACAATCACTTTAGTTGCTGACGGATCTTCGTGGCGAAGATCTATTGTGCTTTTCATTTTTTCCTTGATCGCCTTGAGTTCTTCTAAAGATTTCAAGTTTTTTCCTCCCTTATTATGTATTCTGATAAAATCAGCTTACTTTTTAAAAACCTCTGTTACTCCTTCTTGCACATACCGTTTAATGCTGTAATATTTCTCTTTTCCACACGATATTTCATAAAGCGATATACTGTTTAACGTAAAGCTTTTATCTTCGCATTCAATACTAAAGTCAAGCATTACATCACCTTGACCGCAAAGGTTTAATAGGCACATAATCGTACCGGAAATGTCACCTAAAGGAAAGTCAGGTAAAAACCGTGCAGTGACCTTTGTACCAATAATGTCATCAGAAGATATTTTACAGTTACCTCCGCAAGCCTTATATAATCCTTTAAGACCGTTAAAGCTTGTTCCTTTTTCAGGCTTATCTATGCTTTTATGTATTTTATCAAGCGTGTAGGCTGATATTCCACAGCCATCGTCTTTTATTTCAAATAAAAATCGGTCGTCACTTTTTATAAGACTTATACCTATGTTTTTTGCGCCTGATTTAAAAGAGTTTACAGCAATATCTAGTATACAAAGAGAAATGTCATTAAGCATTTAGTCGCTGTATTTTTCCAGTATTCCGTCGAGGTCGTCAACGGTAAGTCTTCCGTATACATCGTCGTTTACAGTCAGTACGGGCGCAAGTCCACAAGCACCTATACATCTGCAATCAACAAGAGAAAACTTCCCGTCAGGTGTAGTTTCTCCTCCACTGATACCAAGCTTAGCGGAAAGCTCGTCAAAAAGATCACCCGATCCCTTAACATAGCAAGCTGTTCCCAAGCATACAGAGATAGTGTATTTGCCCTTTGGATTTAACGAGAACTGTGAATAAAATGTTACGACGCCGTAAACCTTTTCAAGCGGAATATCCATCTCGGTAGCGATGATCGTCTGGACTTCTATCGGCAGGTATCCGTATATTTCTTGTGCCTGCTGCAAAACCGGCATCAAAGCGCCTTTATCATCCTTATGAGAAGCGATCACCTCTCTGAGCTTAGTCTCCTGCTCGGCTGTTCCCTTAAAAGGAATAGAACAAGTTTTTGCTGCCATCATTTTACCTCCTTAAAGAAATAGTATATAATCGTAGAGGCATAACAAGCCCATACTACTACAATTATATTATAGCAAAAACGAAAGAGTTTTGCTATAAATAACTTTAACTAATTTTTGCCGAAATGTTATATAAAGTCACTGATATATAAATTATAATATGTATATCGGTGCGATAATAAGGCGATTTTTAGCGATTTATAATGTATTTTAGGCTATTTTTACATAATAGATAAATATAAATTGTGCAATATGCCAATTTTTTTAAAATTACTCCATATTAAAAATCATATGTGAAACATTCGTTCTGAAAAATTTGTGATTTTTCACTGCCATCACACTCATTTTCGTCAATACATTCAGAGTAACAATAATTTTTTGCCATATACGCAGAATCGTAATCGGTAATTCCCTTTCCTATATTCGGGTGTATATTTGAGTAGATCATATCACACAAAAACAGCGGACAGGCAATAAGAAGCAGAATGATCTTCTTTTTAAGGCTTACTTTTTTTAAGAAATCATCAAATGCCGGAGCTATAAGGTAGATAGCCGCGCATCCTCCTGCGCCGAATATAACTATGCCTTCGAGACATATGCGTCCGTTTATGTTTAAAAAATATCCCGTGTAATCCCACCAGCGTATGCCGTAAATCTGTTCCAGCACAAAGCTTGTGGCATACTCAATAATGCCGCACAAGGTCATTACTATTAAAAATGTCAGGGCGGGATGCTTTAAAATTTTCTTTCCGAAAACAGTCATCACAAAAACTCCGACTGTTCCGCCTATTCCGTATATAGGAAGCCAAGGACCCATCATAGTTCCCCTGTTCACAAAGATATGATCCTCGACAAGATGTATAATGACTTCCCAGCACCATCCGATAACGGCGAACAAAAAAAACATAAGAAGATATGTAATAACACTGTATTTCCTGTAAAACCTAAGACCTATTGACGGTATCTTCAGCTTCAGGCTTTTTGACGGCAATATCTCCTGTCTTAAATGGTCGGGGTATCTTGTAAGTACCTGACCCTCAGTTGATTGAAGCTCCATATAAGAATTTCCTTTCCTTTAAATTTTCTGACGAAAAATCTCATAAGTTTAGCCGCTGTTGAAGCGATATATTAACAAATTATAAATTTTGTCATTTAAGATAGAATTTTTCTGATTTTAATTGTATAATGAAAAGTAACAAATATTAAGGATGTTAAAATTTATGATCGCTGTTTATCTTTCGCCGCTTTATCTTCTAGCAATAATATATATTATTCGTCACTTTTACAGAATGACCACAGCATTTGCACAGGTATTAAGAAAAAAGTGGTTTATTGCTGTTATCTCGATTATTTTTCTTTTTCTTGCAGCTACACCGGTTCTGGCATCGTTCCTTCCCGATATTTATATAAGGAAGTGGATTCGTCCGATAAGCACCTATTGGCTAGGATGCCTTTTGTATATGGCGCTTTTTCTGCTTGTCGCCGATGTTGTTTTATATATTCTAAAGAAAACAAAGATAATTCGCTTAAAATTTTTTGCAACAAGAAAATTTTACATCGCCAAGGGCGTTTGTGTGCTTGGGCTTGCCGCTGCCGTTTCCGTTTATGGTTTTATCCATGCAATGATAATAAAAACGACTTCTTATGATATAGCTCTTGAAAAAAGCTGCAAGCTTCCGTCTCTTAAAATAGCTCTTGTGAGCGATCTGCATCTTGGGTATTCTATCGGTGCTGCGCATACTCAAAAGATGGTCGATGCAGTTAATGCTATGGATCCCGACATAGTTATATTTGCCGGAGATTTTTTCGACAATTCCTACGACAGTATCGAGGAGCCGGACGAGGTTATCAAAATTTTAAAGAGTATGAAGTCAAAGTATGGAACATATGCTTGCTGGGGAAATCACGATGTTTCAGAAACGATCTTAGTGGGCTTCACATTTAAGACTGCGCAAAATAAAACTCAGGATCAGAGAATGTATGAGTTTTTGGAAAAATCAGATATAAAAATACTGCGTGACGAAACCGTTCTTATAGATGACAGCTTTTATCTGTGCGGAAGGCTTGACAGCCAGAAGCCTGGAAGTGAAAACGGTTCTCGTTTAACTCCGGTAGAGCTTATGGCTCAGGTAGATGATCCCACAAAACCTATAATTATAATGGATCACCAGCCAAGACAGCTTCAGGAGCTTGCAGATGTCGGTGTTGACATAGACCTTTCGGGACACACTCACGACGGTCAGATTTTCCCCGGAAACATTTTAACAGGTATTATGTGGGAAAACTCCTGCGGAATGATAAAAAAGGATTCGATGTATTCGGTAGTTACCTCTGGGGTAGGCGTTTATGGCCCGTTTATGCGTGTCGGTACAGATGCCGAGGTGGTTGAGGTAAATGTCTTATTTAACGCTTGACGATATAGTTTTAATCTGAGCAGTAGGCTGAGCTTACTGCTCAATATTATTTTCGCCGCTATCATCGGTATCATTTTTAATTTTATCGTTTTCTATTTGGGATTTTTTCAGCTCTTTGACGCGGCTTCTTTCTTCGCTGTCGTCCTTAATGGTTTTTGAAAGCTCTTTTATGTTTTTGGGAATTTCCTTGATAGTTTCGGGGAGCTTTTTTATATCATAAGACATTTCCTGAATCCGTCTTATTCGCTCAAGCTCATTTTCCTTATCGGCAATTTCTTTCTGTTCCTGTTGGCGTTTCTTTTTCTCTATCTGCTCATTTCTCGCAGATTCGTTTTCTTGAAAGATAACTGTTTTTTGTTCATCATCTACATCGCTTAGATCAATATATCTGTCACAAAGCTTATCACAGTTTTCATATTGATTTTTAATTGCATTTTTCCTGACTATGAGATAAAGCTTGGCGTTTGCTGCGGATGTGTACGAATTTGTATAAAAAATACCCACTGCGCCAAGAGAGAGTACCGAAAGAATATGCCAGCCTGCAAATGACAGATCAAGTAAAAATGCCCTCCATTTATACCCTTTCATCATTTGTCTTGACAATTTAAAAGCCTGCTTTATCCCGACTGTCGGATTTTCAGCGAGAATGTACGGGACCTGTTTATACATATAGTATATAGGAAAATAAAAAATCACAGTAAGTCCGGAGACAAATAACATAGCAGAAAATATGGTCATTATTATGCACGGCTTTATGATATATCCCTGTCTGTAAAGAAACAAAATTCTTGTGGCTCCCGTATCCTTATAATATAGATTTTCCATAAAAAACCTTGATCTGCCGACCTTAAGCGGCAAACCCACAAAAAAAGAAAATAACATACTGAGTATGCTGATAACCAATATTACAACGCCGAGCGTAAAGGTATGCCGGTTAAAAAGACCTTTTGTACCTGCGGCTATCTGTACCGGATAGGTATTCTGGAGCGAAATAATATCGGATGAAAAACTGATGATTTTGTCGATAAAAATCTTATTAGGTAACAGGGAGCATATTTTGTTATCCATCTCTTTTTTTTGTTCTTTACTAAGCTTTGCGCTTTTAATATCGTCCGTGCCGTAAGGCGGTTTAATCCCATAGCTTTCGTAAACTTCTATGACATCATCGTTTGAAAAAAGTATCCTGATGTAGTCAGAGTTTGTCATTTTCCTGTATTTAGTAAGTGTTTCGCTTCCGCTAGACATATAATCTGCTGCATAATCGCTGTATGATGTTATAGCATATGAGGAAAAAATATATTCACCAAAAAACACCGCAAGGATAAAACACACTATTACACCCGGCCAGAAGTTGCGTTTTACGCATATTTTCGCATCAGCTTTAATATCCTTGATGCTGAACATCAGTCTGACCTCCCAACATAAAAACAAATTACAAAACTTTACACAAAAATTATTATCATTTAACGATTTATTATATCATAACAAGCACAAGTGTGTCAATATAAAGCAGGGATTTGTCATAATTTGTAAACAAATAGAAAAGAGTTACAAAACTTTAATAAAAAAAGGTATTGACAAAGAGATATTCTGATGATATAATAAATAAGCGTTCTGAAAAAGAGTGAAAAATATCGCGGAGTGGAGCAGTCCGGTAGCTCGTCGGGCTCATAACCCGAAGGTCGGTGGTTCAAATCCATCCTCCGCAACCAAATAAGAACCCTAATTTTGATACAAAGCGTATCGAAGTTAGGGTTCTTGCTTTTTGCCCGAAAAAGGCTTGAAAACAGGGCTTTTCGCCCCTTTTGGAATCTTTGCGCTTACGGTTCATTCGCCACCAGCGAGTCGAAACGCTCCTGTTTTCATCCTCTTTTCCGGCTGTTTTCAAGCAGATAATCGTTGAAAGATTAGTAACCGTTGAACTTATGGGTAATCGTTGAATTTATAGAGTATTGAATAATAATATGAACGAAGCCGCCTATGGCACACAATCCTGGGCAGCTTTTTCATGCAGCTTATTGAATATTCGCCGAGTCAGCACTTGACCGGTTCACTTGAGTTTCTTTTTCATCACCTTTGCGATTGTGTCGAGCGTTCCTTTTCTTGACTGATAAGCCATCGCTCCCCCCCAAGTGCTGTATGTGCCGAGACTGTTTTCGCATTCGGAAAGAATTGTTTTCTCCGTTGTTGCGTGTCCGAAATCAAAGAAGATGCCCTGCTCCAGCCCGTAAAGGATTCCATCTTTTTCGCCCCAGCCATCGCAGATTGAGAAATACACACGACCGTCGCCTGTGCGAAACAGCGCCTCATCACCGTTGACCCTTCCGCAATAAGAGATGCCGGTATTTGTTTTGACCTGCTCATCATCGTCATCTGCAAAGACAACTTTTTTGAAGGTGTCGCTCACATGAAAGCCACGGCTTTCCTCGCAGATAGATACGATTTTTCTTTCCCATTTAAATTTGTTTGACAGCATTTTTTCGTCCTCCGAATCATCAATAATTCCTAAAAAGAGGTCGAAAAAACGCCCATCGTTACCGACAGGCGTTAAGCTGCATATCCACCCATCGGTCAAGCATTAGCACCTTACCTTCCGGCAGGTTGCTGTGCGGTCAACGGGCTTGTCCCTCGTGCACTCTTAATAGGTGTAATCATTATACAACAAAAAATGAAATTTGTCAAGAGTTTAGCCCAGGTTCGGGGATACCGAGAATCGGCTTGTTAATGCCTACACTCTTTGAATGAACGCACAATACATATCATAATTCCTTCGGAATCAACATTCGGATATGTTTTGTTTTTTCCACTGGAAAAGGAACGCCGAGGCGAGAGTATCGACCCACGGATACAACTTCACCCTTGATTTCTTTCTCGTCATCGCCAACAGGTACAACAACGGTATCTCCGATCTGAATATCTTCCACATCCGAAATAAACAAATACGGACGATCCGAAAATGGCAAAAGAACGCCGCAGTAAGTATAAATGGTCTTGTCAGCTTCAAGAGCTGCTCTCTTTGCTTTGCGCTCCTGTTCTTTCAATTCCTGCTCTTTTTTCCATTCACTCTCTCGCTGCTCTTGCTCCTTACGACGCTGCAATTTCACCTGTTCGTTGTACGCTTTACGAAACTCTTCCTGCGTTTCGTAATCGGCGGGATCAAGGCCGGCGTTATCCCGGTCTTCATACCATTGTCGCCAGCCGTACTTTTCTTCCTCTAATGCGTCCATGTATTCTTGCTCAGAAGAAAAGTACACCGGGTCTAAACCATATGGCTTTCCATCGGGTACAGTTTTGCGCCAAGCATTACGGCGAGAATACGCATATCGGTCGCTTTCCTGCTCCGTGCTTTCGATGTAATCAGCGATTTCCTTTTCCCACTCGCCGATCTCATCTTGCACCATACCGTTTTGTATTTCTTTTATCTTTCCGAACATTTCATCTCGGAAGTATTCAATGGTTTCGACTTCTTCTCCGTCTTTGCAATAGAGAATCACGGAACTAACAAAGTCATTGATCTCCTTCCATTTTCCTTTTGCCTGCGCAAGCCCGGTGTCAAACATGAACTGCGCTGTTTCCTTCAGCCCGTCACGGATCGCTATTGCAATCATTTCTGTGAGTTCAACGGAACACTCAGTTTCATTTGGCAATATTTTTGCCCGGAAATCCGGGTGTTCATCCATATAGTGAACCAGCCGCATTCGGTAATCTTCAGGAAAACGGGATAAGGCGTTCAAAATATCCGTTGTCATGTCGTTTAAAGCAAAACTGTCATATTCGGCATAGGGGAGGAACTGCTCCAAGCACCATTCCCAAATCTCAAAGGAAAGCGGAATATCCCGTTTGGCAATTTTCAAAATCATCTCGTCAAATTCGTATTCCCGCTTCTCGTCCTCATCGGGAAGTGAAATGGTGAGCGTGAAGTGGTCTTTCACAGCTTGTGCGTATAGGAATCCCGAATCGTGGGACAGATAATTTGCCGCAAGAATAGAATCTGCTTTTTCAAGGATAAATCTACAACAGCGTTTTTCTTTCTTTTCAAACTCGTCGTTAAGATAGATCGTCCCAGTGTCCGTAAGAACACAGGCGGCATTATATTTGCGCTTATTCGGATAATCCGATGCTTTTTTTATTCTCTGCCTTTTCTGGGGATGGCTGACTCCGCCTGAAAAAACAGTAGGACTAAATCCAGCGCCTAATTGTGCGTTCTCCAATGCGTCCGCATATTCTTCTTCGGAATCGAAATCCTCCGGGTCAAGCCCATAATCCGACCCGTCCTCCGCATCAAGACGACATAACTCTTTTTCTTCCTGCACGGCATCGTTGTAGTCCTGTTCAGTTTCGTAATCGTTCGGGTCAACGCCCGTTTCAGCAATACCCGCACAGTTGTCACGCCATGCGTATTTGGCTTCGTTCAGAGCTTCTTCATAGTCTTCCTCTGTTGTATAATCTTTGGGGTCAATTCCATACTCTGATCCGTCTTCACAGGTAAGCCGCCATGAAAGGTCTGGCTCATCGTCAGGGTCAAGCGATCCGCCTCCTAAAATGTCGTTATCCTTTTCTTCTTCCTCTTTTGTAACTTCCTCAAAAATCTTATATCCGAGCCATTGTTCGCCGAAGTCCTCTTTG
>CANQLI010000016.1 GCA_947624675.1 uncultured Clostridia bacterium | reverse complement strand
GACTGTTCTGCAAGTACTAACACAGGCGACTGTTCGGCAAGTACCAACACCGGCAACCGTTCGGCAAGTACCAACACCGGATACCGTTCGGCAAGTACTAACACAGGCGACTGTTCTGCAAGTACCAACACCGGCAACCGTTCGGCAAGCACCAATACAGGCTACCGTTCGGCAAGTACCAACACCGGCAACCGTTCTGCAAGCACCAATACAGGCTACCGTTCTGCAAGTACTAACACAGGCGACTGTTCTGCAAGTACTAACACAGGCGACTGTTCTGCAAGTACCAACACCGGCAACCGTTCGGCAAGCACCAATACAGGCTACCGTTCGGCAAGCAAAGTTGAGGGACAGGAAAGTGTCGCTATGGCTACGGGTTATCAAAGTAAAGCCGCAGGAGCATTGGGCTGTTGGATAGTGTTAGCCGAATGGGATTCGATTGGTGAACACATTATAGCTGTTAAATCACACAAAGTAGATGGTAAGATTATTAAACCTGATACATTTTACATGTTGAAAAACAACAAGTTTGTTGAGGCAGATTGATAGGAGGTAAGAAAAATGACTAATGAAAAAGAAAAAGAGCCTGCACCGTCGGCAAACGGTACAAGCCTAAACAATAACAATTCTGTAAGTAATGATAACACGGAAAACAGGTTTTGTCAAGAGGCGTTTGAAAAGGAAGCACAAAACGAAGGAATAGATCCTCAAGACATAAAGCTTGCAATTGAAACAATTAAGGCTATGAGAATATGAGAAAAGGAGAAAATGTATGATACCAAAAAGAAATATAGCGCACGATTTCTATCAACCTGACGAGCCGATAGTTGTTTCTGAATGCGACTACTGCGGAGCGGAGATATACGATGGTGAGATATGTTATGAATTACCAAAAATATACCACCCGGTATGTAAGGACTGCATAAACGAAGTGCTGGTAAATGAATTTGAGAACCTGGATTTTTCTGAGCGACTGGATATGATGTGTGGAAGAATATATACAGCGACTGATGATTAAGGAGGATAAAGGTATGAACATTTACGAAAAACTGTCAGCTATAACAACAGAATTACAGACTGTTGCAAAAAATTTAGATGTTGCTACATCAAACACGAAAAGTTACAAGGCAGTATCGGAGCGAGACATTATAGATGCGGTAAAACCACTTGAAGCAAAGTATAAAGTGTACAGCTATCCTATGCACAGAGAAGTGATTGAAAGCAATATTTTGGAAAGTGAAAGCAGCTACAACGGTAAGACAACAAAGCGCACGACACTTATGACACGAATAAAAACGATATATCGATTTGTAAATGCCGAAAATCCCGAGGAATATATCGACACGGTAGTATTTTCCGAAGGAATAGACACACAGGATAAAGGTAGTGGCAAGGCTATGACCTACGCAGACAAGTACGCTTTGATGAAAGCATACAAAATAAGTACTGGTGATGACCCTGATCAGACTGCAAGCGAAGATGTTGAATACACTGCGAAGCAAAAAGGCTATACCGTAAATGTAATGTCATACATAACTCCGGAGCAGGGTGCAGAGATACAAAGCCTTTTAGGTCCTGCGGGAATGACTGAGGAGGAACTGTGCAAGGCATATAAAATAAAATCGTTGTCTCAGTTGCCGGCAAATAAGTTTGAGGCTACCGTTAAGCGATTAAAGGAGAAGGCAAATGGATAGCATACTTCAGGATGAAAAAGAGTGCATCGTCTGTGGGACTTGCCGTAACCTACATAAGCATCACATATATTTCGGTGCGAATCGTAAGGTATCTGAGAATAACGGATTTTGGTGTTGGCTGTGCGGACATCATCACAACCAGTCTAATGACGGTGTGCATTGCAAAAACGGACACGATCTGGATGTGTTTTTGAAAGAGTCGTGTCAGGCAGAGTATGAGAAAACACATACACGGCAGGAATTTATGGCGTTGATAGGCAGGAGTTTTTTATGATAGGGACATTTAAAGCAAAACTAAGCTGTTTGTCGTTTACGCCTGAAAGACGAGGAATGTTGTTGGTTGAAATAGACCAGGACAATACTACAGCGGTAAAACAGATAATTGACAGCATAAATACTGATAACGACTATCGTATTACGGTAGACAAGCCCGATAAAAAGAAAACACCTGATCAGAATGCGTATCTGTGGGTAATGTGCGACAGGATAGCACAGCGGATAAAATCCACCAAGGAAGAGGTATACAGGGAAATTATCAAGCGTGTAGGTGTGTTTGACACTATCTGCATACAGGATAAAGCGGTAGAACGGTATATATCAAACTGGCAGAGCAAAGGTATCGGCTGGGTGTGTGATACAACCGACAGCAAGCTTAAAGGTTGTACAAATGTAATGTGCTATTACGGGACAAGCTGCTATAGCAGAGAAGAAATGAGCCGTTTGTTGGATGAGGTAGTAAGCGAGGCAAAAAGCCTTCAAATTCCCACAGAGGCAAACGGCTATGACTGGGATAAGGAGGACAAATGATAACACAAGAAACCAGAAGAGAAGCGTATGAGATGAATGCCGAAAAGCGACAAACCATAAGAGAACGCATACTCGAGCTGATGTCAGACGGTAATAGGTGGAGCGTTTCAAAGCTTTGTGGAACTCTGAATATGAAATACACATCAGTAAGACCCAGGGTGTGCGATTTAAACAAAGAAGGTATTATCAAGGCGGTAGACATAACTAATGATTACGGCATAAGAGAAGCCGTGTATAAGGAGGTAAAAAATGCTTAACAAAGTAATTTTAATGGGAAGGATCACGCAGGAGCTGGAATTGAGACAGACTCCGGCTGGAAATGGCGTACTGACTTTTAATGTTGCCGTTGACAGAGGCTATGTTAAACAGGGTGAAGAAAGGCAGACTGACTTTATCACCTGTGTAGCTTGGAATAAAACAGCAGAGTTTATCAACAACTACTTCTCAAAGGGTAGAATGATCGCCATTGAGGGATCGTTAAGAACCAGAACATACGACGATAAGAACGGTTCTCGCCACTATGTAACAGAGGTTTATGTAGATGGTGTGTCATTTACAGGCGAGCCTAAACAGCAGGAAACACAGCAGCAGTCTTATGAGCCTGTGCAGGGCTCGTCGGAAATCGGTAATTTAGACGACTTTGAAGAAATTCTAAGCGATGACGGGGTGCCGTTTTAAGGAGGTAAAGTATGGCTCGTCCTGCAAAAAAAGGGCTTGACTACTTTCCATTTGATGTGAATTTTTTCTCAGACAGAAAAATCAAACGCGTAAAGGCGAGATATGGTACCAAAGGAATAGCGGTATATATCTATATTGTTTGTGAAATATACCGCTCAGGGTACTACATAGAATACAACGATGATTTAGTTTTGGATATATCAGATGAACTAAATATATCCGAGGACGCTACAACGCAGATAATAGACTTCTTGCTTAGTCGGTCACTGTTTAATGATAAACTTGCTAAGTCGGACAAGGTATTAACTGCTGAATCAGTTCAACGGCGCTTTCAGGAAGCAAAAAAAGGCTCTAAGCGCGAGGTGGAAGTTGAGGCTAGGTATTGGCTATTAGAAGCCGAAAACACCGACAACTTTATTAAAGTGCGTCATAATAAAAGTTTTTCCGAGAATAACTCTAGTTTTTCCGAGAAAAACCCAAGTAAATCCGAGAAAAACTCCACAAAGGAAAGTAAAGAAAATAAAAGTAAAGTAAATAAAAACATACTCTCTGCAAAGCCTGAGCCTTTGCAGAGTGCGTATATGGATTTTATTGAAATGCGAAACAAAATAAAAAAGCCATTAACTGATAAAGCGTTACAGTTGGTAGTTAGCAAAGTGGAAAGGCTGTCGGATAACATTGATACACAGATAGCAATAATAAATCAGTCTGTAGAGCATTGTTGGCAGACCGTTTATCCGCTGAAAGAGGAGGTAAATAACAATGCAGATGTTAAAGGAGCTGATAAATCAGAACGATACAGAGGCGGTATCAACCTATGATTACAAAGAGCGAGACAGAAAAAATGTCGATGTATATAACAAAACACAAGGAAAGCTTGAGGGATACGACTGCCCGTTATGCCGAAACAGAGGAAACTTCGCACAATTTGTTGAACATAAAAACGATTGGGAGGTGCAGATCAGATTCTGCCAGTGTATGGACATAAGAAAGAACAAGCAAAACCTTCAAGCATCAGGGCTTTCGGCATTGGCGGATAAGTTGACATTCGATAAATATGTTACGAAAGAAAACTGGCAAGAGTTAGTAAAGCAGCAAGCACAAAGCTTTTGCACACAAGTTGATAAGTGGTTTTTCATAGGCGGACAACCCGGCAGCGGAAAGACACATATATGCACAGCAATAACTACTCATTTTCTAAATCACGGCTTAGACGCAAAATATATGTTATGGGTAAAAGACTATGCAAAGCTCAGAGCATTAAAATTCAGGATAGAAGAATACGAACAAATGTTTGACAGATATGCGTTATGTAATGTCCTCTACATAGATGATTTCTTAAAGGGCAGACCTGACGATGAAGAGGTAAGAGAAGCGTTTAAACTGATAAATCAAAGATATATCAACGGTAAAATAACTATTATATCGTCAGAAAAATCGCTTGCCGACATAATCAATCTGGACGAGGCGCTTGGCAGCAGGATAAGACAACGCACAGGGCAGCATTATGAATTAAACATAAGCAGTAATCAGAAAAGAAATTACAGGTTTGGAGGATAAAATGGATCGTGACAAGAGACAGATAAAATGCGAATTGTATAACGACAACTTTCAGAATTATAAAAGATACAATATACCAAAAGCTCAGTTGGTTATTGCAGACATACCGTATAACATTGGCGTGAATGCGTATGCTTCAAGCCCGGAATGGTACAACGGGGGAAATAATCAAAACGGAGAATCCAAAAAAGCAGGAAAAGGATTTTTTAATACGGATTTTAATTTTAATATAGCAGAATATTTTCATTTTTGTAACAGGCTATTAAAAAAAGAACCTAAAGAGCGTGGGAAAGCACCTGCAATGATTGTATTTTGCGCATTTGAGCAAATAGATACGGTAATACGATATGGAGAAAAATACGGTTTTAATCACCATATACCACTTATTTTCATTAAAAATTATTCCGCGCAAGTTCTGAAGGCAAATATGAAGATAGTAGGTGCAACCGAATATGGATTGGTGTTGTACCGCGATAAACTTCCTAAGTTTAACAACAATGGAAAAATGATTTTTAATTGGTTTGAGTGGAAACGGGATAACAAAAATGTATATCCTAAATTGCACCCAACACAGAAACCAATATCCGTATTAAAACCGTTGATTGAAATATTTACTGATGAAGGAGATACGGTTATTGACCCTGTAGCGGGAAGCGGAACCACACTACGGGCTGCAAGAGAACTACGGCGGAACAGCTATGGATTTGAAGTATCAAAACAGATTTACAGAAGTGCAGTTGAAAAAATGCTGTCGGAATATACCGAGGACAATGGATTGATCGGACAAATGAATTTCGATCAGTATAGTTTTATGCAAGAGGCAACATAAATTCCCACTGAGAGCAGAAGGAGGTCAAAATAGATGATAAACGCATTTTTAATAACACTAGGAATTATTGCGGCGGTGGTAATCGGGATAGTAGGCATTATTATTTTGGTAATTATCGGTTTATGTATATGGGCGGTTATTGATATAAATGCCACATAAAGAATATGAAATAACATATGTTTTAGCCGGTTGGGGATTAAAGGAAAATTATGTAGCGCTCGGCATTAAGGAGGTGTAAACCAATGGATAAAGAAATGGCTAAATATCAAATAGAAAAACATATCGAATTTTTGAAACAAGAAAGTTGTGAGTTTAATCAGGGATTTGTTACAGGAATGATAATGGCATATTATTACGCTGATTTGTTTTCACAAAATGAGGTTAATCAGATACTATCAGATAACGGGCTAGATGCGATAGTTTGGGCGGAAGAAGAGGAGGATAGCGAAGAATGAGCAGAGAAATTTTGTTTAGAGGAAAAAGAAAAAATGACATTTATTGATTTTTTTGCCGGCGTGGGAGGATTTCGCAAAGGGCTGGAACTTGCAGGGCATAAATGTTTAGGATTCTGCGAATATGACAAATTTGCGGTGCAATCTTATCGGGCGATACATAACACGGAAGGAGAATGGTATGCAAAAGACATCAGAGAGGTACGAGCAGCTGACATTCCAAGAGCTGATATGTGGTGTGCAGGATTCCCCTGCCAAGACATCAGTATCTGCGGAAAGCAACTCGGTTTTAAAGGAAAGCGTTCAAGTTTGTTTTTCACAATTACAAGCCTTGTTGCAGACCTTGAAGAAAAAGATAGACCCTATATCCTATTTTTTGAGAACGTTAAAAACCTACTTAGCGTTAATAGAGGATTTGACTTTGCCCGACTTCTCATTGAGCTGGACGAAATCGGGTACGATGCAGAATGGTCGCTTATCAACTCTGCCGATGTCGTGCCTCAGAACAGGGAGCGAGTGTTTATTATTGCAAGTATTAGAGGCAGAGACAGACCAAAAGTATTTCCTATCGAAGAAAGCAATAGAGAGGCTGATGAGTTACAAAGACTTGCAGCAGGAACACTTACCACACGAACAGGGCAATCAAACGCAGTCGGAACGTATGTTGTTGAAAGTCAACAGTTTGCACAAAAAACAATAGGCGGTTTATACAGCAATGTTTCTGAACGTTTTCAAAGAGGAATATTACCTGATTGTTCAAGGACATTAAAAGCAGACAAGCACGACGCTTGCGTAGCAATTTTTCAACGACCTCACGGAAATAATAAAGGCGGAGTACATAATATTGCACCTACACTAACAGCAAATTACTACCAACAAAACAATGTAGCAATAAAGACATCAACAAAAGCAGGATTTGAGTTTGCAAGAGTTAATAGAGACAACATAAACTTAGCATTTCCCGATAGTAAAACAAGACGAGGGCGAGTAGGAAAAGATAAAGCTCATACATTAGACACAACCTGCAATCAAGGCATTATACAATCAGACCTTCAAATCCGCAAACTAACTCCTCTTGAATGCTGGAGATTGCAAGGCTGGTCTGATGAGGATTTTTTCAAGGCGTTCTTCCTAGATAAAGAGTTGGGCATTCGATTTAACAAACTGTATCAGAAATACAGGGATAATCCCGTAAGGATTATGAAATGGGCATTCAAACATCAGAAGATGTCAGACAGTCAGCTATATAAGCAGGCAGGTAACGGCGTAACCGTAACGGTTATACAGCGGATTGGAGAAAAATTAAATATATAGCTCCACTGAGGGCGCAAGGAGGTCAAAATAGATGCTAAACGCATTAAATAGAGGAAGGAGTTTGAGGAAAAAAGATGAATAGAGAAATTTTGTTTAGAGGAAAAAGAAAAGATAACGGAGAATGGGTTGAGGGATATTTAATCCCACAGGATTGGAATACTAAATATTTCATTGGAAATATCAGAGGTATGGATTTGGATGAAATTATCCCTAAAACGCGCGGTCAATACACAGGTCTCCGGGACAAAAACGGCACGAAGATTTTTGAGGGAGATATACTGAAACTGGTAGACAAAAACCAAAATTATGAATGGTTAGCAGTTGTTGAATTTGGAAATCCGAATGCTACATATAGTTGGGGTTGGCAGTTGCGACCGATAACCAAACAGGTGCGTATGAATACAGATATTTTGTTGTGGGTCGAAACTGAAATAACAGGTGCAACAGCTGAAATCATCGGCAACATACACGATAACCCGGAATTGTTGGGGGTGGAATGACAAATGAAAGTAACATTGATAACGAACGAATATATACCCAGCGGATTTAAATGTGCAGGGTGCATTCGCCTAAAAAAATCCGATAATCGTTATTATTGCGAATTGTCACATAAATTTATCGAATGCGACAGTAACGGCATTTGTTATAAAACAGATAAATGCCTATTAGATGTAAAACACGAACTATTAAAACGTTAAGCAGAGGAGATGATTAAATGTTCCAAGCATACATAGAGGTCCTCAAGGAAAATGAAGAAGAGAAGGGAGATTAAATGAAATGAAAGAACAATACAAAAGCAGAATATACACCGATAGACCTGCATATGCAGATTTTGATGCACCAGCAAAATTTGAAGCAATAAAATCTATTATTGCTAAACGATTAACCCAACATCCAAATGCAATCTGCTCCTATTCTGGCGGTGCTGACAGCGACATCATGATTGACCTGATAGAGAAAACAAGGGAAATTTTCGGATTGCCCCCGATCAAGTATGTGTTTTTTAACACCGGATTGGAGATGAAAGCCACCAAGGACCACGTCAAAGCGACAGCGGAAAAATACGGCGTAGAGATAGAAACTGTCCGCCCAAAAATCGGAATTGTGACCGCTGCGCATAAGTATGGCATACCGTTTGTGTCGAAAATCATGTCAGCAGGTTTGTCAGAGTGGCAAAAAAAGGGAGTACCGTTGTCGATTGCGGATGAATACGACCAATCGGAAGACAAGGCGGCGAAGAGGAAGGAACTGAAGGAACGGTATCCAAAATGTGAAAGCCTAATCAATTTCATTTGTTGTTGCAATTCCGCAGGAGAACCCAGACCGAACATTCAGTTGGTAATCAATTCGTCAAAATATATGCGTGATTTTATTGCCGAATATCCGCCTGATTTTCAGATTTCCGCAAAATGTTGCGACTACTGTAAAAAACAGGTCGCACACCAAGTCCAAAAAGACTACGATATGATTATCACGGGCGAGCGACGAGCAGAAGGTGGTATGCGTTCTGTTCCGAGAAAAGACAATACATCTCTATGTTTTACTGAAACTTCAAGCGGACAGTATCGCCTCAGACCTCTCTATTATGTTACCGATGCCGACAAGGCATGGTACAAAGAATACTATGGTATACGGTATTCCGATGCTTATGAGGTATACGGACTTACACGGACAGGCTGCTGCGGTTGTCCTATCTCTTATAAAGCAGTTGAAGATTTGGAGAAAATCAGACCATACGAACCGAATGTGGTCAAAGCCGCGTGGAATATTTTCGGCAAAAGCTACGAGTATAGGCGCATGTATAATACATATAAACAACAAATGAAGCTAAATCATCAAAAAGCGAAGGGAGATTAAATGAAAACAGAACGCGAAAAGGAATGCCGTATTTTTAAATGCGACAAGCACGACTACCATAAATGCTGCTATTACTGTGAGGACAAGCATAAATGCGATGACCACTGCCTGAATGTGCCGTCGTTATGCGGTCAGTACATAACGCGTGACTTTATTTTCGGGAGGGGATACTAAATGACGATAGCAGACCTTAAACAGTACCGTAGCATATGTGCAGAGATTCGTGACATAGAATCCGAGCTTGACGGCAGCTATGCAGGTGATACGGTGCAGTCCGGCAGCCGTTTCCCTTACGGTAAACACACCGTCCGCATTGAGGGATATGTTCCGGACGGCGGTACTGTTTCGGCTCTTGCCAGACTAGCAGAGCTGCAACGCAGGAAAAAAGAGATTGAGGAGTTTGTGGACAAAATATCAGATAAAGAAATCAAGCTGATTATATTATGGCGGTACATAAAGAGAAATAAGCCGTTATCTTGGCAAGCTATAGCTATGCGATTAGGATTTCAAGCTGAGCACACTCCCAAAAGAAAATTACAAAAATATTTTCAAAATGTCGGAAATGTCGGATTTTAAGTGATATAATTTAGAATGAGGAAAGTATGTAACCCTCTCCAAAAAATTTCAAAAGAGGTGGTATTACCGTGACAGCAAGACAAAAGAAATTTGCGGAATATTACGCACAAAGCGGTAATGCCGCTCAGAGCGCAATAAAGGCAGGATATAGCGAGAGTTATGCAACACATAGAACAGACGAAATGTTGAGAAATGTGGAGATTGTGGAATATTTAAAAGAGCTTTCGGAAAAAGCACAAGACGACCGAATATTGACAGCAAAAGAACGTCAAGCAATGCTTTCCGACATTGCTAACAATGATAAACTTTTAATTGCTGATCGTATTCGTGCAATTGATACGCTTAATAAAATGACAGGCGAGTATACTATGAAGGTGGATACGACAGTAAAAACCTCAAGCAAGCTCGATGATGTGTTTAAACAAATAGGCGGTGAGGGGCTTGACGAATAGCTTTCCTTTATCGCAGAAGTATATCGACTTTATAAACTCAGTCAAGAATGTTTCAGCAGATTTTCTCGAAGGCACTACAGCTTCCGGCAAGACGACTGTCGGTGCAGGTGTAAAGTTTATGCGAATGGTATCGGCTTCTGCTAAGAAGCTTCATATCATTGCCGCTAAAACAACAGGAGTTGCAGAGAAGAATATCATACAGCAGGATAACGGAATACTTGATTTGCATAGAAGTGCAGTGTATTACGGTAATGGTGACAAGGACAATAAGCTTCCGCATATTAAGTTTGAGGATAAGATTATTTATGTTCTCGGCTACGATAACAGGGATAAATGGGAGCTTGTTCTCGGCTCGCAGTTTGGCTGTGTGTATATTGATGAAATCAATACTGCAAATATAGATTTTGTGCGTGAGATTTCAACAAGAAATGATTATCTTATGGCAACGCTTAATCCTGATGATCCAAGCCTTCCGGTTTACAAAGAGTTTATAAACCGCAGTCGCCCATATAAGAAATATGCTAATGATGTTCCAAAGGAAATAATGAATGAACTTAAAGAAGAGCCTGTACCGAATTGGCGGTACTGGTTCTTTTCTTTTGCCGATAATCTGAGTTTAACTAAAGAGGATATAGATAAAAAAATAGCGGCAGCTCCAAAAGGAACAAAGCTGTATAAAAATAAGATTTTAGGTCTCAGAGGACGAGCTACAGGTCTTGTGTTCAATCTTGAGGATAAGAATGTCATAACATTAGATCAGGCTAAGGGGCTTAATTATGTTATGTTTTCAGCCGCGCTTGACACAGCTTATTCACAAAATAGCGATGATACATTTTCATTTATTTTTATCGGGATAACATTAGACAGGAAATGTATAACGCTTGATGAAAGAGTCTATAACAACCGGGATTTAAAAACGCCTATTTCGCCTTCAGACATCCCGGCTGAATTTGTCAGATTCCTTGAGGCAAATAGAAAAGCTTGGGGATTTGCGAGAGATGTATATATTGATAGCGCTGATCAGGCAACTATTACCGAATGTCTTAAATATAAGCGCCAGACAGGATGTATATATAACTTCATCCCGGCTTTTAAAAAGACAAAAATCATAGACCGTATACACTTACAGTCGGCTTGGATGGCAGCAGGCGATTTTTTAATACTAAACAGATGTAACAGCTATATAGCTGAACTTAATATATACAGTTGGAAAGAAGATAAGTACGAGCCCGAAGACGGTCACGATCATTGTATTAATTCTTGTCAGTATGCGTGGCTGCCGTATAAAGACAAAATAGGGAGTGTAAGGATTGAGTAAACTGGGAGAGAGGTTAAAAAATGTGATTAGAAATTGGCTTAATGTAGTGGAAGCTACGGATCATAGTATAACACTGGTAGAAAGCACCACTTTCGCGATGGATGTTCTTCGCGCACAGATTTGGTACAGAGGAGATGCTGAAGAATTAAGCCAGTATTTTAAGCAGATCTATAAGCACGGAGAAAAAACGGCTTTTTGGGAAAGCGTACCACAGAACAGGGAAAAGATACGCAAAATACACAGCGGAATCCCGGCAATAATAGTTGACACTCTTGCTTATATTGTTAAGTCTGACCTTGATGTAGTAGAGACGAAAAGAGCAGATTGGGACGATATTGCTAAAAGTATAAATTTCGAGGAGCTTATCGGAAAAGCTGTTGTAGATACTCTTGTTGACGGTGACGGCGCGTTCAAAATATCTATTGATACTGATATTTCACCTTATCCTATTGTTGAATTTGTAGGCGCTGACAAGGTGGAGTATGAACAGTCACGGGGAATTTGTACAGGTGTTATTTTTAATACTGATTATGTTGTAAAAAGTCAACGCTATGTATTGAAAGAATTTTACGGCAAAGGTTATATAGAAAGCAGACTTTACAAAGACAACGGTACGGAAGTATCTATTGATACATTAGAGCAACTCAAAGGATTTAAGACAAGAATTGAGTTTGATGGCGATTACATTATGGCCGTGCCGCTTAAATTCTTTCACTCTAAGAAGTATACAGGTAGGGGAAAATCCATATTTGACGGAGGTAAGTCAGACTGTTTTGATGCTCTTGATGAAGTGATTTCGCAATGGTGGGATGCTTTGCGCAGAGGGCGAGTAAAGCAGTACATTCCTGAGAGTATGATTCCAAGGGACCCTAATACAGGTGCTCCAAAGGGATTAAACCAATTCGGCAATGATTATATAACGACAGACTATCCTATATCAGAAGGTACGCAACCTAAAATAGAGGTAGTGCAGCCAGATATTAAGTATGAGGCATTTTTGGCGTCATATACAAACGCTTTGCTTATGTGTCTGCAAGGGCTTGTCTCTCCTGCAACGCTAGGAATAGATGTAGGTAAAATGTCGAGTGCAGACGCTCAGCGAGAAAAGAAAGATGTTACAGGTAACACAAGAAATATTATAACGGGTGCTCTTGAAAAAGCATTGCCAAAGCTGATTGAAGCTATTATAAAAAGCTATGACAATTTGAAGGGTAACGCTCCCAAAGATTGTGATATTACAGTTTCATTTGGGGAATATGGTGCCCCCGATTTTGACAGCAGAGTAGAAACGATCGGAAAAGCTAGCACATACGGAATAATGTCAGTAGACACCCAGGTTGATGAACTATGGGGCAGTTCCAAAGATGATAAATGGAAAGCCGAAGAGGTTAAACGAATTAAGTCTGAAAAGGGGATAATCCCCGGTAACGATACAGCAGTAGGTGATGAGCTTGCTGAAATTCAGTGACATAGCAAAGATTTTTGAAGAAATAGAGTTGCGGCTTATAACTTCACTTAAAAGAAATCTCGCTCTACATAAAAAATGGGAAAACGAAGAAGGCTTTAAGTGGTCGGCTTGGCAAGCTGAGAAGATTCAAAATATTGATAAGTTTAGACGTGAAAACCAAAGTATTCTCGGTGAATATACAGATGTTATAGACCGACAAACCCGTACTCTTATGGAAGAACAGTTCAAAGAGGGTGAGGAGCTTGTAAACAGTCAGATTAATGACATATTATCTGAGACTACTGCAAACGATGTAGTATCGAATGATTTTTTTGGAGTTAATCGTATGAAAATGGATACTCTTATGAGTGACATTACAAGACTTGAAAAAGATGTTTCTTCCGCCGCGTTGAGAATGACTGATGATATATACCGTCAGACATTGAATAAGGCACAGCTTTCAATAGGAACGGGCTCAATGTCACCACAGGAGGCAATAGACAGCGCTGTAAAGGACTTCATTGATAAGGGTATAAACTGTATCGAATACCGGGACGGACGGCGTGTGAACATTGCTGATTATGTCAGAATGGCATTGAGGACTACATCAACACGGGCAGCATTGCAGGGTGAAGCAAAGCGGCGTACTGAGCTTGGATATGACACAGTGCTTATAAGTCAATACAGTGCTTGCTCTGATACTTGTCTGCCTTGGCAGGGCAGAGTTTATATTGATGATGTTTTTACGGTATGGAACGGTGAGCGTTCCGGCGACAGAGGGAGATCAAATTACTGCGGTAAGTGGTTTACGCTTTTGTCTGTTGCAATACGAGCAGGATTATTCCATCCAAATTGTAGGCATACAATGACAACCTGGATAGATGGTATAAGTTCTAAACCGAAGCCTTTGGATATAGGCAAGGTAAGAGAAAATGCAAAACTTGAAGCAAAGCAGCGCAGACTTGAAAACAAGGTAAGACAAGCGAAAAGGCGTGTACTTGGCTATTCTGACCCTAGAAATATTAAACAGGCTAAGTCTGATTTAAAAGAAGCCCAAAGGGAATTAAGAGAGTTTATTAACGAGCATTCAGATGTTTTGAAAAGAGATGATAAAAGAGAAAAGGTTGATCCTAGAGAGGTTAATAAAACGCTTGACAATTACGACCCTCGTGCTATAATTGAAGAAGAAATAGACGACGGATCTGTTAGTATAGATATTAATCACGAAAAACAATCAAAACATTTACTTGGTGAGGGATATATCGAGGGCAGGAGCTATTTTACTGTTTCCGAGAGCGAGCTTGACAAAATTTTAAAAGAATATTATGGAACAGGTGAATTGAAATTTGATAATGACACAGGTAAATGGAAGCACAAAGAAGTCATTGAGATTGAAGACGATATAGGTGTATACCTTGACACTAACGGAAATAAAATGCAAACCAATCGTTTTACAATACACTATTCAAAGACAGGTGTACACATTGTACCAACTAGAAAGGAGAGGAAAAACAAGTGATTGATGTTTTTAAATATGATATTGGGCAAAAGATAGTTTTGACAACTATTCGAGGTAAAAAAATAAGTGGTCCAGTTGCAGATATCACAACAGCCATTGATAATGACAGTGAATATGATTCAATTTCAATACGTACCGCTCCCCGATATTTAGTTGAAATTGAAGCTAATGAAATAGAATCTATAGAAGTTATAGAATAGATACCGCTTATATGTTTGTATAAGTGGTATTATTATTCTTAAATTTCATAGCTAATTAAGCACTTGGCTTTTGCTGAGTGCTTTTATTATGCTTTAATTTAAGGGGGGTGGTGTTATGCCGGTATCGGTACAAATTACATTGATTATATGCGTAGCTATAGTTAGTATTTTCGGGTTACTGACTTTTGGCAATCGCAAATAATTATATAAAATTTATGAGAAAGTGAGGAAAGGAAAATGGCAGAAGAAAAGAAAAAGCCTGATGATGGCAAAGAGCCTGAGCAGGAAAAGAAGCCGGACAATTCGCCTGAAGAAAAAAAGGAAGAGATTCCCGGCGATTCTAAGGGGAAACCTGAAGAGCAGTCAAAAGCCTCTGATGATAAGCAGGCTGATGAGAATGGCGAGGGCGCTGACAAGACAGATGAGAAACCCGATGAAAAGCAGGAGGAAAATCCTGTTGAAAAGTCTGAGGACGAGGAAAACAAGCCTGATGTACCGAATCTCTCGGAGACTGACAAGCTAAAAGCTGAGAACCTAACATTAAAAACACAGCTAGAAGCAATGAAACTAGGTTTTACTCCAGATTGTATGGAGGATGCGGTTATCCTTGCTGAGGCTATCGTAAAGCGTGATGGGACAGATATTTCATCAGCTTTACAGGCAGTTGCAAAGAAGTATCCCGACTGGAAATCAGGCGGCGAGAAAAAAGGTGATAAGTCAAAGGGCGGATTTAAAGTAGGAGCCGAAAGCTCAGGCACAAAGAACGCATCAGATGACGACAGAATCAGTCAAGCGTTCGGAATCAAGAAAAAAGAAAAGTAAAGAAAGGATGATTTAAACAATGCCAAATGTAATTAACTATGTTGAAAAGTTCAGCACTCAACTAAGAGAGCTTTACGGTCAGTTCCTGACCTGTGACGCTCTTTATCATTCAAATACCGACATTCAGATCACGGGTGCAAAGGACATTAAAATTCCTACCCTTTCCGTGTCAGGGTACAAGGATCACACGAGGGGATCATTGGGATTTAAAGCCGGTACTTACGAAAACGACTTTGAAACAAAAACACTTGATCATGACCGATCAATTGAGTTCGTAATTGATCCTATGGACTTTGACGAAACGGATACGATCATTTCCCTAGCAAATGTTCAAAGAAGATTTGAAAAAACTCAGGCTATTCCAGAGCTTGACTGCTACACTTATTCAAAGCTGTATGCTGAAGCTAAGAGAGTTAGCGCTCAGATCAAGACAGACGCTTTGACCGTAAGCAATATTCTCTCCGACTTTGATGAGAACCTCGAAAAGCTTGAGGACATCGGTGTTCCGCTTGACAGGCTTGTGCTTTTCTGCACACCGGCGTACAAGAAGCTTCTTAAAAATGCTGAGGGCATTCAGCGTACTCTTGACATCAAGAATGGTGGCGGTATTGACAGACGCGTACATTCTATTGACGATATTACAAATATTGTTACAGTACCGTCTGCGCGTTTTAAAACCGCATATGATTTCACTGATGGTTGCAAGGCTGACGGCTCGGCAAAGGCAATAGACTACATTCTTATTGATCCTGAAGCACAGGTGTCAAGAGTAAAGTATTCGTACATTCATCTGTTTGCACCGGGTTCAGACAGCAGAACATCCGATAATTATCTGTATCAGAACAGAAGATATAACGGTACATTTGCTATTGACCATCTATTCAAGGACGGTTGCATTATTCACGCTGAATCGGAGGAATAAGATATGATGAAAGCAGTAAAAGCAAACAAGGTGTATACAGTAGATGAAACAACAAAGGACACATATCTTGCACAGGGATTTAATATCATCGATGATAAAGGTAAGGTTATTGAGCATTCTCCGTCGAGTTCTGTAAGCTATGAGGCTTATTCAAAGGTGGTTGCCGAAAATAAGGCTTTAAAAGCGGAAATTAAGAAGCTGAGAGTTGAGGATGAAAAGCAGGTTTCTGTAGAGGACACATCTAAAAAGAAAGGCGAGGCGAAGTAAAATGTATCTCAGCCCTAAAGAATACATCGGGGAAATACCACCAGATGAGTTGGAACGGAGACTATCTGACGCTCAAAGAGCAGTTGACAGTCTGACATTTAACCGAATAATAAAACAGGGCTTTGATAATCTTACGGAATTTCAGCAAGGTCTTGTAAAAGAGGCTGTTAAGAAACAAGCAGATTTTGTATACAACAATGCTGATCTGCTTGAAAGTCCGTTGAGCGGTTATAGCATATCAGGAGTATCAATGTCTTTTGACCGCTCAAAAGTATGTTCCATAGGCTCTGTGACTACAACAAAAGAAGTCTATGGATTACTTTTACAAACGGGACTTTGCTTTAGAGGAGTGTAAAGAATGAAGTTTCCTGCGCTTGTACCTGACAAGATATGTAATACTAAGGTTAAGATACTGCAAACCGATGGTTTAAACCGTGACGGATCGCCTAAAAAAATAGAAATTTATAGCGGCAAATGTTTCCACGATGAAAAGTCTACCCAAAAGCTTAATGCTGAAAAACAGCTAATAACGCTTTCGGGCAGACTATATTTTAATGGAGATGTTGCTCCCGACCGTGACATTATAAGCGGAAGCGCTGAGATTAACGGCGGCGTTGTTGTAAGAAATGTTTACAGTTCTTACAAGGGCAAAAATCCCGATGGAACAGTCAACTACACAATGCTGGAGCTGATATGATGAGCATTAAAATAGCGATTGATAAACAGGCGGTTAAAAGGATTGAAGATGAGGCCCTAAAGTCAGCTGAACTTACTATGGAGCAACTTAAGCAGGATATTGTAAACGCGGAAACAATGCCGTTTGATAGTGGCGATATGCAGAATAATCAGACTTTTGTTCAAGTTGAAAATAACTGTGTTAGTCTTGTAACAAGTTCGCCGCAAGCAAGGAGATTGTATTATCACCCTGAATATAACTTTCAGCAAGGTAAAAATGCAAACGCCGGAGGAAAATGGTTTGAGCCTTATATAAGCGGTGACAAAAAAGATTTTGTTAGAGAAACATTCGCCAAAATCTTTAAGAAAAGGACTGGTGTATAATGACTCTTTTAAATATTGCGGATATGCTTGCGGATATACTGAAATTTGACGATGTCTACGCAGGAAATCTTGACGGCAATAAAACGCGATCTATTGGAGTGTACTCATCTAAACAAACTACAAACAAACACATATGTCTAGGCGGAAAGGATCAGACAAAAACAAACTATAAACCAATTTCAATACTTATTCACTGGACAAATAATCCTACAGATTGTGAGAGGAGATCCGAAGAGATAGCGGCTACGTTATCCGATTTAAGAAATTATGCCATTGACGGTAAAGTGATTAAATTTTTACAGGTCAACACACCGCAGAATGTAGGTAAAGACGACAAAGGCATCTGTGAATATGTTATTGAAGCAACAGTAATTTATGAAAGAGAGGAATGATAAAATGGAGAAAACAGGAGTATATCCGGTTTATGAAAACCAGTTTGCCGTTGATATAAAAGGCGGCGACGGTTCTACAGAAACATCTATGAAGTCAATAGCTGATATGGAATCATTTTCTGTATCCATTGACGGAAACACCGAGGAATGGAAACCATTCGACCAGAAGGGCTGGACGCGAAGACTTGTTACGGGAAAGGCTATTACGATTTCTGTAACGGGAAAGAGAAATGTAGGTGATGAAGGAAACGACTATATAAACGGTTTAGCACTCAAGACCGGTGCAGAAGCGCATACAACATTTAAGTGGAATTTCCCAAATGGAGATACACTAACAATCCCGTGCGTTATCTCAGTTACAAACTGGGCATCCGGGGACTCAACAGCAGTTGCACCGCTTGAGTTCGATGTTATGTCGGACGGAAAGCCTACATACGCACCGGCAGCAGTATAAAATAACAAGTTAAAGGTCCGCCTTACTTATCGTAGGGCGGATTTAATTTTAAGGAGGATTTTAAAATGGCAAAGTTATATACGCTAGATAAAAAGCTTTTGTGCGACCGTCCTGCCGTGCAGATCGGTGATGAAACGTTTACAATAGATGATCGTAAAAAGACGGTAGAAGAAGTGCTAAAAGTAGTGAACGAAGCGGATACGGACAATAGAAACGATTTTATGGAAAAGGCTGATAAAGCTCTTTCTATGCTTTTTACACCGCAGAAGTTTAAGCAGATAGAGAAAATGGAGTTAAGCTTTAAGGCTTACCTTGAGCTCTTCTCTCTGGCAATGGCTGCAGCTACAGGTGAGGAGCCTGACGCTATTTCCGAACGATTTCAAAACGGGAGTGAGTAACGAAGAATCTTGCTATGATGTCGAATACGACAAACAGCTTATAGCAGAGTCTATCGCAAAACAGTATCACATACTACCGTCTCAGCAAGATGATTTATCATACTCCGACTGGTCACAGTTAGTAAGCGGACTTATGGACGACACACCGCTCGGACGGATAGTTACGATTCGTTGTGAAACAGATAAAGAAAGAATAAAACGCTTTACCCCGCACGAAAAAGCGATAAGGACGGAGTGGGCTAGATTCAAAGCCGGTCAAAAGTTAAAGGCTTCTAAAGAAAGTCAGATGAAGGATATTGAAATTATTCAAAATATGATAAGACAGGCATTTGCTTAAATAACTAAGAAAGGCGGTGATGACTGTGAGCGATAATTCCGTAGGAAAGATCAGTATTGACCTTGAGATAAACATAAAAAAGGGCATAGACGATGCTACAAAGAAGCTGAAAAATCAATGTAAAAGCGTAGCTGATGGAATTTCTAACAGCTTTAGCAGCGTTGAGGAGAGAGTTCAGAAAATACTCGGCAAGACCTTTAAAGAAGCCCAAAAGGAAGTAAATTCTTTTGATTTAAATGTCAACAGCATTGAAGAACTTGAAGAGAAGTGTAAGCAGCTCGGCGACAAGGTCAAAGAGTATAACGAAAAGTGTACTCAGGCGGCAATAGAAGAGGCTAATGAGGGCTGTAAAGGTGCGACAGAAAAAATAAGCGAGTTATTAGATGAACTAAAAAAGAAATATTCAATTCTTACTAGCCTTAAGGAAGAAGTTACATCTAATATGAGTAGTTCTGATCAACTGCCAGCAAAATCTCCGCAATTAGATGATACACCGAAAAACAATTCTCCACCCGTTGATACAAAGGGAATTGATGAGGCTATTGAAAAAACCAAGAAGGCAAAACAGGTAAACAATGAGTTTGAGGCATCTGTTAAGAAATTTACAAAGCCTTATGACGATGTTGAAAGTTCCATAGATAGGATAAATCAAAAGCTGGAGCTACAATTTTCTAAGTTAGCACGAGATCAACAAACCGTCGAGAAGATTGCGAAACAATACTCAAAAATTGACAATTCCGACTTAGGGAGTGAAGAGGCTCAGAAACTTGAGGATGCTTTGTACAAAGCTGAAAGCCAAGTTCTCAGAGACAAAGATGCTATAGATAAGCTTCAAGCGCAGATAAATAAAACTGCATCCTTTGCACAAAAAGCTATAGATGCTCCTATAAAAAAAGCAAACAGCGGGCTTTCTAAAATTAGAAGCGGTCTTTCAAAAGTAGGCTCTGTAGGAAAATCAGTGTTTTCAAAGCTAAGAGGTGCTTTAAAGGACACAGATAAAAGTACAAAAAAGACAAACAGCCTGTTTCAAAAGCTTGGTAAAACAGTAAGGAGTGTATTTAAAGCTACATTCATTACAGCGGCCTTATATGCAGCCTTTCGTGGACTGAAAGCATTGTTTTCTGATGCTATGGCTCAGTCGTCTGATTTTCAGAAATCTTTAAACAGCCTTAAAGGTAATTTTAAAATTGCTTTTCAGCCCATAATTTCTGTTGTGCTTCCAATTCTCACAAAGCTTATGAATGCACTGTCACAAACAATGGCAAGTGTGGCAAGCTTTATCTCTGGCGTATTCGGAACGACATATGAGCAGTCTAAACAGTCGGCAAAGGAAGCTTCCGAAACGGCAAAAAAATCATCAAAGGAAGCGCAAAACTATTTAAACAGCTACGATGTAGCAAATGTTGCACAAGATACGAGCAAAGATAAATCGTCTGATGAAGAGGGCATTGATTTTGACGCTATAAACACCAAGGGAAATAAAACAGCCGAGGGGTTAGGCGCAAAGTTTAAAAAGATATTATCCGAGCTTTTTGAGCCTATACAAAAATCGTGGAAGAAGTATGGTCAGCCGGTTATTGATGCAATAAAAAATGCAGTCAATAACATAAAAACTTTATTCATTAGTGTTGGATCGGCATTTAAAGATGTATGGACTGACGGAACCGGCGAAAGGTTTGTAAGCAGCATTTTAAACCTTGTCAGAAGTATAGTTACAACTGTTGGCAAAATAGCAGGGGCGTTTGATAAGGCGTGGAACAAAGGTAATGCTGGAAAAAAGACGATAAAGACAATACTAAATTATGTAACAAGTCTGCATAATTTATGGGTTGCTGTATCTGACAGTATCGGAAGGGCTTTTGACAGTTCTGCAGGAGTTAAGTTTTTCTCAAATATTCTTAATATAGTAAAAAATATTTATACAGGATTGGGAAATTTAGTGAAAGGCTTTACCGATGCTTGGACAACAGCAGGTCTTGGCGACGCCATTATGCTCAATTTACTTAACTTGTTTAATTCAATAACAGGCTTTGTAGATAGAATTACAAATTCGTTTGCAAAATGGGCCGGCGAGCTTGATTTTACACCGCTATTAGAATCTGTAAACGGATTACTGGATGCATTTGCACCTTTGGCAGATATATTAGGCGGAGTTCTGGCTGATGCTTTTGAAAATGTCTTACTTCCTCTTGGCAAGTGGGGATTTGAGGAGGCACTGCCAAAAACTCTTGATACGGTTTCGGGTGCATTT
>CANQLI010000015.1 GCA_947624675.1 uncultured Clostridia bacterium | reverse complement strand
TCGAGACCATCTGTTACCTCAACTGTTACAGTGTAAGTGTTGGTATCATAGGTAATACCGCCGATGTCGCCTTTAGTCTCTGCAACTGTAAACTTATATGTTCCTACTTTATTAAAGGTAATGTCTCCGAAGGAAGCTGTATAATCAACGGTATCATTGTTGATAGTAACTTTATTCGGATTAGCCATTTCAACGGCATCGCCGTAGGTATCTTGAGGCGTGATCGTAAACTCAAACGAATCATCGGTCTTCCAGTCTCTTCCCTTAAGAACCTTTGTTACAATGAGATTTGTCTTTCCATCAACAGTAATGGACGAAGCGGAGTAGGTGTTCTCAAACTTCATATCACTGTTACCGCTTACCTCAGCAATTAGCTTTCCATCGAGACCATCTGTTACCTCAACTGTTACAGTGTAAGTGTTGGTATCATAGGTAATACCGCCGATGTCGCCTTTAGTTTCACTTACGGTGAAAGTATATGTTCCTGCTTTCTTAAAAGTAATATCTCCGAAAGAAGCTGTCTTGTTTTCGTCAGTTCCGAGGATTGAGACCTCAGTGTTTGAAAGAACAACATCATCGCCGTAATCAGATTCAGGCGTAAGAGTAAAGTCAAACTTATCTGTTTCAAGCCAGTCTCTTCCTGTAAGGCTTTTGGTTACATTAAGGTTTGTCTTTCCATCAACAGTAACGGACGAAGCGGAATAGGTGTTCTCAAACTTCATATCGTTATTACCGCTAACCTCAGCTATGAGCTTTCCTTCAAGACCGTCTGTTACCTCAACTATTACAGTGTAGGTGTTGGTAGCATAGGTAATACCGCCGATAGTTCCCTTAGTTTCTGCAACTGTAAACTTGTATGTTCCTGCTTTATTAAAGGTAATATCACCAAAGGATGCTGTCTTGTTTTCATCAGTTCCTAGGATTGAAACCTCAGTGTCCGAGAGAACAACATCATCGCCGTAATCAGATTCAGGCGTAAGAGTAAAGTCAAACTTATCTGTTTCAAGCCAGTCTCTTCCTGTAAGGCTCTTTGCCACGATAAGGTTTGTTTTTCCTTCAACAGTAACAGACGAAGCGGAATAGGTGTTCTCAAACTTCATATCAGCATTACCGCTTACCTTAGCTATTAGCTTTCCATCAAGACCGTCAGTCACATCAACTGTTACGGTGTAGGTGTTGGTATCATATGTAATACCGCCGATGTCGCCTTTAGTCTCTGCAACTGTAAACTTGTATGTTCCTGCTTTCTTAAATGTAATATCACCGAAGGATGATGTCTTATTCGCATCTTTTCCGCTAATTGAAACCTCAGTGTCCGAGAGAACAACATCATCGCCGTAGTCGGATTCCGGTGTAAGAGTAAAGTCAAACTTGTCTGTTTCAAGCCATTCTCTTCCTGTAAGGCTCTTTGTTACGATAAGGTTTGTAGCCCCTTCAACAGTAACTGACGAAGCGGAGTATGTGTTCTCAAACTTCATATCAGCATTACCGCTAACCTCAGCTATGAGCTTTCCGTCAAGACCGTCTGTCACCTCAACTGTTACGGTGTAAGTGTTGGTGGCATATGTAATACCGCCGATAGTTCCTTTAGTCTCTGCAACTGTAAACTTGTATGTTCCTGCTTTATTAAAGGTAATATCTCCGAAGGAAGCTGTCTTATTCGCATCTTTTCCGCTAATTGAAATCTCAGTGTCTGAGAGAACAACATCATCACCGTAGTCGGATTCCGGTGTAAGAGTAAAGTCAAACTTATCTGTTTCAAGCCAATCTCTTCCTGTAAGGCTCTTGGTTACGATGAGGTTTGTTTTTCCATCAACTGTAACAGACGAAGCGGAGTAGGTGTTCTCAAACTTCATATCAGCATTACCGCTAACCATAGCAATGAGTTTTCCGTCAAGACCGTCAGTCACATCAACTGTTACAGTGTAAGTGTTGGTAGCATATGTAATACCGCCTATAGTTCCCTTAGTCTCACTTACTGTAAACTTATATGTTCCTGCTTTCTTAAAGGTAATATCACCGAAAGAGGCTGTCTTGTTTTCGTCAGTTCCGAGGATGGAAACCTCAGTGCCCGAGAGAACAACATCATCGCCGTAGTCAGATTCCGGTGTAAGAGTGAAATCAAACTTGTCTGTTTCTTTCCAGTCTCTTCCTGTAAGGTTCTTTGTCACGATAAGGTTTGTCTTGCCTTCAACAGTAACAGACGAAGCGGAGTAGGTATTGGTAAACTCCATACTTGTGTTACCGCTTACCTCAGCTATGAGCTTTCCTTCAAGACCGTCAGTCACCTCAACTATTACAGTGTAGGTGTTGGGATCATATGTAATACCGCCTATAGTTCCTTTAGTCTCTGCAACGGTAAACTTGTATGTTCCTGCTTTCTTAAAGGTAATGTCACCGAAAGAAGCTGTCTTATCTGTATCTTTTCCGCTAATTGAAACCTCAGTGCCCGAGAGAACAACATCATCGCCATAGTCGGATTCCGGTGTAAGAGTGAAGTCAAACTTGTCTGTTTCAAGCCAGTCTCTTCCTGTAAGGCTCTTGGTTACGATAAGGTTTGTCTTGCCTTCAACAGTAACAGACGAAGCGGAGTAGGTATTCTCAAACTTCATATCAGCATTACCGCTTACCTCAGCAATGAGCTTTCCATCAAGACCGTCTGTCACCTCGACTGTTACAGTGTAAGTAATGGTGTCATAGGTAATACCACCGATAGTTCCTTTAGTTTCACTTACTGTAAACTTGTATGTTCCTGCTTTCTTAAAGGTAATGTCTCCGAAGGAAGCTGTCTTATCTGTATCTTTTCCGCTAATTGAAACCTCAGTGCCTGAGAGAATAACATCATCACCGTAATCAGATTCAGGTGTAAGAGTAAAGTCAAACTTATCTGTTTCAAGCCAGTCTCTTCCCTTAAGGCTCTTTGTTACTATGAGGTTTGTAGCCCCTTCAACAGTAACTGACGAAGCGGAGTATGTATTTTCAAACTTCATATCAGCATTTCCGCTTACCTTAGCAATGAGTTTTCCGTCAAGACCGTCAGTCACATCAACTGTTACAGTGTAAGTGTTGGTGGCATATGTAATACCGCCGATGTCGCCTTTAGTTTCTGCAACTGTAAACTTGTATGTTCCTACTTTCTTAAAGGTAATATCACCGAAGGAAGCTGTATAATCAACTGTATCATTGTTGATAGTAACTTTATTCGGATTAGCCATTTCAACGGCATCGCCGTAGGTATCTTGAGGCGTGATCGTAAACTCAAACGAATCATCGGTCTTCCAGTCTCTTCCCTTAAGAACCTTTGTTACCTTTAATTTTTCAGAACCTTTGACTGTTGTAAAGGCTTGGTTTGTAAATTCAATAGCAGAAGCTGTTCCCGGATTGCTACCTGTGAGGACAAAGCTTGCGACAACATCAAGCTTACCGTTCTTATTAACGCTGCCGGCGTCAGTCTGCTCGGAAACAGTAACCGTTACGGTATATGTTTTAACATCATAGATAATTTCAGCGTTATCTCCATTTACCTCGCTTACTACAAAGCTGTATGTTCCGGGCTTTGTAAAGCTGATACCCTCAAACATATTCGGCTTAGCGGTCGAGTCACTGCCGGATATAGTTTTAGTAAGGTAATATCCGCTGTCATCAGATGTCCATATAGTGTCTTTTCCGCTGATAGCTCCGTTTGTTATAGCGTTAAATGTATCATCGTCATTTGTTTGAAGCTTAAATTCAAAGCTGTCTGTGTTTGCCCATTGTCTGCCGTTTAAGGTCTTACTTACTTTAAGGTCAAGGGTTCCGTTTGCGGAATATATATTTGTAAATGATACATCCGTTTGTGTATTGCCGATCACTTCTCCGCTGGCATTCTGTGGCTGGGATTCATATAGAGAATTTTCCGTTTCGGTGATTTTATAATATGAGCCTGCGGGAAGTCCATTGATAGTTATTTTCTGTCCGTCTTTAAGAGTAAATGTGTCGCCGTTTTTGATTTTACCTGTGGTAGAATCCTTTTGATAGTCAAACTCACTGTTTATCGGATCGGTCTCACCTTCGGATTCATAAAGGTTAAATGTAAAAGTAAATTCTCCGTGGCGATTCTTTGTGCTCTCGTCGACATTATCCGTTACAGTTTTTGTTATACTTATAGAACCCGGAGAAAGCTCTCCGCTTACTTCAGCAATACCAAGCCTTTCATTTGTATAAGTCAGACCCTCGTCGTTTTTGGTTCCGAGGTAGAAGGTAGCGTTCGCTTCTGTCGGAGCCGCAAGCTCGGTTGCATTTTCTCCGTCCTTAACGGCGTTGTTTTTAAACAGATCCTTATTGCTTTCATTGATCCCCTTAACCTCAATAGCTCCGAAAACAAACGGTAAAGTGTTAGCTGAATTACCGTCACCCGAAGAAAGCGTATAGGTTCCCTTTGAGAGATATTCTGTCTCATCGTTTGTTATATTTACCGAACCGTAAACAATAACATCCGTATCGGTTTTCTTTATGCTGTCTGATGCTGTAAGCTCATCCCAACTCTTGTCGAGTGTTAGCGAAAGCGAGTAATCTCCGACTGTTTCAGTGTCACGCTTTAAGTCAGCATAATAGTTCAGTGTCTGACCTTGATGATGTTTATAGAGATAATCGTACTGTTCTTTTGTAATGTGCATTCCAAGCACGATCTCGCCCTTAACGATGTGCGTGGTGTGTGTGCCGTTTGCGGCTTTTGTGGTTTGAGTATTGCCGACAGTCGGCTTAAACTTAGCGTCCCACATATAATCGTCATCGCCGCTTGTCGCTCCGTCTTTTTTGGTAACAAGCGTTTCTATCTGCTGCGCTCTTTCGGTAGCGCCTGTTGCCTGAGTACCCTCTTCCATAGCCGTATACTCAACCTTTAGAGTATACTTTTTGTCTGAGGTGTCGGTAGTCTTGTATTCACTGTCTTTTGAAAGAGTGCCAGGCTCGGCGCTCCAGGTATACTTAAGCGTGCCGAATTTTTCGGCTCTGTGCTTATCCGTACCCGTCTGATTGGAGTTTTTAGAATCGGACAGATAGCTGTAAGGTACTTCAAGCGTACCTTCCTGTAAAAGCTTTCGTAAATTAGCCTGAAGATTGCTTTCATCACCTAGCTTATCATTTGGTGTATATCTTTCAAGATACTCCCAGTAATAATTGTCCTTGACCGTTTTTGAAAGAATATCCAAAAGCTCACTTGGCGTAATATTTTCGCCGAGATAAATTGTCTGTTCTTTATCCTCCATTTTAAGGTCGAGGAGTTTTACATTCACTGTGGTTCTCGGGAAGCCCTTTGACACATATTCGTCGCCTGCTTCTGCTTTTACATCGTCAATACCCGAGCTTTTGCTTTTATCGGCTTCCGAGTAAACATAGTTCATATTCTCTTCGTTTCCGTTTGTCAAAACGGTATTTGAGCCGATAAAATCTTCTTTAGCCTTTAGGGTAAATGTCGAGCTCCATACGGTAACGCTGTCGCCGCTTGCGACATTTCCGGGGATAGTTTGACCTGTCCATTTGATAAAATACATTTGCTTAACGCTATCATAGTAAAGCGTTACCTTGCCCTCATTAACATTGTCAAAATAAATTTCCAGACCGTCTGTATTGGTAAGTATTTTTTCTCCACTGCCATAGGATACCTTACCGCCGGCTAAAAGCCTGATGAGCGTCGCGTCAGACCCTTTTGAGGTCTTGGCGAAAAGGTCAAAGCGAGGGTCGATATAGTCAGAAACTGTATAATTGCTTAAGTCGTGCTTGATATTACCGAGAACCTCTTCCGTAAAGAGCTTGATAAGTGCGTCGGTCTTGTCAATGCTGTCCCCGTCGGTTGACTGTCCGATCTCAAAGTAATACTTGTCGGTTTTATCAAAAGTCTCATCAGCATCAGTTTCGCTTGTACCGGATAGATCCTGAACAAAGGCTCTTATTGTTTTTGCGGTTTCGCCCTCAAAATCACAGTTTGGTAAAACAACGCAGTATATTGCCCAGCCCGCGGTCTTTAATTTCTTAGCGAGCTCTTTTGACTTTTCCTGTTCTGCTGCTCCTGTTGAGTCCTTACCGTCGGTAAAGATTATTATGTTCTGCCCGTGTCCTTCGTCCTTGCCACTTTCGAGCATATTCTCAAACGCCTGCAAGCCGTATAGCGTCGCCGTTCCGCCTGTAAGAGCATAGTTATACGATTGTCCGTCTGTTGAGAAATAGCCCGCATATGCTTCGTCTCCTTTTTTGGACTGGCTTATAATATCTATAGCGTCCGAAAGCTCGTTGGACCAATCTTGCAGAAGGAAATTCTTCTGTTGTCCGGCTGTAACCGCCTCACCGGTTGAAAACCTTACGGCAGAAACTCGGCTGTCCGATGACATTGCGTCAAGTGCACTTACAAATTTACCAAGAGCGATACGGAGTATCTCTGACTTTATATTCTGTTCATCAGACTTGTAGTAGATAAACGAGTTTATCATTCCGTTTGTTACCGAGCCCGACTTATTGCTCGGACTCGTGTTACTTGCAAAACAGCGTAAGAATCCGTTTTCATCAACATAGCATATCATAGGTCCGCCGTTTTCGCCGAACTCTAAAGAATCGTCTGTATCTATATCAATATCAATTGCGCGGTTGCCATCATTGACCTCGTCTATATCGCCGTCTTTATATTCCTGTTTTGATACCGGACTTGTGGTATTAAACGAGTCTTTGCTGTCATTGCTTATATAAATATATTTTTCATCCTTTGTTGAGTAGTCGAATTCCTCAATCCTGTCTTTTACCGATTGAGGTAAATTATCCCAGTCCTGACCGTCTCCCGCTATGATACCTCCCTTAGGTATACCTCTTAGCTGTTTACCTGTTCCGAATGTTGAGAGCTGTTCCCAGTGGCTTGTCGAGTTTACATAATACCAGCCTTTGTTTGTATAGGGATCAGTTAATACAGCTATTGGTTCACCAGAATCAGATACTGCTGCGCTATTTGTGTATTTATAGGTTTCCTTTACTGCGCTTGATGCGTATGTAAATATATTTTCAAGCTCATCGCCCGATAACGCTCTGTTATAAACAAGCAGGTCGTCTATATCTATATCTTTGCTATGTTTACTTGCAGCATTAAGACCGCCGAGTACGATATATAGTTTGTTTTCCTTAAGAGCCTCTAAGGTTGTATCGCTAATTGTAAGAGTATTTGTAAAGTTTTTAAATGTTTTGTTATCAGAAATCCAAATCTGAACTTGTTTCTCTTCAATATTAAAAACAAGGGCGCAGGTTTTCCATTTATCGTTAAGAACAGCATCTACTGTTTTAGGGTTGCTTGTGTTGTTATTATCTGTTATTTTAATTTTTTTGTAGCTTGTGTTATCTACTTTAAATAATTCCTTTTGAAATTTTCCTTCTTTATCGACCGTTCCGATAGATAAGATATTATCCTCATCTGTAGAATTATCCTTAATTGCAAAGGCTATAGTAAAGCTTGTTTTTTCGGGGCTTACATCTAGAAGAATATTTCCTCCTTTATATTCTTGTTCGTCTTTAGTATCTTGTGTGTGTACGGTTTTATTTAGCTGTAAAGCGCGTCCGTTTTCGTTGGTATCAGTATTTTTGTGTTTTATTGTACCCTCGGTTACTAATTTAGTTTTCGTAACTCCTATATCTCTTCCGTCTGCTTTCTTTGTATCTGAACCCGTATATGTTGTAAAGTCAAAGCTTTTTTGATCTGTCGAAAGAGGTATCAGCTTGGCGTAAGAATTCACACTATCTGCCTTATCATTTTTTATTTCATTTAAAAACCTGTTAAATACCTTACTTGGGAGACTGTCCGATGTATTGCCATCGTAATCAAACGGATAAAAACCTATTAAAGCGTCCTCAGCTACTCTGTATTCCAAGCTTTTGGAATTGCCGTCCCAATAGGTTATAGGGACAAATTCCTTTGTGCCGTCTCTTTCGTCATAAATATAGTAGTTGTAATCGGCATAACCGAGCTTTGAGTTATCTATGTAAGATGGATCGATAATTGAATTTACCTTATCCGAGGTAAGATATGTGTTCGGTTTAATGATTGTTCCGTCTTCAAGCTCAAAGCTTCCGTCCTCTTGCTTTGAAGCCGCAATTTCATTTAAGTTTATCGGTTGAGGGTCATCAGCCGTAAAAGCCATACTACCGGAAGCGTCAAGTATCATACCTACATCGACAGGAGTTCCGCTTGCATACCACGATTCAAGGTTTATATCAAAGGTTCTTCCGTCCTCTTTTGCCGAAGCGGTCTTATTTGTGTGAAGTCCCTCTGCGGTGTTGTAGATAAGATTTCCGTCAGCGTCCTTATAAACATCCTGATATTTACTTACATTATCCTTATAGGAAAAATCTTCGCCGTCAAAATCCTCACCCTTTAAGGCAATGTCCTGATAGAACATATTAACCTTTACGAGGTGAACATCCTCGTTATAAGCTATGGTAGGCGTATCAGGACTATCCCCGTTGTCTTGGTTTGTAACGGCAGCTCCGCCTGCCGCCACGGAATAGCCTACATACTGCTCCTTCTGGGCTGTTCTGTCCATAGGTTCTGGAGAAAAAGGTTTTACGTCGTCGGAACTCAAATATCCTTCGTGAGTAGTATCATTGACCGTACCGTCAGCGAACCAGTGCGTCACGATATAATGCGTCTGACTGTCGCTGCCCTCTCCTGCGGCAAAAATCTGACCGAAGTCAAAATACAAGGACGAAAATACCATACATACGCACAGTATCATCGCCAGACACCTGTTGAATTTTGATTTAATGTACATACAAACGCCTCCAAAACAAAATACATCAAACAATAATCATAATACTTGCAAAAAAACAAGGATTTATAAATGATGATTAGTAATTGTATTATATCAAAATTTCACAAAAAAATCAATACGCAAAGAGAACTTTCTACATATTTTACAAATATTTTATGATAAGAAAGAGCCAAAGCTGAAAACCAACAGCTTTGGCTCATAAAATGATACAGACTGATTGTTAAGATGCCCAAGATAAGGAGGTTAAGAACAGTCACTAAAAAATTCGCGAAAATAATCACACATCTGCCCCTGCGGCTTTAAGGGCCTTTGCCACAGAAAATCCAAGAACACAAGCGCACGCTGCCTTAATGAGGTCAGCCCAGACAAACGGTATGACACAGGCGGAAAGCGCGGCGTAAACGGTAGATTTCATTGATATTACGAACCATACCGTGCCCAATGTGTAACAAACGGCGAGCGAGATAATCATTGACGCCGCAAGGGAAATTATATGAAAAGCGCGACCCTTTTTAGAAAACCAACCGACCGAAGCGGAAATTATCACCGCCATTATCGGATATGCGACAAGGAATCCGCCGGTAGGGCCTGCCAGAACTTGTATTCCCCCCTGGAAGCCGGAAAACACAGGAACACCCACAGCGCCGATAAGTATATATACAAGGGTTGATGCCACTGAGAGCTTTGTCGGCAGAAGCGCTCCCGTTAAAAAAACACAAAAAGTTCCGAGCGTGATCGGAACAGCTCCTACCGATATTGAAAATGGCGCAAGCACACAGGTAAGCGCCGTAAGCACCGCCGCTGTACACATTTCTCGGATTGACAATCTTAATTTTACATTCATTTTACTTATCCTTTCATATTTACAGGCTTTACCGAAACCTCGCCCGAGGAAAGCCATTTTTCACTGCCGTCTAAAAATCTTACTTTGAGGCGACAGTTTTTGTCTATTTCGAGAGCAGTTGCCTCTCTTGACTCGCCGCCGTTTATGACACTGATCTGCTTGCCTATTATAAGTGAACGGTCGGCATATTCTTTTAAGAAATCCCGATTTGGAAGATTTTTGTAAAGTGCAAAAAAACGCCGGATAATTTCGGCGGAAAGCTCTGCTCGGGATACAGCCGGACCTTTGCCGAAAACCGAACCCACCTTATCCTTAAGCTCATCGGGAAAACCGCCGGGGGGATCTGAAATATTAACGCCTATCCCGACTACTGCGTAGCTCAGTCCGCCGACCTCAATATCGGTAGATGCCTCGGTAAGGATTCCGCACACCTTTTTGCCGTCTACATAAATGTCGTTTACCCATTTGATAAGCGCTTTCTTGTATGAAACAGCCTCGATTGCCTGTGCGGTTGCGACGGCGGCAGCCGATGTTATCATAAGGCATTCCGAAAGCGGTATGTCTGGACGAAGAAGGATGCTCAGATATACGCCCGTGTTTCTGGGAGAATAAAAGGAGCGTCCTAGCCTTCCTTTTCCCATTGTCTGATTAAGTGCGATTACGACGGTGCCCTCCTTAGCGCCCTGTGCGGCAAGCTCTTTGACACTGTCGTTTGTAGATGCGGCAGTGTCAAGCACGGTTATGTCAACGGTGTCGCCAAAGGCCCCTAAAAAGCCTTTTACCGTATCCTCGTCAGGAATATCGGGTACGCTCATCAGCTTGTATCCGAGTTTTGTAGAAGACTTTATCTCAAAGCCGCCCGCCTTAAGGGAATTTACCGCCTTCCAAACAGCGTTCCTGCTGCAAAACATCTTTTTTGACAGAGCCTCGCCGGAGATATAATCTCCTTTGTTTTTTAAAAGCTCAGTTATAAGCTCCGATCTTATACTCAAAAAACACGACCTCCTTTTTAACAGGTAAAGTATACCAGACAAAGCTTTGATTGTCAACTAATTATTAAGATATGGTGACAATAAACGCAAATTTAGTCTTTTAATATCAAGCCGAATCAATTAGTGACTTGCTAACACATATTACCAATGAGTATGAATAAATTATGAACTTTATGAATATATTGTAAATAAATCGTATTTATTTTATGAAGAATGTACGTTTGCGTACATTTTTTCCCGATTTTGCGCTGTTAGTAGAAGGGGGCAAAAAAAATAAAAAACCCCTCGTCAAAAGACGAGAGGTTAAAAGCTATAATAGCCGTGTGATTACTTAGCCGTTTTGAGTTTAGCGTTCAGCTTTCTCTTTTGAAGTATGACCCAAAGAGTCGGCGCGATTACATTAGAGGAGTAAACGCCGGCGATCATACCGATGATAAGCGGGAAAGCGAACGGAAGTATCGAGGTAACTCCGGTTATAAGGCTTACGATGCAGACCGTGAGCATCGAAATAACAGTAGTGACATTTGTATGAACTGTTCTGCCGATAGTCTGTGTTACCGAAAGGTTTACAAGCTCCTCAACACCCTTTTTGCTTCCGTAAAGACGCTTGTTCTCTCTGATACGGTCGTATATAATGATGGTCGCATTTATCGAATAACCGAGTATAGTGAGGATTACCGCCATAAAGTTATCGTCGATGTCAAATCCAAAGAATACGAAACAGCCGAATACCATCAGCGCATCGTGGATAAGAGCGACGACCGCCATACATCCGGCGGAGATACCGCCGATCTTTCTAAATCTCAGACCGATATAGATTATCATAATGACTGCCGCGAACGCAACCGCAACGAAACACTTAAGGAAGAACTCGCTTCCGTTTGACGGTGAAACATCGTTAGAGGAATAAACCTCTAGCTTGTTGTCAGCAAACTTCTCCTGTAATGCGCTTGTAAGCTTAGTCTGCTTGGAGTTTGTAAGTCCCTCGCCGGAAGCGAACGAAAGTGTTACCGTCTTAGAGTCGTTAGCCATACTCTCACCGGTCTTGACCGTTACGCTCTCACCGATAGAGTCCTGTACCGCTTTCGCAACACTCGCAGTGTCGATTTCACCTTCATAGGAATATTCGATAAGCGTTCCGCCCTTAAACTCGATAGCGAGATTAAGTCCGCCTAAACAAGCCACTAAAGCTGAAGCAGCTATCAAAACGATAGAAATGATGTAGAAAATCTTTTTTCTTGCGTATACATTTAATGTTTTAAGAGCTTTTGCCTTAGCTCTTACACCGTAAAGGCTCGGCTTTTTAAAGCACTTAAACTTAGAAAGTGCGGAGAGCATAAGACGAGAAGCCAAAATTCCGAATACGAAGTTTAAAATGATACCGACGAGAAGCGTATAACCTAAAGAGTAGATAGTTCCGGCGGTAGAAGCTCCGAACGGGAAGAAAATGAAATGAAGCAATTTTGCAAACAAGCTGTCGGTCGGTCCGAACGCGCCCATAAGGATAACCGCAACAAAAACGACAGTGATGTTTGAGTCAAAAACCGCGCTCCAAGCCTTTCTAAATCCGACCTCAATAGCTCCGTTTAAGGTCTTGCCGTTTTTAAGCTCTTCCTTTATTCTTTCAAAGGTAACAACATTTGCGTCAACGCCCATTCCTACTGCGAGGATGATACCGGCAATACCGGGGATGGTAAGCGTAAAGCTCGGGATATTCGGTAAAAATCCCGAAATCGCCGCGATAGTGCAGACCACCTGACCTACCAGTGATATGGTAGCGACAACTCCCGCGAGACGGTAAATAAATATCATATATATCGCGATGAGCACAAAAGCTATTACTCCGGCGATCAATATCGAGTTGAGCGCTCCTGTTCCGAGGGTAGGCGAAACGATATTCGTTCCCGTAGCTTCGAGCTTAAACGGAAGTGAGCCGGCATTGATCTTATCCGCAAGGCTTTTTGCCTCATCGTAAGTAAAGTTGCCCTCAATAATACACTTACCGTCAGTTATTGCTGAGTTAACGGTAGGATACGAGATACAATCCTCGTCCATATATATTGAAATCGAGCCGTTTCCCGCAAGCCTTGAAGTAGCCTCCGCAAAAGCGTCCGCGCCTTCCTTTTTAAACTCAAGGTTTACCACAGGCTCGCTCGCACCTGATGTCTGATCCTGCTGATAGCCGGCTTCTGCGTGTTCTACAAGGTCGCCCGTAAGGATGACCGTTCCGTTGGGATCCTGAGAGCCCTCTCTGAAGGTAAGAACCGCTGTCTCGCCAAGCTCCTCAACTGCCTGTCCCGGATCAAAATCGGTATCTCCTGCCTGCCAAGGGAATTCAACAACGACTCTGTCCTTTCCTTCGTCAACATAAACCTCGCTGTCGGTTATGTTAAGGCTGACAAGACGCTGTTCAATTACGCTCTTTGCGGCTGACATATCGTCGCTTGATGCGTCATATCCGTCCGCCGGTTCAAATGTGGCGTTTACACCGCCCTGAATGTCGATTCCCCATCTGATTTCGTCAACGCCCTTTATGTATGTGACTTTTGAATCGCCGTACTGTCCGTGAACGCCGAATATCGTCAGATATGTCAGAACAGCAATCACCGCTATAACGATAAAAAAGACGGGCTTTTTTACTCTACGCAACTTGATTTCCTCCATTTTACTTGATTTATTGTTGTATTTGTTTTTTACAGACGAACATATATAAAAATTCGTCTGCACACCCACCTTAATATTATACAGACTTCCTTATAAATTGTCAAGTATTTAACATATTCTTATATTGATAAAAAATAAAGCTTAAGTAAAAATCTTCTTTAAGACCATTATAGACATAGTCTGTTTCAGCTAAGAACCGTCTCCTGTAAAACTCCTGTCAGCAGTCCCGCAGCTGCGGCTATAAGTATCATAAATATCGGGTGGAGCTTTTTAAATATCAGCACAAGGCATACCGCAAAGATTATCGCCGAGGAAATAAAGTTTACGCTTAGTATCCCGTTAAATGAAAACCCGGTCGGGAAAAAGACCGTACCGCAGAGGTTAATAAGCGCTGCTGCAATAAGACCTATTACCGTCGGGCGAAGACCCGACATAACTCCGGAGACTGCCCTGCTTTCCTTAAACTGCCGATAAAACTTTGCAACCAGCAAAATTATAAGAAATGACGGTGTTATTACTCCGAGCGTTGCTAAAGCGCCGCCAAGTATCTGACCGAAAACACCGTACTGTGAACACACCTGTGAGCCGATGTAGGTGGAGATGTTTACCGCAAAGGTCCCGGGGGTGGATTCAGATACGGCGATAAAATCTATAAGCTCGCCTTGTGTGAGCCAGCCTCTTGAGGTTATCTCCTCCTGAATAAGTGGTATCATAGCATAGCCCCCGCCAATTGTGAAAAGTCCTATTTTGGCAAATATCAAATACAGACCGAAAAGAGTAGTTATCATTTGTGTTTTTCCTCCTCCGGTTTTTTATAAAAAATAGAGGACACAAGCCCTATAACTGCACAGGTTATCAGTATAAATACAAGATTGACATTTAAAAATGCCGACGCTATAAGCGAGCCGAGCATAAGGATATAGGCTAACACATTTTTAGGGCATTGCTTAAACATTGTTATCATTGCTTTTGTTATAAGCGCCAGAACGCCTGCCTTAATGCCCATAAAGGCATATTGAACATACTTCTGTGACTCGAACCAGCCGAGCACGCTTGATATCAAAAGTATAAAAATATACGGTGGGATAATAAGTCCTATCGTCGCACAGACCGAGCCCCAAAAGCCTGCGATATGCTGACCGATAAAGGTGGCTGAGTTTACCGAGATAGCTCCGGGCGTTGACTGGCTTATAGCGATTATGTCAAGTATATCCTCTTTTTCAATATAGTGATGGCTCTCGACAAATTCCTTTTGCATTATCGGTATCATCGCATATCCGCCGCCAAAGGTAAACGCCCCGATCTTAAAAAACTGTATAAAAAGCGATAGGCATCTTTTTAATTTACTGTCGTTCATTCAGACCTCCGAAAAAAACTTTTAACAAGAATATTTTTCTTTGGTAATTAGTATACCACAATTTTTTTTGATTAACAAGGTCTTGTAAATACTATTACATTTTTTGCTTGCTCATCATTTGTGTTTATGATATAATGATTTTACCGAACCGGCTATTATGCCGCTCAGTTACTTTTACAAGGAGGGGTTATTTAGTGATGATCAAAAGAAAAAGCTTTTGGATATTAAGTGTATTTACCGTTTTGTGGCTTGGGCTTATGCTGTTTTTATCATCGCAAAACGGAGAGGACACCTCGCATTTAAGCGAATGGATCAGCAAAAAGCTCCTTTCGCTTTTCGGAAAATATGATACGGCGGCTGTCATAAGCCTAAACCTTTTTATAAGAAAGCTCGCTCATATTTTTCTGTTTTATGTTCTCGGGATTATGTCGATGCTCTGGGCAATTCTTATTAAACGGTTCAGCATTACCGTAAAAACAGCGGTAAGCCTTGCGGTATGTCTGTTTATATCCTTTTTTGACGAAGTACATAAAGTGCTTATCCCGGGAAGACATTTCTCTTTTTCAGAGAGCCTGTTAAACTTTACGGGAGCTGTTGCGGGAATTATCACTGCGCTTTGTGTATATCACCTCGCAAGGCGGATAATGTCAAAATAGCTCAGGATACATTAAAACACAGGAGGACGGGTATGCTTCACAATATATTTGATTCACATTCGCACTATGACGATGAAAAATTTGATACTGACAGAGATAAGCTTATTCCTCATCTCTTCAGATCAGGTGTCAGCTATATTATGCACGCGGCGACCGATGAAGAGTCTTCGGCCTTCGGAATAGAAGCGTCACAAAGGTACGAGAGCTTTTATACCTCTGTGGGAATACACCCGCTTGATCTCGATAAGCTTACCGACAGTACACTTTTAAACATAGAACGGCTCGCAAAAGAAAATAACAAGGTAAAAGCAATAGGCGAGATAGGTCTTGACTACCATTATGAGCCTTTTGACAGAGAGCTTCAGAAGAAAGTATTTGCCTCACAGATCGAAATAGCAAACAGGCTTGGGCTTCCTGTGATAGTTCACATAAGAGACGCGATTCAGGACGGCGTAAACATATTAAAAGAGCTTAGACCTAAAGGGGTCGTCCACTGTTTTTCGGGGTCTTGTGAAACCGCCGAAGAGCTTATAGGGATCGGTATGTACATAGGTTTTACCGGCGCTCTTACTTTTAAAAATTCCAAAAAGGCAAGAAGAGTCGCTGCGATAGTTCCAAAGGATAAGCTTTTACTTGAAACAGATTGTCCGTATATGGCTCCGGAGCCATTACGCTCTATGAGGTGCGACAGTTCTATGATCGCTTATACAGCAGCCGTCGCCGCCGAGCTTCAGGGCGTATCCGCTCAGGAGATACTTGATATGACCTGTGAAAACGCAAAGAGGCTGTTTGATATACGGTAAGACTTTTTTATGCCTTATCCGTTAAAGCGGAATGACTAATTATTCCGTCAAAGATTTGTGCAATATTTTTCCTTTTAAGTATGGATTTTTATGCTTGTTTATGGTAAAATGTTCTTGTAGTCTTTTGGTCATACTTAAAGAAGTATGTTTAAAACATTTTTGTTCAAGGAGGATATATTATGGCAAAATCAAGACTTATCGGCGATTATCCCGTAATAGGCATTCGTCCCACGATCGACGGAAGAAGAGGACGCTTAAATGTAAGAGAATCGCTCGAGGATCAGACGATGAATATGGCTAAAGCCGCAGCTAAGCTGTTTGAGGAAAACTTAAGGTACACAAACGGCGAGCCGGTTAAGGTCATTATCGCAGATACTACAATAGGAAGAGTGGCGGAAGCTGCCGCTTGTGCCGACAAATTCAAGAAAAACGGCGTTGATATAACACTCACGGTAACTCCGTGCTGGTGCTATGGCGCAGAGACGATGGATATGGACCCTATGACCATAAAGGGCGTATGGGGCTTTAACGGCACGGAAAGACCGGGAGCTGTTTATCTCGCTTCGGTACTTGCTACCCACGCACAGAAGGGACTTCCGGCTTTTGGTATCTACGGTCACGATGTTCAGAACGCCGACGACACCGAAATACCGGAGGATGTTAAGGAAAAGCTGCTTCGATTCGGAAGAGCTGCAGTCGCTGCCGCTACTATGAGAGGAAAGAGCTATCTTCAGATAGGCTCTATCACAATGGGTATAGGCGGTTCGATAATCGACCCCGCATTTATCGAGGAGTATCTCGGAATGAGAGTTGAATCGGTGGACGAGGTCGAGATAATAAGACGAATGACCGAGGGAATCTATGACGAAGAGGAGTATCAGAAGGCTCTTAAGTGGACAAAGGAAAAATGTATCGAGGGCTTTGACAAAAACCCGACCGAGTTCCAAAAGACAAGAGAACAAAAGGATTCCGACTGGGAATTTGTTGTTAAGATGATGTGCATCATAAAGGACCTTATGAACGGAAACGACAAGCTCCCGAAAGGCTGTGAGGAGGAGAAGGTAGGACATAATGCACTGGCGGCAGGCTTCCAGGGACAGAGACAGTGGACAGACTTTTACCCCAACTGCGACTTCCCCGAGGCTATGCTCAACACATCTTTTGACTGGAACGGTGCAAGAGAACCGTATATTCTCGCAACAGAAAACGATGTTTTAAACGGTCTTGGAATGATGTTTATGAAGCTCCTTACAAACAGCGCGCAGATTTTTGCGGATGTTCGTACCTACTGGTCGCCGGAAGCTGTTAAGAGAGCGACAGGCTATGAGCTTGAAGGGGTTGCAAAGGAAGCGGGAGGATTTATCCACCTTATAAACTCAGGCGCTGCCTGCCTTGACGCGAACGGTCAGGCAAAGGATAAAAACGGCGAGTCTGTTATGAAGCCGTGGTATGAGATAACCGAGGCTGATCAGGATGCGATAATGAAGGCTACTACCTGGAATTACGCTGACCTCGGATATTTCAGAGGCGGCGGATATTCCTCACGCTTTGTAACAGAGGCTCAGATGCCGGTAACTATGATAAGACTTAACCTTGTAAAGGGCTTAGGACCTGTGCTTCAGATCGCAGAGGGCTGGACTGTGCATCTTCCGGATGAGGTGACCGATACGCTATGGAAGAGGACCGACTACACATGGCCCTGCACCTGGTTTGCACCGAGGACGACAGGTAAAGGGGCTTTTGCTACCGCATATGATGTTATGAACAACTGGGGCGCAAATCACGGCGCTATAAGCTACGGACATATCGGAGCAGACCTTATCACTCTTTGCTCGATACTGAGAATACCCGTTGCTATGCACAATGTTCCTGAGGAAAAGATATTCCGTCCGGCGGCGTGGAACGCATTCGGTATGGACAAGGAAGGTCAGGATTACCGTGCCTGCAAGGCTTACGGTCCGATGTACAAGAATATAAGATAAGCTTTTACCCTCAAATCAGATTTTTAGGGGCGTGATAATTTGAACAAAAAGGTTTTGGCAATAGATTTCGGAGCATCCAGCGGAAGAGCTATAATCGGAGAGTTTGACGGCGAGCACATAACACTTAATGAGATTCACCGATTCTCAAACGACCCGGTAATTCTCGGCGGTACAATGTACTGGGATGTGCTGAGGCTGTTTCACGAGATAAAACAAAGCCTTATCAAGGCAAAGGAGTACGGTGAGGTCGACAGCCTTGCGATAGATACATGGGGAGTGGATTTCGGTCTTATCGACGCCGACGGAAGGCTTATAGATAATCCCGTTCATTACCGTGATTCCAGAACGGCGGGTATGCTTGACGAGGCGTTTAAGATGATCCCGAGGGATGAGCTTTATAAGGCTACCGGCAATCAGTTTATGGAGATAAACACCGCTTTTCAGCTTTTGTCCCTTGTAAAAAATCGACCGGAGCTTCTTAAGCGTGCGGATAAAATGCTTCTTATGCCCGACCTGTTTTCGTATTTCTTAAGCGGACAGATAGTGGCGGAGCGCTCTATCGCTTCTACGACACAGCTTTTTGATCAGATCAGTAAGGACTGGTCGACCGATACCGTAAAGGCTTTCGGAATAGATACAAAGCTTTTTCCGCAGATAGTCGAAAGCGGCACGGTTATAGGTACGCTTTCTCCCGAGATATGTAAGGAGCTAGACATAAAGCCGATAAAGGTCATCTCAGTATGCGGTCACGATACACAGTCCGCCTTGGTGGCTACACCCGCTAAAGAAAAGGACTTTGCGTTTTTGTCGAGCGGAACATGGTCGCTTCTCGGCACCGAGCTTGATGAGCCGATAGTTGATGAAAACTCGCTGAGGCTCAATGTTACAAACGAGCAGGGGTATGCCGGCAAGACCTCTTTTCTTAAAAACATAATCGGGCTTTGGCTTATTCAGGAAAGCCGCAGGCAGTGGATCCGGGAAGGCAGGGAGTTCTCGTTTATGGAGCTTGAAAGCCTTGCTAAGGAAGCCGAGCCGTTTAAGTGCTTTATCGACCCGGACGCTCCTGAATTTACCCCGGCAGGGAATATTCCCGAGAGGATAAAAAAATACTGCGAAAAAACCGGGCAGTATATCCCTCAAACAGTCGGAGAAATAATGCGCTGTATTTACGAGAGCCTTGCGCTTAAATACCGAGCGGCAATATCTGAGCTTGAGGCTTGTACAGGTAAAAGATTTAAGACGCTTTATATGATCGGCGGAGGAACTAAGGACAGGTTTTTGTCCTCGCTGACCGCCTGCTCCTGCGGAATAACGGTGTCTTCGGGACCTGTCGAGGCTACGGCATTCGGTAATATAGCTATTCAGCTTATGACAACCGGCGACATCAAAGACCTTGGCAGCGCAAGAGAAATAGTAAGAAATAGCGAGAAGATATACACCTATGAGCCAAAGAACACTAAGGAGTGGGATGAGGCGTATAATAGATTTCTTTCGGCTGTGAAATAGAATTTGGCCACGAGCCTTACGACCGCTTGTAAGATAACAGAAAGGGAATGATAAAAAATGCTTAAAAATATACCCGCTATACTTTCTCCGGAGCTTTTGAAAACGCTCTGCGAAATGGGACACAGCGACAGGATAGTTATTGCGGACGGAAATTTCCCGTCGGAAAGTATCGGAAAAAACGCAAAGGTCATCCGCTGTGACGGACACGGAGTTCCGGAGCTTCTCGATGCTATATTAAAGCTGTTTCCGCTCGACACTTATGTTGAAAAGCCCGTGAATCTTATGCAGGTAATGCCGGGGGACAACGCCAAGACACCTATATGGGATGAATATAAAGCAATAGTGAAAAAGTATGACCCACGAGGCGAGGACGCAATAGGCGAGATAGAACGCTTTTCGTTCTATGATGAAGCAAAAACAGCTTATGCCATAATCGCTACGGGCGAAACAGCTATCTATGCTAATATAATGCTTCAAAAGGGCGTTGTTTAACATTTTTTTGACAAGGAGAGATTAAAATGTACGAAGATATTAAGGAAGTAATGGTTGATATTTGCCATAAAATGTGGCAGAAGGGTTGGGTTGCCGCTAACGACGGAAACCTTACCGTAAAGGTCGGAGAGGGTAAGTATCTTGCAACTCAGACGGGCGTTAGCAAGTGCTTTATCACTCCCGAAAAAATAGGTCTTATTGACGACGACTTCAACATCCTTGAGGCGGCAGACGGATTTAAGCCCTCCTCAGAAGTGAAAATGCACTTAAGATGCTATCACGAACGCCCTGATGTGGGAGCTGTGCTTCACGCTCATCCGCCTGTCGCTACGGGATTCGCTGTCGCTAATATCCCACTCGATGAATACTCGATGATAGAGACGGTAATCGGACTCGGCTCTATCCCCGTAACTCCCTACGGAACTCCCTCGACCTATGAGGTACCAGACGCGATAACCCCATACCTTAAAGAGCACGACGCTATGCTTTTACAAAATCACGGTGCGCTTACCGTCGGCGATAACGCCATTGGCGCTTATTATAAAATGGAAACGCTTGAGCTTTTTGCTCAGATCTCTTTAAACGCAAGACTTCTTGGCGGTGCGCAGGAAATATCACGCGAGAATATTGACAGGCTTATTTCTATGAGACCTAAATACGGCTGTACGGGAAAGCATCCGGGATATAAAAAATACAGTAAGTAAATCGGATATTTATCCTTTAATATGGATAAAAGCGGGAACAGGTCCTGTTTCCGCTTTTTTATTGTCCGTCAATCATATTAACTCATTTTATTCTGTTATTTTTGCTTGCCAAATACTCAAAATTATGGTATCATTAAAAACACTGACAACTTTATTTTATAAGGGAGATAATAATGAAAAGTATTTTGACATCAGTAGGCGGGTTTTTAATGGCGCTCGCCGACAGCGTTCCCGGTGTGTCGGGTGGTACGATAGCTTTTATAATGGGCTTTTACGACGAGTTTATAGGCTCTATTGACGCTCTTATTTCCGGAAACCGTCAGGAAAAAATCAGAGCTTTAAAGTTTTTGCTGAAGCTCGCCGTCGGCTGGATAATAGGATTTGTTTCTGCGGTACTCGTCCTGACAAGCGTTTTTGAATCACACATTTATGTTATTTCATCGCTGTTTATCGGCTTTATTGTTTTCGCTCTTCCCGTAATTATTACCGAGGAAAAGAATACCTTAAAAAACGGGAAAGTTTGGCACGCAGCGTTTGTTATCCTCGGAATCGCCGTAGTCGCCTTAATTACATATTTTAATCCTACTTCCGGAGACGGCGGAATAGATACAAGCTCCTTTAGTATCGCTCTCGGCGGATATTCTGCCTTAGCCGGCGCAATAGCTATCTCCGCTATGGTACTACCGGGTATCTCAGGCTCTACGCTTATGCTCATATTCGGACTTTATGTCCCTATCATAACAGGTATAAAGGATGTCCTTAAGCTCGATCTTCACGCGGCCCCTATGCTTATCTGTTTTGCGGTTGGTATCATTATAGGTTTTGTTTTAGTCGTTAAGATAATTAAAATATGCCTTAAAAAATTCCGCTCACAGACCATTTACCTTGTGCTAGGACTTATGCTTGGCTCGCTTTACGCAATAGTTATGGGCCCGACAACGCTCGATGACCCGCAGGAGATGATGACACCGGATAAAATCACCGTAGGCTGTATAATAGCGTTTTTAGTCGGCGGCGCGGTGATATTCGGACTTCAGTTGCTTAAAAAAGCTCTCGAGGTACACGACAACAAGAAAAATATCTAAGACTTTTTAAACAGAACGCCCTCTCTTCGGTTGATTTTCCGTCGAGAGGGCTTTTTTTGTCATTATACGCCGCAGTTTAAAAATTCCGCAAGCTTTAGCTGCTGATCCGCCGAAAGCTCCCTTATGGATTTTAAAAGCACCGGCGAAATATCCGAACAGTGGGAATCCTTAAAAAAATCTGAAAGCGTTATTCCCAGAGCATCGCAAAAGTAAGATAATGTCTCTACTGTCGGATTTTTGTTTCCCAGCTCGATCTCACGCAGGTGGCTCTGTGATATTCCCGACATATTAGCCAGCTTGTTTACCGTAAGACCTTTACTCTCTCTTATTTCTTTTAACCTTAAACCAACATTCATTTTTTTCACCTCTTAAATAGGGTGTCCCCTCCTTTTTATATTTAACCGCTTTATATGAATATTTACCAAATTTAGCAATAATTTTCCGATTTTCACCATTTTTCGCTTAATGTTCCATTTTAAAAAACATTTCGATGTTATAAATTTGAACGACATAAAAATATTATACACATTAAAGATATAAAATGTTATAACTAAAGTGTTGACAAATTATATTTATAGTGATATAATGATGGTATTATAGAGATAAGTTCGAACAAAATCAAAACTTATCAGAAGGAGGATGTGTATACATTATGAAAATCAGAAGAATTCTGAGCGGAGCTCTCGCAACAGCTGTGGCTGTGACTTCGCTTGGCTTGTCAACGCTTACAGCGTCAGGCGCAGGGGTAACAAAGACCTACACATACGGCGATGCGACCGTTACGCTGTATGACGACGGATTGTTGGAATTCAAAGGCGGAAGAGGAACAGATTTAGCAAAGGGAAACGAACAGCCTTGGAAGGACGACAGAGCGTCTGTTAAAAAAATACTTGTAGATTGCGAGTATTTAGGTGCTTATGCAGGCGGATATTTTAGTACTGCTCTTACAGAGATAGAGGTCACAAGCAACTGTACAGGATTAGGTAAGAGTGCATTTGCAAGCAATTCAGTACTTGAAAAGGTAACGCTTGCAGAAACCATAACAAACATACCGGACCAGACATTTGCTGGAAGTGGTGCGAAAAAGCCAACTATCGAAATTAAAAGTCCTACGATTTCATACGGCGGCAATATGGTTTTTGGAAATCAGGGACTTGCTTCAACTAAGTTTTACGGAACAATAATCGTATATTCTCAGGAGGCATACGATGCAACTAAAAAAGCGGCGCCTTATGCAACGATAACATTAAAAGAAATCGAATACGACTACACAGCTCTTGACGATGCTATTGCAAAGGCAGATGCACTTAAGAAGGAAGAGTACACCGAAGACAGCTACCAGAAGCTCGAAGATGCTTTGACAGCAGGTAAGGCATTAAAGGACAATGCAACCTCTCAGGATGATATTGACAAGGCTGCAAAGGCAATCGAGGACGCTATCACAGGACTTGAAAAGGCTGTTGATCCTAAGGATGTCGCAACAGTAAAGCTTATCGCTCAGAGGGACCAGTGGTGGCTTGAATACAGCACGGTGTTTACTGCTGACAAGAGCGGTGATTATGTTATCACTCTAAAGGACAGCACAAACGGAAGCCAGCACACAATAGGCGACAGTGCGTTTAAGAACCTCGGATATTTCGAGTACAGCCCGAAGACAGATTATGTAGGAAAGAAATGTAAGATAAATATAAACAGCATTGATGTTACAACCGATAGCGGAGACAAGTATACTGTTTATCTTACGGGTATGTATGAAAACAGAGACCCGGGCAACAACCCGGCAGGTTCAAACGGACTTCCGAACATTTACAACGACTGGGGAAGAACATCAGGTCTTGTAGCTGTTAGCGAGGACGGAAAGGCTAAATTTGAGGGTGGATCTTCTACTATAACCTTCTATGTTGACGGCACAAAAACAAAGATCGACCAGATGGATTATAATGTAACCATTATGATGGACGATTATGTTAAGCCGGCAGAGCCTGAGCCTCCCGAGGGAGCAATAAAGACAAATCTTTACTATATGAATTCAGGCGATTGGCCGGAGCTGAGCATTCCGGGATACTTTACAGAGGACGGAGAGTATAATATTGAGCTTTGGTACAGAGACGGTATGGGAAAGTCAGCAAGCCTTTCAAATCCGGGAGTGTTTGTAATCGACTTTATCGACGCAGCAAAGACCTGTCCTAACTTAAGAGTAAAGTTTAAGTCAATAACCATTGACGGACAAGCAGTTGAGGTCGATGAATCAAAGCTTATCTATGGCGATCTTGAGGAGGATAACGACAACCTGAGGCTTGAGATCTACAACAAGTACGGAGAAACTAAGGACAACCCGCCTCTTGATCCTGCGACAATAAAGATTGACAGAGGTCAGAAGATGGTAATAACACTTGATGTAAGAACTACAGATCTTTCGGGACTGGAGGCAGCAATCAAGGCAGCCGATGAGGTTGACGCAACAAAGTATACAGACGATAGTGTTGCTACACTTACGGAAGCTGTAAAGACAGGAAAGTCGGTTCTTGAGACATTGGAATCAACACAGGAGCAGATCGACAACGCAACAAATGCGATAAACGATGCTATCAAAGGACTTGTACAGCTTGTTGTAACAGACTTCACAGCGCTTAATGATGCTATCAAGGATGCAGAGGCACTTACTGCTGACAAATACACTGAGGATTCTTACGCAAAGCTGACTGCGGCAGTAGAGGCAGGAAAGACCGTAGCAGCTAACACAGAAGCAACTCAGGTCGAAGTAGATAGTGCAACAACAGCGATCAAGGACGCAATAGCAGCACTTGTTGAAATTTCCAAGGGAAATGATGTAAGCGGAACGATAACGACACCGGGTACAGACGCAGAAGTAACCGTAACGGTTGCAACAGCGGACGGTGAGGCAGTTTCGGAAGCAACAGCAGCTAACGGGGAGTATACGATACCTGAACTTGAGGACGGAGAATATGTAATAACATTCGCGGCAGAAGGATATGTTACAAGGAGCTACACAGCGACAGTAACAAGCGGCGAAATAGATATCGAAGCTGAGCTTCACGCAGTGGGCGACATCAACGGCGACGGAATCATTACGACCGTAGATGTAGGACTTGCGAACGCTCACGCTAAGGCAACAAAGACTCTCGAGGGCTACGATTTTGAAGTAGCTGAAGTATCTGGCGATGATATAATAACGACAGTTGATGTCGGAATTATCAACTCGACAGCAAAGAGAGTTTAATAATTAAGCTATCTTCCAGATTAGTTGTTACACATACGGAAAGGCGGCAGCATTTTTAGCTGCCGCTTTTTCGTTCAGCCGGGTATTTTTGGTTGACATATCGGGGAAATTACTATATAATAGTAATTTGATAGATTATCACAAATTTTATGTAAGGAGTTATGTAAAATGGCTTTAAAAAAGGTTAATGTTTCAAGAGAGGGATATAAAAAGCTTGAGGATGAGCTTAATTATCTTGTTACCGTTAAAAGGAGCGAGGTAGCTCAGCAGCTTAAAGAAGCAAGAAGCTACGGCGACCTTTCGGAAAACGCTGAGTACGATGAGGCAAAAAATGCACAAGCACTTCTCGAGGCCAGGATAAACGAGCTTGAGGCACAGATCGCAAATGCCGTTATAGTTGAGACAGCTAATGCGGATGAGATTTCCATAGGCTCCAAAATCAAGCTTTTAGACCTTGATACAAACGAGATGGAAACGCTCGAGATAGTCGGAGCTACCGAGTCTGACCCTGACAACGGAAAGATTTCAGACGAGTCACCTATCGGAAAGGCTGCGCTTAAAAAGAAAATAGGCGATACCTTTGAGGTACAGGCACCTGTGGGCATTTTAAAATTTGAGGTAGTAGAGATTTCTAACTAAAAGGAGAGTAAAGAATAAATGAGCGAGGAAGTTCTTTCGGATATTTCTGATCAGGAGATTTCCGCAGAGGAAATAAACAGTCTAAAAAAAATACGGCTCGACAAGTTAAGTGAGCTTAGAAAAAATGGCAAGGACCCTTTTTTAATAACTAAATTTGACATCACATCCAACACTGCGGAGCTAAAGCGGATATATGAAAAGGATGAGGCTTGCGCAAAGGAGCTTGCGGGAGACGATGAGGAAAAGCTGAAGGCTGAGCTTGACAAGCTCAAAGAAAAAACCGTCACCGTTGCAGGCAGGATAATGAGCCGCAGAGATATGGGAAAAGCGAACTTTATTGATATAAGAGATGTCGCAGATCGTATGCAGGTGTATGTTCGTATGAACGACATCGGTGAGGATGAGTTTTACGAATTTAAAAAATGGGACATCGGCGATATTGTCGGAATAAAGGGATTTGTTTTCAGAACAAGGCGGGGCGAAATCTCCATTCACGCACAAGAGATAACACTTCTTACAAAGTCACTTCTGCCGCTTCCTGAAAAATGGCACGGTCTTAAGGACAGGGATCAGAGGTACCGCCAGAGATATACCGACCTTATATGTAATCCCGAAGTAAAGGAGACCTTTATAAACCGCTCAAAGATCATCGCTTCGATCCGCCGCTATCTTGATGCAAAGGACTTTATTGAGGTGGAAACGCCTATGCTTGTTTCAAATGCAGGCGGAGCGGCCGCAAGACCGTTTGAGACACATTACAATGCGCTCGACGAGGATGTCAAGCTTAGGATTTCTCTTGAGCTCTATCTCAAGAGACTTATTGTCGGCGGTATGGATAAAGTTTACGAAATAGGCAGAGTTTTCAGAAACGAAGGCGTTGATACCCGTCACAATCCTGAATTTACGCTTATGGAGCTCTATCAGGCGTACACCGATTATCACGGAATGATGGAGCTTACCGAGGATATGTTTAAGCACATCTCAAATGAGGTTCTTGGCACAACAAACATAGTTTACGGCGAACACGAGATAGATCTCGGCAAACCGTTTGAAAGAATGACTATGGTGGATGCTGTCAAAAAATACTCGGGCGTGGACTTTGAGTGCATAAAGTCTGACGAAGAAGCCAAGGCTGTCGCTAAGGAGCACAGCATAGAATATGAGGACAGGCACAAAAAGGGCGACATCCTTAATCTCTTTTTTGAGGAGTTTGTTGAGGAACATCTTATTCAGCCGACATTTATTATGGATCACCCGATAGAAATATCTCCTCTCACAAAGAAAAAGCCGGATAATCCAGAGTATGTGGAGAGGTTTGAGCTTTTCATAAACGGTTGGGAAATGTGCAATGCCTATTCGGAGCTTAACGACCCGATCGACCAGAGAGAGCGCTTTATCGAGCAGGAAAAGCTTCTTTCTCAGGGCGATGAGGAGGCAAACCGCATAGACGAGGACTTTTTAAGGGCTCTTGAAATCGGTATGCCGCCAACAGGAGGAATCGGCTACGGAATCGACAGGCTGTGTATGCTTTTGACAAACTCCGGCTCGATAAGAGATGTTTTATTGTTCCCCATGATGAAATCTTTAGATTGAGTGACAAGCAAAAGGATAAGTAAAGTCAAAGGCTTTTGGACACAATAATAGTGAAAAGCTTTTAACCATTGATTTAGGAATACGTGCAGAGGCAAAAAAATCGCAGATTTTCAAAGTGTGAATGGGCTATTCCCATAGAGGGGTTGCCCATTTCTAATAAAGGATACATTCGTATCTGAGTGCAAAAGGAATGTTTATTATGGAATTAAGTGAAAAATTA
>CANQLI010000014.1 GCA_947624675.1 uncultured Clostridia bacterium | reverse complement strand
TATCCTTTTCTTCTTCCTCTTTTGTAACTTCCTCAAAAATCTTATATCCGAGCCATTGTTCGCCGAAGTCCTCTTTGCCGTCACCGTTGAAATCGAAGATTCCCCCAAACGGATTATCAAAGAAGCTGTCCCAAAAGCCCTTATTGCCTCCGTCTTTTCCAGACATCTCCAACCCTCCTTATCTGGCGTTCTGCCCTCATTAGTGGTTTATGCGCAGATCAATATATGAGACGGTACTCATAAGCCTATTTCAGAACATCCTGCAAAAGCATCAGCTTTACGGTTCTTTCAATATGACCTCCATAATGTCTCCAATGTCAACCCGAAGAGCGTTACAGATTTTTACAAGCACATCCAGGCTGACAAATTCGTTTTTACCCATCTTCCACATCGAGCCTTGGCTGATGCCGGCGGCTTCGCGCAGGTCCTTTTTGGACATACCTCGGTCAATGAGCAATTTAAAAAGTTTGTTGAATGAAATTTCCATGCTCCTCGCCTCGCTTTCAATTTCAGCTTCCATTATAGCATACAATCTTCAAAAAATCAATGGGTTAGTCGGGTCCTTGAAGATTTTTAACAAAAATATCGAATTTTCATCTTCTTCTAAAACCTCTGCGGTGGAATGGAAAATACACATTATTTCACCCGTCAATGATTGAAACCGATACGCCACACTTTTGCGCATATTTTATGGTATTATTCGTTCCTCCACGGGTGCCGTTATAGACCGCAATCACGAGAGCAGAACGATTGACCATCCACTCGTTTCGCACCCGGAAACACGACGGGCGATAGGCGGGTGAAACAAATTGAATTTGATCCGCTGCATCGGATAATTGTCGGTATCGCTGTTTCCAATCGTCCGCCAAAGACCTATCAAACCCAGGAAAGGGGGAGGCACAAATCAATTTCACAGGAAAGCCCTCATTGCGCAGCTTGAGAACGATTTCTCCCGCCCAAATGTCGGTGCCGCGGGCCATCCCCGTTATGAATACTTGAAAACCTTTATTTATGGCAACTCTGATCTCTGATTCCAAATCAGCACATATTTCCGATTCCTTCCGATTTAGTTTTCCGGAGCGGTGTCCCGTAAAGCAGCAACGGTTCATCCGCATTTTGCTTTCTGTTAACATTCGTTATCCTCCGAAAAAAGTATAGGCATATACAGTTTAACATAACGGTAAGACCTAACAATGCTTTTCTACAAAAGAAGCATAAAAAACGGTAAATATATACAGGTAAACGTATCGGAAAGAAGGTGGTGCAGTGAACACTAACGAGAGGCTTCAACGGTTGCTGAAGGAACGCGGCTGGTCGATGTATAGGCTGTCCTTGCAAAGCGGACTTTCGCAGGCGACGCTTGCAAACATATTCCGCCGAAACACCCTTCCTTCGATTGCGACCTTAGAAGCAATCTGCAAGGGGTTCGGCATCACGTTGGCTCAATTTTTTGCAGAAGGCGAAATGGTGGAAATGACACCCGACCTCAAAGGATTGTTTGACTGTTGGGTCTGTCTTACGGTAGAGCAAAAGACCGCCGCTCTGCAGATGCTAAAAGCGATGAGTCACGAGAACTGACAAAGGTATAAAAAATGCGTAGCTGATTCACGGAATCGACTACGCATTTTCTTTTTCTCCGATTGCCGGATTATTAGAAGAATCGACTCCGCCGTCAAAAAGAAACAGATTGTCGATAGGGATTTTCCTCCGAAGAATGTCGGACAGACTTTGGCCGTCCACCATAGGTCGTTCAACGACGCTGCCATAGGCGTTCAGTTCAAAATTCTCTGATTCAAACAGCGTGATTTTCCAGAATCCCACGTCGGTTACAAGTAGTTCCCGATAGTCTTTCTCCGCCCAGGACAAGACTATTTGCAGAATGTCCCTTGCCGCTTCGGTCCCGATATAAAGCTGGCGGCTCCTGCTGCGCAGGTAGTTGCCGTCGCCATATTGGTAGGCTTTGAACCAAACCCTACCGTTTTACGAAACAGTGAGATGCTGTTCCACTTCGTCGCTCGGCGCCGGTTCGGGACCATATGCGATGATATTCGTTTCGATTCTGAATTTTTTTATTTCCATCACCGCCCAGCCCGCTTGTTCAAAAACGGTATTCTTCTTTTATGCTACTTTTCGCTCGACAAACCAGCGGCCGATATTGTTGCCGGTCAGAGACGCGCTTCTTTCAAAAAAGAGGTAGCTTTGATGTCTGTTGATAATGATTGTGTACCTGTCGCCTTGGCCTCCGGCCTTCATCGCTGCTGCCTGGCGAATATCTGTGATGCGGTCGATGGTGTATTTCTCGCCGTCCTCTCAGACGATCACTCTGGGAAGCATCGTTCCGTTCTGGGCGAAATCCACCCAAACTTTCACATAAACCTTGATCGGCTTAGTCATAGAGTTCTGTTTCATCTGGTACATCCATGTCCCGCAAAAAGTTGTTCCTCGCATTGATAGGCGGTTCTATCAACTTATATCCTTTCCATTTCATGACTAGGAATTTGAAATCCAGCAGTTCTATGGGAACATACACCGTGGACTACCTTACGAAAAAGACGAAGGTCAACGAGGGAGAGATTCCGCAATACTATGTCGAGGGCGATCATGAAGCAATTATAGATCCCGATGTTTTTGACTGCGTGCAGATAGAAATTGAAAGGCGCTGCTCTGGGAAGAACAGGCACAGCGGAGTCCACGACTTCTCCGGCAAGATAAAATGCGGACAATGCGGCTCATGGTACGGATCAAAGGTCTTGCACAGCACCGACAAATACCGAAAGATTATCTGGCAGTGCAACCACAAATACGGCGGCGAAAAATGCTCCACTCCTCATCTGACCGAGGAAGAAATAAAGGCAACGTTCGTGAAGGCGGTAAACAAGGCTCTCACCGACAAGGATAAGGTCATCGAAACCTTTCGCCTTATCCGGGACTCAGTCTTTGACACCTCCACACTTGAACGAGAACGGACTAAACTGACCGATGAACTGAACATCATCGCAGGACTTATACAAGACGGCATTTACCAAAACGCCCATGTGGCGCAGAATCAGGCTGATTATAACAAAGAATATGAAACGCTCACTGCCCGGTATGAGAAAGCAAAAGGCCGCCTTGATGAGGTTGAGGCTGAAATTCACGACAAGAAATCCCTCCGCAAATCAATCGAGCATTATCTTGAACTTTTGGAGGAACATAAGGACGCAATCACAGAATTCGATGCCAGCCTCTGGCACGGCATGGTTGAATTTGTAACTGTTTTCAACAAAGATAACATCCGCTTTACCATGAAGGATGGAACGGAAATCAGGGTATAAAGAAAACTCCTCATAGCCGATTTGATGTCGGAAATGAGGAGCTTTATGTGCCTACTCAATTACAACAATATAGTTTGTTGATATTTCATTGAATGTGGAATCTACATCCTCAAGCACTTCAGAAAGCTGCTCGTTCAACTTACCATGAACATAAGCGTCTCGCGTTTTTGGCTTTTCCATTAAAGCCCACTTAAGTTGTTTAAATGAATATTTCGCAAAGGCAATCCACTGGGGATAGTTGATTGCCTTTGGATTATGTGTAAAATATACTTTTCCTGCGTTAACAGCAGTTGCTGCTGAATGTCCAACAAATAACATCGTTGCAAGTTTGGGATATTTTTCCCGATTGAGAGAAAACGGAATAGACTCTTTTACAGAGTATCCTTCTTTGATTCGTTTGAAAGCGTACCCTATACGAGTCACAACTTCAACAATCATAACAGGAATAGATAATGTACAGAAATGGATAAAGTCGTATCCCTCGTAATACATACCCTGCACAATCTCTGCAATAGTCTGCTCGTATTCTCCGATTTTTCCAAATTGCAGAAGATTAAATAATCCCATCATTGGAGCCGGAAGACCCATTGAGGTTGTTATGTCCGATTTGAAATGAATAATCTGTTTTGCTATGGCAGCAAAAATGTCTGTTTCTTTTCGATCAGCATAATTCTTCATAACCTGCGACACGATTTTACCCGTCTTATCAATAGTGGTCATTCTCCCCGTCAGTATGTCTGTCACACCAAATATTAATCCAAGCAACGGATCATGCCCAAGTGAAAGCAACCGATGATAATATGCGGACAGCCCTTCAACATATACGGATGTGTTTCGATTATCCTGTGCATCATAGGGAACTTTGCTAGCCTTAGAATTAGCTAGCTTTTCCATCTCTTCTTGTGGAAATTTCTTGTCAAACCAGTCCCTGATATAATTTGCAAGAGGACCGCCCTTTAACCCTTCAGGTGTTTTTTTCGGAATACCTACCAGCAAGATATCTACAGCTGCTCCAAGCAATCCTGCAGCGACACTAATCGCTATATCATACCTGTCTAAATGATGAAGCTGATCATACTCAGCGTTAAGCATACTGATTTCTTGTCGATTTTGTTTAAGCTCTTCTTCAGTAAAAATTGATTCAAGCGCGTGACCGGAGCCGACAGCCTGTTCTGCTTCAAAACATAAATTCTCCCACGATGGCACTACCATCACTTTCTTCGGTTCTTCTCGCTTTGATACCATTGGCATTTCCGTATATCCCAGCATTCGAAGCAAGTCTTCACTTTCTTGAATTCTACTGTCAAGCTCAGAAGTAGAAGGCCGTGCGGCTTTGATTTTTTTCAGTTCTTCATCATGATATTTCAGGACATCATTGATTTGCTGCTCTGTTTCAGAATATTTATATTTACTCATTGTCTGCCTTCTTTTTCTCAAGTTCAACAATCTGCTTTTTAAATTTATGAATCACAGATTATGCTGTGATTCCAAGATCGTGCTGTAAATCTTTTATAGCTTGCTGAAGCAGAATATTAAGACTCTGCAAGTAATCCAAACGTTCTTTATCTGCATCAATCTCCGCTTTCATCGCATTTATTATAGCGTCATGTTTTCTCAATGCTTCTTTGTATAAACGCTCTTTCTCCTGTCGTAGCTGTTTATTCTTTAAATGTGAGGCAACTCCAACCCCAGCAGCGGCAAGGCCCGCAACAGGTGCGGCAAGAACAAATACACCAGCCACCATGCCGCCTCCTACAATGGCTCCAGCGGTAGCAAGACCAGATGTAATGCCTGCTGCAGAAAGTCCTACAACACCAAGACCGTAAAGGGCGGCAAAAGAACCTATTCCTCCTATGCCGGCTCCTAATGCACCTGCAAGCACTTCTGGAATAGCACTCTTTTTAATGGTACGGTTTTTATCATTTAGAGCCGCTGCAGCCTCATTTACAACATTAACTACTGACTGCATAGAGTCCACACTCTGAAAGTTCATGTCTTTTTTTTTCTTTACATAGGTATCCTTTTTCTTTAAATTACTCATGATTTTTCTCCTTTAAAAAATCGAAATCTGTGATTTCGGAATTTGTATTCTGGGATTTGCACCCATTTATGAAATGCACCCTCTAAAAATGAGCTTGCACCCCTTTGATATTCAAGCAACGAGGCTATCGCTAAATTGTATTTTATTCTGCACTTTGCTTTCGTCGGCAGTCAGAAACGCAAACTCATATGTGACTTCATCGTCCTCAGTTTGCTTTTCACTGTGCAAATTAAAGTATAGTTCCTTTTTAGGAAAGGCATCGTCATTTGTCCAGCGTTTCATAGGAAGTTTGCGTCTCATACTTCCTTGCAATGCTATGTAAAGTGAAGTTAATCGTTGCTGGCCATCGAGAACAGCCCATATAAAGTCATATTTGCCTGTTGCCGAAAACGGGTTCGGGGCGGCAGGGTTCTTATATGTGTCCCGTTCGTGATAATCTCGAATGAACTCATACATGGAGTATTGTTTATCATTGACTATATTGCGCTTGACTTTCCACAGCAGGAATGTGCCAATTGGATAATTTAACATAATAGAATCCATAAGCCGCGTAATCTGATTTTCACTCCATACATATTTCCGCTGGATTGCGGGAAGGTACATATTACCCCCGTTTATTCATCCAGTATATTGTTGATTGTTTTTTAATGTAAGACACAACAATCCTCCTAACTATCGAAATACATTTTTTGCTTGTGCATAAGTGCCTTGAAACCACCGTCATCTATGACATATCCTGCAGGCCGCAAAGGCGGCTCCGCGTGAACACAGACATCGCCCTTACATCCGAACCAGCAATTATATTTTACCACGAAACAGACAATATGTCAAACCATGAAAGAAATCTGAAAGGACTCTCTTTTTTATAAATTTGAACCTCCTAACCGAAAAGGGGGTTCGTTTGTATCAAAATTACGGTTATTCGCCAAATTATCTGCACACCTTGATTATTTCAGGGTGTGCAATTTTTATTTTAACAAAAGCTTGCATTTAGAAACACAAAACCCCGAGATAAAACATCCCGGGGTTTTAAGCTACGATTTGATATCTGATCTTATTTAGCAAGCTTCATAAGCTGCGACTTCTTTCTGGCAGCCTTGTTCTTGTGCATAACGCCTTTAGAGCAAGCCATATCAACCTTTTTGATAGCAGCCTTAACATCGTTTGCATCGCCTGACTCAGCCTTTTTAAGAGCGGTCTTAAGGTCAGACTTTATCATCTTGTTTCTTAGAGTTTTAGTTTCAATAACCTTAACTCTCTTCTTAGCAGACTTAATATTTGGCATACCGTTTCCCTCCTCATACACCTTAATATCACTTATTCAGTGAATATCGCCGCAGACTGAGAGGAAATGCGGCTGATTCATAAAACAAGTCTCAACTGGTATAATAACATAAAAGACAGAAAATTGCAAGTCTTTTTTCAAATTTTTTTCAAAGGAAGGAATTATATGTCTATACGCACTGATTTAGCTGTGGAAATCACCGAAAACAACAATTACAAAGGTGTAACATCAAAAAAGTCAACAAAAAGTGACCTAACCGTTACCGAAATCGAAATAATCTCCGAAGAAGCCGCTCGTCAGATAGGTAAGCCAAAAGGGAAGTACATTACACTTACCTCTGATACAACGCTTAATACCCATTCCGATCAGTTCTATGAGCGCGCGAGAGTTTTGTCTGAGGTGATAACAGAGCTCATAAACGGCGCTGAAAATATACTTGTTGTGGGGCTCGGTAACAGGGAAATAACTCCGGACCGTTTGGGCGTTGACACATCAGAGCATATATTTGCAACACGACACATCCACAACCTGGCGCCCGACCTAGTTACAGAGAATATGTCAAAGGTAAGTGTACTTTCACCTGGTGTGATGGGAGAAACAGGAATCGAAACAGCCGAGGCGGTAGGCGCAATAGTAAAGTCTGTTTCACCGGATGCAGTTATTGTAGTGGATTCTCTTGCTTGTGCGGAGCTTGATAATCTTGCAAAAACGATACAGCTTACCGATACGGGAATATCGCCCGGAAGCGGTGTACAGAATTCCCGCGCTGAGCTTTCAAAAAGCACTCTCGGAGTTCCAACAATAGCTATCGGTGTGCCGACGGTCGTGGATATGCAGACGATAGCCGAACATATTTTTAAGCAAAAGGCGGATAAAAGTTATCGCTCATTAAGCGTTGCTCCAAAAGATATTGATCGGATCATTTCAAGAGCTTCAAAGCTCATCTCCTCGGGAATCAATTTAGCGCTGTTCCCGTCTCTTACGCTTGAAGAGATAAACTCACTCGTGGAATGACGGAAATATTTTCATTATCGTATCGCCTGATATTACTGAGGATCACGGGGTAATTGTTATTTTTTTAACGAATTAACGGTTGACAACAAGCGTAAAACAAAGTATAATGTAAAAGGAAAAATCAAGCATTTTTTTGATGCTTGGTATTCAATTTATTGTTATGAGAGGAGAAATAGTAATGGCTGGTTTGACAAAAAACCCAAATGTAAACGCATGGGTAGAAGAGATGATCGCTCTTACAAAGCCGGATAAGGTAGTCTGGATCGACGGAAGCGATGAACAGCTTGAAGCTTTAAGAGATGAGGCTTGTGAAAGTGGAGAGATGATAAGACTTAATCAGGAAAAGCTTCCGGGATGTCTTTATCACAGAACTCTTCCTAATGATGTTGCAAGAGTAGAGGACAGAACCTTTATCTGTACGAGAAACAAGGAGGACGCAGGTCCGACAAATAACTGGTGTGATCCAAAAGAGATGTATGCAAAGCTCACTCCTATGTATGACGGTGTTATGAAGGGAAGAACTATGTATGTTATTCCTTATTCAATGGGACCTATCGGCTCGCCGCTTGCTAAGGTCGGAGTAGAGATAACAGATTCAATCTATGTAGTTTTGAATATGGATATAATGACAAGAATGGGAGCAAAGGCTTTTGAAAATCTCGGGGATGAGTCAAATGACTTTGTAAGAGGTCTTCATTCAAAAGCTCAGGTTGACCCTGAGAACAGATATATAGTACAGTTCCCTGAGGACAACACGATATGGTCGATAAATTCCGCATACGGCGGAAATGTGCTTCTCGGTAAAAAATGCTTTGCTTTAAGAATTGCGTCATTCCAGGGAAAGAACGAGGGCTGGATGGCAGAGCATATGCTGATACTCGGTGTTGAAAAGCCGGACGGTGAGGTAAAGTACATTACTGCGGCTTTCCCGTCTGCCTGCGGAAAGACAAATCTCGCTATGCTTATTCCGCCTAAGACATATACCGAAAAGGGATATAAGGTATGGACTGTCGGAGATGACATAGCTTGGATGAAGCAGGGCGAGGACGGACGACTCTACGCCATAAATCCTGAAAACGGATTCTTCGGAGTAGCTCCTGGAACAAACGATAAGTCAAATCACAATGCCCTTGAATCAACTAAGAAGAATACGATTTTCACAAATGTTGCAATTAACAACGACGATATGACAGTTTGGTGGGAGAAGCTCGACAAGAATCCTCCTGTAAACGCTACCGAGTGGAAGGGCGCTAAGGTAAACGGTCCTGAGTATGTTGCACAAGGCAATACGCTTGCACATCCAAACTCACGCTTTACCGCACCTGCTGTAAATTGTCCTTGTATTTCTCCTGAGTTTAACAATCCTCAGGGTGTGCCGATCTCAGCGATAATCTTCGGAGGAAGAAGAGCAAAGACCACTCCGCTTGTATATCAATCGTTTGACTGGAATCACGGAACCTTTGTGGGCTCGGTAGTTTCTTCTGAAACGACAGCAGCAGCAACAGGAGCTGTCGGTGTGCTTCGTCACGACCCGATGGCTATGAAGCCTTTCTGCGGATACCATATGGCTGATTATTGGGCACACTGGGTAGAAATGGGTGAAAAGCTGGGTGATAAGGCTCCTAAGATCTTCAATGTAAACTGGTTCAAGCAGGATGATGAGGGCAACTTCATCTGGCCGGGCTTCGGAGACAATATGAGAGTTCTCGACTGGATCATAAGAAGATGTGAGGGCACAGTTGGTGCTGAAGAGACTGCTATCGGTTATCTTCCAAAGCCTGAGGATCTCAATCTTGAAGGAATCGAGGACGAGGTAACTCCTGAGGTGCTTGATAATCTTCTTGATGTGGATAAGGACCTCTGGAAGGCTGAGGTCGAGGATATAAAGGAGTTTTACAAGCAGTTTGGCGACAGACTTCCAAAGGAAATGTCAGATCAGCTTGAAGGCCTTGAGGCAAGACTTAATAAGTAAAATTTATACGAATAGGGTATTTTGATATTTAAAAGATAAAATCGTAATTATAAGCGACCGGGATAATTTTCGGTCGCTTTAATTATGCTGTAAAGAGCTAAAGGCTAAAAATATCAGCCGACCTAATAGCCGGCTGATATATGTAGATTTTATCTTTTGTGCCTGTTAGGCTTTGAAAATTTATTTTCATACATAAGCTTGTCAGCTTTCTTTAAAACATCTTCAAGCTCGGTATCGTCGTTTATGTCGCAGATGACAAAGCCCGTTGAAGCGTCTACTGTGTACTTGTTGTCATTTGCGTCATTATAACGCTTCAGATACCTTTCAAATTGATCTATCATAGCGAGAGCTGACTTTTCTGTGTAATCTCCGTATCCGATAACTACAAACTCATCGCCTCCGACTCTTGCACAGATCTCGTTGTTTAAACATACATAGCTTAATCCGTTTGCGATTATTCGTAGTGAAACATCACCTTCGAGGTGTCCGAAGGTATCGTTTATGTATTTCAGACCGTCCATATCACAGGAAATAAGCATAAACTTTTTGCCCTGTTGTTTTGCGCTTTGCATAAACTCGTCGGCGTACTTGTCGTAGCCTCTTCTATTGTAGATCCCGGTAAGCTTATCCTTTATCGAGTTTAAATAGGTTATGTGGTTAAGGCTTTCAAGGCATATCTTTGTGCGTTGAAACTCAAGTCCGTTAGTAAGTGCCTTGTGCCAATCCCAGAAGGTCTTTCCACAAACTACATTTGATGCGCTTTGCCATACTACAGAAAATCCGAGACATCTGTTGTTGAAATGAACGGGGAAAAAGAAAAATGTGTTAGGTACATCTCTTTGTTCCCACATCGGCGGGAAAACCTCTTTTGCATCAAAAGTAAAGCGCTTATCAACATCTCTGCAGGAGGCAAGCATCTGATTTGAATAGCCTACCTTTATATAGTTATTTTGTGAATCAAGAGAGTCCCAATCCTTACAAAGGCAAAGATCGTAAGCGTAATCATTATCTCCCGCACCGAAGATATACGGTGTTTTTTGAAGATGATCTATAAAGTCGTTCATAGTCGCGGCGTTAGCAAGGCACTCGAACATATTTGCCGTGCGGAAAAACTCTCTGCATATCTGTTCTTGTCTTATGCGCTTTCGCATCTCACGGACATTTTCCGAATTGTCCTCAAGGCAGCCGCAGCTTTCTCCCTCAATTACAAAGCCGCTGTGAAGATTTATTGTTTCACACTTTTTTCCGGTCACTATCTCGTAAAGCTTAGCGCAGCCTTCCGCTCCTACCTGAGCATCCGGGACTTTATATGTGCAGATAGTAGGAACATTGTCTCTTGACTCGGGTATACCGTCATATCCGACAACAGCTATCTCTTCGGGGACCTTATGTCCAAGCTGTGTAAATCTTTCAATGAAAAACATAGCCATTCTGTCATTTGCACAGACAAGCGCCTCCGGCTTTTTAATTTTTCCAATGTGTATATTTTCGGCAAGATTATAAGCTGCATCTGCCCAGTAGTCACCGTAAATACAGCGGTCTTCTCTTATCTTAAGCCCGCGCTCTGCCATAAATTCCTTATATGCCGTGAGTCTTTCTTCCGCCTGAAAGGTATCCTTAAGACCTGTAAGGCACATTATGTCGGTAAAGCCGTGAACATCGGTAAGATGTGAGATAATATCTTTAAACGGAGTCTTTTCGTCCTTTAAAACACAAGGAAACAAATCTGTCGAATAGTCAACACTTACAACAGGTTTTCCAGTGTTTTTAAGCATTTCAAACAGCTCGTTTCTCAGATCGGAATCGTTAAACAGTGCGCCGGGGATCATAAACCCATCAAATTTTTCAGGGTTTATCAGCTTATAAATATTTTTCTCTCCGTCAAAGTTTTCAGGAAGATAATTATTCTCATCAAACATACTGAAAACCGCAATATCACAGCCTAGAGAATATGCCTGAGTAATAATTCCCTCCAAAACATCGGTAGGGTAGGATTCGTCTATGCTTCTCGCTAAAACCGCAAAGCACAATCTCTTCATAATTATTCCCCTCTTAATAATAAGTTTTTAAGTATTCGGACTTAATTAGCTATTTTAATTATATCACATATTTTGTTTATTGTCATTAACTATTGTAAAAAATCAATAAATTTTCTGTAAATTGTTAAAAACGATTAACAAATATATCTAAAGCTTTGTAAGCTAATTAGGCGTTTTATTGTTTAGTCTGATTGGTTTGATCTTGACTTTAAAGTAAAAACCTTAATTAGCTTTAAATCAGATATTTTAGCCGAATATATGCTGCCTGGCAAAAGGGAGGTATCATTCAGATTTTAAGCCGGGGTAAAATCTTATAAAATATGAGGTAAGTAACTACTTGGTTCAGCTGATTAGTTAACTTTGTTTTTTTGGATTTTTATGTCCCTCTACTAACAGCACAAAATCAGGAAAAAATGTACGCAAACGTACATTCTTCATAAAATAAATTATGTTTTGTAACAAAATGTTTACAATATTCATAATTTGTTAATATTTACTTTAAGAAAAATCTTCTCTTGCATTTTATAAAAATATCGGTTATAATAAACTAAAACCAAGATTTTTTGTCTAATTTACAGGAGGTATAAAAATGGAAGGATTTAAGGTAACCAAGGACTCGATTATCGGCGATATTTTGGATTTTGATTCGGACACCGCACCGTATTTTCTTGAAATGGGAATGCACTGTTTAGGATGTCCCGCTTCAAGGGGAGAATCCCTTGAACAGGCTTGCAGTGTTCACGGAATCGATGTGAACGAGCTTGTTGACAAGCTCAACAAGCATTTCGGTAATTAAAAAATATCAGCGACTTGATCGGGTGGCATAGCTTGTCACCCGATTTTGCTGAAAAGGGAATAATTATGCTTGATAAAAGACTTATGGAGTGCGCTTTATATGTGACTCATGGTTCAGTTGCGGCGGATATAGGAACCGACCACGCTTACCTTCCTGTTTACCTAATTAAAAGCGGTATATCACGCTTTGTCTATGCGTGTGACATAAAAGACGGTCCTCTTGAGGCTGCAAGAGCCTCTGTGGCTCGTGAAGGACTTGATGAAGAAATATCAGTTTTAAAATCTGACGGACTTGACAGCGTTCCGCTCGATGGGATCACAGACATTATAGCCGCTGGAATCGGCGGAGAGACGATAGCGCAGATAATTGACCGCTGTAATTACATAAAGAAAAACAGGGTAAACCTTGTTTTACAACCTATGACAAGAGCATATTTCCTTCGTAGGTTTTTGTGTGAGAACGGTTTTGCGATAAAGGCTGAATCAGCGGTAAGCTCGGGCGAGTTTTGTTACACAGTGATAAACGCTGAATATATGCCGGGTGAAGCTAAGCTCGATGAATACTATTTTTACACGGGAGAGCTTTCAAATAAAAAGCCTGATGATATAAAATATTTAAACAGACTTATAAACAAGCTTACTGTTTCCGGAGAGGGTATGAAAAGGTCTTTAGATAAAAAAACCGAGGGAGAAAAAAATACGCTCATCGCAAACAAAATAGCTCGGTTTTTAAAGGAGGGAAATAAATGACTGTCGGAGAAATTTATGAGGAGATAGACAAATTTTCACCGTTTGATAAACAGGAGAGCTGGGATAACAGCGGAATTTTGACAGGGGACAGAAAAACAGAGGTAAAAAGTATTATGCTGTGTCTTGATATTACCAAGGCGGTGGCGCTTGAGGCTGTCAAAAAGAAAGCGGATCTTGTTATCGCACATCATCCCGTTATATTTTCGCCTTTAAAATGCCTTGACGGAGAAAATCCGGCTGTGATCCTTGCGGCACACGGTATTGCCTCAATTTGTATGCACACAAGCTTTGATCTCGCAGACGGTGGGCTTAACGATCTTCTTGTAAATAAGCTTGAGCTACGTTCGCTTAAGGGAATTACTATCGATAATCAAACCGGTCTTGGCAGGGTCGCAGTTTTGAATGAGCCCTGTTCGGTAAAAGAACTGTCAAAGAGGGTAAAGGATATGCTCGGGTGCAGTTTTGTCAGATTTAACCTTCCCGAAAAAATTGTCAAAAGGGTAGGCATAATATCGGGTTCTGGCTCGGGGTATTTTAAAGAGGCGTATCAGGTCGGATGTGATGCTCTTATAACCGGAGATGTTAAGCATTCAGCTTTTATTGACGCTGAAAACATAGGTCTTGCTATCATAGACGCAGGACATTATTACACGGAAAACATAATAACAGAGTTTTTGCTTGAAAAGTTAAAGGGCTTTTCTGAAAATATTTTTATTGCGGAAAACAACACAGACATAACAATGACGATTTGATAATATGGAGGGAAAAGGATGGCGCTGGACGGGATATTTTTAAGTCTTGTAAAAAAGCGGCTTGTCAGTGTTCTTGCTGACGCGAGAGTGGATAAAATATATCAGCCGTCTAAGGACGAAATAGTAATAAACTTTCGCACGACGGAAGGCTCGCACAGGGTACTTTTTAATGTAAACGCATCACAGGCAAGAGTACACGAGACTTTTTGCGAAATTGATAATCCTCTTACTCCGCCGATGTTCTGCATGCTTTTAAGAAAGCGGCTGTCCTCATCAAGACTTACAAATATCCGTCAGGACGGTTACGAGAGAATACTTTACTTTGATTTTGACACGGTAAACGAAATGGGCGATCCTGTAAAGCTCACTCTTATCTCCGAGATAATGGGCAGACATTCAAATCTTATTCTCACAGACGAAACCGGCAGAATAATAGACAGCATAAAGCGTGTCGGACAGGATATGTCAAGTGTCAGACCGGTTCTTCCCGGTTTGACATATTCGGCGGTCGTCAGAGAAAAAAGACTGTCTGTTTTTGATTTTGACAAAGAAGAGCTTTTTGCCTGTCTTCAAAACAATAACAGCAAGGACCTTTCAAAGACCCTCCTTCACACTTTTGAGGGCATCTCTGCGGTGATGGCAAGAGAGGCGGTATTTTACTGTGCAAGGACGGATACTGTTACATTTGAAGAGCTTACAGACGACCAAAAGGATAGGCTTTGCTTTTTCTTTCAAAATACAGCCGATACCGTGAAAGCCGGAAAGAACAAGCTTGTCGTTTTAAAAAACAGGGAAAATCAGCTAAAGGATTTTTGCTTTATTGATATTTTGCAATACGGCAATCTTATGGTGCGAAAGGAATTTGATGATGTCTGTGAGTTGCTTGATTATTTTTACTCCGAGCGTGACAGGCTTTCAAGGACTAAACAGCGCGCGGAGGACTTATTCAGACTTCTTGTCAGAACAAGTGAGAGGATAACAAGAAGGATCTCAAATCAGATGACTGAGCTTAAGGACTGCGACAGGCAGGATGATTATAAAAAAATCGGCGACCTTATAATATCTAACATCTATATGATAAACAAGGGCGACGGAGAGGTTATGCTTACAGACTATACTGTTGAAGAAATGCCAAAGGTGAAGGTTCGGCTGGACAAGCGCCTTACCCCTCAGCAGAATGCACAAAGGTATTATTCAGAATACAAAAAATGCGATACTGCTCGAAAAATGCTCACAAGGCTCATAAAAGAGGGTGAGGATGAGCTTAGATATATCGACAGCGTTTTTGACGCTCTTACCCGTGCGGTGACCGAACAGGATATTATGGCTTTACGAGAGGAGCTTTGCGAACAGGGATACCTACGCTCACAAAAAGGAAAAACCAAGCCGCTTAAAGCACTTCCTCCTATAAGATTCAGAACAAGCGGCGGCTTTGATGTACTTGTGGGAAGAAACAACCGCCAGAATGATAAGCTCACTTTAAAGGACAGCGATAAAAGCGATATTTGGTTTCACACAAAGGATATTCCCGGCTCTCATATAATATTGAAAACCTCCGGAAGAATTCCTGATGACAGAGATATGATCGAGGCGGCTTGTATTGCCGCATATCATTCAAAGGCTAAGGGCTCTTCATCTGTTCCTGTTGATCTTACCGAAGTGAAAAATGTCAAAAAGCCTGGCGGAGCAAAGCCCGGAATGGTGATTTTTACAAACAACAAAACGCTTTATGTCACTCCCGATGAGGAAGTTACAGAAAGGCTAAGGGTAAAATGATATTAGAAAAAAGCTTTTTTGAAAGGGATGTTCTTGAGGTAGCACCTGAGCTTGTCGGTAAAATATTGGTCACTAATATAGACGGAGTCGAGCGCAGGCTTATGATAACAGAAACTGAGGCTTACCGCGGTGAGGAGGATACGGCTTGTCATGCGTCAAAGGGCAGGACCAACCGCACTGATGTTCTTTACAGGGAAGCAGGGACGATCTATGTCTACCTTTGTTACGGTATGCATTGGCTCATAAATATTGTGACGGGTGAAAAAGACGAACCTCAGGCGGTTTTGATAAGAGCCTGTGAGGGCAATTTTAACGGTCCGGGAAAGCTAACTAAATACCTTAAAATCACAGGCAGCTTAAACGGTGAAAAGATTTTCCAAAACAAACTTATACGCATAGAGGACACGGGAGAGCGTGTGAAAATTTTCAGAGATAAAAGAGTAGGAATAAGCTATGCTACTCCAAAATACAGAAATATAAAGTGGAGATTTATTTTAAAAGAGGATAAATAAGAGTTGATACAAACGCCCCGCAGGGAGATAATCCCTGCGGGGCGTAATCGTTTCGGCTATAAAGCTTTATGCCAAGCCTTTTGCTATTCTGTTTATCATTCCGACATCGACTGTTGAAATAATTTTATCGTTGTTTGCGTTAGCAACTTCAAGATCATAGCCGGTCAGTTCTGATGATTTCTTAACACAAGAATTTACTATCCCGACATCAACAGTTGTTCGTTTTCCGTCGCCGTTTACATCGCCTATCAGATGTATCTCAGCGTCCAGCGTTTCGTTCTTATCCGAAATGCTTACAGTATATGTTCTTGTTACAAAGCCTTCTTTTATGAATCTTACGGTGTATGATCCCGGTGCAAGTGCTGCTTCGTAGGTCATTGAGTCGGTAGAAGCTACTGTCAAAATCGGTTCAGTCTCGCCGTCTTTTGTGATCTCTACCGTTACCGGAGCGCTGTCTCCTCCGGGCGTTACAATATTTCCTGTCAGCGTATTAACTCCGCTGTTGACCGTGAACACTACCTCAAGTCCGTTTTCTGTTATAGCTTTCACTGTCGCAGTGCCTTTTCCTACAATCTTTACAGGTACGGTAATGTATCCGTCTTCGTCAGGAGAAAATGCGCCGTTTTCAACTATTGCAACAGATTCGTCACTTGATATAAAGGTCGTCATCATATCAGTAGTAATCGGACGGACGGAAACCTTTACATTTACTGTATCTCCAACGCTTCCGTTTATCACAGTTTCAGAAGCTTCCTTTATTCTTGTGATCTCGGTAGCTCTAGTAGGTGAAGCTGTCTTAAACTTCATATTAGAAAGCGTAAATGTAACTTCAAAGGTTTTAGGACTTGATTCCTTAAAGCTTACAACATGATTGCTTTGATCCCAGACTAACTGACTTTCATCTACTGCAGAGCCGTCCCAAGCATTAACAGGGTCGCCGGTATCGAAGATTCCGCTTTTTATTGCGGTCTTAGGACCTGCTTTATCAGGAAGTAGCGTAAGCTCTTTTCCGTTTAGCTTGACACTTGTATACTTAATATCACAGGTCTCAAGCGGTGAGGACTTCGCATCTCCCAAAGCATATGTCTGGTCCTGAATGTATATTGCGGTAAGGTTTGAAATATCAGTTATACCTGCGGTTTTACCTGCTGATGACAGGTTTTTGTCAATATCAAACTTAAGCGTATAGGTTCCTTCCTCGCTTACGGTTATTAAATCACCGGTTTCTGCACTGTAATAATTATGTGTGCTGTCGTTATAAAGAACCTTTAGTCCTAGTGTTATCTCGTTTGTCGTCAACGCATCGGTAACGATTACCTTAACGGTCTTTGTAGCTCCGCTCTCTGATGTGATAACAACATAAGCTGTACCAAATGATATTCCGAATACTCTTCCCTGACTGTTTACAGTAGCTATGTCAGGATTTGAAGATTTATAGGTAACTCTCTCGCCGTTATCGGTTGAAGCACTAATTTGAACGCTAAGATCCTTTACAAGACTGTATTCCTCGGAGTCAGTCGTAATAACAGCCTTTTTATCCGATACAACAGCCTTTACATTTACCTTTATGTCTGCTTTAGCTGAGCCGCTTAATGCAGATGCGTGTATTGTCGTCTCACCGATACCGGTAGCGTGTATCTTACCGTTAAACACAGTAGCTACATCGTCGTTGTCGGTAGACCAGACAAGTACATCGGAAACATTGTAATCGGGTGTGTTTTCTTCAACAATACCCTCAGCCTTTATTTCTGTCCAATCTCCGACGGTCATATCAACAACTGTCTTTTCCGAATCAACAGAGTCAAACTCGTTTACTATTCCGGCATTTTTGGTTCCTTCGTAAATGTCGGAGAAATCACCGTTTTTATTCTTATCGCTTGGTTCAAGAAGTGTTCCTCTCGCTAAAGCATCTGTTATTGACTTAAAAATAGGTCTTAACTCAGCACGGTTCCAATATGAGTACAGACCCGTCTCATATTCACCGTTGTTTCCAAAGCCCTGATCCCAGACAACCGGACATATCCCGTAGACCTGACAAGCTCTGTTTACAATTTCAGAATAATTTGCTCTGAAAGGATCATTGTATCCGGAATCGGTATTTGCATCTTTTGCGAGAGTTCTTCCGTATTCTCCAAGATACATAGGAATGTCTTTGTTTCCGAATTTGTTGTATGCTCCCTTTAATCTGTCAAGGACACCATTTACATCCGAATAAATATGAAGAGCAAACATCAGCCTGTTTGATTCATTGTAAGTATCCTCAGGCATTACGAAATCCTTGCTTGTACCGTTATTTGCATAGTGAGCTACCGCCGCAAGCCAGCGCTTTTCGTTATTAGAGCCAGTAGAACGCACTGTGTTTACGAAGAGCTGATTGAAGTTTACAATTATCGGAGTGTCATATGTAACAGCCTGTGAAGAATTCTTTGTTCCCTCTGTTTTTCCGCTTGTTATCTCGTTCATTGATTCAAAGATAAGATGCTCATTGTAATCCTTGAATCTCTCTGCGATATTGCGCCATACGCCTTCAAATTTTTCCATAACAGAGTCAATATCGTCAGCTGCTACTCTCAGCCAGCTTAGCTGTTCCGCACCGTCGTGATGGACATTGATTATAGCGTACATGTCTTGATCGATACAGTAATCAACTATTTCCTGAACTCTGTTAAGCCAGTTTTCCTTAAGAGCGTAACCGTTGTCGTCATCGATCATATTTCCCCAGGTAACAGGTATTCTCAGCGTATTGTAGCCTGCATCGTGAAGCGCCTTGATATATGCCTTGGTCGTAACCGCGCTCTGCCACGAGGTTTCCGAAGGCGTAAAGTTGGAGTGTCCGTCCATTGTGTTGCCGAGGTTTGTGCCGACTCCCATTTCCTTGACTGTCTGTTCTGCATTTAGTTCTCTGAAAGGCATCGGATTAGACTCCTCGGGTTCTGCTGCAAATATAAGCTTAGACTTTGCCTTTTCCAGAGTGTCTCTCGCTTTTTTAAGGCTGTCGGCTGTCGCACTTGAATTGTCATATTCAGCTTGTGCAGCCGGGATTGCAGCTTCAAAATCTGCCCAAGACTCTGCTGTGTACTTGGACTTATCCATAGTCTTTACATAATCAAGAGTAAGCTTTAAGTTTGCTTTTCTTTTTGTAACAGACTGCTCCCAGACTTCTCCGTCAACATCAGGGTCTCTGTTTGGATCAACAAGCTCGTTAGACTCAAGCTTAGGTACTGTAAAGCCTTTTGTCAGAGTTCCGTCGGGATTGATCGTAACGCTTTGCTTATCTGAGAACACAATTCCCAATGGTTCAGCTTCTGTATCCTTTGTCCATATCTGAATACGGAAATACAGTGTCTCAGCGCTTGTCGCCTTGTTCGTGTTACATTCAGGGAAGCTGTAATTAGCGGTTCCCGCTTCTCCTACTCCGTTTTGAGTATCCGGATTTTGAATGTAATGCTTTGTGTCGTTGCTTTGTGTGCTGGCATATGCTACAAGAGCCTTATTTGAACTTCCCGCAACAGTATCACCGGCAGAAGCCCTAAGGTATGAATATTTGTTTGTTTTAGTAAGATGAACATAGTAAGTCGCTTTAGGGTCTTTTGAAATGATGCTGTCAACATCAAGTCCTGCTTTCTGAAGATCTGTTCCCGTAACATACATTACGGTCTTTTTCTCAGAAAGCAAATAATCGTTCTCGGTTTCCTCGGCAAATGCCGTAAAGGTTCCTGAGATGCACGCCGAAGCTGTTACGGCGATGCTTAAAATGCCACACATAATTCTTTTTTTCAGCTTCATTTTTTCCTCCTCTTTCCAGAAAGTATTTGCGATAATTGAAAAATTACGCTACTATAAATATATCATATTTCGCTAAAAATTTCAAGATGTATTCTAAAGATTTTGTGAATTTTTTCTAAAGAAATAAGTTTTTTATAAATAAATTGTCATTTTCTTGTGGAAGAAAAATTTTAATAAATATAGATGTGAATTTTTTTACAATGATAGCTCTTACTTTACAATTAAAGCCACAAGATCATTTTATATCTTGCGGCTTTAATTTTATAAAAATATAATTTGTGACTTAACCTCTTGTACTTTCGATAAAGTCTATCATTGTCTGAACATTGTCGGCTCTGTATTCAAGGAAGTCCTTGATACACTGATAGCTTCCGTATCCGCCGTTCACGGCATTATCGGTATTACCTGATCCCGGATACCTTTCATAGAACTGGTCAAACAGAGGTGAGTATGTATTGTTAAATCTATCCAAGGACTCAATGGCTGAGGTTCTCTCAAAGTTTTTATTTGAAAGATCGTTAAGCTTTTTCTCAAAAGATTCCCTTGCTGACTTGTTTGTCATAAGAGATGCAAAACACAGAACAGCGGGATTGTTTGTGCTGAAGTCAAGAAGTCCGTCTGGCTTGTAGTTGTCCTCAGCGACCGTGTTTGCATAAGCATCACTTTCGCCGGATACTCCGCCGAAATCAAGATCGTAAAGACACATTCTCCACCGTCCGTCATTATATTCATTTGATTTGTCAGTGGTTATTGTTTTCCACATTGACCAGTTTTTTCCCGGCCAGTCCCACTTATTGTTGAGCCACACCTCTACTGCAAAGTAGTCTAAAACACTTTCGATATCAACAAGCTTTTCAAATTCTTTTAAATCTGCGTCATCAGACAGGTCTCTGTGCTTTCTGAAAAATGCGTTGAGTTCAGAAAAATAGTAGCCGTCGTTTTGTGCATCTTCAGGGGCGTCTCCTATATCAAGCTTATAGCCGGAAGCGTACTGTTCAGCATCGCCCTTATACAAAACAACATCGGTATCCTTTACTCCGTACTTATTTGAAAAGAAATTATCCGAATAGTTCTCCTGTAAAATATAAAGGCCCATATATTCTCCGTTTAAGTATACTACACAAGGTCTTGATGCCTGAGTGGCAACATCAAGCTCTGTTACGAGAGACTGCCAATATGCGTCGTTGTACTTTGCGATAAAAGCGTTGTTTCCGCCGGCTCTTAAGTTAAGAGTTTTAAACTTCTCAATGGTATTTCCGTCGGAATCCTTAGCATCGTCACCGAAAACAGGATAGTAAAAGTTCTTTATTCCGTACTGTTCTCTTGCATAAAGGCGCAGACCCTTCTGAAGATCGGACCTTGAGTAATTTCCCTGAGTTCTTATTCCGCAGTCCTGGCTCATAGCAAGTGAAGTGCTGTCTCCGTCTGATTCAAAGAAATCTATATGGACGGGACGCTCCCAATCTTTTCCCTTTTGCTTGTAGTTTGCGTCAAGTCCTCTTGATGTTTCTGTATCCTTTACTCTTTTTTCTTCCTCAAGGTATTCGGCAAGCGCCTTTTCGTAAACATTACCCTTTACATAAATTCCCGTCTCAGGTGAAAAGAAATCGTCAAAATTTGCACTTATAGAAATAATCGCAAGATCCTGTCTGCTTGCTTCACAGCTTTCCTTTATTCCTTTTATGTGTTCTGTCATACCGTTAATAAAGTATGTAGCTGTTGCAGGCTTTGAGAAGCTTCCGTTTTTGTCCTTTACACTTGCCCTTATAACTGTGCATTTGTCAACGGCAGAATCTTCAGGTGCTTCCATTGAGTTTTCAAAGCTCTTTCTATCTCTTGCGGGACTGTCGTGTGCAGCGTCAAAAAGTCCCGGCTCTACCGCCGATACTACATTTTTATCGTTCTTTCTGTCGGTGATCTCAATAGCTTTGCTGTATTTCTCCGCAGTATCACTGGTTGACGGATCACTTCCGTCAGTCGTATAGTAAATAGTTCCTTCGGTACCGCTTTCAAGCTCTAAGGAAAATTCCTCCGAATATACTCCGCTTTCCTTTGAAAAGCTTACAGCAAGGTCTGATTCGATACTTCTTGTAGATTTACAGGCGGAAAGCACCGTAAATGAAAGGCACACGGCTATCGACGCCGAAATAGATCTTTTGATTGACGTCTTCATAATACCTCCTTATGAATTACAGATCATTAAACATTTATTTACTAACCAACTGTTTTCATTCTTCCTTATCGGTAATAGAAGCGGGAGTTTCATTTTCTGGAAGCTTCGGTGTAACTATTGTTATTGCCTGCATATGATTTTTTATCTCAACTTCTTTATGTTCTCCGCCGTTTTCACCGTCTACCGTCCAAGCGATCTCTTTCTCACAGGTTATTTTTATACGGCTTGCTTTGAAAGTCGCAAAATATTTATCCTTTAGCTCGGAAAACTTAAGCATATTAGAGCTTACAAAATTATTTAACATATTTGTAAACTTGATTATGTTTTTTGGCTGGCGAACGAGCATAACCTCAAACATTCCGTCATCGTAAATAACAGAATTTTTGTCAAGCTTAACTATTCCGCCGACAGATACCGAGTTTGTTATCATTCCCAGAATAAATCTGCCCTCACATACATTTCCGTTGTCGTATTCAAATCGCATATCGTAGCCTTCGATTTTGTTAAGACTCTTTAATGCCTCTATAACATAAGCCATATGTCCGAGCTTGTTTTTGAGCGATTGGTCGGTCTGATAGGTAACATGTGTAAAAGCTCCAAACGCTGCGACATAGCAAAAATAATTTTCTCCAAGCGTTCCGACATCGCATTTGAACGGAATCCCTTCAACTGCGTTTTCCGCAGCAAGCACAAAGTTTCTCGGAATGTCAAGCGAGTTTGCAAAATCATTTGTAGAGCCTGCCGGGATATATCCCAGGGTCGGGCGTCTGTCCGGTTCAAACTGCATCAAAGCGGAAATAGTCTCAGAAAGAGTTCCGTCTCCTCCTGAGCAGACGATCATATCGTAATCCCTTCCGAAAGCTATTATTTTTTCAAAGCCGTCACCTTTTGCTTGTGTGGGATACGCTGTGGTAAGATAACCGTGCTTTGTAAATGCGTCAATCACCTCGCATATATTCTTTCTTAAAAGACCCTTTCCGGCATTTGGATTATAAACAAACATAAGCTTTTTCATAGCTTTTCCTCCGATAAACTGTAAGTACATACGTCTTTAAAGGATAAGTTTCCGCCAAAGATGTCGAGCGCAGAGCCTATTGTAAAATCAACTCTGCCTTTTCCGTGCATTTTTATAAGCGACAGATCATTAAGTGATGAAATTCCACCGGCATAGGTCGCCGGTAAAGATGATTCGGAAAGTATGTCAACAAGCTCTAAATCTATACCGTTCCTTTTTCCTTCTATATCAACTGCGTGTACCAACAATTCACAACAATAATTTTTTAAATTCTCTATTGTTGACTTATTAAACTCAACATCGGTGAATTTTTTCCAGCGATCGGTCACGATATAATACTTGCCGTTTTTTTTGCGGCAGGATAGGTCAAGAACGATTTTTTCTTTTCCGACTTCGGCATTAAGCTTCCTTAAATTGTCGTAGTTGATTTTTCCGTCTTTAAAAACATAGCTTGTAACGATTATATGTGATGCGCCGAGAGATAAATACTCTGAAGCATTTCTGTTGGTTATTCCTCCGCCTATCTGAAGTCCTCCGTAAAAAGTCGAAAGCGCTTTTTCAGCTTCCTTCTTATCAGCCTCATATTCCTCTGTGCCCTGAGCGTTTAACAGGATTATATGTCCACCGTACAGACCGTTTTTTTTATAAAGATCAGCGTAATAATCGGAGCTTTCTGCGCTTTTAAAGTTTTCAGTAGCATTGCTTCCGTCAAGAGTTGAGCCAACTATCTGCTTTACACAGCCGTTATGAATATCGATACACGGGCGAAACCTCATAGGCGTACACCTTCTTTCATTTTTCAATCTTTTAATTATTATTTAGTTGATCACCAGCCGTTTTGAATATTCGCTTTGTCCCGTAGGGTTATCTGTGGACATATCAAAAAGCCTATGAGAAGCTTCGGAAAGCTCGCACAGCCTCGGATGATTTTCTGAAAGCTCTTTAAGAGACGGAGACATTTCACACTTTGCTGATGACAATATCTCTTTTCCTTTTTCGTTTGCGGCAAGCGGTCTTATATACGGGGTAAGCGTAATATCATTTTTTGTTATGCCTAGGTACGCATTAAAAACACATCTTTTGATTCTTGCCATAGTATACGCTTTTGTTTTTATTCCACATATAAGCTCTTCATAGCTTTTTGCGGTTCGCAGTGCATTAAATATCCTATGTGCAAGATCGTCATTTATATCGTAACAGCTCGATAACTCATCAGTATTTTTTTGATAAAGAGAAAGCAAAACGGCACGCTCTGTGTTTTTAATGTCGGCAGCAGCTAAGTCCTTAATCCTATAAGTTAAATACTTATAAACATCATTATCTTTGCTTATTATGCCTTTTCTGATGAACGAAGCCGATGCGAAATCTCCTTGCGGTTCTCCGTCGTGGGGAACGGTTCTTATCACAGGAAAAAATGGTATATCTCCAAGCGCATTTATATATTCTATCGCAAGAGTGGAATTAGGATCTTTAAAAACCTTTGCGGCTTCGCATCCGATAAGCTTTACCGCAGTTTTATAAACTGCGGACGGATAGCTTTCACCGCTTTTAAGAAAAGTCTTGATGTCCTTGTTGCATTTTATGGCCCTGCTAAATTGAGCGGCATTTATAAGCGCATTTTTGTCATCCGTCTCACTTCCGAAAAAAAGAGCGTCTATACCTATCTTTTTTAGTATCTCAAGCGCTTTTTTTGCGAAAATCTCAGCGCTTGACATAGAAAACGGTACAGGCAGCTCAACGACTAGATCAGCACCGCATCTTATTGCACATTCCGCTCTTTTATGACGGTCAAAAATGGCTATATCTCCGCGTTGTGTAATGTCACTTGAAAGGCATACAAGAATATGAGTAAAGCCTTTTTCCCGTACCTTATCAAGCAAGTATTTATGACCCGTGTGAAATGGGTTAAACTCAGCTACGATCCCTGCTGTTTTCAAAGCTTTTCCTTTCTGATATATTGAATATGAACAAGATTTAAACATTCTTAGAAAAAGTCTTTAAAAGTAAATTTTTTCTAAAATGTACTTGAAATTTTTCTGCTATTGTTATAATATAAAAATATACTTAAAATGTCAAGTAAAACTGAAAAGGAGTTTTTAAAATGAAGATTTTAGTCGTAAATGCAGGAAGCTCGTCGTTAAAGTATCAGCTTCTCAATATGGAGGACGAAAGCGTTATCGCAAAGGGAAACTGTGACAGAATAGGAATTGACGGTCACATTTCTCACAAGACCTTTGACGGAAGAGAGTATTCGGCAGATTGTGATTTTCCTACTCACACAGAGGCCTTTGAAAAGCTTGTTGAGGTATTAACAACAGGAGAAGCGTCAGTAATTTCTTCGATGTCTGAAATATCAGCGGTCGGACACAGAATCGTTCAGGGCGCTGAGGTTTTTGACAAGCCTTGTCTTGTAACAGATGAGATAATTGATAAGATAGATGAATTAAGAGATCTGGCGCCTGTGCATAATCACGCTCACGCACTTGCACTAAGAGCTTGCTCAAAGGTAATTCCAAAGACAACTCCTCAGGTAGTCGTATTTGATACCGCTTTTCATCAGACAATGCCAAAAAAGGCGTTTATGTACGGACTTCCTTACGAGGATTATGAGAAATATGCTGTAAGAAAATACGGATTTCACGGAACAAGTCACAGATTTGTTACCGCAAAGTATGCAAAGGAAACAGGAAAGAGCCTTGAGGGGCTTAACATAGTTACCTGTCACCTTGGTAACGGTTCATCAATAACGGCTGTTAAGGACGGGAAAAGCGTAGACACCTCTATGGGATTTACACCTCTTGACGGGTTACTGATGGGAACAAGGACAGGTGCGATCGATCCGTCTGCTGTCACTTTTGTCGCACAAAAGCATGGGTTTACAACAGGCGAGATGAGCGATTATATGAACAAAAAATCGGGATTCCTCGGTGTTTCGGGCGTGTCGAGCGACAACAGAGATGTTTCCGCTGCGGCTGATGAAGGAAACGAAAGAGCGCTTCTAGCAAAGGAAATGCTCGTTTATGACATCAAAAAGTACATTGGCTCTTATGCCGCTGTAATGAACGGGCTTGATGTTATAATCTTTACCGGAGGTATCGGAGAGAATGCTCCTGATGTCAGGGTGGATGTATGTGCGGATATGGATTACTTTGGCATCAAACTAGACTTAAGCGCAAATGACTGTAAGGGCAAGCTTGTCAAGATCTCAGCACCTGATTCCAAAACGGAAGTCTGGGTAATTCCAACAAACGAGGAGCTTCTTATCGCAAGAGATACGCTTGAACTTATATCAAAGTAACCTGTTCAATGTTTAAATAATGTGATTTTAAGACACCGGGGTCTTTCATTAAGCCTTGGTGTCTTTATTTTTTAAGCACTTTTGCTTGCAAAATAAACATTGTTGTGGTACAATATATACTTAGTATTGGGAAATATACCCTTGATAGTAAAAGAAAGGTGAGGCAAAGTATGGATCTTGATATGATAAAATATCTGGCAGAGCTTGGAAAGCTTGAATTTACTGATGAAGAACTTAAAAAAGCAAGCGAGGATATGACAAGTATAATCAAGCTTATGGATACGGTAAAGGAAATTGATGTGACATATGACCCTGTTCTTGACAATAAAAACATTTATCTGAACGATTTGCGCATTGATGAGAAATCTCAGAGCCTTGAGACCTCAAAGCTTTTGCAGAATGCAAAAAATCAGCGCAACTGTTTTGTTGTGCCTAAGGTAGTGGAATAGGAGGATAAGGGCTAGTGGAGATAAGAGGATTGAAGATAAGAGAACTAAGAAAAGCTCTTGATGAAAAACAGGTGTCTGTCAGGGAAATAACTGAAGAGTATCTTAAGAGGATAAAGGCTTACGACGATGAGCTTGAGTGCTATATAACAGTAACAGAGGATAATGCGCTTAAACAGGCTGACGAAGCTCAGAAAAAAATCGATAGGGGAGAAGCAACTGATCTTACAGGTATCCCTATGGCGATAAAGGATAACATATGTACTGAGGGAGTGCTTACCACCTGTTCGTCTAAGATGCTGGAGGATTTTATTCCGCCTTATAACGCAACGGTTATGGAACGACTTGACAAAGAGGGAATAGTTATGCTCGGAAAGGTTTCTCTTGACGAGTTTGCAATGGGCGGATCCACACAGACATCTGCTTTTAAGAAAACAAAAAATCCATATGACAAAAACAGAGTTCCCGGAGGTTCTTCCGGAGGTTCGGCAAGTGCGGTTTCAGCAGATTTGTGCCTTGCGGCGCTGGGCTCTGATACGGGAGGTTCAATAAGGCAACCGTCAAGCTTTTGCGGAGTGACGGGATTAAAGCCAACATATTCGAGAGTTTCAAGGTACGGGCTGGTAGCGTTTGCTTCATCGCTTGACCAGATAGGACCAATCGCAAGAGACAGTCACGACTGTGCTTTGATTTTAAATCACATCTGTGGCTTTGACCCTCATGACGGCACAAGCTCAAAAAGAGATGTACCTGACTTTACCGCAAAAATCGGCAAAGATATAAAGGGTATAAAAATTGCTCTTCCAAAGGAGTTTTACGCTGAGGGTATTGACGAAGAAGTAAGAGACAGCGTTTTAAAAGCTGCTGATATGTATAAAAGTATGGGAGCAGAGCTTGTAGAATGCTCTATGCCATCGCTAAAATATGCGACAGCGGCATATTATCTCATATCATCAGCGGAGGCTTGTTCTAATCTTTCAAGATACGATGGAATAAAATACGGTCATAGGTCCGAAATAGGTTCAAGCTATGAGGAGCTTATTAAAAATTCAAGGCGTGAGGGCTTTGGCGATGAGGTAAAGAGAAGGATACTCTTAGGTAACTATGCGCTTTCAAGCGGATATTATGACGCTTATTACGGAAAGGCTATGGCTCTTAAGCAGCTTATCAGGAAAGAGTATAACGATATTTTTGCAAAGTGTGATGCTGTTCTTACTCCGACCGCTCCGACGACTGCATACAGGTGTAACGAAAACATAAGTGATCCTGTAAAGATGTATCAGGCCGATATATGTACCGTTACGGTAAATATTGCAGGGCTTCCCGCAATATCGACTCCTTGCGGATATGACGGAAAGGGTCTGCCGATAGGTATGTCTATAATCGGAAAGCAGTTTGATGAACAGACGATCATTCAGATTGCAGACAGTTTTGAACAGGGCTTTGAAAGAATAATGCCGACGATCTAACTTAATTGTTGAAAGGTTTGAAAGTTATGAAAAATTCCAAGTATATAACTGTAATAGGTCTTGAAATACACGCAGAGCTTTTGACAAAATCAAAGGTTTTCTGTACCTGTAGCGCTGAGTTTGGCGGAGATCAGAATACAAGATGCTGTCCCGTATGTTCGGGAATGCCGGGAACATTGCCGGTCATAAACCAGACGGCAGTTGAGTATGCGGTAAAAGCGGGATTTGCACTAAATTGCGACATCAATAAGTTTTCTGTTTTTGACAGAAAAAACTATTTTTATCCCGACCTTCCAAAAGCATATCAGATTTCACAGCTCAATCTTCCTCTTTGTATAAACGGACTTGTTCCAATAGAGGTAGACGGAAAAAAGAAGAACATAAGAATAAACAGAATACACTTAGAAGAGGACGCAGGAAAGCTCGTTCACGACGATTTTAACGGAGTGTCTCTTGCTGACTACAACCGCTGCGGCATCCCGCTCATAGAGATAGTAACAGAGCCGGATATTTCTTCCGCTGAGGAGGCTAAAGCTTTTGTAGAACAGATTTCACTTTTGCTTCAGTATGCGGGAGTGTGCGACTGTAAAATGGAGCAGGGTTCATTGAGGTGTGATGTAAATATTTCTCTTATGAAACCTGAGGACAAAGAGTTTGGCACGCGAGCTGAAATCAAAAACCTGAATTCAATTAAGGCGGTAGGAAGAGCTATTGAATATGAGGAAAGGCGTCAGGCGCTCCTTCTTGATGCGGGAAAAAGAGTGATTCAGGAAACCAGAAGATATAACGATAACCGAGATGAAACAAAATCTATGAGAAATAAGGAGAATGCTCACGACTATCGTTATTTTCCCGAGCCTGATATTTTGCAGGTCAACTTTACGGATGAGATGCTTGATGATATTAAGTCAAAACTTCCTGAGCTCCCGAATAAAAGAATATTGAGATATACAAATGAGTATGGACTTTCTCAGTCGGATGCTAAGATACTTATAGGAAACAAGATAATCTCAGACTTTTTTGACGAGTCACTCAAGACTTATAATAATCCGAAGAGTGTATGCGCTTTTGTATTGACAGAATTTATGAGAAGAATAAATCTTGGAGAGATAGATGTTAACAGCCTAAACTTTACGCCGTCTGATTTTGCGGAGCTTGTTAAAATGTCCGACGAAGAAAAGGTTTCTAAAAACGACGCTAAAGCTATTTTCAGAAAAATGGTCGAGACTTCGCAAAAACCTCTTGATATTGCGAAAAATGAGGGCTATCTCATCATTGTAGACACAGATAAGGTGGATGAGGCAATAGATAAGCTTTTAGATGAAAGTAAGACGCAGGTCTCACAGTACAAAAACGGTGAGCAAAAGGTTTTCGGATTTTTTATGGGAAGCTTGACAAAGGCGCTTAAAGGTGTTGCCACACCAAAGGTAATAAAAGAGCGCCTAGAAAACAAACTTAAAAATGCAGCAGCGGACGATTCTGAAGTAAAAACAGAGACGGAGATAAGCGAAGAAAAGAACACTGATAAGTTGACTGTATATAAAAATTATGATATGTATCAGCCAACGAACGATGGTGAATACTTTAAAATGGTCGGAGGAAAAGATGTTCTCCCGGAATTCAAACTTACTGATGCTACCGAGCATATCGGTGAAAGTATTTCGCTTTCCGCATGTGTTCACCGAATCAAAAATCTTGGTAAGGTTTCGTTTATAGCGCTGAGAACAGGGGAGTATGTTGTTCAGGCGGTATATTCTGACAGATGTAAGGACTCTATTGAGGGGCTCAGAGAGGGTCAGTATGTAAGGGTCAGCGGAATTGTAAATGAAAATCCGAAGGACTTAAACGGCGTTGAGATAGTGCTTGAAAACATAAGTCTTATTTCAAAGCCGAAGGAGGAGTATCCGCTTAAAATCTATCAGAGAAAGCTTGATTGTTCAATAGAAGTAAATCTTGATAACAGAAATGTTTCTTTGAGGAATCCTTATGAAAGAGCTGTGTTTAAGCTCCAGGAGGGAATCGTGCACGGTATGCACGAGTTTATGCGGGCAAACGGCTTTACAGAGATCCACACGCCGAAAATCGTTGCACAAGGTGCAGAGGGCGGCGCAAATATTTTTAAGATAGATTACTTTCAGAAGCCTGCGTTTTTAAATCAGTCACCTCAGTTTTACAAACAGGCGGCGGTTGCGTTTTTTGACAGAGTTTATGAGATAGCACCCGTTTACAGGGCTGAAAAGCATGCCACAAGTCGTCATATAAACGAATATATCGGTCTTGATTTCGAGATGGGATATATCGACAGTATGTATGATGTTATGAATATGGAAACAGCAATGCTTCGTCATATAATGGAATATATAAAGAAAAACTATGAATATGAGGTTAACCTTTTAGAAGTTGATGTTCCAAATGTCGGAGAGATCCCGTCAATAAAGTTTTCTGATGCTTTAACTTTGTTGAGAGGAAAGAGCGTAAGCACAAAGTTTGATCTTGATCCGGAGGATGAGGTAAAACTTGGAGAATATGCAAAGGAAAAGTATGATTCGGATTTTATCTTTATTACACATTTTCCAAGCTCAAAGCCTCCGTTTTACGCAATGGACAGCAGAGAGGATAAAAGAGTTGCGTATAAGTTTGACCTTTTATTCAGAGGGCTTGAAATAACTTCGGGTGGACAGAGAATACATGATTATGACGAGCAGGTCGAAAAAATGATGCGCCAAGGTCTTGACCCTAAAGACTTTGAAAACTATCTTGAGGCCCACAAGTACGGACTTCCTCCGCACGGCGGTCTTGGAATAGGACTTGAGAGACTGTTGATGAAGCTTATAAAAGCTCAGAACATAAGAACAGCTTCAATGTTCCCGAGAGATATTAACAGGCTTTTACCATAATTTATCCTGAAGGTTTCACAATAATGTCTTTATTTAATGGCTATTTGAAAGGATTTTTAATGATGAAGAAAAAAATACTGGCTGTATGTATATCTCTTCTGTTAGTTTCGGGCTTACTCAGTGCTTGTTCAGACGATGATTCCTCAAGCAAAAAATCGTCATCTGACAGTTTAGTGACAAGCTCCTCAGATACAACTTCAGAGACCACTGAGGAGGAAGCCACAGAACCTCCAGACCCTAGCCTTACTTTGAATGGAAAAGAAGTAGACACAAAAGAGCTTGTTTTGTGCACTGTTGATGGTAACGATATTGGCTTTGATGAGTATCGATATAATTATTACTACTTTATTTCAAATTACGGAGCAAATTTAGGAGTTACTGACGAGGATATGTCAAAGCTTAGTGGGGACGAAAAAAAAGAGCGCTTTGAGACGCTCAAGACAAATATTATGTCATTTATAAAAACCTCATATGTGTATTCAAAATATGCAAAGGAAAACGGTATTTCGCTTACTGATGATGAAAAAAAGAAATGCGATGAAGAGATAGAAAAGATAAAAGAGGAACAGAAGGATAAGTATTCAGATTATCTCAAACAGCTTTATCTCACTGAGGACTATTTCAAAAAGATAGTCCAACAGTCTAAGCTTGCTCAGAAGGTCCAGGATAGCTTTAAACTTTCGGATGATGAGTTCCTTGACACGGCAGAGGATAAGCTTGTGCTTGTAAAGCATATTTTGATACCATTTGGATATGATATTACACCTGATGCAGATATGTTGAGCAGTATGGGTGTAACTAATTTTTCATCAATGACAAGAGCACAGAAGATGAGCATCTTACCGACTGCTTATGCAAGTCTTTCTGAGGACGAGCAGAAAAAGGAAAAAGATAAGGCAAAAAAGTATGCTGAGGATATTCTTAAAAAGGTGCGGGACGGTGAAGATTTCGACAGCCTTATAAATGAGTATGGTTACGACGGAGGAATGACTGAATATTCCGGTGGGTATCTTGTTGGAGATTTTTACACCACTTATGAAGAAAACTTTACAAAAGCCTCTGTTGCTCTTAAACAGAACGAGATAAGTGATCTTGTTGAAACGGGTTATGGATATCATATTATCAAAAGAGTTCCGTTTGACAGAGAATATATAAAAAAGAATATAGAGGACGAGGATTCTGATAATACATTTAAGGATGAATATGTATCTGCTTTGGAGTTTAACACTTTAGATAAGCTTTTGGCAACTATAAAAGTAGAGGAATCTGATATTTTAAAAAATCTTCAGTATGGTGATTTAAAATGACGCTGTTAGATAATATGGAAAAGGTATAGGAGTTTCATACTAAAATTGCAGCACAATAATGATCAACCATTATAATTGCACAATTATAACCGCATATCTAATTGATACAGGTTTATTGTATTACTTTTTAAGAAATGTGTTTAGTTAAGTTTCCCCTTACAGGTATTTTGTAAGGGGAAAACTATTTGTATTCAAGTGTCGATCGTTTTGCATCAACAAAAAAATATCAGTTAATAAAAGCAAGCTTGTTTTCCTCTCAATCTTATCTTGTCAACAATAAGCGCAATATACTCACCGTTAGTCGGTTTACCTTTACTTAAGCTTATCGTATGACCGAATATTGACTCAAGAGTAGACAGATCGCCTCTTTCCCAAGCAATTTCTATAGCATTTCGTATAGCTCTTTCGACTCTGGTCGGAGTGGTATTAAAGCGTTTAGCCACAGCCGGATACAGCATTTTTGTTATTGAGTTGAGCATTTCATCGTCGTTAACGGAAAGGATAATAGCTTCTCTCAGATAACGGTAACCTTTTACATGCGCAGGAACACCTGTGCGATGGATCATATCAGTAACGAATAGCTTTAGTTCGTGTTGGTCAAGTCTATGCGAATTCTCACTGAGTTCCATTATGAGACTTATTCTGTCAGCCAGCATCTTTGCTTCAAATGGAAGTCTCATATAATATGCTGCGCCCTGATCCATTACTTCTTTCTCAATAATCTGGTTGTCAAAAGTGCTTGTAACGATTACATGAGGTTGTTTACAATTTAAATTTTTAAGTCTTTTAATAAACTCAATGGCATCTAAACTTGGCATAACAGCATCAATAACCACAATATCAGGTTCTTCTTCAATTACTGTTTTCAAAATGATATTCCCATCTTTAGGTCGGGTGATCACATACATACTGTCGTTGCGAATTGAGTTTGCAATGTCAATACCGAAATTTAAACTGTTGTCTCCAATAACTATCTTGAGCGGCTTATTCATTTATGTCACTCCCTTCAAAGTCATAAGTCCGATTCAAGTTAATTCTTCACCATTATTTTAACACAATAAAAATTACAAAACAAGTAAAAAAGCAGTTAAAACTGTTATTTTCTTAGTGTTTTGTCGAAAAATGTCAAAAAATTATTAAATAATAATTAAAAATTACGATATTTTATATTGTTTTACTCATAAAAATATGTATAATAAATGCGGCAAACTCCTTTGTATTAGGGATTTGCCGCATTTTAATAGGATTATAAATGCCGTAAATTAAAGATAACCGCGAACATCGTTAGTGAGCTGTTGCTCAAGATTTATAAGTCGTTTTGTGATGTCTTTAATATGCTCGTCTGCTGCTTCATATTGATTTAAATATCTGTTTAATGACTTTACTCCCATATTACAGCCATCGGTTATAAGATCAGCTATTGTGTTATCCGATGCGTCTGCCGCCATCTTAAAATTAGTTTTCATCCACGACATACCCTTTGCCATTGGATTAGGCTCCTTGCCATCGTCTTGAAATCTGTCAAGAGCCGATTCGATCTCATGTTGGAGTTTTATGTGTTCAGATTTACAATAGGTAAGGCAATGCTTAAACTCTTCACTTTTTACCCGATCTTTAACTTCATCTATTGCGGAAACTCCCATTTTAACTCCAGCATCACATTCCCTTAAAAGCTTAATTGTATCTTGTTCTATCAAAAGATGATCTTCTTTCAATGTTTTGCTTTTATTATTTCCGTTTTATTAAATATAATTCTTAGAAAACAAAGCAACAAAAAGTTTTATAAAATCACTTGCATTCACATTGAAAATATGATATACTGATTAAGCTGTCTTAATAATAGCAATATATGGAGCAGTATCGAAGTGGTCATAACGGGCTCGACTCGAAATCGAGTAATCCTTTAATCGGGACCGAGAGTTCGAATCTCTCCTGCTCCGCCAAAAAGTCCAGAAATCATGTGGATTCCTGGACTTTTCCTTTTCCCGGCAAGTGTTCGCAGCATACAGGATTTTTAGGGCAGAGCTGCTTTTCACGATTCCGGGTGTATTTCGCTCAACTTGCTTGTAAAGTCCCCAGCTTCTGGCAGCAGCATCCCACTCATCATCGCCTGTGCGGAGGAAAGTTTCGATGAATAATCCAGATGCGCATAGATATTGGCTGTTGTCCTCTTGCCAGATGGTAACCACACTTTCGTACGGTTGATAAATAACGTAAATATGCCTTAAAATAGGCTTCTTTTGTCTTTAAGGGTTCATCGAGCAGCATGTAGTAGATGTAAATCTCCCTGAGCTGTCCTTCAACATGGGCATCAAGCGTTATATACTCGATCAGCTCCAAGCACATCTCACGTGTAAGCTCCTGCACATCAGTGTACTTTTCAGACGTTCCATGAACAGAGCCACATCTTCCTCGTACTGTCTGATCGTGGATAACTTTTCTTCGAGATCAACGACTTCTGCGGTCAGATTTTTCTGCTCGGTTTCGTATTTCGCAATCAGCTTCATCTCTATGTCCTCAGATACCTTTCCGAGGATTTTATTTTCATAGATGTTCTGGATCAGCGTGTCAAGCTCTTGTAAGCGAAATCTGCCCTCTGAGAGCTTCTTGATGTCAACGGAATAATGCTCTCATGATGCTTCGCCTTGCGTGTGAGAAACCTCTCCTTGGCTTTCTCCTCGTCCTCTACAATAAGCTGTGTGAGATTGTGAATATCTTCAAGCACAATAGTGTCCATATCTTTCATTTTGATGTAATGGCTCGGACAGTATCGCTTGCCAAACTTTATGTAAGATGTGCAGTTGTAAATGTAGCGGACGTACTTTCTCGGCTTTTTCTTGCTGCCATTGGTGGTGTTGTTCCACGCAAGACGGACTTTGTTCCCGCAGTCTTGACAGAGGAGCAGCGCCTTGTTTCCTTGTGGTTGATGTTGTATTCCTGCCGGTCCATCTCTACCAGCAGTTCACCGAGGCTGTCATCCACCTTGATTTCCGAAACTTCTCCGTTTACAAACTCGTATTTGACTTTCACAAGTGATTCCTCCAATCTCGAATTTTTTTGAAAATGAGATTGGAGCGGCGGTGGGCGAGGGCGGCAAATAGTCAGAAATTGCCTTTTTTCGCCATAAAAAAACGCACCCGCCATAAAGCGGATACGTCTTTCAGTAGGATTTCGTTATGTATTAGACTATTAGGGGGGAACGATAGAAAAAATGTCAAATAAAAAAATACCGCAATCCCCTTAAGGACTACGGTATGTAAAAAATGAACTTGTTTCTTTCTTCCGGGCGGTGAATAGCCTGTCCCGACTCGTGGTATTTCCATAATTGCCCCCATTTCGGGGACAGTTTTCAGCTTTCCCCATGTTAATATGTCAACACAGGAATTATATTGTATAAAACGGTAG
>CANQLI010000013.1 GCA_947624675.1 uncultured Clostridia bacterium | reverse complement strand
AATGTATTAAAGACAGTAAGCAAAGCAAACGACACTGAAAAGCTTGATGACTTTAATGAGGCAGTAGCAAACGCAAAGTCACTTATCGCGAGCGACAAGTATACTGAGGACAGCATAAAGGCACTTGAAGAAGCAGTTGCTAAGGCAGACGCACTCTTGACAGATAGCAACGGAAAGCCGTTACCATCAAAGATGAGTGTGATTGAAGAAGAGATAGCTAAAGCTATAGAAGGACTTGTAGAGTTGCCTAAGGGTAATATTAGCGGAACGGTAGCAACACCTGGAACAGATGCTGAAGTAACAGTAACGGTAGCGACAGCAGACGGGACAGAAGTTGCAAAAGCAACATCGGCTAACGGAGAGTATACTGTATCAGACCTTGAGGACGGAGAATATGTAATAACCTTTGCAGCAGAGGGATATGTAACAAGAAGCTACAAAGCGACAGTAGAAGGCGGAAATATAACACTTGAAGCAGAGATTCACATTGTGGGCGACATCAACGGAGATGGAACCATTACGACCGTAGATGTAGGACTTGCGAATGCACACGCAAAGGGAACACAGACACTTGAGGAATACGACTTTGAAGTAGCAGAAGTATCGGGTGACGATATGATAACGACAGTTGATGTCGGAATTATAAACTCGACAGCAAAGGGAGTTTAATAAGATATCTTCCAGATAATGTTACACATATACGGAAAGGCGGCAGCATTTTTGCTGTCGCTTTTTCGTATTAAGTAATATAATATATAAGTTATATGTTGTATAATAAAACAAGCAAATATGAACAAAAAGTTAATTTTTTAATCCGGGCTAACTTTTTTGCTAAAATGCCTTGATTTTTCCTTTTCCATCATTTATAATTAAACAAAGTTTAGATAATTTCTACCGTCTAAACTTTTGAGACAACAATTTTAATGCAACAGGAGGAACCCCAAATGAAATTTAAGAGAATTATAGGATTTTTTCTCGCGCTAGTGGTAACGGTATCTGCTTTTTCCGCATCTCTTCAGACGCAGATTTTTGCAGCTGATACTGAAAATCAAAAAAAGTCTGGCTTAAACGATTATTTTTATAATCAGCTGACAGATGAAGCCAAGGTGTTTTATGACGCAATGGTAGAGATGAATAACAAGGGACTATTTAAAACCGGTAAAGAGGCATATGACTTGTCTGAAAACAAACTCTCACAGGAAAAGCTGTCGGAGTATAAGAACGGGCGAGGAAATGTTTTGTCGCTTTACGGAGCGGCAAGAGATGCATTTTATGCAGATTATCCGGGTATATTTTATGTAGACTTTTCTAATCTGACTGTGAGAATGACACAGGATAAAAAAGGCGAATATCATTTATATCTTGGAACAGGAAGATATGACACATATTATACACAAGGATTTGACAATGTTAATGAAGTTAATAAGGCTATAACTGAATATGACGCAGCAGTAAAAAAAGCTGTTGACGGAGCTAAAGCTGTTAAGCCGGACGGAGACAAAAGTCTTGCTGCGGCACAGGTAGAGTATGTTCACGACTATCTTACAAAAAGCACATCCTACCGTTTAGAGAACACTTGCGATCCTGGTAATGTAGGATTTGTACGAACAGCGTACGGTTCACTTGTAAAGCATCAGGGTGTGTGCGAAGCGTACACCAGAGCATTTAAGGCAGTAATGGATGAGTTAGGTATTCCTTGTGTTATGGTTCAGGGGGTATACAGGCACACTGAAGACACACCGGAGCTTCACATATGGAATTATGTACAGTTGGATAACAAATGGTACGGTGTAGATGTTACGATGGATGATCCTATTGGAGATCTATCGGTTAAAAATGGTATTGACGGATATGAAAACCACGAATATCTTCTTGCCGGTGAATCGATTATGGGACGGCATCATGTATCAAGCGGTATTATGTCCGAAGCCAATTATGAGTTTTCTTATCCTATGCTTAACATTGACGATTATGGTGTAGAGACTACCGAATACACAAATGGTCTTACGGTTAAATACAAAAAAGACAGTGAATTTGAAGATATTCCTGCCGGAGAATATCGTGTAAGCTTTAACGGTATGGGATACAAAGCTGCGGCAGAAAAAGGCTATTATATGATAGCAAAGTTCCATTATATCAGCAGGGATGTAGAAAGCAAAGGCGAGTGGGTGACCTCAAACTGGGGCTACATTACTCCTGAGCTTTATCCTGCGTTGACCGATACCAAAGAAGAGCTTTGTCTTCCGATGCCGCATATTGAATACGCTGAATTTGGAATTACTGATATTGCGCCGGGAGATTACACACAAAACCTGGATCGTTTATATTATCAGGGTGACCCGTGTCTTTTGATAGCTGATTCCGGAATGCTTCATAACCCTACGGGCACATATCAAGCGCCGCCGTATCCTAAAAATGTCACACCGAGTATGTCGGGACGACTGAACATAGACGGAAGAACCTATCATGTTCAGGCTACCTATGATGACGATATTGTTGCAATAAACGGAGAAAAACCTGGCCTTAAGATGGTGTGCACACACTATCTTAACGGTAAATGGTGCGAGAACAAATCCGCATTAGTAAACAGCAAGGTTGAAAACTTTGAAATTGCCGACAATAAAAGAACTGTTTCATTTGACTTTACGCCCAGTGAAATGTGGTCTGATGACAGTGTTTTCTACAATTTCTACATCACAGGTGTAGTCGGAGAAATAAGCCAAAAGGCACCTTTGGAGTTGTCTTACGGTGCGGCTCATCCGTGTGCAGTATGCGCTTATAAATCTCAGGGCTATGATTGGAATGTTTTCGGAAAGCCTGCTCTGTTAGAAAACACCGACCTTTCTACAACAGGTTGGGTAACTGACGACGGAACACCGGTAGATGAAATGCTTAAACACAGAATGGTTTTAGTTGCTTCTTCTCCAACTCATGCACAGACAGATAAGATGAATGAACTGTTGAATGAAAACACAGATGAAAATATTTTAAAGAGTGAAACATATAATATAAATCTTACACTCTGTAAAAAACAGATAATTAAAACCGGAGACGGCGTAAGAGTTTCGCTCGGATTCCCTGAGGGATATGGCCCTGATGATGAGGGAGTTACCTTTAAAGCGTATCATTTTACAAAAAATGAGAGCGGTGAAGTTATAAGCGTTGAAGAGATACCTTGTGTTATCACACGATATGGATTGATAATTACCTGTGACGCTTTCAGTCCGTTTGCCATTGTAGCTGTTAAGGATAACGGTGAAGCATCTGTAAGTACCGAAAAAACTGTAATTTTATCTAACACTACCGGCGGAAGCATATCTGCACAAGGAAAAACAGATAGTATTTTCACTATTAAAAAGGGAGACACCGTTAAGATCAGTGTTCAGGCTGAAGACGGTTACGGCATTGATACTATTACAGTTTCCGGAACAAATTATAATGTAACTGGTAACGGAATTACTGAGGACTTTGAAATAAGCTATGATATGCTTTCTGAAGATAGCAACATTATTGATGCTAAATTTGCAACTGTAAATACTTTAAAAGAAGAAAAGGACTCAGGTGAAAAGGTAGTCGTTCCGGAAGTTTCAGATGTTGAGGTATCTATTGATAAAGAAAAGGTAGTGCTTGAAGGCGATAAGCTTGTTATTGATTCTGTTGTTTCAGAAGGAGAGCACACTTATCAATGGTATAAGGACGGTGAGGCAATCGTAGGTCAGACAAACAGCAGTCTGGTTATAGATAAGGTAACTTCTGATGATGCTGGAACATATACTCTTTCTGTGACTACCTTCTCGGGAATTTCAAACGGTACAGTAACCAGCGGAGAATGTAAAGTAACTGTTTTGCCGATAGAAGATGTGTCGGTTGCCGGCAAGGTTGAAGTAAATGGCGATGACAAGGGCGTACCTGTCGAAATAATAGTAACCGGATCTGACGGCAATGTGATATATTCAACTACATCTAAAGACGGAACATATAGGATACCTGAGTTTGAAAATGGGGAATATACAATTACCTTCCGTAAGGAAAACTGCGCTCCGAGAAGCTGTACAGTAAAAACGGGAACTGAGGCGTTGGAGCTTGATGTAACGCTTAAACTATATGGAGACTTAAATGCTGACGGTAAAATTACGACCGTCGATGTCGGAATAGTAAATTCTCACGTAAGGCAAAAGAGCAAGCTTGATGACTATGATTATTTAGTTGCAAATGTGAACTATGACGACTTGATTTCAACCCTTGATTGTGCGATCATAAATGCTCACGCTAAGGGAACTAAAAAGCTTTGGTAACAGCAAAGTAGATGATTATTGAAAACAGGACTGATGCTTCGGCATCGGTCCTGTTTTGTAATTTATTATAGAGATGAGCATAAAAACTATTTGAAAATAAGCACAAAAAAAGAGCTTACCCTAAAAGGATAAGCTCTGAAATACTTTGTTAATCAAATTACTTTTCAGCAAAGTACTTGATTGTTCTAACCATCTGGCTTGTGTATGAGTTCTCGTTATCATACCAAGAAACAACCTGTACCTCATAAAGTCCGTCGCCTATTTCAGCAACCATTGTCTGAGTTGCGTCAAAGAGTGAGCCGTACTTCATTCCGATAACATCTGAAGAAACGATAGGATCTTCATTGTAGCCGAATGATTCGGAAGCAGCAGCCTTCATAGCAGCGTTGATGCCTTCCTTAGTAACATTCTCGCCCTTTACAACCGCAGTGAGGATAGTTGTTGAGCCTGTTGGAACAGGAACTCTCTGTGCAGAACCGATGAGCTTACCGTTAAGCTCAGGGATAACAAGACCAATAGCCTTAGCAGCACCGGTTGAGTTAGGAACGATGTTAGCAGCACCTGCTCTTGCTCTTCTAAGGTCGCCCTTTCTGTGAGGACCGTCAAGGATCATCTGGTCGCCTGTGTAAGCGTGGATCGTTGACATAATACCGCTCTGGATAGGAGCGTATTTATTAAGAGTGTCTGCCATTGGTGCAAGACAGTTTGTTGTGCAGGATGCAGCCGAAATAATCTGGTCATCCGCAGTAAGTGTATCCTCATTTACAGAGTAAACAATGGTCTTAAGATCGTTTCCTGCCGGAGCTGAGATAACAACCTTCTTAGCACCTGCATTGATGTGAGCCATACTCTTTTCCTTTGAACAGTAGAAACCTGTGCACTCAAGTACAACATCAACACCGATCTCACCCCACGGAAGCTCTGCAGCGTTTGCTTCCTTATAAATGGTAAGTGTTTTACCGTCAACCGTGATCGTATTAGCCTCGTCGTCAGCCTCAACTGTGTGGAGTCCCTCGCCGATCGTTCCGCAGTATCCACCCTGAGCGGTGTCGTACTTCAAAAGATTTGCGAGCATTGAAGGCTTTGTAAGATCGTTTATAGCAACAACCTCATAACCCTCAGCACCAAACATCTGTCTGAATGCGAGACGGCCTATACGGCCAAAACCATTAATTGCAACTTTAACTGCCATAATTAATGTACCTCCTAAAAATTATCATAATGATATTTTACACCATTTACCTGAAAATTGCAAGTACTTTGGTAAAATTTGATCGTAGTTTAAAATAATTTTACAATTCCCAGCTGTAAACAATTATTCATTATTTATTAGAAAAAATTATTTATTTAATGTATTGACAGATTTATACAAACGATGTATAATGTAAACCACATCATTTATATAGGTATTATATGTTTTGATGTGGAAATTATCAGTATTTTTGAAAGGGTGATAAAAATGACTAAATCATCAAAATCTTTACCTCAAAACAGAATCCGTATGCTTGCTGTGTCAGGGCTGTTTGCCGCAATTATTTTCGTGCTTACAGCATATCTACATATACCTACCGGAGCAGGCTACACTCACGCAGGGGACGGCGTAATTTATCTTGCTGCCTGTCTTTTGCCGACCCCATATGCCGTATGCGCATCGGTAATTGGCGGAGCGCTCGCGGACGGTCTTACGGGATTTGTCACATGGATGCCCGCAACGATTGTCATAAAAGCAGTAACTGCGCTTTTTTTCACAAATAAAAGCGAGAAAATTATTACAGTCAGAAATGTTCTAGGCATAATACCTTCTCTTGTAGTGTGTGTTTGCTGTTACAGTCTTTATGAGGGAATCGTTATGACAGATAACCTGTCGTGGGCGACTATTATCGCCGCTTTCGGTCAGACTCCGGCATATTGCATTCAGGTGCTTGCAAGCTCGATTTTGTTTTTGATATGCGGAGTTGCTTTTGACAAAATCAAATTAAAGCGCAGACTTGATTTCTGATAAAATGTACATAAAAAAACAGGCGCATTTAAACGCCTGTTTTTTTGTACTCTTTTTATTTTTTTGTTTTACGGTTATCTCCTAAATTTTCCAATGCGTATTCACAGCATTGAACAACAAGTTGATTAAAGCTTATGTCATTTTTATTTGCAAGTTTATCGAGTTTAGCTATGAGGTCTTCCGGCATTCTGATTGTCTTGTTAAAGGACTGCACTTTTTTTATTTCAAACATACGATTTTACGCTCTTTTAAGAGCTTCCCTCCTTCATAATATATATAATTATATAATGTTACACTTTAATTATAACTTTTATTTCGAGTGATTTATATACAGAATTTTTTATTTTAAAAAAGCTTTAAAATAATATTTAAAAATTACTTGCAATATTACATATTATATGCTATAATGTAGGAAAATATTTAATGGAGGTATTTTATGAAAAATAGGATTTTAAGTCTATTAACGACTTTAGTTATGGTTGTCGGAATTGTTGGTGTTATACCTTCGGTGAGCGCGGGGGCTTTAACCTCTGGGGATTTTGAGTATGATGTACTTGAGGACGGAACTGTTGAAATAACAAACTACACAGGTGATGCGACGGAGCTTAATATTCCTAGCGAAATTTCAGGAAATAAAGTTACAAGTATCGGAAATTATGCTTTTGCTTGGCGTGAACATCTTATAAGCGTAACGATACCTGATAGTGTTATAAACATCGGCGATGACGCATTTGTAGAATGCTACCAGTTAACAAGTGTTATGATTTCTAAAAATGTAACTATTATAGGAAACGGAGCTTTCGCTGGTTGTATTGGACTACGAAGCATAACTATTCCTTATGGAGTAACAAATATTGGAGATGCAGCTTTTTCTAGAACAAGCATAGATAAATTATTTATTCCTACAAGTGTTACAAACATCGGCAGTGAAGCTTTTTGGAATACACCTTGGCTTAAAAATAAACAGCAAGAAAACCCAATAGTTATAGTTAATAACATATTGATTGACGGTCAAACCTGCACAGGAAATGTTATTATACCCCTTGGCGTTATAAACATTGGAAGTGGAGCTTTTAAAAATTGTAGTAGCATTACAAGCATAACAATTTCTGATAGCGTTACGAGTATAGGCGATAGCACTTTTGCAAATTGTTCAAGCCTTAAAAGTATAACTATTCCTAATAGCGTTGCAAATATTGGAGATAGTGCTTTTTTTGCTTGTGACAGTCTTACAAATATTATTATACCTAATGGTGTTACTAGTATTGGAAGTTATGCTTTAAATAGTTGCGATAGCCTGACAACTGTAACGATACCCGACAGTGTTACAAATGTTGGAGACAATGCTTTTGGTGCTTGCGACAATCTTGACGAAATAAATGTATCTAACAATAATGAATGCTTTTCGTCATTAGACGGCATCCTATATAACAAAAAGCAAACAGTGCTTATTCAATGTCCCGTCACAAAAACAAAAGTTATCATGCCCGATAGCGTAACAAGAATAGAAAACAATGCTTTTTATGTTTGTTATAATCTTAAAAGTATAACAATACCAAACGGTGTCACCAGTATTGGAGATAGTGCTTTTTATGGCTGCGAAAGTCTTACAAACATTATAATACCTAACGGCGTTACGAGCATAGGCGATTTTACTTTTTCTGACTGTAGTAACCTTACAAGCATAACTATGCCTGATAGTATTATAAGTATTGGAGATGGGGCTTTTGATAGCACGCCTTTAATTGACAATCAGACGACAGATATAAAATATGTAGGGAATTGGGCGATTGACTGTAATCGTAATCAAGAAGTAACAACAGCAACAATAAAGCAAGGAACAGTGGGAATAGCAGATGGTGCTTTTATGTACTGTATCCACATCGAAAGCATAATAATACCCGACAGCGTAACAAGTATTGGAAGTAGTGCTTTTTATGATTGTGAAAATCTTAAAAGCATAAAAATACCCGATAGCGTGACAAGCATCGGATATAAAGCTTTTGGATATACATTTGATTTTCAAACAGGTGAAGACTTAAAACTTGACAACTTCAAAATCTACTGCTACTCAGGCACCGCAGGCGAGCAGTACGCCATAGATAACGGATTTAATTACATTCTCCTTGACGGAGATTATCCTCTCGGCGACCTCTCAGGCGACGGTAAGATAACAACAGTAGATGTAGGTATAATAAATTCGTTTGCCAAGGGTACAAAAGAGTACACCGACGAGCAGTTTAAGCTAGCGGACGCAAACGCAGACGGTAAAATAACAACGGTAGATGTAGGACTTATAAACAAAATTGCAAAAAGCGCATAGCAATCTCCTCTGCGCCTTTAAAAAATGGGCTGTTAGAAAAATGATTGCTATAAGCAGCTAAGCTGAAAGGTCGCCGAAAAGCGTATAACAATTCTAATCTTTTGATTTGGATTGATTTATACCTCCGCCCCGCAGAGAGAAATCTCTGCGGGGTTTTACTATGCTTTTTTAGAAAAGCTCACTCATACTAATTCATCTGATCTATAACAGCCTTTATGGAAGTAGCCGTTTCCTCGCTTACTCCCGCAGCGGTTTTTATATCGTCAACAGATGCCGCTTTTAGTTCGCTTTTGGTTTTAAATGATAGAATGAGCTTTTTTACCTTTGCAGGACCTACGCCTTTAACAGTCGTAAGCTCGCTTGCAAAGGTTTTTTTCTTGTGCTTTGAGGACTGAAACGCAACAGAGTATCTGTGCACCTCGTCCTGTATCTGTGTAATTAGGTTAAAGGCTTCTTTAAATCTTGTAACGCTTATTTCACCGCCGCTTGTTGCTATTGCGCGGGTTCGGTGTTTCGAGTCCTTTACAAGTCCGAACAGGGGAATATCAAGCTTAAGCTCTTTTAAGATCTCCTCGACTGATGAAACATGACCCTTTCCGCCGTCGAGAAAAATAAGGTCGGGGATCGTTCTGAATCCCTCGTCGTCAGGGTCGTCAAGGTGTGAAAGGCGGCGGCGCAGAACCTCCTGCATACAGGCATAGTCGTTTTGCTCCGAGACTGTTTTAATGGTGAATTTTTTATATCTCTGTTTAAACGGTCTGCCATTTTTAAAGACGACCATTCCGCCTACCATATCATCGCTCGCAAGGTTTGATATGTCGTAGCACTCGATAAACTCAGGGGCTTTAGGAAGCCTAAGAATATCTCTGAGCTGTTCTAGCGCTATTATATCTTTTCCCTTTATACCGGTTTTTTGTGAAAGCTTCTCGCTGGAATTTGCTTTTGCGAGTATAGAAAGCCTTAACATTTCACCGCGTTGAGGAACGATTATGTGAACCTTTTTTCCGCAAAGCTCGGAGAGATATTTCTCAATAAGCTCTTTGTCGTCACAATAGCTGTCAAGATAAATGTTTTTAGGGACAGTGCGCTCAGAGTAAAATCTCAGCAAAAAATCACTTCTTAGCTTTTTCTCATCTTCGGGTTCTCCGAGGAAAAAGCTCTGCTTGTCATAAAGTCGACCGGAGCGATAGATCATAACGCTCATACAGCTTTCTTCTCTGCCCACAGCAAGCCCGAAAAAGTCGCAGTCATCTATTGAAAGACCAACGACCCTTTGGTTTTCCGCTGCTTTTTGTATGGCAAAAATCCTGTCTCTGAGTTTAGCTGCGAGTTCATAATCGAGGTTTTCCGATGCGTCCTCCATAGCCTTCTTAAGCCGTTCGACCGACTTGACAGAGCCGTTTTTAATATAGTCTACCGCTTCTGATACAAAGCTTTTGTACTCGTCACTTGAAAATTCTCCGGTACATACGCCCATACATCGTTTTATGTGATGATTTAGACAGGGGCGAGTTTTTTTAAAATCCCTCGGAAATTTTTTTGAACAGGTATAAAGACCGAACACCTTGTTTGCTTCCTCGACAGCCTGCTTTACCGCAAAGGAGCTTGTATAAGGCCCGATATACTCACAGTCGTCATTATCTTTTTGAAGGACCGCTCTGAGCTTAGGATATTCTTCATTTGTTATTTTTATATAGCTGTAACCCTTGTCATCTTTTAAGAGAATGTTATACTTTGGCTTATACTGTTTTATGAGTGAACACTCAAGTACCAGCGCTTCAAATTCTGTTTCTGTTACAATGAAATCATAATCATAAACCTGAGAGACCATCTTTGCTACCTTTGGAAGGTGGTCTGCGTTTTCCCTAAAATAACTTGTAACACGCTTTTTAAGATTTTTAGCTTTACCTATATAGATGATTTTTTCATCCTGATTTTTCATAATATAGCAGCCCGGACGGTCTGTCAACAGTGAAGTTTTTTCCCGTAGCATAGGCAAACGCTTGTTTGAACTTACATCTATCATATCAATTCTCCGTATAATCGTCCGCATAGCAAAGAGCGACCGAATGTTGTTGTATGTGCGTGGACATAAAGTAAATAAACAACTGCGTTTATTTTATCATAAAAAAGCTTGTTAGTAAAGCGAATTTTTTATTTAAAGTGCTAAAAACGCATTATAAAAGTTGATTTTGAAAAATAAAAGATTTATAATCTAAATGAAATAATTGTTAATCTTGGTTGTGAGGAGGAAAAGAAAATGTTTGCAGGAATAATGGCTGTGATCATCTTTTTGGCAATGTTTGTTCTAATAGTTATGGATAAGATCGAACGACACATAGTCACTCTTGCTTGCGCTGTCCTTACCATCATATTTGTTTTTGGCATAGGAATGCACAGCTTAACGGCTATCAATGAAACGCTCAATGTAAAAAACATTTTTACCGCGTCTTTTTGGTATCAGTCGGGAGAGGCATCGGAATCCGCAGGAGGAATAAACTGGGCTACCATTATATTTATAGCAGGAATGATGATAATGGTAGAGGGAATGGCAAGAGTTGGCTTTTTCAGATGGCTTTGTATGAAGATAGCTAAATGGGTACACTATAAGCCCGTACCTATTTTTATTACATTTATGGTGCTGTCGTCGGTGCTTTCTATGTTTATAGACAGCATAACGGTTATACTATTCTTAGCGGCAGTAACCATTGAACTTGCACAGATGCTCAAATTCAATCCGGTACCTGTGATACTTACGGAGATCTTCTGCGCCAATCTGGGTGGCTCAGCGACAATGTGCGGAGATCCGCCGAATATTATTATAGGTACATCACTTGGCTATACTTTTACTGATTTTATAACTAACGCAGGTGTGATAGCGGCTATTTCTCTGGTTGCGGTTGTAATATACTTTTACCTGACAATGAGAAAGTCTATCAAGACAGGCGAAGAGGTAGATGTAAGCGCGCTCAACATAGACCCGTCATCGGTGATTACAGATAAAAAAGGCTTTATTTTAAGCAGTTTGATATTCATTTTGGCGGTAGTACTTCTTGTAACTCATGCTCAGACAGGTCTTACCGTTGCGATAATAGGAGTTGTCATCGCGGTATTGACATTTATCGTATCCGGAAAGCATATTTTAGAGGTGTTAAAGAAGGTAGACTATAAAACTCTGTTGTTTTTCATAGGTCTTTTCGTTGTTGTAGGCGGACTTGAACAGACTAAGATACTTGAGCTTTTGGCTAAATTCATTGAAAATATCAGCGGCGGAAACACAGTGGTTATGATAGCGATAATTCTTTGGCTTTCAGCTATCGCAAGTGCGTTTATTGACAATATTCCGTTTGCGGCAACTATGATACCTGTAATACGCACTTTGTCTGCAACTGCCGGAGTACCGCTTGATGTTATGGCTTGGACGCTTGCAATAGGAACAGACATAGGCGGAAGCGCTACTCCGATAGGAGCTTCAGCAAATGTTGTGGGAATTGCGATAGCTTCTAAAAACGGTTATCCTGTGAGCTGGAAAAAGTACTGCTTGTCTCTTGCACCGGCAACGGTTATCGTGTTGTTGATCTCTATGGCGTGCATCTATTTAAGATATCTTTAATATCAGGGGGAGGATCAAAGTATGAGTCAGTTGATAGTTTCGATCGGGCGTGAATACGGAAGCGGAGGACACGAGATCGCCGTTAAGCTTGCCGAGAGGCTCGGACTTAAGCTCTATGACAGGAATCTGCTTGAGGAGATCGCAAAGCATAAAAATGTAGATTACAGTGAGCTTGCAAAGTATGATGAGACGCCGAAAAAAGAGATTTTAACAAGAACAGTAAGAGGACTTAGCAGCTCTCACGAGCACAATATTGCAAATATGCAGTTTGACTATCTCAGAAAAAAAGCGAGTGAGGGCGAAAGCTTTGTAGTAGTTGGAAGATGTGCGGAGTCTGTTTTAAAGGATTTTGAAGGGCTTATTTCGATATTCGTTCTCGGTGATATTGAGTGCAGGGTACAGCGTATCATCAAGGTAAGGGGTATGACCGAAAGCGAGGCAAGGTCCGCTGTAAGCCGTCACGATAGGACAAGAAAGGCATATCATAACGATCACAGCCGGATGAAATGGGGAGATTCGAGGAACTATGACATCACTCTTAACTCCAGCAAGCTTGGAATTGATAATGCGGTAGATCTGATCGAGGATTATATAAACAAAAGAACAGGTAATAAGTGATCAACATATGGCGGGCATAATTGTCCGCCATTTTGTTGTTATTAAGCTTAATTATAGCTAAACTATGAATAATGTAAACTTTTTATGAATGAACATAAGATATTTTATAAAAAATGTATGTTTGCGTACATTTTTTACTTAAAAGGAGCTATTAGTAGAGGATAAAATAATCATTCGCTATTTGACTTGAAAATATTGCAAAAAATATCAAATAGTGTTATAATACAATTTAACAGGTTTGTAAATTCAAAATATTAAGGGAGGATAAATAATGCTTACAGACATTGAAATTGCAGGAAAGGCAAAAATGCTGAAAATAACAGAGGTCGCAGCACAGCTTGGTATTAGCGAGGAGGACATAGAACCATACGGACACTATAAAGCAAAGCTGTCTGAGAAGCTTTTTAAAAAGACCACCGACAACCCTGACGGAAAGCTGATTTTAGTTACAGCGATAAATCCGACTCCTGCGGGAGAGGGTAAAACGACCATTTCAGTCGGTCTTGCTGAGAGTATGGCAAAAATAGGTAAAAAGGCAGTTTTAGCATTAAGAGAGCCTTCGCTTGGACCGGTTTTCGGTATTAAGGGCGGAGCAGCAGGAGGAGGATATGCACAGGTAGTTCCTATGGAGGACATAAACCTCCACTTTACAGGAGATATGCACGCCATTACTGCGGCGAACAACCTTTTGTGCGCTCTTATTGACAATCATCTTCAGCAGGGAAATCCTCTTAGAATTGATCAGAGAAGGATTCTTCTGAAAAGGTGTATGGATATGAATGACCGTGCCTTAAGGTACATAAATGTCGGGCTTGGCGGAAAGGTAAACGGAGTTCCCCGTGAGGACGGCTTTAACATTACAGTTGCGTCTGAGATTATGGCGATTTTGTGTCTTGCGAGTGACCTTGAGGATCTTAAAAAGCGTCTTGAGAGAATACTTGTGGCATATGATCTTGACGGAAATCCAGTATTCGCTAAGGATCTGAAGGGCTGCGGAGCAATGACCGCACTTTTAAAGGATGCCTTAAAACCAAACCTAGTCCAGACACTTGAAAACACTCCGGCAATTATGCACGGAGGACCGTTTGCGAACATCGCTCACGGCTGTAACTCGGTTCGTGCGACAAAGCTTGCGCTTAAGCTTGGAGATTACTGTATTACCGAGGCAGGCTTCGGAGCTGATCTTGGCGCTGAAAAGTTTCTTGATATCAAGTGTCGCTTTGCGGGACTTTCACCGGACTGTGTAGTTCTTGTCGCAACTATAAGGGCATTAAAGTATAACGGCGGGGTTAAAAAGGAAGAGCTCACAGAAGAAAATGTGCCTGCGCTCAAAAAGGGTATAGTAAACCTTAAAACACATATAGAAAATATGCATAAGTACGGTGTTCCGGTAGTAGTTGCTATAAACAGATTTTATACTGATACCGATGCTGAAATAGAGTGTATAAAGGACTTCTGTGCTGAAATGGGAGTTGAGGTGTCGTTAGCAGAAATATTTGCAAAGGGCGGCGAAGGCGGAAAAGACCTTGCGCATAAGGTTTGTGACACCATTGAAAAATTTGATGGCTGTGCTTCAAATTTCCATACACTGTACGATGAAAAGCTTCCGATAAAGGAAAAGCTCGATATAATCGCAAAGGAGATATACCGTGCTGACGGAGTGGTTTACACTGCACAGGCTGAGAAGTCTTTGAAGGAGATTGAAAAGCTCGGATTTTCGGATATACCGGTTTGTGTTGCAAAAACACAGTATTCGCTTTCTGATGATCCGACAAAGCTCGGAAAGCCGGAAAACTTCAACATAACCGTAAGAGATTTAAAGCTTTCTGCCGGCGCAGGCTTTGTTGTAGCGCTGACCGGAGATATTATGACTATGCCGGGACTTCCTAAGGTCCCTGCCGCAGAAAAGATAGACTGTGACAACGACGGAAATATCACGGGACTTTTCTGATAATCAGTCGGAGGAGATCGTTTGAAAATAACTACACATTCGCCCGAGGAAACTATCAGACTTGGAAAAAAAATAGGGGAAAAGCTTATCGGCGGAGATGTGATTGCATTTGAGGGCGACCTGGGTGCGGGAAAGACCACCATAACAAGGGGAATATGCCTTGGGCTTGGGTTGCCTGACAATGTGACAAGTCCTACCTTTTCGCTTGTAAATGAGTACATAGGAAAACACATTACCCTTGCGCATTTTGATATGTACAGGATAGAAAGCTCTGAGGATCTGTATCTTACGGGATTTTATGATTATATAGACCGTGGATGTGTTGTGGCTGTTGAGTGGAGCGAAAATATAAAGGACGCTTTGCCGGAAAACACAATAATTGTGCGAATAAGCCGCACCGGAGATAATGAAAGGGTAATAGATATTTCGGGAGATGAAAGATTTGACGGTGCTAGGAATTGAAAGCTCGGGAAAAACCGCGAGTGTTGCCGTATATAAAGACGGGGTGTTTTTGTCGTCCGAAACTGTCTTTACAGAGCTTACACATTCACAGACGCTCGTTCCGATGTGTGAAAAAGCTGTTTTAAGCGCAGGGCTTAGCTTTGATGATGTAAATAAGATAGCTGTAAGCGCAGGTCCGGGAAGCTATACGGGACTCAGGATCGGAATAGCGGCTGCAAAGGGAATGAGCTTAAAAAACAATCTGCCGGTATGCGGAGTTTCGACACTTGAGGCTATGGCGTATAACCTGTTGCCGTTTGAAGGCTGTATATTATGCGTTATGAAAGCGAGAAATGATATTGCGTATTTTGCCGCATATCATTCGGACGGCAAAAGGATCAAAGCGGCTTTTGAGGACAGCGTTATTAACATTTCTGTAATCAAGGAATTTTCCACCGCGTTAAAAGAAAAAGCTGTTATAGTAGGCGACTGGGCAGAATATATAAAGGAAAAGCTTTTTTCGGATGACGACAGCATATTTCCGGCGCCGGTTGATAAACGGCTTCAGGACGCAAAGGGCGTTTTGCTGGCGGCATTGGCGAAGGATGAATTTGTAAGCGCAGACAAACTGAACGCAAGGTATCTTCAGATAACAAAAGCCGAAAAGGACAGATCAAGCATATGAATATTGAAGAAAAAAAGAGAATAGTAATAAAGCTTGGAACTTCTACACTTGCTCACAAAACGGGAAGACTAAATATAAGAAGAGTTGAAAAGCTTGTAAAGGTAATTGCGGACATAAAAAATTCCGGGAGAGATGTTTTGCTTGTATCGTCCGGAGCGATAGGGCTCGGAATGGGAAAGCTCGGACTTATCAAGCGCCCAACCGACACACCTTCAAAGCAGGCTTGCGCTGCGGTTGGTCAATGTGAGCTGATGTATATGTATGACAAGCTGTTCGGAGAGTATAATCTTGTAGTAGCACAGCTTTTGCTTACAAAGTATGTACTGCTGGAGGAAAGAAGGCAGAATGTTGAAAACGCCATTGAGGAGCTTCTTTCAAGGGGAGTGATACCGGTAGTCAACGAAAACGACACGGTTGCAATAGATGAGCTTGAGCTTGAAATGGGAGAAAACGATTCGCTTGCAGCTACGGTCGCTTCAATAGCAAAGGCAGACCTTCTGATAATATTGAGTGACATAGACGGACTGTATGATAAAAATCCAAAGACCTGTCCTGATGCGAAGCTTATATCGGTAGTAAATGAGATAACCGATGAGATAAGACTCGGCGCTCAGGGATCCTCCGGCGCTCTTGGTAGCGGAGGAATGAAGACAAAGTTAAATGCGGCTCAGATAGCGATGAACGCAGGCATTGATATGGTTATATTAAACGGAAGAGAGCCGGATGTTCTGTATGATCTTTTAGAGGGTAAGGAAACCGGCACTCTGTTTAAGGCTTGAGTATAAATTAAGGGGGAAATTTTATGGACTTTATGATGAGCGGCGATTATATTGAGGAGCTTGGAAAAAAGGCTAAGTCAGCATCGAGAAGTATACGATCTGCGGCAGGAGATCAGAAGAATGATGCGCTTTTAGAGATAGCTTATGCTCTTAGAAAATGCTCCGACGCTGTTTTAGAGGCAAACAGTAAGGACCTTTACCGTGCGAGACTGAATAATATGCGTGAGTCGCTTATAGACCGACTTACTCTTAATGAGAACAGAATAGAAGCTATTGCAAATGCCTGTGAAAATCTTACAAAATTATCCGACCCGGTAGGTATGATTGAGGAAGGCTCTTTAAGACCTAACGGAATGAGAATACTTAAAACAAGAGTTCCTATGGGCGTTATCGGAATAATTTATGAGAGCCGTCCAAATGTAACGGTAGATGCCGCATCTCTTTGCTTAAAGAGCGGAAATGCAGTGATTTTGCGCGGAGGAAAGGAAGCAAGTGAAACCAATAAATGTCTTGTTAAAATAATGAGGGCAGCCCTTGACAGGGTAGGCTTTGAACAGGACATAATACAGTATATAGAGGACCCTTCGAGGGACGCTGTTATGCGCCTTATGAAAGCAAACGAATATGTTGATGTGCTTATCCCGAGAGGAGGCGCAGGTCTTATAAATGCGGTCATACAGAATGCGACCGTACCTGTTATACAGACCGGAGTCGGAAACTGCCATGTGTATGTCGATTCGACGGCGGATCTTAGAATGGCGGTGGACATTGTCGACAATTCAAAGACCTCACGCCCGAGCGTTTGTAACGCGATTGAGACCTGTCTTGTTCACAAAAGCGTCGCTGAGGATTTTCTTCCAAAGCTTAAGTCCCGATTAGATAAGTCTAATGTCGAAATAAGAGGCTGTGAAATAACAAAAATGATTTTGGGGGACGATGTAGTTTCAGCCACTGAAGAGGATTGGAAAACAGAGTTTCTGGATTATATACTTGCGATTCGTGTAGTCGATGATCTGGCTATGGCGATAGACCATATCACCGAGTATTCGACCGGACACAGTGAATGTATAGTCACACAGTCGCTTTTCGCAGCGGAAACTTTCAAAAGGGAAATAGATGCCGCTGCGGTATATGTAAACTGTTCAACGCGCTTTACAGACGGAGAGGAGTTCGGGCTTGGAGCGGAAATAGGAATATCGACACAGAAGCTTCACGCAAGAGGACCTATGGGGCTGAAGGAGCTTACAACAGTAAAGTATATAATCGAGGGTGACGGACAGATAAGAGAATAAAAATATGTTTGATAGCGTTAGGATCAAAAGTATCCTGACGCTTTTTTTGTCGTTTGTGGTAAGAAATAAAAAATTTTCTAAAAGGACTTGACAAAAGTTAAAAGATGGTGTATCATGTAAAGCATAGTAAGTATATAGGTTTTATTATGTTTCGGAGGTGATACAATGCAAAATGTTATTTTGAGATATTTAAGGCACAATTTCAGAAACGGTCGAATGTGTTGCTGAATATTAACGATATATTTTAAACAATTTATGGACAAAAATTTATTATGACTTTTATGGAAAGAGGTATTTAACTATGAGCTATACATATGAAAATTATAAATTTGAGACAATTCAGCTTCACGCAGGACAGGAAAACCCGGACCCTGCATCAGACGCAAGAGCCGTTCCGATATATCAGACGACATCATATGTCTTTAAAAATTCGGCACACGCCGCAGCCCGCTTTGGTCTCTCGGACGCTGGAAACATCTATGGAAGGCTTACAAATTCCACAGTTGATGCTTTTGAACAGAGGGTAGCGGCGTTAGAGGGAGGAGTTGCAGCCCTTGGAGTAGCATCCGGAGCGGCAGCAATAACCTATACCTTTTTGAACTTAGCTGGCGCAGGAGATAACATTGTTTCAGCACAGACTATTTACGGCGGAACATATAACCTTTTGGCACACACTCTTCCGCAGTACGGAATCAAAACCACTTTTGTTGACGCTGATGAGGAGGACGCATTTGAAAATGCGATCGATGAAAATACAAAAGCTTTGTTTATAGAAACCATAGGAAATCCTAATGCTACTCTTATAGATATTGAAAAGGTAGCGGAGATTGCGCACAGACATAAGATTCCGCTTGTTGTTGATTCGACTTTTGCAACTCCTTTTCTTGTTCGTCCGTTTGAGTACGGGGCTGATATTGTTGTACATTCCGCAACAAAGTTTATCGGCGGACACGGTACGGCAATAGGCGGTGTTATTGTTGACAGCGGTAAGTTTGATTGGGAGGCAAGCGGAAAGTTTAAGTCCATTACCGAGCCGAATCCAAGCTATCACGGGATAAGCTTTACAAAAGCAGTAGGACCGGCTGCGTTTGTAACAAAAATAAGGGCGATCCTTCTGAGGGATACTGGTGCGACACTTGCGCCGCTTCACGCATTTTTGTTCTTACAGGGGCTTGAAACGCTTTCGCTGAGAGTTGAAAGACATATTGAAAATACTATCAAGGTTGTTGAGTATCTAAAAAATCATCCGAAGGTCGAAAGCGTAAATCACCCGTCTCTTCCGGATAGCCCGTATAATGAGCTTTACAAGAAATATTTCCCGAACGGCGGCGCTTCAATATTTACTTTTGACATTAAGGGCGGCGCAAAGGAGGCTCAGGAGTTTATCGACAGACTTAAGATATTCTCACTTCTTGCAAATGTAGCGGATGTAAAATCCTTAGTTATACATCCCGCATCAACCACTCACTCACAGCTAAGCGAGGAGGAGCTTCTAAAACAGGGAATAAGACCTAACACTATCCGCTTGTCAATAGGAATAGAGCATATAGACGATATTATTGCTGACCTTGAGCAGGCGTTTGAAGGATAGACTGATAGTATTAAGCCGTGCAAGTTAAATTTTTTTGTGCGGCTTAAATTATTGAGGTGATATGTTTTGACAATCGGAGAGCTTCAGAATAAAATTATAGAGTATAAGAAAAAGAATGATGTCTGTATACTGGCGCACAGTTATCAGGCTAAGGAAATAACAGAGATAGCTGATTTTACAGGGGATTCGTATCAGTTAAGCGTAATGGCACATAAGACAAAGCAGAAAAACATTTTGATGTGCGGCGTTCGCTTTATGGCGGAGACTGTAAAGATCCTTTCGCCGGATAAGCGTGTGATATTGGCAAATCCTATTGCCGGGTGTCCTATGGCGGAACAGATGGATAAGGAGCTTATTATGGCGGTTAAATCAAAGTACCCTGATCATACGGTGGTTGCGTATATTAACACCACTGCAAATCTCAAAACCGTGTGCGATGTTTGCGTTACATCGTCGTCGGCGGTGAAGATCATCGCAAAAATTCCAAATGACAAGATTTTATTTATACCGGACTGTAATTTAGGAGACTATGTTTCAAAAATGCTTCCTGACAAGACTTTTAAGCTTTTACAGGGTGGCTGTCCGATACACGCAAGAGTTTCTGTTGAAGATGTGAAAAAAGCGAAATCCGCTCACCCGGAAGCTATATTACTGGTTCATCCGGAATGTTCACCAAAAGTTGTAAGGGAGGCTGACTTTATCGGTTCTACCTCAGCAATAATAGAATATGCGGAAAAATCAGATAAAACGGAGTTTATTATCGGAACGGAAATAAGCATAGCACAGCATTTACAGTACAAATGTCCTCACAAGCGCTTTTATCCGCTTTCAAAGGATATTATCTGTCCTAATATGAAGTCCACTACTCTGGTCGATGTTTACAACGCTCTTAATGGCTCGGGCGGTGAGGAGCTAGTTATGAGCGATGAGTTGATAAAAAGTGCAAGGCGCTGTATTGACAAAATGATAGAACTCGGAGGATAAATAAGCTATCCGTTTGCTTTTTTAGAAAAATGTGGTATACTATATATTAGAAAAGCTTAAGGAGAGATTATTTATGGGTTGTACACACGATTGCTCATCTTGTAACAGCGGCTGCGGAAGCACTAATCAAGAGAGCCTTATCAAAGAGCCCCACGAGGGGACAAAGGTCAAAAAAATAATTGCGGTAGTATCTGGAAAGGGCGGTGTCGGCAAAAGCTTAGTAACTTCACTCTTGTCTGTACTGTCTAATCGCAAAGGTCATAAAACGGCAATTCTGGATGCGGATATTACAGGACCGTCTATCCCGAAATCATTTGGTATAACAGAAAAGGCTAAAGCGTCTGAGATAGGGTTGTTCCCGTCGGAAACAAAAACGGGTATAAAGCTTATGTCGCTTAATCTTCTCGTTCAGAATGATACCGACCCGGTTATATGGCGTGGACCGGTAATAGCCGGAGCCGTAACACAGTTCTGGACGGATGTTATCTGGGACGAGGTGGACTATATGTTTGTGGATATGCCACCCGGAACCGGAGATGTTCCGCTGACTGTTTTCCAGTCTATGCCTGTTGACGGGATTATTGTTGTCACTAGTCCTCAGGAGCTTGTTTCGATGATAGTAGAAAAGGCTGTAAAGATGGCAAAGCTTATGGATATTCCTGTTGTCGGAATAGTTGAAAATATGTCATACTTTGTATGCGATGAGTGTCACAAGGAACACAGGATATTCGGTGACAGCCATATTGAAGAGATCGCCGAAAGATACGGGATCAAAAATGTTGCAAGGATACCGATAGATAAGAAGCTTTCCGCTGCTGTTGACAGGGGAATGACAGAGCTTTTTGAAGGCGATTGGCTTGACAAATTAAGCGATGCTATTGACAAGATATAGACTTCCTTAAATCATATAAGTTATTAAAATTTGGTCACCACAACTTTACGAATTATCCGCCGGCGGCGTAAAACGCTTAGGCGGGTTATTTTTTTATCCCTCTACTAATAGCGCAAAATTCGGAAAAAATGTACGCAAACGTACATTCTTCATAAAATAAATTATGTTTTGTAACAAAATGTTTACAATATTCATATTTTATTCATAAAATGCTCCTGATATTCATTGTTTTATGGTAAAGAAATTTATGATATGACATTTTAAGAGAAATACCTTTTTGTATAAGATTTATGTCTATATTCATCAGGCTTAAGCTTATCGAAAAATGTAAATATTTTAAAGAAAGAGTAAAATTAAATTGATTTTTTTGTTATTTTGTGGTATACTTTTAAACAGAGTGTAATGTGGAGGTTTTTATATGAAAAAGGTTATTGCCGGAATATTTGCAGTTGTTTTCGCCGTAGCGGGTACAGTCTGTGCAGCATCTGCGCTGTCTGTCGGCGCCGTTTATAATGAACAGTCAATGACACAAGAAACAACCGATGAATATAATCAAGAGGTAGCTGCACCTGTCGCAGAGGACATATCTAAAAGCTTTTCTTCAATTAAATTTGTTCTCAGCTCACCGATTGAGGTTGATGGATATGTTGTTTCAATAACTGACAACAACGGCTTCAGCGCTGAAAAAACCGCATCTGACGGTAATGTGAGCTTTGATGAGCTGACTCCGCAAACTACATATTATTTTACCGCTAAGTCTTATCAGCTTGGTCAAGACGGTGAGTTCATTTATTCGGACAAGGCATCCTTTAAGGCTGTGACTGACGCGCTCCCTCAGCCAAGCATTGACTATTCAAAATCAAGCAGCACATTTGATACAATAACTATCGGATTCAAGGAAACAGAGGGCTTAAAGTACAGAATAAGGATATGTAATGACCAAAGCTTTGCTGACGCTAAGTCAAGGGTGATCGACGGTGACTCTTTGATCAGCATAAAAGATCTTAAACAGGTAAATCACAAATATTACATCCGTGCAGTTTCCTATATGACAATAGGAGCGAAAACCTATTATTCTTCTAAGGTTGAGTTTACCTATAATACTAAAAATTTGCCTAAGCCTGTTGTAAACTTCGCAACGTCAAACAGCACAACAAGTGCGGTAAGGATTGAATTCAATAAAATTTCCGGTGTAAATTACCGAATGAAGATATGCAGTGACGCAAGCTTTGCTGACTCAAAATCAAGAGTGGTAGAGGGAGGCTCATCGCTCAGGTTTGACAACCTCGCAAGACCTAACTATACATACTATATCCGAGCGGTAACATATAAGACGGAAAACGGCAAGAGGTATTATTCCGCGGCAACGGAATTCACCTACAAAACAGTCGGAAATCCGGCAAAGCCTGTTGTTAATTACGCTAAGTCCGGCAGCAGCACAAGTGCGGTAAGGCTAGAATTTAACAAGGTAGAGGGAATAAACTACAGGGTCAGGATATGCTATGACTCAAGCTTTGCGGACTCAAAATCAAGAGTGATAGAGGGAGGCTCATCGCTCAGGTTTGATGATTTGGCAAGACCAAACCACACATATTATATCCGAGCACAGGCTTATAAAACTGTAAACTCAAAGAGATATTGTTCTCCTTGCATAGTGTTTACCTACAAAACCGTCGGAAACCCGGCAAAGCCTACGGTAGACTTTGCAAAGTCAAACAGCACAACAAGTGCGGTAAGAATAGAATTTAACAAGATTTCCGGTGTGAATTACCGAATGAAGATATGTTATGACTCAAGCTTTGCAGATTCAAAGTCGAAGGTAGTAGAAGGAGGTTCGTCGCTCCGGTTTGACAAATTAGCAAGACCGAATCACACATATTATGTTCGAGCGGTTACATACAAGACGGAAAACGGCAAGCGGTATTATTCCGCGGCAACGGAATTTACCTACAAAACAGTCGGAAATCCGGCAAAGCCTGTTGTTAATTACGCAAAGTCGGGCAGCAGCACAAGTGCGGTAAGGCTAGAATTTAACAAGGTCGAGGGAATAAACTACAGGGTCAGGATATGCTATGACTCAAGCTTTGCTGACTCAAAGTCGAGGATACTAGAGGGCGGCTCATCGCTTCGGTTTGACGATTTAGCTCATCCTAACCACACTTACTATATTCGCGCACAGGCTTATAAAACTGTAAACTCAAAGAGATATTGTTCTCCTTGCATAGTGTTCACCTACAAAACGGTCGGAAATCCTCCAAAGCCGATTGTTGATCTTAAGTCGTCGGCAAGTTCCGCAACAGCTATAAGGATAGAGTTTGAAAAGGCTTCAGGAGTAAAATACAGAATGAAAATCTGCTATGACTCAAGCTTTGCGGACTCAAAGTCTAGGGTAGTAGAGGGCGGCTCATCGCTCAGATTTGACAACCTTGCAAACCCGAACCACACTTACTATATCCGTGCTGTAACATACAAGACAGAAAACGGAAAGCGGTATTATTCCGCAGCTACTGAGTTTACATATAAAACAAAAAAAGCTGTGGGCTGGCTTACTATCAACGGTAAAAGATACTATTATGACAAAAACGGCGACCTTGTAAAAAATCAATATGTGGACGGTTATAAGTTGTCCTCAAACGGGGCTATGACCGATAAATCTTATAAATTATACAAAAAGGTAAGAGCTGTTATCTCTGAAAAAACAAAGGGGATAACATATAATGAAAAGAAGCTTAAGGCTTGCTTTGATTATCTTTCAAACAACTTCAGCTACTTAAGGGATGATTCGGCATTTTATGACGGTTGGCAGATAGACTACGCTTATACTATCCTTTCAACCGGTAAGGGAAACTGTTATAAATTTGCATCGGCTTTTGCGTTTATTGCAAGAGAGCTTGGATATGACGCAAGTGTTATCGTCGGTCAGGTGACATCTGTCAGCGGCGGATTTATCCCTCACGGTTGGGTCGAAATTAAGGTGAATAAAAATGTATATGTTTACGACCCCGATCTTCAAATGGAGCTTGGCAGATATTATAATGTTAATTTCTTCAAAATAACTTATGCGTCAAGTCCTGTTACTTACAGAAAATAAGCTTCGAAAGGTATAAAAATGGTTTTTAGTTCTCTTGTATTTTTGTGCGTATTTCTTCCGATAGTTCTGATATGCTATATGCTTGTCCCGGGCATACGCACAAAAAACATTTTCTTGATTTGTGCAAGCCTGTTGTTTTACGCATACGGCGAGCCTGTATATGTTTTCCTTATGATGGGAAGCATTCTCTTTAACTATATTATGGGTCTTGCTATCGGACGGGAAAACAGGGCTAAAAAAGTCTTTTTAGTTCTTGCGATCGTCGTAAATCTTGGACTTCTCGGAGTTTTTAAATACTCAGGCTTTATAATTTCAAACATAAACGATTTATTTGGGCTTAATATCCATACACCGGATATTAGACTTCCGATAGGGATCTCTTTCTTTACATTTCAGGCTATGTCATATATCATAGATGTGTTCAGAAACGATGTTCACTGTCAGAAAAATCTCGCAAGAGTCGCTTTATACATAACACTTTTCCCACAGCTTATTGCGGGTCCTATTGTAAAGTATCACGATATTTCACAGCAGATCGAAAATAGAAGCCTCAGTCTTGAAAATATGACGCTTGGAATAAGAAGATTTATTTTCGGACTGTCAAAAAAGGTCTTGATTTCAAATACGGTAGCTGTGGCGGCTGATTATATTTTTTCTCTTGATACAGGTGAGATAAATATATTGTCGGCATGGCTCGGAGCATTAGCTTACCTTATCCAGATATATTATGACTTTAGCGGGTACAGCGATATGGCAATAGGTCTTGGAATGATGTTCGGTTTTACATTCAAGGAAAACTTCAATTATCCTTATAGCGCTGTCAGCATAAGAGATTTTTGGAGAAGGTGGCATATATCACTGTCAACCTGGTTCAAGGAGTATTTGTACATTCCTCTCGGCGGAAACCGAAAGGGCAGGTTAAGAGCAAGCTTTAACAAAATAGTAGTGTTCTTCTGTACCGGCTTATGGCACGGAGCTAATTGGACATTTATTATATGGGGACTTTATCACGGATTGTTTTTAATGATAGAGGAATTTGCGCCAAAGCTAAGGGTTCCGAAATTGCTAAAGCATTTATATACGATAGTAGTCGTGTGCGTGGGATTTGTGATTTTTAGAGCGGATACTCTTTCACAGGGCTTTGAAATAATCAAAAATATGTTTACAGGATTTAATGTAAACTCGCAAACTCTCAGCGTATTCCTTGAACAGTTGACGCCGCTGTTCATAGTAACTCTAATTATTGGGGCGATATTCTCATTCCCGATCACTAGGTCTTTGAAGGCTAAATTACAGAGAAGCTCAAGCTGTGCGGCAGTCAGTGATGTTTCAATATACATTATAAGTATTTTGTTGCTTGGAATATGTATTTTAAGCCTTGCGTCAGGAACATATAACCCGTTTATTTATTTCAGATTTTAAATCAGAGGATAGACAATGAACAGTAAAATAATAAAACTCTTTTATATTTGTTTGTTTATACTTATTTGCATTGCGCCGTTGGCTCTTATCAAGCTTTTCGGTATGCAAGACAGTGCTGAGAACAAAACTAAAATGCCTGTGCCCGAAATCGCTGATTCAGACGGCTTGAACACAAAATATCTTTCGGAACTCGGAGCGTGGTTCGAAGAAAATTTTGCTTTCAGAAATGAGCTTGTTTCCCTGAACGGAAGGCTTATGTCCGATATATTCGGCGTTTCTCCTGAGGATAAGATAATCGTCGGAAAAGACGGTTGGCTTTACGCTACCGTCACGCTTGACGATTATCTTGGAAGAAATGTTTTTAGCGAAAGAAAGCTTAACAATATAGCTCATAATTTGTATTTGATCCAAAAAAGAGTTGAGTCCGGTGGCAGAAGGTTTGTTTTTACATCTCCTGTAAACAAAAATACACTATACGGCGATAATATGCCGTATTATTATAAGCCATACGGTAACAGCTCTAATTTAGACAATCTTAAAAATAAGCTTACCGAAAAAAATGTAAACTATGTTGACCTTAAAGAGCTGTTCAAGCAACAGGATGAGACTCTGTACTTAAAAAGAGATTCCCACTGGAACGGTGAAGGTGCGCTTTTGTCCTATAACAGTATTATGGATGAGCTTGATCATCCACACAACACATATGCTACCGGAGAGAAATCTGTTGACAAAAGCTATATAGGAGATCTTTCAAAGATGATATATCCCGAGCTGGCTAAAGGTGAAGAAAATCAAAGCTATCTACCTATCTTTTCTTATGAGTACATAGGTGAAGGAAAAAGCGTAGAGGATTTTTCCGTTACAACCGCAAGCGTAAGCGGAAGCAGCTCGCTTCTTATGTACAGAGATTCGTTTTCAAATACGCTTATTCCTCTGATGGCGGGGGAATTTGCTTACGCACACTTCACAAAGTATGTTCCATATTTCCTTGAGCGGGATCTTGAGCTATACGACCCGGAAACGGTTGTAATAGAGCTTGTAGAGCGAAACTTGATAAATCTTGCCAAACAGGCGCCTGTTCTAGAATCGCCGATCCTTGACAATTTTAAGGTCACATCAAGCGCAGACAGCAGTTCTGAGATCAAATGTCAGCTAATGAACGGAATGTATCTTATATCCGGAAAAGCTGACGAAAAATATGTAGATGATGATTGTGAGATATATCTAAGGCTTACCGATGTCAACGGTAAAGTGAAAACATATAATACATTTAATATTTCATATGATGATACTGATTTTGGATTTGAGGCATACATAAGACAGGAGAATATGCCAAAGGGTGAGCTTAAGGCTGAGATTATAATTAAAAATGGTAAAGACCTTAAATCTATAAAGACTGTAAACAAAAACTTTAAAGATGATAACGGTATAACTGAGTATTCTGATACCGATTCGTATTCTGGAAATATATCAATAAAGCTAAACAGCGAAAATGAGTTTAAAAAGCTTGGAAGTGTCGATAAAGGCGAGCAGTTGTTCATATATAATAGGACCGGTAAAGATATTACAAATATCTGCATAAAAAAATCCGGAGAAACCGAATGGGGAAAATATATTTTTAACAAGGGTGAAAATATAGAAAAAAATGAAAAGGCTGAGATTTATGCAGGGTTTAGTCGTGAAAGCAAAAGCACATACGACATAAAGTTTGTTTTTTCGGATTCTGGCCAAAAGGTATTATACGATACTGAGATATTTGATATGGGAAGTATAAGTGTGTTTGACGCAAACGATTATTTGTATTCAGAATATTTGAGTATCAGTAATGCACAGTATTTAAACACCGATCAACAGCAGAAGAAAAAGTGGCAGGATGCTGTAAATCAGCAGAAGGAGCAATTAGAAGAGCAGGAACGGCTTGATGCGGAGAGGGAAGCCGAAGAGCAAAGGCTTCGCGAGGAAAAAGAGCAACAGGAGGCGGAAAGGCTTTTACTTGAGCAGCAGGATTTGGAGCAGCAACAAGCACAGCAGGAGACTTCACAGCCGACTGATTACAGCAACACAATTCCTCCTTCGACCGAGCCGCCGACACAGCCTACAACTACCGTAGAAGCACCTCCAGAAACTGTTCAAACGACCACATCAGGAGAGTCTAATCAGCGCGTTGACGGATGTATTAATCCCGATGATTTTGCCGGACTGTTTGAGCCTAAGAATTGATGGAAATGATATTGAAAGGAATACTACAATATAGGTAAAACAAAAATAGCTATCAGACTTCAAAAATCTGATAGCTATTTACTTTTACGACTATTCAAATAATGTTGCCATTTTGTTGCCGCGAAGGGCATCCAAACGGCAAAAGCCTTATTGTACTGGCTCTTTCGAGCTTTCGCAATCGCTCTCACTCGTTCCTGACAAGCCGTACTTAAACAATTTTGTATGGGCGATTTGTCTTGGAGTGTTTGTATTATTTGTATTATTCATTAAATTTTGTCTATCTGATTTTTTGTTGCCATATTGTTGCCACAGTTTAGGAATACCAACTGCAATTCGTAATGTTAAAGCTACTATTAAGAACTCACAGAGCAGGATGCTATTGTTTTAGCAATTGTGGATAACCGCATTCGATATCAATAGTGCTGTGTTCCGTTTTTATGGTGTATTTCTGTATATATTCATTTGTCATCGAATCAATGTACTGCAGGGAAAAAGATATGCCATCTTTAAGATTATCCTTGTTCAGAACAAAGAACATATAAGCGTTATCCCCAACATTAATAACTTTGTTAAATGCCAGCCCGCCTATATTAAACCCTGTGTGGATGACTAATGTTTTTGCGAACCCATGCCCAATATTCTTAATAGTTACATTGAGCGTTTTCTGTTTTTCTTTATCATCAGTTCGATCACCAAGACTAAAACCTCTGCTTAGCTCATGTCTTGGATTTTGCCCTAGTTCAACCAAAAAGAACGGCTGGCTGTACCGCTGCTCTTTCTTTCTGTGCATCTGATTCTTTGTAATATCGAATCGTATAAAAGACACCAAGAAAAGCAAGTATGCCGGAAACCACGCCGCCGATAATGCTGCCCCAGTATGAAGCTACTGACGCTGCCCAAGTCTCTTCCTGTCCAAGAACAACACAATGTATGATAGCAGTTTCAATACCGATCGATACAAGGGCTACAACCACAATAGCGATAAGGAGGAAAACAAGCACCACAAAAAGAGCATTTCTTTTTTTCGCTTTTCTTTCCCTGGTTCAAAAGGCCTTCCAAAGCGCTACATTTCTATTTTCATGGTGTCACCCTCGTTACAGTTATACACATATCCAGCAACTTATGAAGATATGAAATATGAGTCAAGATATCCACTGCATCTTTCTCGTTCACATCCCAGTGAATCCTAAGCTCATGAGCAGTTACATTCCTGACCATGTGAATTACGCCGCAGAGCATTTCCTTAAGCCCATTTTGCTGATTTTGTTCACTACTGGTTCGCAATGAATTATATGCGATGTACGGATTGCCAACTGCAAAAGCAGTATTGAATAATGCTGTTCCGTCCATTGTTAGCCCTGACATCGTTCTTACACGATCACATAGGCTCTTCGCCGCTTCCTGAACAGCGTGAAAATAATCCTGTGCCAATAATTCATCTCGACAGCATTTCAGCACCTCTGGATGCGCTCCATAACCAGTCAACTTCTCGCGCAGTTCTTTTGTTCGCCGCTGGATTTCACTAAGACTCTGAGCTTTTGAAACCGAATAGAACTGTCCATCATCCTTTATTTCAATGCCTACAAGCATCAAGACCTTGTTGAGTTCAAGCCGCATCATGTTATATCGTTCGATATTATTTAATCCTTGAGCTGGCTCCATACAATGCTGTATAAATTGAAAAACAGCATTTGTTGAACTACTTCCATTTACTGCAACGCAAAAGGCATTGTACAGACGCTTCCACTTTGTCAGTCCGGGATCCGGGTCATCTATGCGGCACTGAGCAAGAATATGACTAATCTCAGCACCTGTAAATCCATTTACAGTATCACCCATGATGCGCGCAATCTGTTCAATTTGATTAGGTGTTAGTCGAGGTAGTGCCATCTACTATTTCCTTCCTGATAAAGCTTATTCCCGCTTGCTTCATTGATCTCCATTGACCCGGTAAACTGCCCCAAGTTAATGCCTCATAGCAAAACAACCAGTAACGATCCATATCTGTGTTTTTCAATTCTCTAGCTACTTTATTCAAAGGCGTTACCTGTGTCGCGTCTCGGTTCCAATGATTCTGTTTCATATAGTAAATCCATGTCATAATAAGCAGCAGGCAATATTTGCTCCGGATTACATAGTCTTGCGCTTTGACATAATCGCGATCAAATGCATCAAGCACAAAGTCAAATCGAATCGCAAAATAAATCGAATAAAACAGGCTCTCATAATCATTAAGATTGATTGCGTCCCGATATATCGTATCTGAAAGTGCCTTGATATCACTTGCATCAACTCCATATGGTGTGAACACATACTCTTCCATCAAATGTAAGAGGTAAGGATAGAGCGCTGCCATATGCATGAATCGTTTTGCCGCCAGCTTCTTTCCGTTGCCAGAGAGCTTTGACCCTTTCAGCTTTTTGATAGCATAATTGATAATTGCGAAGTCGCCCGTTTCTGTTGCCAGCATTAAAGCCGTGTCAATAAACGTGTTAACCTGTGGATACTCAACCATTCCAAATTCATCCACTTTGGGTAAATCGCTCAGCAGATGTTTCCAGTTTTTCTCTATGCCAATAGGGAGTTCAATAACCTTTGTCTTCTTGTGATTCAACGGCAAATCGAATTCACAGAGGGCTTCTTCAAGATCTCGTAAAAACCGTTGCGCCTCATCATGACTATCAACATAGCAATCGTAGTCATCTATGTTCCTGGCATAACGATAGCCCTTATCATAGAGTTTCTTATCTACCACAGTCAGAATAATCTCTGAAAGCAGATTTGAAGCATGCGGCCCGATAAGAAGCCCGTGCGTTTCACCATTGCGCATATCTGAACACGCTTGATCAATCTTGTTATACCAAGTGTCACCGTGAACTGTTTGCTTTGCCATTTCCTTTCCCACCAAAGCCCACGGTATTGAATGCGTGTAAATGCTGGGGAAACATGTGGAGATATCAGCCTGAACAATGAAGCGGCTCGTTCCTTTGTCATGCATCAGTAACTCTGACTCCGGGTTACCGTCTACTCGCCAGTTTTTATAATTCATCTCAAAGATACGCTTTTTGTCGTACTCTTTGCGAACATGAATTCGGCTGACACGATAACTCTGTCCATCTGTCTGCACATGGAAGTGGTTGCGCAACTTATCCCAGTTATCCCTAAGTTCAGAACACACTCTTTGGTACTTAAAAGGATTCGGAATTTCCATAAGCCTTGGTATGCTGATATTTCGCATTACTCGAAAGGTTATGTACTCATTCCAGCCTGCTTCAAACGGCTCAGATATCGTCTTGCAGTATTTGAAGAAAGGAACGGCGGTAAATACAGGCGGAAGTTTTTCGGCAAAGAAACCATGCGCAAGGAGACCTTCGTAAAGTTCATCGGAAGATATTTCATCCATAAAATCTGTATACTTTTTATCCATTGCTATATTGCTCTCCAATTTTATATGGTCTATTGGGTTTTATCTCAATACGCCGGTACTTTTTGTGTTCATTCATATTATATTGATGTTTAATTGTCTGTTTTATTTTCTAAACACAAACAAATACTCATGCGCAATCAGCAAGAAGTTATACTTCACGCTGTTTGTTTTCCAATATCCCGTTGCTTTGCAGTTATGCTGCTCTTTGATAATCAACTCTTTTAACTTAAAGCCGGCATCCTCAAAAATATGCATAACCTCAAAAGACATTGGAATCATGTGTCCCTTTTGACGGGTATCTCCCATCAGGACGGCACAGAACTTGTCCTTTTTCAGCACTCGGTAGCTCTCAGCGGCAACGGCTTTAATTTCTTCAAGGAAGTCCGCAACTTTCAAATGCGACAAATCGGCTTCAATATCTTCACTGTACTTAATAATATCAGCATATGGAGGATGTGTGCAAATGAGATCTATGCTGCTGTCGGGAATAAAATCCAAATTGCGAGCATCACCCTTGTGGATATAGACCTTGCCGTTTGCACCATAATGCTCAAAGTCAATTTTCTCTCTGCACCTTTTCAGCGCAGTATCATTCACATCAACGCCGATTATATCACGGTTCAGCAGTTTCGCCTCAACGAGCGTTGTTCCGCCGCCCACAAACTGGTCAAGTACCAAGTCACCCTCCTGCGAATAGCGAAGTATTATATTTCTAGGTATGTACGGCGACCAATTCCCTCGCCATTGCGCGTCATGGGTAGCCCAATCGCCGCGTTTGGGAAATGACCAGTGCGTAGTCATTTCAAGTTCGAAATCTTCCGGCTCCCATTTTGTAATCTTCTTTGCCATTATTTGAAAACCTCGCTGATAATGCCATCCTCCAAATCCTTGATGTTGTAGATATGATCCATCACATCAAAGGTTTCTTCAAGGTTGTTTCTAGCACTATTCCAACCTTTGCCGTCAGTAAACCAAACAAAGGTAAACCCGTTGATAGTATCTGTTTCCATAGCAAGCGTTTTGTAGCTTCTTGCGGTTTCGTTGAGCTTACTGCCGCCACTGCCATAGAAGTTTGTTTCGATGGCATAAATCATAGTCGGAGTTTTAACTACAAAATCAAAACGTTTTTCCATTTTGCCTTGATTGGAGATGGCGGAGAGGTCAGTACCCCATTCTGCGGTAATTTGGTGTATGTACATTTCCTTGAAATAGGTTTTGCCTTTGACAAATCCAGCTTTTTTAATAAAGTTCTCCACTAAATCTTCCATCAGATGACCGCCACGATTTTTACGGCCATTGGAATCCAAACCCGTTTCTACACCGGTAGCATAGTCGACAAGATTGTTGATGATGTGGTTTTCCAGTAAATCAAACAAACCCGTATGCTCCATAAAATAGGCATAACGCTCGTAATATATGTGGCTGTTCGGAGGATACTTACCGAAGTCGAACTGATATAGATGACCGCCGTTTTCGTCCTGGCAATATATTTCATTCGCTCTTACCGCCAAGAGCAGGGGAATGCACTTCAAAACTTCAGGATATTTATTAATTAGAGCCTTGAAATCTTCCCTGATGTTCTTGGAGCCAATAAGAGAATTGAGGATATTCAATTCAACTTTGATGCCATCAACATTGCGATGGACCTTATCAAAATCAATATAATAGCCATAATCCGCAATGCTGGCACGGAAACCGGCTAACCATGTGTTAAAACTTCTCGCCATATCAACCTCTCCTTCCACCGAAGCCTGCTGTGTATATAATTTTGAAAATATCCCTTTCAGTCTCCAGTAGTTCTTCGATAATCTTACCGAACATATAAGCATCTGCACGGTTTGTTTTTTCTTGGACAGCCAACAATTCCATCAAAACATACAGAAATTCAACATCATATTCGCCAAAAGCATTTAGCGGGAAATACTGTTCAATGTCAATATCATTCTCTCCGTTTTCGATTAGTACCTTTAGGGTGTCGTAATCATTATTTGTAAGCGGTACGCAAGAATTCCAACATTCTTGAATCGCTTGTAGGTAGTTCTTGGTAAGGATTTCATTTCCTTGCATTTTCATAAGAATATCCACTACCCAATGAATGTGCTTCGGAGTGCGAATGCGTGTGCCATCTTTTTTATACTTGATTACAATATCAAACTGCGACAAAGTCCCCTGAAAAACATAGATAATGTAAACCGTAAAAACAAATTCAACAATGGCTTGTTTAGTGCCATTCTCGATAAACTGAGTTCCTCTTCTAATTTCCATACATGGACTCCTTAAAAGTTCGATATAAGCAATTCCTTGATTTTACCCCTTGCTTCGCTGTTGCAGTTAATCATACGGGTAGCTTCAACACGCTTGATTTTATGAGATGAATAAATGTTATCGAAGAAGTCATCTTCGGTGTTAGAGTTCTTGGGATCGGAATTGCTAATTACAATCTTTGCACCTTTTCTATGCATATCATCAACAAATCTCGCAAGTTCAATCTGTTCTTCGTCATTGAACAGATTTTCCGTATATGCCGTAAAACTTGCAGTATTGGTAATAGGGCGGTACGGAGGATCAAAGTAAACAAAGGTGTTTTCATCAATGAAGTCTGCGGACTCCCTATAATCACCGCATACTATTCTCACATTTTGTAGCTTTTCAGATACAGCTCTAAGGTTTTCCTCATCACAAATCGTTGGATTTTTATAAGCCCCAACAGGCACGTTAAACAGTCCCTTTTTGTTGACTCGGAACAAACCGTTAAAACAGGTCTTGTTAAGAAAAATCATTAGAGCTGCTTTTTCAATATTGATATTCTCATTCCCGTTAACTTTCAAATCGTTAAAGCGCTCACGCTTTTCCATATAGTATGCTTTACGATTATCTGTATCTAACGGAATAAAATCGTTCTGCATAGTGTAAAGTATTTTAATTAAATCATCAATATCATCACGAATAATGCGATATGTATTGATAAGTTCGGCATTAATGTCGCTGATATACACTTCTTCCAAATCGTATTTGCTCAGAATATCGAAAAGTACGGCGCCGCCGCCTACGAACGGCTCTGCATATTTAATAATTTTTCCATCCCCAAAAGGATAATACTTTTCAATTTCGGACAAAAGCTGTCCTTTGCCACCTGCCCATTTCAAAAACGGCTTGACCTTTTTGCTAACACATTTGCTATATCTAACGCTTCTTGCATCAATAGGCTTTTCGGCAGTAGTAGGAATAATCCACATATTGCCGACCATAGTTGCATTGTCAATTCTGTTTTCAGAACAAAGAACAGCAACTCTTCTTTGCGAAATGCCCCATTTATCAGCAGCTTCTCTTGCAGACATAAATTCCATAATTACACCTCCGAAATTCGATAGTTATATTATATTCTTAATCTCGAATAATAGCAATACCATTTTAAAAATATTTGTAAACTTTTCGCTCAATCAAAAACATTTTGGCGGCAGAGATTCCCCCCTGCCACCTTGGTGCTTATACCGTAAAAATCAATTCTGCATTTACAATTTACGTTGCACTGTTTCGGATATTGTTCATCTTCTGAACCCACAGCATTTGGTCGGTTGCTTTAAGTTCTTCGGTTACATTTTATTTTTCGGCGAGTTCTTTTACCAGCCGGAGAAACATAGCAGTTGTTTGTTGCTCAATGTCAACAAGGTATGTGACAAGCTTGCCCGAAGTCATCAGCTTGAGGGAATAAGAAACTTTCGCAATCATATACTGGTGCTATTTTCATTCTATCCGTATCTACCTCATACAAAAAGCCCCAGTTCCCATTATGTCTATCCCAATTACCTATTAGTGCATCAACGATAAACATATCCCAAAACCATTCCTTAAGTTTTGTCGGATTAATTGCTCTTTGTTCTTCCATAGCACGTAGGATATCTGAAAGCTCTGTACCATACCCGTTATGCTCAGAATCGATTATCGTATTTTTCAATGATGCAAAATCTTGCAAAACAATTCCTGAAGAAGTAAAGTCCTTGCAGGCAACGACAATCATTTCTCTTCCGTTCTTAGTATAAGTTCCAAGCAGGGTCTACTGAACGGGAATGCCAATACTATCGAAAATATGACAACCAATATATTCAGAAACACATCCATTTGTATAGTTTATCTCCTTGTTTCTTTAAGGAGAAACAGGAAACTTTAGCATATACTGTTTGCCATTATATATAACTAAAATCTTACTACCGTTAGCATCGGTATAAGTCTTATTTCTTATTAGAAGATTTGTAAAATCTATCACTAAAACATCAATTCATTTCCATTCTTAAATATTTTTCTCGTAAATACCAAGCCTGTTCTGAAGATATACTCTTATCAATCTCTGCAGAATTTATATCCGCATTTAACTCTCCCCAATATAAATCCCAATGATAGTCTCTTTGACCGCTATCTTCGATAGCCCAAGATTTTTTCATATTGGCTAAAGATGTTTTCAAATATTCTGGTAGTCCGCACTCCAAATAGCTTTTGTCTTCAGGTAAGCCAGTCTCGGCATTGTACTTTTTTGGTTCTTCAAGCATCATAATATCCTCCATTGAGCAACCCAACGCCTTTGCAATGTTCAAAACAGTTTTTGCAGAGCAACGGGCAATTGAGCTTTGTCCTGAACAAATATCTATGATTGTTGTTTTAGGTACACCGCTTATTTTTGACAGATGATACTTGGTTATATTCTTTTGATCCAGTAAAAGCTGTAAAGTCATAATCTTAACTCCTTTATTATATTATATTATATTATATTATATTATATTATATCGGTGTACCGACCTTTTGTCAAGATAAGATGATTGACAATATTGCAACCTTGTTTTATTAATGAGGTCTTAGGGACTATCCCCTAACAAGCGAATTTGGATAGCCAAATTCAGTACTTGGAAAGACATAACTATTAACATTCGTCATTACTTTCTGACAGAGCAGAAACACGAACAGTCTGAACAGATACCGTTCTTTTCATCACCATTATCGTCATAATCTATCCCTTTCATCCCCCCGAGAATACCTGCAATCAGTTCAAATGTATTGAGGAGTTTTTCATCTACACCGCTGCCGGCTTCAATGCGCCGCAGTTCTTCGAGAACGGCGGCGGGTTCGTTCCACAGCGCCTCATATACTCTCGGGTTACCCTGCACGATCACATCCCGCTCAAACAGCCTGCGAGTGATATAGTCCTGTTTGGTTAAGCCTAAAAGACGAACTAAAATATTGATTTGCTCGTTCTCTTCTGGCGACACTCTAAATCCAATCGTTTTACTTCTCCAACGATTTCGGTTATCTAAATTTTTCGCTGACATTTTACTCACCTCTTTCCATATCAAGCTTATCTGCCATTTCTGTTTGCTTTGACTGAAAAAGATGTGCATAGCGATAAGTGATTTCAATGCTTTCATGACCTACACGATCAGCAATTGCCAGCGCTGTAAACCCCATTTCAATAAGCAGCGAAACGTGGCTGTGCTGCAGATCTTGAATCCGTATGCGCTTTTAGCACCCCGATCCATTTCATGGTGCAGATAGCGTTTTATGATGGTGAAGATACGGTCTTTCTTTTTCAGCCCGTAAAGCATACCTAGATATTCCTGCATTTCCTCACACAGAAATTTCGGCATCTTGATGGTACGGTTGCTTTTCTTGGTTTTCGGCGTTGTAATGACATCCTCGCCGTGTAAACGCTGATAGGATTTATTGATGCGTATCGTTTCTTTTTCAAAGTCAAATTCGGCAGCAGTCTGCTGTTGGAAGGTGTGCTCCCACTCCTGCGCTTCACGCTTTTTTGCAAAGTCTCGTTTAAATTTTTGCTGCCGCTCGCCTTTCCAGTCTGTATATCGGAATTGGACAAACCAAGTTCCGTTTTTCTCATTGTTTACTGTTTGGCTATAACTAAAAAATTTCTTTCGTGTCGGGATTCTTTCTTGCCGCCTCCCGATTTGCCCGAGCGGATGTGCTATTACCGTGACGCACGACGCATCTTAGCTAAGCGTAATTGCTTAGCTTCCTCTAATATACTAAGCAAATTCCGTAAAGCCAAGTGGTTTTAGAAAATTATTTACTTTTTTTGCTTTAGTTATCTTGACAAGTCTTAACTTCTTATGCTAGACTTGGCTTTAGAAATATGAGAAGAGCTTTTTTATGGCAATCGGTGAAAGAATCCACTTTTTCCGCACCATGCGGGGTATGACGCAAAAATATCTCGATATGCTGCCCGACATTCGTGCATTCTTTGAGTCCGAAGAAGGCAAGCGCGAGTTTGAAGAATGGAAAGCCGAACGGGAGAAGATTATTGCTGAGAAAAAATACGAGGAAGATAAAAAGAAATGATTAAACTTTATCACTATACCACCAAAGAAAACCTTGAAAAAATACTCAAGGAAGGCCTGATCCCGACCTCGCGCTATGAGCGGTTCACGGAATTGCGAAAGGATGTTGTGTTTTGCTGGCTATCGCCGGAGGATCAAAAGATATTTGATGAAAAGGATGTATGCCTTGAAATCGAAGTTGAAGAAAACAGGTGTACCGTTGCAGAAATGGATTATATTAGTTTTGCCATGATGTATAAGTATGGCGGCGCAAAATACGGTGGACAGAATTTGCCAATAAATCTTGAAGCATCTAATCTCTTTGTAAAACTGTACGAAGTGACTGCAGCTAAAATCGGAGAGTGTGAACGAAGCAACTATATCACACCTGAGGTTTTGGTGAAGGGAAAAATAAATGCAAATCACATAAGACTTATGAGTCGAATTCGTAAATAATGGTATAGAAGAGGGATGTAAAAATATGAACAGGGAACAAATAAATGAAAATATCAAAAGACGGTTATATGCTGAATCAATGGGTAGATGTATGAATCCCAACTGTCAAAAAGAATTTTTCAGCCGCAAGCCATCAGAAAATATTCTGATAACCTGTAAACCACCGGACAGCAGGAATGATGCCGCCTTTAAAGGCTGTTATCAAATTGTTATCAAAAGGCACTTTTGAAATCTGAAAACCCGCATGGAACCTGGCTCTTTCGGGCTTTCGCAATCACTCCCACTCCTAAGTGCAAAACAGATATTAACTGTTTTTGTTTGAGTTTTATGCAAATAAACGCCTATTTTTACATCAATTACATCACTTATTATGGCTTGCTGATTTTCTGTTGCCAAAATGTTGCCACGCATTTATTATAGCAAATCCCGGTAATTTAGCAATCCATTTTTGAAATGTTACGCATTAAAAGCCGTTTTTGATGATAAAAGCACAGAATATCTCCTACGTCCATTTTATATTTGAAAGTTCTCACAAAATAAGTCTTTCAAAACGTCTAATGCATAACATAACACCGCTTTTCCCCTTATCTGCCCTTAATACATTATATATTGCCAACAGGGAAAAAACATTTTTCATTACCACCACTACACAGCAAACATATAGTTACATTTCTGTTTTCAGCAGAGAATACATTTTTATGTCGATAACCTTAGAATTTTTTACGACATTGCTTCTCAATGTACCATCATACTGGAATCCCGCTTTTTCAAGCACTCTGCAAGACGCTTCGTTTTCGTATAATACACAAACTCACCATCTCTCTTATATTCGGTATAACCCAACTTTTGATAAAAAGAATTTGTGCGAATGTTCCAAATAGGAGTGTCAAGATAAAATTCTTTTACAGTAGGAAACATTCCTTCGATTTCTTGCATAATATAAATGCCATACCCTTTTCTGTGATGTTCTGGACTAATAAAAATTCTTCCTATATTCAACTTTTCTCCATCTATAAAAAGGATAGCGCCTCCTATAATAAGCCCATCAACTAACAATTTGTATAAATGATTTAATCTTGCCATCTTTGTGTGAAACTGTATAGACATATACCCAGGAGGACCTCCCTTAGA
>CANQLI010000012.1 GCA_947624675.1 uncultured Clostridia bacterium | reverse complement strand
GCTGATGCGAATAAAGATGTTGTTGTTACACATGAAGCGATCATAACTGCACTTGTTGCTAATGCAGTTAATCGCTTAAAAAATTTTTTCGATTTCATATAATCGACCTCCAAAAATAAATTATGTGCCATTATAACATATATAATTTGACTTGTCAAGTAAAAATAACATATATTTGTAGAATAATGTCGAATATATGTGGTATAAAATAATTACGGAGGTATAAACATATGAATGATAATTTTGTACGCAACAGGATCACACAGCTACGCATAAGAAAAGGTGTCTCAGAATATAAGATGAGTTATGACTTAGGCCACAGCAGAGGCTATATCTTTAACATCTCGTCCGGAAAATCTCTTCCGCCATTAAATGAGTTGTTTGCAATTTGTGATTATTTTGATATCACGCCTTCTGATTTTTTTGACGAAAGTATAGATACACCCGAACTGTTAAGTAAAGCCTTTGATGGGCTGAAAAAACTCAAAGACACAGATGTACAGTTAATTATTGATATAATTGAAAGATTGTCAAAATAAAAAACTTATTATTTTAATGCAAATAACCCTTCCTTTTAAAATATCATTTCCTTATTTACTATATACCAAATATGATTATCAGTATTATAATGAGCACGAATATTATACTAAAATATGCACAGTCTGCAAAGCTTAACAAGAATTATAAGAGCTTTGCAGATAATTTTTTATGATTTTGGCTAATAAAAATAAAATCCAATGATTTTACTCCATGAATAAATATCAAGTTACAAACATATTTTTAACGATTATTAGTATTAACATATTAGTTAAATACCGAAATTTTTTAATAATAGATAAAATCTATGCAGGCAGGATAAACTGCCTGCATAGCTTTTAAATTTTAAATTACTACCACAAGGTTCTAACACCTTGTGCGTGCGAATTGATAGCTCCTGCATCAGCTGTAGTAACTTTACCGTCTTTTGATACATCTGATACGGTCAATTCATATCCATCAAGCGTTTTTATTTCCTTTGCGTGAGCGTTTGCCAGTCCTACATCTGTTGTTGTGATCTTTCTGTCACCGTTTATATCTCCGTAAAGATGTATTTCTGCACTAAGTTCAACATTTCCATCTTTTACAGTTATATTGTAGCTCCTCGGAGCACAGTTTTCCGCTGTAAAGGTTATTTCATAATCACCACTTTCCAGCTCAGGAATTGTAAACTCACCATTAGCAACCCCGGTCGTATAAACAACCCCACCATTAGCAGATACTTCTACTGTTATATTATTAGCTTCCGGTGCTTTTACTGTTCCGCTGACAGATCCTAAAGGTTTTAGCTCAAGTGCCGCAACTGCGTCCTCTATTGCCTTTGCATATCCGTCAACTATCTCCTGTTCGGTGATATCCTTTGTCCTGTCAACCGCTTCAACTGCCGCTGTGACCGCCTTTGCTGTTTCGTTAGTATAAATGCTCAGATCATCAGGTACTTTTGCTATTGCTTCATCTACCGCAGTGTAATCAGCAGGGGGATACTTAAGTCCGTCAATAGCGTCCTTGATAGCTTTTACAGCATTGTCAGCTTTCTCCTGACTAGCCCCTTCGTCTTCAATAACCGATTTTCCATCCTCAATTGCCTTGTTAAGGGCGTCAACAGATTCTGCGGTATACTGACTTACATCCATATCCACAGCTGACTTTACAGCTTCCTCTAAAGCAGACTTATTGGCAATATACACAACATTTGTATCTGTAAGATATCCTGCATTTCTAAGAGTCGCTTCTGTTGTGCTGTCCTTGTAGATATAGAATGTAGGGTTGTTTGTCATATCAAAAGTGCCTAAAATGTCGCCACCTCTATTATCATACGCTTCCACATAACTGATGTCATCAGCTTTGATTATTATCACTTTAAGTGATGTGCAACCTCTAAACATTTCTCTTGCAAGACCGTTTTCCTTATCACCACCGCCAAGAGGAATTTTAACTGTTCCCCCACCTAAAATTGTAACCGTCTCAAGTCCTTTGCATTCTATAAATGCTTTGTTTGAACGAACCATGTTTATTTCGCCGCGCCCAGGATAAGTTAAATTTTTCGGTATAGTCACTTCTTTTAAACTATTACAATTTGCAAAAGCAGCGCCGCCTAACGACATTCCCTCATGTAGATTAACTGATGTAATATCAGTAAATTGAAATGCATCCTGACCTATATCATTTAATGATTGAGGTAAAATCAAATCTCCTGTTAATGAAGAGTGTGTAAATGCACTTGGAGCTATAGTTTTAAGCCCTTCGGGCAGGTCAATGCTTGTTAACTTTGTTGTATAGCTAAAAGCACTCTCGCCTATAGATTCAAGTCCCTCAGAGAATTCTATACTAGTCAAACCTGCTTTTGAAAAAGCGTAATTTTCAATACTTCTAACAGATGATGGTAATGAAAGCTTAGTTAAATTCGGATATGCAGACGGTTGAGAATATTCACGCTGTCCAAATGCGAATACGGTAATTGATGTTATACCTTCCTCTACAACTACCTCCTTAACACTTTCCCTAAGTGGATAATATTCCCACTGATCAACAGGAGTATTTTTATACATATTCCCTGTGCCGGAGATGGTTAGTACGCCTGTTGATTCATCAAAGCTCCAAGTAGCGTTTTCGCCGCATTTGCCGAATAGTGTAAAATTATCAGAATCCATTGCAAAAGAAGATATATTGGCAGTCGCTAATAAAGCGACCGCCAATAAACCAGAAATAAACTTTTTACATAATGAATTGCCGGCATAATCATTTTTCTTCGCACTGCATCTTAATTTCATATAATCTACCTCCAATAATATCTTATGTGTGAGTATAACATATATTTAATGTTATGTCAAGTAATCATAACATATATCACTAGAATGTTGTCAGTGTTTATCACATAATATTATTATGTAGATCTAATATGAATTAGAAGTTTGTACAAAGTCGATGTCATATAGTAGCAACAATTACTTTTCCTGTGATCACAGCAATAATTTTTGCTCCTGTTGGAGTAACAATATTAAATCTTCTGTCGATAAGGCCTGAACCCTTACCATCAACACCAATTACTCCGTTATCCCAGTAAGCTGCTGAAATGCTCTTTCCTGTTGCTGCTACTTGAGATATTGCCTGATTAAATGCCTCTACATACTCTACGATTTCCGAAATATCATTTTTAAATATCGGACCATATTCTCCAACATATACCGGATAATCATATCCTGCTATCTTTGTAAGCTGTGAAACCATATAAGGTTTACCATCAACAACACTATCACTATCCCATTTATCTGTTCCATATTCATTCAAGGCGAAATCATATGGATCATAGTAGTGAACAGAAAGAATTAACCTATCCTTTGAACTGTCATCTGGCATAGCGAAAATTTCTTCATCAAATCCATAAGCGGTTATATTGATATCCGTGTTATATCCCGGTACTATCAAGCAACGGTCATCATTTGCGTCATTACCTGTTCCGCGTACTGCATCTACAAATGCCTGATTTAAATCCATAATATTTGCGAATGCATTTACAAGTTCGTCATAATCTGCAGGCATTGAAAAGTTACTCATATTGTACTTACCCGGAAGCATAACCTCATTCATGCCCTCAAAGAGAAGCGCCTCGTTGTAGTTAGCAAATGTCTTAGCTATCTCGGTCCAAGCTGCCGAGAATTTAGCTACGATTGCTTTAAACTCTGCACTGCCATTCGGAAGACTGATGTCGATCCATTTACCAGTTACACCTTCACCACCATCATTATGGATATCAATTATTACATATAAACCGGTATCAAGCGCTCTGTCAACAACTGCCTGAATTCTGCCGATATATTCGTCATCAATATCTCCGTTAGCGTCAATAGCACTAAGGTAGCTTATAGGAATTCTTACACTCTTAAAGCCTGCAGACTTTATTGTCTGGAACAATACTTCTGTTACAACAGGATTGCCCCATGCTGTTTCACTTGCATCGCCGCTGTCATCAGATGCGTCAAGTGCTCCGCCAAGATCAAATCCCGGCTGAAGTGCTGAGTTTATTACGCTTGCCGTCTGATTTGAAACATTCAGAGCATTGCCTTCGTGGTTATCATAAATGTGGATCTCTTTTACTGTGCACTGATCATAACAAGCCATAAATGCATCTACATCACTCGGAATCTCCGTAGTGTATGTATATGTTCCTGTTACATCTACATCCGGATAGTTCGCAACGATCGGTGTACCATCCATTGTCTGAAGCTCTGCTTGTACAAAGTCATTCGGAGCAGTGTCATATGTTACGGTTACATCTACTGTCGGATTTACAAAACCTTCGGTTGAGAAATTCGAAACCTGTATGTTCCATTCATTTGTTAGTACATATGCTGTACCATCCTTAACAGTCATTGTTCCGCCTGTACCTTTTACCCAGTCACCTGTGATAGTTACTTCTCCGGCTTGTACCGGACCGCCTGCTACATATTCGATAGACTCAATCGTAACTTCCGTATCGCCTATTCCGCCAAGCTGAAGATTGATTCCCTGTACTGGGTTTTCGGTACCGAGCTTCTCTTCAATTGTTGCAATATCTACCGTAGCGGTATATGTTTCACCTACCTTAGGACCTGTAACAGGCTCTGTTGAGTCTATTCCGTTTGGTCCTACAGTTGTCTTGTTCCAGCCGTCCCATACTGAATCAAAAACAAGGAACTCTAAGGTATCGTTGTAATCGACTTCCTTTTCTTCTCCGGTATCATTATCCTTATAGGTACCGTCCTCGTCAAGGCTTTTATACTTGTAACTTACCTTAAAGGCAGTATTTCCGAAATACTCGGGCGTTGTATATGTTGCAATATAAGTTCCGCTTCCGGTATACGTGCCTGTTCCATTCAATGCCGATGCGCTCATTGCTGATGTTAACGCTGTCGCTGTCATCGCCATTGCTGCGAATGATGCCATAAGCTTCTTTGCTTTCATGGTTTTTTCCTCCTTAATAAGATTTTGATTTTGAATATGCGATATTCATATCTCATATTCTTCTTCCTAACACCTCCACCATTTAATAAGCAACAACGCCGGCAAATAATTAATCATTGTATTATTAAATATGTGAAATGTGTTTATTCTATAATCGTTAAATCAGCACAAAACTGATTTGACGGTTATATGCAAGTATTAAATTATGCCCGTGCTTCAATAAAAATGTTCTTTACCTTTCCCAAAACAAGCATTACACTCTCTGTGAATACCGATATGCAGATCACATAAAATACACTTCTAAAATAAAAGTAACTAAGTAGTGCAACACATAATTCCAGGAATAACACTATGTATGTTCGCTTTTTGTAAACCACTTGTTCTGTTTTGTCAAGAGGCTTGTTCTTATCCTCTATCGGTGCCAAGGCTACACAAACCATACTGCCTAATCCAATAATTAAACTATACGCAATTACCGAGTGTGGCATCATTTTTATTATCGACAAAACCACGTACATTAAAACCACCGAAACAAAATAACATCTCCAAGGTGTTTTTGCATGGTATCCTCCAGCATAGCTCCTTAACGGTATGTACGAAATTAAGAAGACTATGCTTTGGATCACCATACCGAATACACAACCTATTACTAATGTTGTTATTACATTGAATAATATCGTAAAGCCTTGATTAAAGCCGTAACGATATAATTCCTTTTGTGAAGCTGTTATCGTTTCCTGTTTGACTAAAAGCTGTGTGATTCTTTCTGATATTTTATTAAACATCAGAACTTACGCAATGTTTTTGCGCCTTCGGGTAGCTTTTCTTGATGAATAACAAATGAACAAGCCGAGTTAACTGTTAAAGTTGTAAACACCAATGCCAATGCAGCAAAAACATGTCCATACTTTTTCAAAAACTTTTTCATAAAAAAACCTCCCTTTTTGTTACTATATACAGTATAGCCACAAAAGGGAGTTATTTCTACAATTTGACAAAAATGGTTTTTAATTCGTAAAAACCTGTTAAAAATAACTAAAGTTATTCATCATATAATAGGATTTTTGTTGTAAAATACATTTTATTGTAACTGAAATCCACCAGACCGTTATATTTTTCCGCTGTTATTTGTACGCTTTTTAAGCCTAAGCCATGCCCTGACGGATTTTCTTTCGTTGTTGCAAAATTTTTATTTATCTTTCCGTCATAAGAATTTATAATTACGATAGTTAAAGTATTTTTATTATAATTTATAGACACATCGATTTTTTTATCAGCTGATTTTGTTGCCGCTTCAATGGCGTTATCTAAGATATTTCCTAAAATTGTATTAAGATCAAACGAATTGATTTTTGTAACATTAGGAACCGTCGCATTTATCGAAAAGGTTATATTATTTTTAATCGCCTCGTCAAATTTATAATTTAAAATACAATCTATACTTTTATTTCCCGTAAATGCATACTCTTTTCCTGTTATCAGGGATTGTTTTCCCTGTTCAACATAATCTAACAATTCGTTAAGATTGTTTTCTTTTATATAAGACTCGATCCTATAAAAATGATTTTTCATATCATGTCTCAGACAATCCATTTTAAGCTGTGATTTTTCCATTACCTCAAGCTCATGCTGAAAATAAAGCTTATTCTGTTTTATACTTTCAGCCTCTTGCTGTCGCATATATGATTTTATAATCTCGTCAAACAAATAAAAAATTAAAAAGTTTATTGATAACAATATAATGCCTATAATGAGTGACTTTATATTCCATTGTAGCATTGTTAAATAACCTACTATTATGCTTCCAACGGGTATAAATATGAGCATAAAATAATAAAACGCCTTAATATGAGCTTCCAGTCTAAATTTTTGCTTTAAATGTGTTTTTAAAAACAAGGCAGTTAAGAATAGCATTATAGATTCGGTAAATCCACCAATAATTAATAAATTATCAATATGCATGGCATTAAACAATGCATACAATACACTTTCCCAGAACATACAAATAGCATAAATAAGAATCGTTACAAATATTTTTTTCCAAATTTTAGACTGATACAAAAAAGTTATTAAAAATATAGGGATTACATTAGATGCTATGTTTACCGTATAAGAATCAAAGCATAAATAAGCAACCGAATTTATTGCAAAAAATGCAATATAAGCTATTAACAGAAAGACACTTTTTATTTCTTTTCGTTTTAAAAAAACATCTATCAGTATGTATATGGAATATACCCGCAACAGATTCCAAGACAAGTAAATAACGCTTTCCATATTATCACCCTTTATTGATGTTCCAGCTTGATCAATTTTGCTCTTACCTGCTTACGGTAATTTCGGCTTATAACCAATTCCTCACCGTTAGATACTTTTATACGATCGTAGTGATAACTTGAAATGTGCATATTATTAACAGCAAAAGATTTATGTATACGCACAAAATGTTTGCTTATACCAAGTTTACAAAAATCATCAAGCTTTTTGTATGTCTCAAATACCTCTGTATCGGTATGTATCATAAGCTTTCTTGTTACACTGTTTACATACAGTATGTCCTTTACCGCAATCTTGCTTATGGTTTTTCCCAAACTAAACTCGAAATATACATTTGCATTGTCAAACTGGCGTTTGTATTCCTTTATGAGATCTCGTATCTTTTGCGCCACTACCGGCTTAGATACAAATCCAAAGGGCTGATTCTGAAACAGCTGTAAGGCGTATGATTCATGCGATGTTACATAAATAATTTGAGGTAAAAACAAGTTTAACTCTTTTCTTATCGCAATTCCTACATCAATACCGCTTATTCCATTCATTTCTATGTCGAGGAAAATAATATCATACCCCGTCTTATTCCTCATATCTCTTAATAGTTTTTCTCCCGAATGATATGCCGATACATCTACCAATTCATCAATGTACTCCATATATTCAAGAATAATACTTTCAAGACTATAACAAAAATTCTGATCATCATCACATATTGCAACTCTAAGCATATTTAAATCCTCCGAAGACATAATAAAAATATACTACTTTTTAATGCTTTTTCGCAAATTATGCTACTTTGTGAAAGGCAATAAAAAATACTTTTTGTATAAATCTAAATAATTTGGTAGAATATCAACTAAAGTATAGCACAAGTTTTTTTATTTGTAAAGTTGATTTACTCACAACTCCGTCAAATAAAAAATTATTTAGCCGTCAAAATTTCAGTCAAACAAGGAGGTTATATTTATGAGGAGTACTATGAATATTTATAAACGAAAGGATGGACGCTATGAAGGCCGTATCCCCATTGACAGGGACGACAAGGGAAAACTAAAATATCAGTATTTTTATGCACGAACACTAAAAGAGCTTAAACAAAAAATGCTTGATGCGTATAGGTACACGAATGGTTCGGAAAGCATCTGTCGAAAAAGTCTTAAGGAATTGTCATTAGAATGGCTAAGCTCAATAAAGCTAAGGGTAAAACAGTCCAGCTACTGTTGTTACGAAAGAATAGTCACAAAACACATAATACCGTATTTTATGGACATAAGCTATTCCGATATAGACACCGCTAAAATAAACGAATTTGTTGAGTATGAACTTGCCTACGGAAAATCAAACGGCGTTGGAAGTTTATCGGTTAAAATGGTTCGGGATATTTTATCTACACTTAAGTCCATTTCAAAGTATGCAGAGTATAAATATGATCTGTCTAATCCTATAAAGAATGTTTTTATTCCTAAATACGAAAGAAAAAATATACCTGTTTTAAATGACTCAGAACGCTTAAAGCTTAAAAATTATCTGCTTGATAATCTAAATTGCGGCAATCTCGGCATACTTATTACAATGTACAGTGGGCTTCGTATCGGTGAAGTATGCGCGTTAAAATGGGGAGATATCGACCTTGAAAACGGAACTGTACATGTCAAAAAAACCATTCAGCGCATAACAGATAACTCGGGCAGTATTAACAAAACAATGCTTTACCTGGGCGATCCCAAAAGTACAGCTTCGGTGCGCGATATACCATTACCGGAGTTTGTACTAAAGATACTGGGGGAAAATAAAAAAGATCAAAACAGCTTTATTCTTTCCGGTACTAAAAAGCCTGTTGAACCTCGAACTATGCAATACCGATTCAAGGCCGTGCTTAAAGCCTGCGGCATAAGAGAAGTTAATTTTCATCTGCTAAGACACACTTATGCAACTCTGTGTATAGAAAAGGGCTTTGACATAAAGGCAGTCAGCGAACTTCTCGGTCATACAAATGTAAACATTACTCTTAACAGATATGTTCATTCTTCTATTGAGGCGAAAAAAAGGTATGTTGAAAGGCTCAATATAGCTTAGCAACTTTGAGCCGTCAAAATATCCATGACCGATAAAAGCCCTTGTTTTTTCACAGTGTTGCGGTCGTTTCACAAAGTAGCATAATTTGCGAACATTGCAATATCTGTTATTTCAGAATAACGCAGAATTTATGAGAAGTCTGTCGAATTTTGTCATTATAATGTTATTTTTAGCAATTAAAAATTATTTGCTTTTTTTATAAAATGTTTTGATATCGTATTAACAAAAAACCGCTTAAACTTTTAAAAGTTCAAGCGGTTAAAATATTATCAACTCAACATTGGGGAATAATCAATAAACTACTTTTTCATCAGACCTGCGCCTGCATTCCAAGCTTTTCCCACTTTCTCACCGGAAACATAATATCCGGACTGGTATTGATCAAAAATAAGAGCGTTCAGCTTTTCAGGGTCTATTTTTCCACCTTCTGACAATACATCCTCATCAGCGCCGACATTTAATATCTTTCCGACTACTGCATACATATTATCAGTGTTAACTACCTCAACCAGCTCACACTCCATTACAACGGGAAATTCCTCAACGACAGGTGCATTTACAAACTCACTCTTGACCGCATGATAACCTGTGCGCTCAAACTTATCTGTCATTTTATTTCCTGTTGCAATACCGAAAAAGTCAGCAACATCCATATGCTCCTTGTCAGCGATACTCACAGTAAACGCTTTTGTTTTCAGGATATTCTGTGTGGTCTTATGATCTTCATCAATAAAGAGCGCTATTTTATCCATAGCACAGATCATACCCCACGCGGCATTCATCACATTTACCTTTGAGTTTTCGTCATACGCAGCAACCATTAAAACAGGCATCGGATACACTGCCGGTACAACACCTAAATTTTTCTTCATAATAAAGATCCTCCTTACTTACTATGTATAAAATTATTTACTTATATAATTATAGTCAACAAATCACATATTCAATCCGATTATTTAAGCTTTTTATAATTCTCATCACTGACAGACTCCAACCATTCGTTTGAACACTCGGTTCCGGGCATCTCAAAAGCAAGATGAAACACCGCCCACCCCCTTGGGCCAACTTGCATAAAAAGCAGTATGAGTTATGACCGCCGCTATCTCTTCCTTAGTCACGACGTGTCCTTTGCATTTTGAAGGTGGTGTATCAAAGATGAATCCGTAACACTTGAAGACATCAAAACTACTATCGTAATAATACAGTGCGTCTTTATATCAATGTCCCCGTTGTTCCAGTTTTCGCCAAACAAAACATCATCGTTAAAATGCGCAAATTCTGGAGCAAAATCACCAAGTTAATCCCATCCTGCCGTATGAGTTATTTTCATAATTTCCCCTCACCTTCTTTTACTTAACAAGTTTTAATGTAACATATGTTTAGAAAATTTCCTTTTTATGTTTTTATTGTACCACACTATTAAATATTTTTCAATGCTTAATTTGTATACTGTTATATCATCTGGTTTTGATCCCACAGTAAGATAACATCACAGTTAGTGACTACAAGGAATAGTATGTTTCTGTATAGATCAATTATATTGTCTGATTATTTAATAAAAGTAACAGTCGAAGAAAGAAGCAATAAATTGATAAAATCATTAACCATAAGGGAAATATTTATCGTAAATATAATTTACAAGACATAAAGAAACCGTCATTTAAAATTGGATCATCTATTTTGTGGCTTTTAAACTCAAATGAGTTAAATAATAAAAAGAACTTTCAACCTGATGTGACTTATTGTGTGTAGACTTTTTGTATTCAAATTTATAAAATTTGTATAGAGGGGTGATATAATGGATATAATTAAAGTTTTTGGTATGAATGTTAGAAAATATCGCAATATGAAAGGAATTTCGCAAGAAAAGCTTGCAGAAATCAGTAATTTACACAGGACATACATTAGCGATATTGAAAGATTTAAAAGGAGTATTTCTTTGGAAAATATTCAACGTATTGCCGATGCGTTGGAAGTCGAAATATACAAATTATTTATTGATAATGAAGGAACAAAACAATGACTAAGAGAAAAATGACGAAAATTGAACTGTTTGAAGAATTAGCACAAATTGATGAAACTGGTTGTAGCCGATGGGTATCCGTTGACGAATTTGTCGGAAAATATCAAGGATTACAATTATTAAACGGTGCAGGATGGTCACGAGATGATGGATCATTTGGAAAAAAGTATCTTATAGAAAGAAACAGATCCATTACTCCCGGAAACAAAGTAGACGAAATAAGAACGGTTGGATTCAACAACGGTAAATATTCACAACACATTCGTCCGGACATAAAGCGTGAAATATGCTCAAAGCGTTGTGTTATCCTGGGAACATCCAATCCTGAATGTGATCACAAAAACGGTCGTAAGAATGAAGACAGAGTTATGAAAAACCAAGAGCAAAAAATTTCCGATTTTCAACCTTTAAGTAAAGCAGCAAATGATGCAAAGCGACAATTTTGCAAAAGCTGTAAAAAAACAGGTAAACGTTTTGACGCAAAACAACTTGGATATCCAATTTCGTTTTACAAAGGTGGAAAAACACATAATGGTGAAGAAAATGGTTGTGAAGGTTGTTTTTGTTACGATCCATTGGAATTTAGACGCCATTTGGAAGAAAGGAAAACATAATTTATGAACTATCACGTCTTTATTGTTGACAAAACCACCTTTAAATATCATCTTGAGTATATGTTTGCGGGAACAGGGGCAAAAGATAAAACAGTTCCATTCATATTAAATCCTGACGTTAAAATCAATGCAACAACTGAACGTAACCTCGTAGGAATGATAGCAGATATATCAAGAATAAGAGTAGGAGATAAAATAATTTTTTATCTACAATCATACAATGGAAAATCAGGGAGATTTTATGGGGTTTTTAAAGTAGCTACCACCGCCTTTTTTGATGAAAACGATGAAAATAATTTTCTTATACATAAACTATGCAAACCACTAACCTTCAGAATTAGGATAGAACCGGATACAGTCTTTGCCTATGGGGTTTCAGAACACGACTACCTTGATAGTCTAAATAAAGTAAAGCGTCCATATCAAATGTGTTGGAGTCTAATTTATCGTAAATTAAAAGGAAACCGTGGTTGCACGATGATAACAAAGTATGAATTTAACAGCCTTGTTAAAAAATTGTATTATATAAATAATTTAAATAATTCTTATTTGTTAAAAAAATCAAAGCAATTCTCATTTGATGATAATTCTTTTAAAATAATATATAATAACTCATCACATACGTACACCGGAAGGACAGATAGTGTTGATATAAGTCATAGAATGTTTTTTAAATGTAAAAATGGGAATGCGTTTGAAGCTCACCTACAGGCATACATTATGCAGAACTTTGACAAAAAGCCCCTTAACAGTCTACTGATAAAATTTCCCAATCTAACTTGTTGGATTGGGAATGAAGTATCGTGCGGAGTAGGAATGCAACGCATAGATATTATGACTATACAGAGAAATGATCAAAATGTGTATATAAGAGTTGTTGAATTAAAGTGTGTTAAGCCTTTTATGGAGATTTTAAACAACCAGATTCCGTGGTATATCAGGTGGGTAATTGATTATATGGTTCCAAATTATACATCTTTTAAGAAGAATGTGGTTATTCATATAATTCCTTGCGTATTGGCTAAAAGCACTGCCGATCAAACATTCATAAAAAGTTGTAAAACTTTTAGCAACAGTTATCCGCCATTACATAAAAATGTCATTATTGAACCATTAGAGTATATTGGCTTTGACATTGAAAATAATGGAATCGCATTTAAACGAATTGTTTAAACATTTAAGATTAAGAAGTATATTTTAGAAATCAAAAGGTGAAGTAGCTAAAACAACCTCACCTTTTTAAATATAAAAATATACTCATGCTTAAATATATAGAAGTCTGATGCAAGAGCACGATAACGCCAAATAGCTTGTTGATTTGATTTCCCTTTTGTGTCTTCAAAGTTTTTAACAATAATCGCTTTCATTTTAAAGCCACGATTTAAAAACAAATTCATGCAATGGAAGCCAAGCGGTACGATTTCACTATTTGCAAATTTATCTCCTATCACAACAGCACAATATCTATTCATTTCAAGATGTTGAGTTGTGTTATCAATTACTTTTCCAAAATTATCAAGATATAATTTTAGTGTTTTTGAATTTGAAATATCATTTTGGTCCTCAGAAAATTTAATTATATCCCAATACGGTGGATGGAAAATTATAAACTTAAACTTTTCTATTCCTTCCTTTTTCATTATACTGCTAATATCCGCCGTTCTGCTATCATCGACGCAAACCCTTCCGTGGCAAAGATCATTTTTTTCGGAAAGTATACGTTGATATGCCTCTTTAGCGACTTCTTCCTGTAATTCAATGCCAACAGAATTTCGTCCGAGTCGTTGGGCTTCTATCAGAGAGGTCCCACTACCCATAAAAGGATCTAATATCCAATCTCCCTTTTTAGTGTATCTTAAAAATAACTGATGTGGAATCTGAGGAATAAAGTTTCCGTGATAGCTACCACAATGCGCTCCTGAATTGTCACGCTTTTCTATAACCCACAACGAATCAGTATAAATATCCGAATAATCCTTCCATCGGCTCAAATTTACATCATTAAACTTTGGCACTGTTTACTCCTTTATAAGGCAATGTATATACTCTGTTGTTGAGTTTGCAGCTATTTGGCGATTTTCGTTTTTATCAGCTTTAAAGCGTCGATAATTCATCGTATAGCATGCATACTTACCATATTTTGACATTATAGCTTTTATCGTGTCAAGACTCATCAATCCTTCATTATTATAGCTTAAAAATATGTGTTTAAAATCAGCGTGAGAAATCAAATAATCGAACGCCTTACTAACAGTCTGCTTTGAACAAAAAGTACTCTTCTGCTCAGTATAATCTCTAAGACCTGTTTTACCATTTAGTTGAGGATTATCATATCTCGCAATTGTTTCAAGTACATGATAATTTGTGCAATATTGTCGCGTGTTATATGGTGGATCAAGATAAAGAATATCACCATGAACTTCTTTTATAAGAACGTTTATATCCTTATTATAAACCTTTCCTTTAATTCCCGAAATAACTGGAAGAAGCTCAAGTACAAAGTCCTTTTGTGCTGATTTTTTTACATGCTTTAAGAAAGCACCATAAACCGAAGCTGTATTAGCATATTTGTCAATAGAATTTACAAGACTTGCAAGAAAATAAAAATATATAGAATCATCTATTTCATGTTTTTTATACAATTCTTCAAGTTTAGTTCGGATAGCATCACATTTTTGACCATTTGCGTCCGTAAAATAGTTTCGAGCGCTCCCTGAACCAGAACAATAATTGTTATAAACAAAACCTTTAACATTGTCTAAAGAATTTAAATAGTTAAGTAGAGTACTGTCAAGTATTGGGACATTTTCAATTAAATGCTTATTTATTACATAACTGTAATACTGAATATCATTAGAAATGACTCTGAAACCCATTTCTTTATATGCTGCTCCGACTACTCCTGTACCGGCAAATAAATCGGCAAATACAAGGCCTTCTCCATTTGTATACCCGGTAACATTTCCTATGGTTTCTTTAATAAAGCCCAACAAAGAATATTTTGAACCTATGTAGTTCATCTCATCACCTGTCTTTTGTGAATCAATTTTTATTTTACACTATATTCTAAAAAAAGTCAAACACTCGCATTACACCTAATTATAACCCATTCGCTCCACGAAAAAGCGGCAAGCAAAAATCTGCTTGCCGCTTCTCCGTATGTGTAACAAATTTGGAAGATGTCTTAGTTATTATACTCTCTTTGCTGTCGAGTTTATAATTCCGACATCAACTGTCGTTATAATATCGTCGCCGGATACTTCAGCTACTTCAAAATCGTATCCCTCGAGAGTCTTTGTTGCCTTAGCGTGAGCGTTCGCAAGTCCTACATCTACGGTCGTGATGTTTCCGTCGCCGTTGATGTCGCCCACTGCGTGAAGCTCAGCTTCGATATCTATTTCGCCGTTTGTTACTGTCGCTGTGTAGCTCCTTGTAACATATCCTTCTGCTGCGAATGTTATTACATATTCTCCGTCCTCAAGTTCAGGTATCGTATACTCCCCGCTAGCTGCCGTTGCCTCCGCAACTGCCTCGCCGTCCGCTGTTGCTACCGTTACTGTTACTTCTGCATCTATGCCCGGTGTCGTTACCGTTCCGCTTACATCATTTCCCTTTGAAACTTCAACAAGCGCTGCTATTGCGTCCTTGATTGCGCCTGCTGCTGCCTTGAGCTCTTCTACTGTCGATTCATCTGTTAATGCCTTTGCTGCCTCGATTGCCTTCGTCAGCTCTGAATAACTCTCTTCTGTGTAAGCTGCCGCATCTATCGCACCTGCCTCAGCTATTACCGCATCTAATTCGTCCTGTGCTGCCGTTTTATCCGTAATTGTCTTTAGAATATGTCCCGTTGCATCAAGAAACTCTACCTTCGTGATCGCATATACATAGTCTGCTGCATTGCTCCATGCATATGTCGAACCGCTCAACTCATAGCTGTCTCCGCTTGCTATCGGATTTGTCAGCGGAAGAGTTACTTCCCAGCCGGTAGTTCCGGTCTTGTATGCACCGTCCGAGCCTGCAAACTTATTATAGTTTTCCGTGCCGCTTACTACCGCCTTTATCTCTATTGATGCGTTTGGATTAAAGCCTGTGTCTGTCGCACAGTCAAATGTAAATTTGATTTGTGCCGCTCCTACCATACTTTCATCTGCTGTGCCGTTAGCAATAGCTGTTATTTGTCCGCCTTTGTATATATATGCTATCGGTCCGCCCGCAGGTATAATTACCTGATCTATCACAAGACCCTCTATCGCGGTATTGATTGATTCTATTGCTCTTTCTATTTTTGTTTTTGTAGCTGTTTCTTTCGTTAGAGCTCTCGCACTCTTTAATGCGCTTTCAAGCTTTGAATAGCTGTCCGCTGTGTACTCGTTTTTATCTAACGCCTCTGCGTCTGCGATAGCCTTTTCAAGCTCCGCCCACTCCGCTGTTGCGTCAGCAGGTGAGTTCTCTAATTTCTCCAGCGCCTCGTTAAGTGTCTTTGTCGCTGAGTCTATGTCCGTCTGACCGTAATAGTTATTTTGGTCATTTGCAATAGTCTGTGCCTTTTGCAGTGCCATTTGGCTTCCGAAGACATTACGCCAAGCATCGGAATCATAATCCCCTTCGACCGCGCTCTTTTTAAAGTTGGTCGCCGCCTCTATCGCCTCGTTTAGCTTTGTTTTATCTAAGACTACCTCTTTAACATGTACCTCTAAAGGCTTAGAGCGTGCGCTCTGATAACTGTCGTTTCCTACAACTGTTGCTCTTATGTAGTATGTTCCTACCGGTATTCTGCTCCAGGAAATATTACCGTTGCCGTTCGTAAGCTTAGTGCAGTCTGCATCGTCATACAGTAAATATGTAACAGTCGGGTTTTCGACCGGCGCACCCTTTAATGTTACGGTTGCCGTTGGCTTAAATCCGTCCTGCGTCGCATAATCAATATCTTCACAAGCTACCGTTACTTCCGGTGTTGGCAGTTCTGATGCTTCAACAACGATTTTATCCTCAGTAACAGGAGCAGAGCCACCTGCTGTTGCTTCGATTATCTGCTTCTTTACTGTTTCGCTGTACACATGGATCTTCGCACCCTCGTTGTCAATAAAAGTTTTAAATACTTGCTGGGGGCTACTACCGGTTTTAAATTCAACCGAGGAAGCATGTATATATATATCCTTTAATGTTGTTGAGCAACTATCAAAAGTCCTATTGTTAACTTTCAATACACCTGTGTTTGTGTACTCGACCTTTTCTAAAGCGTTCAGATACCTGAATGCACGCATATTTACGCTGAACATTGAAGATTTAGTTTTTATCGACTTTATGGTATCATTACCCGTAGAGCTTGCGGACAAGGTAGAAATACTAACATTTGCTGAACCGTTTGTACCGTCATCAAATGTATCGGGTACTACCAACTCACCGTTATTAAGCTTTGAGAAATCCGCATCTGCTTTTAATGTTACAATATACTCAGGCGGGTCAAAGACGTAAATATTATAACTATATTGAAAATAATCGTCCTCATTCACTGCCGAAGCCGTAATTGACATCGCCCCTATCAGCGATGTCGCCGCTACCGTCGCGGCAAGAATGCCGCTTAAGATTCTTTTAAATTTCATAATTTTTTCCTCCAGAATAGTTTTAAATGTTACCGTGTCTGTGTCTGCTTTCTTCTAAATCACCCCGAATCTATATCACCTCCGCAAACACAAAAAGGCGCAGTACGCCAAATAAGCATACTACGCCTAATATATCGTATTAAATTAAGGGAATTTTTTAGTACAGATATGTTAAATAAGTAGGAATAGCCCCCCCCCGTTTAATGTTTTAACAAAAAACGATCTGTACATTAAAATTCACTCCTTTTCAAAAAATAATAGTCATTTTTCATCTGACTTTGAATACATAATAGCACTTTAAATAAAACTTGTCAAGAGGAAAATAAAAAAATTGTAGAAATTTTTTGAAAAAGACGAAAAGTTATTTTTATTTGTGTTGGGTTTAGATATTTTAGTAAGTTATAAAGTTTAAATGTAAGTTTTTAAAAGCTTATATGTTTCTATTACTGTGATATAGCTATGTTCTTTAAATTCAAACGGCATCACCAAAAGAAAGAATGCCGTCATACTTAAGGAATTCCATTCTTTCATTACAGCTTATGAATAAAATTGACTGCAAGCCTATCTTATCAGATGACTTGCAGCCTTCTTAAACTTTTCACAGCTTATGATTTGCTCTGCAAATAACAAGCTGTTCTGTCAGAGCAAACTTAAATTCATAGCCTAACTATTGTCAAGTTGATTTATCCCGACAAAATGCTGAGAATTGTCTGACATAATACTAAATATAATTTTGCTTTTTACTTTACTAGAAAAACTAATATGAGTTAGATAAATTACTGATCAATGTCTGTAATTGAAAGAATAGAAAACTCGCTTTTAATTTCATCGATCGGTTTTTCGTGAAGGATCATAACAACAAGTGATCCATGGCCTTCCTTTGTAACAAGAGTTTTATTGCAGATAATCATGTGATTTATGCCATTTACTACCTGATTTCCGCAGTAAAGCAAAAATTCATAATTCGCACCCATAAGATTTTGTGTCGCCTCAGTAAACCCGGTAGCAACCCTTTCCGGAAGTCCGGTCGAACTTGAATTGCTGAAATCCCAAGCGCCTGTTTTCATTATAAAACACCTCCTTAAATGAACAATAATGTTTGTTTGCTTTTTTATTATAGCTTACAATTAAAGCCTTTTATAAAAAATGTAAAAAAGTGCAATTCATAAGTATGAAAAGGAAAAATATTTGTTAAATCTCTTTATGCGAAAAACATAAAGACACCACATATGCGTACCATAAATTTTAGTTGCTCAGTCAGGAGGATAATTGTAAATATCGTTTTATATATCAAAATATAAAACCCGCAGCAAGCAAAATTACAGCTTACTGCGGGTTGGTGCCGGTAACCGGGGTCGAACCGGTACGGTATCGCTACCACTGGATTTTGAGTCCAGCACGTCTGCCAATTCCATCATACCGGCATATCATAGCTTAAATATGTTACCACATTTTTTTATCTTTGTCAAGAATTTTTTTGCTGTCCCGGCACAACATAAAACAGTTATCAGATAAATAAAACTCGGGGTAAGGATAGTAAGAAAATGGAGTATCTAAAATCGTTCACATTGTTTTGCATAGGTGCGCTCGGATATGGGGTCATAGAGCTTTTATACAGAGGATATACCCACATAACAATGGGCGTCTTAGGCGGAATATGTATGCTTTTTATAAGTATTGCTGACAGCTTTAGAAAAAGCTTTTTTTCATCACTTTTGTGTGCATTGGTTTGCGGGGCTTTTATCACTTTTATGGAAGGGGCTATGGGCTACTTTTTAAACATCAGACTTGGTCTTAATATATGGGATTACAGTGAGGCAGGACTTAACCTATACGGTCAGGTATGTTTAAAATTTTCTTTTGTCTGGGTACTGGTGTCTTTCTTAACTATGCCTGTAAACAGTTTTATTATATGCCGGTTGTTTTGTGAACACAAAAATATTTATAAAACCCCTTGATTTTTTTTATGGTTTTTGATATACTTATTTTTAGTAAATATTGCTGTGACGGGACTTACCCAAGGTTTTGCGTCTTTTAGAGAGAAAGCGGTCGGTGTAAGCTTTCAGGCGTCTCTTGGCGGCTAACCCTGAGCACTGCGGAAAACCGCAGCGTATTTCTGCGTTAAAGATCACGAGCGGCGGCACTTATCAGGTCTTGTGCTGCAATTTGGGTGGTACCACGGAATTATCAAAGTTCGTCCCATAAGTTTGGACGGGCTTTTATTTTTTGTAAAAGGAGATTTTTTAATGAAGAACTATTCACTTAACGAACTCAGAGATATGTTTCTGAGATTTTTTGAAAGCAAAGGACATTTAAGACACAAGAGCTTTCCGCTCGTTCCGCAAAACGACAACAGTCTTTTACTTATAAACGCCGGAATGGCTCCTCTTAAGCCGTATTTTACAGGTCAGGAGGAACCTCTAAGAAAACGAATGACGACCTGTCAGAAATGTATACGCACAGGAGATATTGAAAATGTAGGAGTTACCGCAAGACACGGAACTTTTTTTGAGATGCTCGGAAACTTTTCTTTCGGAGACTACTTTAAAGAAGATGCTATTTCTTGGGCTTGGGAATTCTGTACAAGCGTTCTTGAGATTCCTGTCGACAGGCTTTATGTTTCCGTATATGAAGAGGACGATGAGGCTTATTCGATATGGCACGAAAAAATCGGACTCCCCGAGGACAAAATATTCAGAATGGGTAAGGAGGATAACTTCTGGGAAGCAGGAGTTGACGGTCCGTGCGGGCCCTGCTCTGAGATCTATTTTGACAGAGGTGAAAAGTACGGCTGCGGTAAGCCCGATTGTACAGTCGGATGCGACTGTGATAGATATATGGAGTTCTGGAACCTGGTGTTCACTCAGTTTGAGCGTCACGAGGACGGAACATACACTCCGCTTAAACAGAGAAATATCGACACCGGTATGGGTATGGAGCGTCTTGCGGTAATGATGCAGGATGTAGATTCAATATTTGATGTTGACACTGTCAAGGCTATAAGAGATAAGGTTTGCGAGATCGCAAAATGCGAATACGGAAAGGATCATAAAAAAGATGTATCCATCCGTGTTATAACCGATCACATTCGTTCAGTCACATTTATGGCATCCGACGGAGTGTTCCCGTCTAACGAGGGAAGAGGCTATGTAATGCGCCGTCTCATAAGAAGAGCCGTTCGTCACGCAAAGCTTCTTGATATAAATGGACTTTTCTTAAGCGAATTAGTTAAAACTGTTGTTGATAATTCAAAAGGAGAATATCCAGAGCTTATCGAAAAGTTTGACTACATAGAAAAGCTCCTCACTAACGAAGAAAAAAGCTTTAATGAGACGATAGACAGAGGAATGAACATACTCAGCGGATTTATAGACGAGTTAAAATCAAGCGGGAAACATATGCTTGACGGTAAATCATGCTTCTTACTTTCAGACACATACGGATTTCCTATTGATCTTACCCGTGAGCTTCTTGAAGAACAGGGACTTTCCTGTGATGAGGAAGAATTCAACAGATGTATGCAGGAACAAAAACAGCGAGCAAGAGAGGCGCGAGGCGGCTCAAAATATATGGGAGCGGACGAAACTGTTTTTCATAAGATCGACAGAGCATTTCACACTGAATTTGTAGGATATGATACCCTATCCTGTGTTTCCACAATAAACTACATCGCAACAGACGACGAGCTTATCGAAAAAGCATCTTTGGGCGACGATGTTTATATCGTGACTGAAAAAACTCCTTTTTATGCGGAAAGCGGCGGACAGGTCGGAGACATCGGAACTATTACCACCGAAACCGGAAAGCTAACCGTTACAGATACTCAAAAGGTCGTCGCCGGAAAGATAGCGCATACCGCAAAAGTAACCGATGGAGAAATAATTGTCGGACAGGCAGCACACCTTAATGTAGATAAAGCGACCAGAATGTCAGTTACTAGAAATCACTCCTGTGCACATCTTTTGCAGGCGGCGTTAAGAGAAGTCCTCGGAGATCATGTCCATCAGGCGGGTCAGCTTGTAAGTGCAGACAGACTTCGTTTTGACTTTTCACATTTTAACGCTGTAACCCCTGAAGAGATATTAAAGATCGAAGCTATTGTTAATCAAAAGCTTTTGGATTCGATTGAGATAAAAACTGAAGAGATGCCGATAAATGAAGCTAAAGAGCTTGGAGCTATGGCTCTTTTCGGAGAGAAATACGGCGAGGTCGTAAGAGTTGTTTCAATGGGTGACTTTTCCGTTGAGCTTTGTGGCGGAACTCATCTTAAGAACACCTCACAGGCAGGACTTTTTAAGATAGTTTCCGAATCATCTGTTGCCGCAGGAGTAAGGCGAATCGAAGCCGTTACAGGAAGAGGACTTTTAAAGCTGTTTAACTCGTTTAACGAAACAATAGTAAAAGCAAGTCATATGCTCAAGGTAAACGACATATCCTCATTTATTGCAAAATGTGAAAGCATTCTTTCAAATGTCAAGAGCCTTGAAAAAGAAGTACAAACACTTAATGACAAGCTTGCTTTAGGAGAGATCAAAAATCTTGTCAGCAACGGAAACGAAGTAAACGGTGTAAAGGTTATTGCGAGCTTTATGGCTAACTCAGGCTCTGATATTTTAAGAAAAATAGGAGATCAGATAAAGTCTATGGATATGCCGGTTGTGGCGGTAATATTCGGAAGAGCCGGCGAAAAAAAAGGTATACTCCACTGTTCCTGCTCTAAATCCGCTATTGAAAAAGGCGCACACGCAGGTAATATCTTAAAGAAAGTTTCCGCTCTCACAGGCGGAAAAGGCGGAGGAAAACCTGACAGCGCTATGGGCGGAGTCGGAGACATCTATAAAATTGACGAGGCTCTTACAAAAGTAAACGAGATCGTATCTCAATTTATTCAATAAAAGGAGGTTTATTGTTATGGATGACTGTTTGTTTTGCAAAATAATCAAGGGTGAAATTCCCTCGGAAAAGGTATATGAGGATGAAAAGGTATATGTATTTAAGGATATTGCCCCTGCGGCACCGATACATTACCTTGCTGTTCCGAAAAAGCATATATCCTCAGCACTTGAAATAAGTCCTGATAATTCATCTTACATCGCACACATTTATGAGGTTATAGCTAAGCTCGCAAAGGACGAAGGCTTCGGTGAAAACGGTTTCAGAGTTGTAAATAACTGCGGTGAACAAGCCGGACAGACCGTTTTTCATATTCATTTTCACATTCTTGCAGGAAGAGAGCTTGAATGGCCGGCTGGTTAAAAATAAGGAGGTATTATAATATGAAAATTCTCGTTGTCGGCGGTGGAGGAAGAGAACACGCAATCATTATGAAGCTTAAAGAAAGCAAGCTTGTAGATAAGCTTTACTGTACACCAGGAAACGGCGGAATATCAAAATATGCCGAATGCTTTTCGGTTTCGGCGACAGATATAGACGGAGTTGTTTCTCTTGCAAAACAGCTTTCTGTTGATATGGTTGTCGTTGCTCCGGACGATCCCCTTGTTATGGGAATGGCAGACGCTTTGCGTAATGAGGGCTTTATGACATTCGGACCCACAAAGGCTGCCGCAATTATCGAAGGCAGCAAAGTGTTTTCAAAAGAGCTTATGAAAAAATACAATATACCAACAGCTGCTTACGAAGTTTTTACCGACGCTGACAAAGCTATTGAGTATATTAAAAAGCAAAACACATATCCGACGGTAATAAAGGCGGACGGACTCGCACTCGGAAAGGGCGTAATAATCGCTCAGAACGAGCAGGAAGCAATAGATGCTGTAAACTCTATGATAAACGATAAAAAGTTTGGAGAATCCGGTCTCAGAATTGTTATTGAGGAATTTCTTACCGGCCCTGAGGTATCAGTATTGTCGTTTACCGACGGTGAAACTGTTGTTCCGATGATCTCCTCAATGGATCACAAACGAGCTCTTGACGGCGACAAAGGCTTAAACACTGGAGGAATGGGTACGGTATCGCCAAACCCGTACTACACTGATGAAATTGCAAATGAATGTATGGAAAAGATCTTTCTTCCTACCGTAAATGCAATGAAAGCTGAGGGCAGAACCTTTGAGGGCTGTTTATACTTCGGACTTATGCTGACTCCAAAGGGTCCTAAGGTGATAGAGTTTAATTGCAGATTCGGAGATCCCGAAACTCAGGTCGTTTTGCCGATGCTCAACGGTGACCTTGCTGATATTATGGTAAAGATATATAATCACAATTTAAAAGATGCTCAGATAAGCTGGAAATCAGGCTACTGCTCATGTGTTATAATGGCAAGCGGCGGATACCCCGGAAGTTATCAGAAGGGAGTTATTATCGACGGTCTTGACCGAAACGGACAGGTAAACGGAGCGTTTGTTTATCACGCAGGAACAAAAGCTGACGGCTCTAAGCTTGTGACTAACGGTGGAAGAGTTTTGGGTGTGACCTGTACAGCGTACACACTTCAGGGTTCGCTAGACAAATGCTATGCTGCCGTATCAAAAATAAGCTGGGACAATGTTCATTTCAGAAAGGACATAGGTGCCAGAGCCCTTAAGGCACTTACCAATGATCCTCTTGATCTTGAGTACAAGCAGGATATGGAGGACTATATTGAGGAAAACGGTGTGTATCTAAGACAATAACTATCAAGCACAAAACAATCACTCCGTTGTTATTATATGTATCAAAGCCCGGAATTCAAATTGATTGAATCCCGGGCTTTATGTATAATGTTGAATAAATTTTGAAAATTAGAAAATCAAAGAGTTGATTGAAAAACTACATTTGCGTATTCAGCTGAGATTTTACCAAAGTCAAAGCAAACATCCACGATTTCTTATATATCCGCACACTTAAGCACATCGTCTGGCACTGCTAGTCTTATTTCAAATTCAAACCCAGGCTAATTCATTTAGGTAGTTTTTTCTTATATATTTAACAGATTTTATCCCACAAATCCGGAAAATGCGCCTGCAAAAACAGGCTCATGGGGTGCCGAGGATTGGATGACAGATTGTACTTTTTCGCAATTCATCAAGAACATAACTCATTTCATTTTCGGAAATTTCACAGCGCGGTTTGACACGAAACTTGTCCTTATCTGCCTGTTCCTTATAAAAAGCGTATAAGTCAGGAATAACAGTTAGCCTATCCACTTTGACCGCCCCGGTACAGACATATGCGCAGTTGATAACGGTCGGATTCTCGGCACTTTCGATGTTCTCACACTGATACAGGTAACCTGTTTTACCGTGATAAAGCTCATAAAATGCGTTTTCAAAGTATTCGGAATAAACGACACATCCGTCTTTGTCAAAGCCGTAAGGATAAAAGCTGAAAGGCTTCGGGACCGGCTTAACTGCATAAAGCAACGCAACCAACGGTTCAGTCGAAAAATAAATATATGGCTTATCGTGCTCGGATAAAAAGGGCTTTAACTCACTTAAACCGTCTACCGGGCTTCCGTGATAAAGAGTCATACTTTAAGCCTCCGTTCAATATAAGCGTTGGATTTCATACCGTGTTTTTTGGCTGTAATATAAAGCTCGTTTGCCTCTTTAATTCGTTCTATGTCTATCAGAGAATTGATTACAGCATTAAGTCCTACACTTGCCTCGTTTTGCTTCCCTCTTTTCCCGTTTATGGCATCCCACTCGCCTGCTGCAAATACTCTCGGCGAAGCATTTTCTTTTAATCGCAGTAACATAACACGGCATAAATCTTCTATACAGACATCTGTTTCTCCGAAATTCCTAAGACATAGAGACGAAAAAATAAGCCTGTAAAAATCAATGCTTTCACTACGCTGAGCTATATCGAGAAAGTCTTTAAAGCTCTGTGCAGCAAATTCAACTGTACTCTCTGACGCTTTTATAGCTGGACTAACTGAAAATGCGGCACGGTGCGATTCAAACGCCACAGCTTCACAATCTGTTATTTCTGTATTTTCTTTCACAGCGTTTTGATAAAGCTGCTGCCAAAATTCCCCGTACCCGCCGCTTTCAAGAGTAAAACGCTGAGTTGCATCACAAACGCACCAGAACTGATACTGTTTTGGCATACCCTCAATAAAATTGGCAAACTGCCGATGATTTTGATATTCCTCTTGTGCCATTCGCCGCATAGCATAGCAGTCCGATAAATTCCAATAACAAAATCCGGTCAACATATCATCCGCTGGATTACTCTTTAATATCTGATTCAACTCACAAATCATCGCAATGAGATCGCCGTTTTTTTGTAACGCCATAAATTTGGAGCGAAGTTCAGCGGTCATTTGTTGCATACTAATTTACTCCTATCCCGTGCTTTTAGAAGAACACTGTTGATAAAATCCCACTTGCCGCTTGTGTATTTTTCACGACCGCTGTCAATCGGCGCTGCGGCGGCAAGTGACAGCTTTAAGTCCTCATATGCTTTCGCTGCTGACGGCGTGCTGTTGAGATAATCTCGAAAGTTTATATAATCGTGCCAGTCAGCGCTGTCGGTCAGAACCACATGAATAAAATGGGTCTGCTTTTCACCTGTGCCGTCGTAATAGCTACCACAGGCAAACAGCAGCTGATTCGGAATATTCTCCTGCTTACCCGGACGGTAATAAAATCCAGCGCCTTTCAGTTCCTTTTCGTATGCCAAAATATCGTTAAAATCATCAACTGCAAGCGCAATGTCGATGATCGGCTTTGCCTTGATAGAGGTAATAGCCGTGCTGCCGACGTGCTGAATGTCTTTAATGACATCTCCGAGAATTTTCTTTAAGCGAGCGATCGTTTGCTGTGCCTCCGTTTCCCACGCCGATTCGTGGTCATACAGTTTCACCGTTCCGCGTTTTAATCCGAGCATCTATTGCACATCTCCTTTACATATGTCAATTCGTTCTCAAGCACATCGGCAAAGCGTTGTATCGACTCTGCAAGCGTTTGTGCGTAGTCCAGTATTTCCTTTTCGTACTTATATACTAATGGATTTTTGCGTACCTTCACAGCAATTTTAAGGGCTTCAGAAACCGGACATAAATTATTTCGTAAAGCCCACTCTCCTGCGGCAGTTTTTGAAATTATTTTTCCTGTTTTAAGCGTGTATAGGCATCGCGCTATATCCAATAGCCATCCAAAGGAATACAGATTGCGTTCTGTTTTATCTACATATTCTCTTATGGTTTCGTAATGGCGTTTCACATCTGCATACAAATCGACGAAGCTCGGTGATTTCAATTGGCTGCGGACATCGCTACCGTTCAATAAAATACCGCTTTCAATCAGTTCAGCCATACTGAAACTGTCAAATACATATGTATCAGTAATTCTTTCACCTCTGCTACCCCAGTAGACCACTCTGTCGGAGGACTTCGACATAAAAGCGTCCAATGTCAGCATACCGCCCTCAAACAGACGATAATACAGATTGCCTGAATCCTTTTCAAGCATTGTTTGACGAAGTTTCACGAGCTTGTTAGCCTGATTTTGGGACATCTGTTTATCTGTCAATACAAGGATGTCAATATCACTCCAACCAAAACGAAAATCATCCAAAGGAATTGAGCCATAAAGGTAAACTGACGGAGAACATTCGGAAAGAATGTTGCTGATCTCAAAGGTCATTTTCTCAATCGCATTCTTTCGAGCATTGTATTTTTTGAGCATTTCGTAACAATCGCCTCGAAAATGATAGATGTTTCCGTTTTTGTTCTCACCTATGGTTTGCAATCCTATGTGCTTTAGTATGCTTTGAGATTTCTGATTTGATTTATGTGCGTATGCTTCTACATAAAGTGTTTCATTCGGAATGATCTCAAAAATATAGGAGTATAGCTGACGGAACACTCCCGTGCCTTGATACTCTTTATTAAACTGAATTTCTTCCATCATAAAGGTTGTTGCGTTGACATAATACTGAAAATATCCAATAATTTCAGTATCATCATAAATCAAAATAATCTGTCTTGCATCCTTTTTTAATGCCGGAGCAACAGAATCAATCCATAATCTGTAGTCATCTTCATAAGTGTTTCCGGTTGGCGCAATCAAACTCATATTAGAGTGTAAGATTTTGAAAAGAATCGGTAAGATATCGGTTGCTTTATTTTTCTGAAGAATACGAAATGAAATCATATAATATATTCCTCCTTACCGCATTGACCCGTTGTTTATCTTGGAAGCCTCAAACTTTCACTTTATTCCAAACTTATTCGCCTACATACTTTTTATATTGAAGTATTTAAAATAACGCTTTCCAAATTTATAATTATATTATAACACAATCCTCGCCTATCTTCAAGGAATTCGTGCGCTTATGATTAGGTTTCATAGCCAATTACAATTAACTTTCTAAAACAGATTTAGACTGTTTTTAAAGAGCGTAATATCCTTTCTTTTTGACTTCAGCCAAACTTCCATGTACGCGCAAAACTTTATTCTATATACAGTCGGAATCATTACAATTACTCTCACTGTTATCTTGCCAGAATCATTTCAATCTTAAATCAGTTTTTGCAACATTGACATATTCATTAAAAAAATATATACTTTTAATAGCAATTTACCAGTTAAATATAAATTTGAGTGTTGAATTTTATTAAACCAATTAAATACTCAGTGCAGTTTCAAGATAAATACAATAATAAGTAGTTTAGCATTTGTTTTAATGTTAAAATACTATATTTGCACGTATAGCCGTGATTTTTGATAACAGGGTGGTTTGAAATGAAATACAAACAGGTACAACAGATCGCAAAGGACACTATAAAATTTTTAAAGCAAAGTATTCATCCCGGAATGAATCTTATTGAAGTAAGAGAAATGTGTGAGCAGAAAATGTTAGAGCTAGGAGCAGACTCATTTTGGTATTGGGATATTGGCGCATTTGTGTTTGCCGGAGATGAGACAATAGTTTCTGTGTCAGGAAAACAATATACGACAAGTGATCGAATCATTGGTGAAAATGATATTATAACTGTAGATTTAAGTCCGCAAAACAATAACATTTGGGGAGACTATGCAAGGACGATTATCATCGAAAACGGTATTGTCGTGGATAGCAAAGATGTTAAAAATACAGAATGGCGAAATGGTTTAATTATGGAAGATATATTACATAAAGAATTATTGAATTTCGTAAAGCCACAAACAACTTTTGAAGAATTGTACTTTCATATCAATGAAATCATAACAAAGTATGGATTTATCAACCTTGATTTTATGGGAAATTTAGGTCATTCTATTGTTAAAAATAAAGATGACAGAGTATATACTGAAAAAGGAAATAAGCGAAAGTTTAGTGATGTAGCTTATTTTACATTTGAGCCACATATTAGCGTTCCGGGCTCAAAGTATGGGTACAAAAAAGAAAATATTTATTATTTTGAAAACAGGAAACTGAAAGAGCTATAGTAGTATAAAGACTTGGGGGTTAAATTTTGATTAAGGCAGTTATATTTGATATTGGGGAAACATTGGTACGATACAACAAACCACTGAATTGGTCAAAGTTATATCGTCCCGCACTTGAAAAAATGGCTAATGATTGCAATCTTAATTTCTCGGAAAATGATTATAAAAATGCAATTCAAGTTTTGACAAAATATAATACAAGAATCAATCCTAGGGAAAGGGAGGTTTCTTCAGATACTATTTTGGGCGAAATGATTGAGATTACAAATCTTGATAAAAGTGAAATAGAAGAATTTAAAGACTCATTTTATTCATTTTTTAGAAATGATGCTGTGATATTCCCAGAGGTTGAAAATACTTTGAAAGAATTAAATAAAAAAAGAATTATAGTTGGGACATTAACTGATGTGGCTTATGGAATGGATAACAAGTATGCACTTGAAGATATAGCTCCTGTTATGAAATACATTCAATACCCTTATACATCAAATGATATAGGATATCGCAAGCCAAATGCTAAAGGACTGCAACTTATTGCAAAGAAACTTGAAGTCGATACAAACCAGATAATTTTTGTCGGGGACGAAATGAAAGATATTCTATGTGCAAGGAATGCAGGTGCAATATCTGTACTTATAAACCGAAGCAATGAGAAAAAGAACTTTGGTCAAGATTATGAGATTACTACACTTAAAGAGTTGCTGGATATAATAGATAATACATTGTAATTATAAAACCAATTAAATATTCAGTGCAGTTTATTGACAAATACAAAAACGGTGCAGACCCGGAGATCTGCACCGATGTTATTATTTAAGTAAAGCTGTTTGCAAAATCATTCTATTGCACAGTTACCAGTTGAGATATGGCAGCCGTCGCCGAGCTTGTTATATACCATATCAAGAGCTTTCTGTGGAAGCGTTGATGCGTCAAGCATTATAGCTGTTCCATCAACTTTTTTGCCCAAATTATACATATTATCAATGCCCTCTTTTATTACGGTTATGTTTTTCATGTTCAATACGCAACCATCACCAAGCTTATTAATTATCATTGAGAAAGCCCTTGCTGTAAGCATTGCATTAGATAAGTCTAACACTGTACCATCAATGCTGCCGCCAATGTCAAAGAACTCGCCGCTTCTAGCCGAATAAACAGTAATATTATTCAGTGCCGAATTAGTGCCGTCACCAAAGGTCTTTAGTAAGGCGGCAAACTGTTTTTCGTTGTACTCGGTTGTTTTTGGAGTTATCATCCGAAAAAGAACAGCCCATCGGCGTATGGGGACAGCGCCATCTGCGGTACTTAAAGCAGCATCATAAAGTCTTGTATTACAATTTGCTCACTTCCGGTAAGCTCCATTCCCACATCGCCGATACCGAAGAACAAGCACAACAACTTTTTCTTCGGTTAGTAAATGAGTATGCCGCCAACGAAGGTATCACTGAGCAGCTCAAAGCTACTGATCCAATGAAGTGGGGCAGCGGATGAATAACATCCGTGAGCGAGCAACCGAAACGGTCTACGCGGAGGCGATGTTCGTATGAGAAAGCGCAAGTACTATCTCTCCCTCACCGACACCGAGTACCACCTCGTAATACAATGCCTGCTTGATCTGCGCAATGCACTTATAGCACAAGGCAAATATACAGACGGCGTTGATGAGGTTATAATCAAGCTCACAAAATAGGTACGAGAGATTTTTCCCATGCCTATTTGAATTATAAATGAATAATTCAAAGAAAAGTAACATATACTATTATTAACATATTGCCGTCAGCGTGGCGAGATGACACGCCCATTAATTGTTCCAAAAGTTGAGTCGTAATCTATGGAACAAAAACGACTAAGTTGGGGCGGGACCAACACGGCAATATGTTATTCTTAACTCATAAGGAAATATTTTCTATACCCTTGTCCAAAGATTCTATCAACTACTTGTTGTTTCTTACTGAACGGCAGTTCCCTATGAGTTAATAAATGTTTACGAACCACTAACCGTATCATTGTATCATACTCTGTTCCTTGGCATTCTTTAAGTAATGATTCTGCTTCTTTTGTCAGGTAATCAGTATTGCCTGTACTTTCGATTATCAGCAATCTTTCTATATGTTCACTCATATCCTCAGCCTTTTTATTAATGAGCAATTCATACGATTTTGGGCTTGTAGCAAGTTCAGAAAAATGGTCGAACATACTGAGCATTACAGCTCGAGCAGAATCATTAAACATTTTCATAATATCAGTTTCGGTATATTCGCTGCCATCCTTTTTCTTTTTTTCGTTCTGCTTAGCGTATTCAATAATATCCCCACACAGGTCTTTGATATTCATATCCAACGGACGTAATAGGGCATAAACAATTTTGCGTGGATATAAATATACAGAATCAACCAATTCGTTCTTCTGGCTAATCTTAAGTGTATTGTGAAAAGCCGGAAGTGCCTTACAAATCATTTCAGTATATTTTATTGCACGTACAAGCCTATATTGGTATCTATCAATATCGCCGTCATCGTAATCAAACAGACCTTTTGCTTCGATGGTGTCTTCCGAATAGTTTATTTCTTCTGATTTTTCTTTAGTATCATCATATTTCTTCCTTTCTTCTTCCGAAGGAGGATTAATTTGTTTCAATGGAACATTGTGAATTATTGATATGTTTTTATCAGAGAAACTAAGTGCGTCCCAAGGTTCCAGTAATTCACCAGCATAGTTGCTTATGGAAGCAAGAATTCTTGTGTTGTTCAGTATGTAGGAAATAAACAGCACAATATCAGAATTTATTCCAAAGCAAATATTCTCTAAGGCATATTCAATACCACTTGTATCTGTCGGTTCTCCTTGTGAAGCTCTAATTAAATATTTGGCAATAAAATATGACAAATGATTTTTGTTAAGAAAGTATACCGATAGTTCCTCAGTTTCTCGTAATATTTTAGCTTTTTTACCAATGTCAATGACATCTCTTACATTAACGTGTTCACCATAAATACTATTGTAACTATCAATTATGGCTCGGACTTCTTCGACTGGAAGTTCATCTTTTTTATTAGCATACATATAGCCGGCTATTTCCTCAAAAGCCGTGAACAACTCATCTGCGTCCTGTCGTTTAGCAAATTTAATTATCGATTGATTCAACTCAAACTCAAAAATTTTACTAAAGACCGCTTCTCCTTTAGTATAATCTTGATATGGATCCTGAATAAAACAATTTGTATATCTAACAATGAATGCAGGGTTTAAGGAAAACAATCCGCTATTATTCTGGACAAGACTATCAATTAATCGATTAACATTTATTGCAGCGTCGTCATTAAATGTGCTTTTTTGAAGACAAATATTACGAACCAATTCATTTCTTTTTTCTGTGAAGAAGGGTTTGATGTGTAGCTCATAGTATGGTGTCGATTCATCAAGTTCACCTTTGATTTCGTCTACTATATTTGTCCGAGAGTTGCTAACACTAATTATTACATAACCAAATGATTCTTCGATTTTATGTATAATGGAATTTTGACCTTTGGCATTTAGTAAATCCCAGCCATCTACAATTAACACTTTTTTATCCAGCTCCATCTGTTGGTATCTTTCAAACAGAGATGAATCTTCGCCGTATTCTTCTTCAAAGAGATGTTTAATAAAATTGTGTGCCTTTATATTTGGTCTTGCATCTGCACTTAAATATAATGGAATCTTTTTATTTGTTAATGTGCAATACAAGTATTTTAACAATGTTGTTTTGCCGGAGTTTGTTGCACCACTAATGATGATTTTCTTCTTTTCGTTTAACAAATCGGTTAATTCCTCGACATTAGCGACTATCTCGTTTTTATTGTATTCATTTTGAGACTTTGATACCAACTTTGGAAATACAAAATATTTAGTAAAATCATCGGATTGATTATAGTTATCCTGTTTAATGCCTTTTATAAAGCTGGGTAAAGGCATAAGTTTAGACGAATGGTTTTGCAAACTTTTCTGAGATGCAACAAGTTTGTGTATATAAATATGTGTTTTTTTATCCCAATTAAAAACATATCCATCAAAGGAATTTGTTTCAGTATCAATTACAATGGAATTAAAGGAATCTTCTGCATCGAGCGAGGAGAATTTCATCTCACCCGCTGACGAAATCCACGTATCTAAACTATTATCAATAGATAATGACGTGGTATGTTCCCTATGATCGTGACCATATAAAAGCAACTCAGAATTGTCAATAATAGCCTTTTCTAAGTTGGATTTGTAATTCCAGTTAAACCACTCATAACTGTGGTGCATAATTGTAATGCATAAATTTGTATCTGCAGATCGTGACAACAAATTGATTTTATCTTCCGGGAAATAATGCAGTTCTTTGTCATCTGGCTGAAGAGTCGAAAACGGTGCCGTATTAATCAAGTTGAATTGCATTTTATATTCGTCGAAAGTGCAATATCTTTTGTTCAAGAAAATATCATACGGTATTTTCCCGTTAGCATTTGAGTATAAATAATAGTTCTCCAAATATGATTTTTCAGCCGGAAGCAATTCCGAAATTGTTCCGTTGTCATAGTGAACCTGTATATCTTTCCTATTACGTTCGTTTTTAGTAAGGCATAAGTCGTGATTTCCTGGAACCATAAATAAGTTGACAAATTTATTGTCGTTCTTTTGCTTGATGCCACTGATTATTTTTCCAAACAAATATCTTGAACTCTTGAATTCATTTACCTGTCCAGAATATGATAAATCTCCGGAAAAGACAACAATATAGTCATCTACTTTTCCAAGAATATTTAATGCTGACAAAATGCCCTCTATTTTTTGTGATAAAAATCGTTCTCCGGCGTTAATATGGAAATCGCTTAAATGAACAATCGCAATTTTCATTTTTATATGCTCCTTTTAATACAGCAATGTTGACTGTTTATAGTCTTCGAATGAATAAGGTTTCTCAATCTATCGTTGCTTTAATCCTATTACAGAGCTTGTCTGGGATATAGTCTTCGACTTGCCACATAATTGTGTTTTTCTGTGCGATATCAAAATGTAGTGTCGTATCCTGCTTACAGAGCTGAATAACAGGATTTCCGAGCCCCATTGCGTATCCCTCTTCAAAGTACGCACCGTTATTCTGGTGTGTCAGATCAACGACTACGAATTTGCTATCACGAATGTGTTTCAGCAGTTCCGGCGCAATAAAATCATTATACTGAACTTCATCAATAAACACGGCAACATATCCGGCATTTATAATTCCTTTTCGTATAGCTTCTCGCAACAGAATCGTATCGTTACCAAATTTCATTGCAACTAACACGGCTTTCCCGTATGCGGTATTTTTTTGTAACTCATCAACACGGGCATATCCTTTGGGTGTAAGCGTAATAAAAACAGCTTTTTCATCTTCTGTACCGAAACTATACTGAATAGTGTTTGAATCGACCAATGAATCCAATATATTTCGCTTCAGATTTACAAGTGTCTTTATCCCTTTGTATCCATTCTCTTTTAGTATAGGTTTCAATAAGCTCTTTTCTATCAATGAAAAGTAAACTAAGCATTTCGGGGTAAGAAAATGCGATTTGCTGTCCGATATGTTCAATATGTGTACCAAGATATTTAATGATGTAATCTATACGTTCAGAAAATGTTTTTGGATACCACGCATCAATCAAGTCATTATCCATATGCACTGGTCGACCTTTGACATTATTCCCTTTATCAAAAGCTTTGTTATATTTATCGCACTCTTCCTTTGTGCGAAAAGTATGATATCTATATTCGGATGGAAAAGAACTGGCTAAAAACCTATTGTAAAATACGTAAGAAGCAACTTTGTTTCTGCTAAATCTATTACGCTCATTACCAAGAATTTTATGTTCAAAACGTCCACATACAGGACAGATATAAAATGCCAAATCACGCTGATAATCAGACTGAAAATATGCAGATCCTCCACATAGAGGGCATTCTTTATTATCGTTCATTTTTTTACCTCATTTTAATTTTTCACACAGCGGCAGCAGTTCCTCAAGCTTTGCAACAATGCGCTTCTGCTCGATGAGGGGTGGGAGGGGAAACACCGTATTTGCAATATCAACAATGACCCAGTTTTTGTTGCCAATCCCTCTTGTGTGTTCCTGACACTGCCTTTGAAAGTCAGGCGTCAAAATGGCATATACAAGAAAATCAATATCTAAAAGCTGTTTATTGAATTTGAGCAGCGCAACGCTGACAAAAAGACTGAATTGTATATCTGTATCTACAATAGCAGGAACGCCGGTGGTTCCGACTTTTGAAAGAAGTATATCATTCCGCTCTGGATTACATCTTTTCCATAACTCCTGATGTTCTTCTTCAGAAATAAATTTTGTATTTGACAAGTCTAATTTTCCGCTGCTCATATTTGTAACAGATACAAACGGTATACCCGAAAGCGTGTATTTAGGGGTTCTATGCGTGCCATCAACAAGTTTTTCAAGAAGGCTCCCCAGTCTCACCCACCTCCAGCTTTCGGGAATATCAAACGGCTTTTCGTCGTCCGAGATTTCAGGCAGGGGCTTTTCCTTTTTAATTTTTCCTGCCTTGATGAGCGCCTGCTTTTCCGACTGGATTTTGCGGTAAAGCTCTTCTCCCGTTCCCTCATCGGGGAGCTGCGGAAAGGTGATGCCATACCGTCCGGTGCAGAAGCTGTGAATTTCCTCGTCGCTGCCCGGAGCCTGCTCCCCGAACTGATTGCAGGGGAAATCGAGGATCTCCAACCCGTCCTTCTGATGAAGCTCATACAGGTCTTGAAGCTCGTCATACTGCGGTGTAAATCCGCACCCGGTCGCCGTGTTAACAATGAGAAGAACTTTCCCTTTGTAATCGGAAAGTGCCACCTCGCTTCCGTCCTGTGCTTTGATTTTGAAATCGTAGATGCTCATACCGTTACCTCCGTTCATTTTCGCAAGATTTAATCTTGCAATATTGATAGTATAACACTATCTATTTGAAAGGTCAATACTCGGTGAATGAATATAAGAAATTCTCTTTATTCTCTCTGCGTCTTGCTACTGGTCGTCTATAATAATGAAGCTCCATCTGGCCCTTAATCAGAAGTGGATTTTGTGGGGCCTTCCCCGTCTAATTGACGCAACAGCGAAAGCCTGCCAATGCAGGCTCTTTTTCATATTAGCATTTACTTATAGATAAGCCCCGAAATCCGAATTGCTCTTTGGAACGAAAATCCGTACAATATGAATTGTAAAGAAGATGATGGGAGGCGAAGCAGTGACCGAACAGAAAAAGATAGAAAACTGTTACCGGCAGATGTATGACGGCATGGTACGGAAAGACGGCAGGCTTCTTTCCGAGGTCCTCGATGACAGCTTCGTGTTGATCCACATGACGGGTATGCGGCAATCCAAAGAAGTGTTTATCCGCTCCGTAGAAGATGGAACTCTGAACTACTATTCCACGGCTCATCAGGAGATAAAAACAGAAATTCATGGGGAAAATGCGACACTGCACGGAAAAAGCATTGTAAATGCCGCAGTTTTTGGCGGAGGTCGCCACACATGGAGGCTGTATATCCGAATGACGCTGGCTCATAGTGAAAACACATGGCGGATCACGGAGGCCGCTGTGTCAACATTTTAAGGAGAGACAGATATGAAAAAGAGAATTTTAGGGAATGGACTGGAGGTTTCCGCAGTCGGGCTTGGCTGCATGGGATTGTCGCAGAGCTATCCGCCTTTCCCGGAAAAATCGGAGTGCATCGCCTTCCTTCGCCGGGCAGTGGAGATGGGGCAGACCTTCTTCGACACCTCCGAAGTCTACGGCGTATATGCCAATGAGGAAATTATCGGCGAGGCGCTGGAGCCAGTGCGGGATCAGGTGAAGATCGCCACAAAATTCGGTTGGGAGATCCACGACGGGAAATCATGGGGGCTGGACAGCCGCCCGCAGACCATCCGAAAAGCGGTGGAGGGTTCTCTCCGCCGTCTGTGTACCGACCATATCGACCTCTACTATCAGCATCGGGTCGATCCCAATGTCCCCATTGAAGAAGTCGCGGAAACGATCAAAGAGCTTCACGACGAGGGCAAGGTTTTACACTTCGGGCTTTCCGAGGCCGGGGCGGACACCATTCGCCGTGCCCATTCAGTATTCCCCGTGACGGCGGTTCAGAGCGAGTATTCTCTTTGGTACCGCAATCTGGAGAATGAGATCATCCCGCTTTTGGAGGAACTGGGAATTGGCCTTGTGCCTTTCAGTCCTCTCGGAAAAGGATTCCTGACCGGAAAAGTCACAAAGGACGCCACCTTTGCGAATAACGACATCCGGCACACCATCCCTCGTTTCAACGACCCGGAAAACCTTGCAAAAAATCAGGCGCTTGCTGATGCGGTCAAGGCTTTTGCAGACGAGAAGATGCTCTCCCCCGCGCAGGTGTCGCTGGCGTGGCTGCTGCACCGAAAACCGTGTATCGTCCCGATCCCCGGCACGAAAAGCCCCTGCCGCCTGCAGGAGAATATGAGCGCCGCCTATATTGACTTCTCTGGTGAAGATATGGAGCGACTCACGGAAATTTCGGACAGCAACACCGTCTATGGAGGACGGTACGCCCCGGAAATGGAAAAAATGACAGGAAGATAAAACAAAAAATTTTAGGAGGAATTTATCATGGCTAAGAATCTGATCATCTACTACTCCCGCAAAGGAGAAAATTACTGGAACGGCAGCATCAAAAATATTGCCAAGGGCAATACGGAGATCGTGGCAGAGTTCATTCAGAAGGCAGTTGGCGGCGATCTTTTTCAGATCGAGACGGTAAAAGAATATGCGGCCGACTATTATGCCTGCATTGACGAGGCAAAAAAAGAACTGCGCGAACAGGCAAGGCCGGAGCTGAAAAAGTATCTGGACAGCATTGAGGGCTATGACAACATCTTCGTCTGCGGTCCCTGCTGGTGGGGAACTTTCCCGATGGCGGTGTTCACCCAGCTTGAAAGGCTGGATTTCACCGGCAAAAATGTAGTGGCCGTCATGACCCATGAGGGCAGCGGTCTCGGTTCCTGCGAACGTGACCTGAAGAAAATCTGCAAGGGCGCGTCCTTTGGAAAAGGACTTGCCGTTCATGGTGCGGACGCCGCGAGATCTGAAAGCACAGTGGCGGCGTGGGCAAAAAAAGCATTACAGTAAACAGGAGGATACCATGGAACAATATTTTGGAGAAAACACCCCGAAGCTGGGTTTTGGCCTAATGCGTCTGCCCAAACGGGGAGGAAAAATTGATGTGGAACAGGTCAAAAAGATGGTGGATCTGTTCATGGAGGCGGGGCTGACGTATTTTGATACCGCCTATGTGTATGACGGCGGCGATTCTGAACGGGCCGCGAAAGAGGCTTTGGTAGACCGCTATCCCCGTGAAAGTTTTACGCTGGCAACCAAGCTGTGCGCATGGATGGGCGCTCACAATGAGCAGACCGCCAAGCAACAGTTTTATACCAGTTTGGAGCGAACCGGCGCGGGCTATTTCGACTACTATCTGCTCCATGCTTTGCAGGCGGGGAACTACAAAACCTATGACAAATACCACATTTGGGATTTTGTAAAGGAGCAGAAAGCAAAAGGACTGATCCGGCATTGGGGCTTTTCTTTCCATGCCACGCCGGATATTCTGGACGAATTGCTTACCGCCCACCCAGACGCCGAGTTTGTGCAGCTTCAGCTCAATTACGCCGATTGGGAAAATCCCGATGTGACGGCCCGTGAGAATTATGAGGTCGCCAGACGCCACGGCAAATCCATCGTGGTAATGGAGCCGGTCAAAGGCGGCGCGTTGGCAAATACGCCCGCGGCAGTACAAAAGGTATTCCGGGAAGCTGATCCGAACGCTTTCTTTGCTTCTTGGGCGATTCGTTACGCCGCTTCTCTGGACGGAATCATTACGGTGCTGTCCGGTATGAGCAACATAGACCAAATGAGGGACAATCTCTCCTACATGAAAGTTTTCAAGCCTTTGGACAGTGCGGAACAGGCCACCGTCCGCAAGGCACAGGAAATTATGACCGGCGTAAAATCCATTCCCTGCACCGCCTGCCATTACTGCACGGCGGGCTGTCCGAAAAAGATTGCGATTCCTGAGATTTTTGCCGCCCGGAACCAACAGCTTGTATGGGGGCAGTTGGAGGAGGGCAGACGCCAGTACGCCCAAGCGGTAAAGAACGGGGGCCGCGCCTCCGATTGTATCGCCTGCGGCCAGTGCGAGCGGGCCTGTCCCCAGCAGATCAATGTGATCACAAGGCTGAAAGACTGCGCCGCCCAGTTTGACCGCACATAAGGAAGTCATTATGGAATACAGAAAGTTGCCGCACGGCGGCGAGAGGATCGGTGTTCTCGGCCTCGGTATGGGCGAAATACAGAACTGCTCCGATACGGAGATTGAACAGGTTATCCGAACCGCGATCGAACATGGGATCAATTTCTTTGACCTCTGTGCCGGTGGGCGTAACGTATATGCTCCCTTCTGCAGAGCGATTGCGGGTCAGCGGGAAAAGGTGATGTTCCAACTCCACTTCGGCGCGGTCTACAACGAGGAAGGCGAGTACGGCTGGTCGAGAGATTTGGATAAAATAAAAAATACTTTTGATTGGGAAATTCAGACGCTTGGCACGGATTATGCGGACTTCGGTTTCCTGCATTGTGTGGACGAGGACGAGGACTTTGACGAACTTGTTTCTGCGGGCGTTCTTGACTACATAAAAGAACTGAAAACCTCTGGAAAGGTGCGTCATTTAGGCTTTTCGTCACACACGCCGTCAGTCGCCCAAAGGGTGCTTGATACGATCCCCGTGGATTTGATGATGTTTTCCATCAATCCCGCTTACGATTTGGAGCAGGGCGATGAATATGGCATTGGAACAAATTCCGAGCGGGCAGCACTGTTCCGTCGTTGTGAGGCTATGGGTATAGGTATTTCGGTGATGAAGCCTTTTCACGGCGGGAAGCTGTTGGACGGAAAAACCTCGCCTTTCGGTGTTACCATGACAAGATACCAGTGTATCCAGTACGCCCTCGACCGCCCCAGCGTGCTTGCAGTCGTTCCCGGTGTACGGAATCTCACCGATTTGCAGGAACTTATAGGCTTTGCCGAAGCGCCGGAGAATGAAAAGGACTATTCCGTAATCGGGAAATTTACTCCTGCTACGGCTATGGGGAACTGTGTTTACTGCAATCATTGCCAACCGTGTCCTGCGGAAATCGACATTGGACTTGTAAACAAATACTATGATCTGGCTCTGGCCGGTGACAAAATGGCCGCTGACCACTACGATAAACTCACCATCAAGGCGGATGCCTGTATCGGGTGCGGCCACTGCGATAACCGCTGCCCGTTTAAGACAAGGCAGAGCGAACGAATGGAAGAAATCAATCAATATTTCAATCAATAACAGGAGGTTTTCACGATGAAGAAAGAAGTTATGCTTGTAACAGGCGCGGGACAGATCAGCATGGCGATTGCCCGGCGC
>CANQLI010000011.1 GCA_947624675.1 uncultured Clostridia bacterium | reverse complement strand
TGAACACCTTTAATTCTTCCTAGCTTACAGTGATTTTGCACCTGCCGAATTGAAAGGTTCCATTTTTCTGCGGCCTCTTTGGTAGTCATAAAGCCTTCCATGATCTGCCCTCCTATCTGGTTAGCCGACAATTAGTACCACAAAACGCTATTTATTATATCATCGTTTGAACGAAAAGTCAATGCGTCTAAACGAAATGCTCATGCGCAAGTATAGGCTATAAAAAAGGACACGGCATTTTCATGTCTTTTTTATAACCTGCCGTACTGTTGCAACATATATAGCTAATCTAATCAACCGAAATAGGACAGAATAGCTTCAAAATATGTTCCGCCCTGTAACATCTTCCGTGATTTTAATCATCCTACGAATATATGGCTCGACTTTGCCGATATCGCAGTTTGTTCCCTTACCCCATTGACAAATCACACCGGTCAGGAGCCGGAGATAAAGATCTACGCGCTCGCTGTCAATGGCGGGGGTTGGTGTTCCTGCGGGCAGCCAGGTCAACCTCAGTTTTGGGTATAAGACTTTCAGCATCCGATACAGTATATCTTGAACAGCCATATTGGAGCATATCTGATAAAATATCTCACTATACTGCGTCATAAAAATAAAGCTGGCCATAAAAAGGCGCTGATTGATATCTGCATTAGTGCCATCAAGTGAAACACCGTCTAAATACCGCTCATACTCCTGATGTAGCCAGCTCTCACAGTCAGAAAGCACCTGATTGATGTTTTTGAAGTATCGAAAAAAACACTTGGCGTGGAAGCCCGGTAGCTTTTGCTATCTGACTAACCGTAACACGACAGCGGTTTTTCCTCAACGCGATCAAAGTATTTAAAAAAATGGCGGTCCTGCGCTTATAGTACCGCCGATTATGTGATATTTGCTTATTATTAGAGTTTTCCATAACTATAATGTATCATAATCGCGGACAAATAGTTCGCATTTTACAATGATTATAGATAAATTGAAAGCTTGGGTTTGTGATCCCGATTTTAACATCAGTTGGAATACACTGGCTAAAACCGTATCAATTTTCGCTGGTTAGCTACAGCAAAATCCGCATAAGCAGAATAATGTGCTATAATTAAGTTGCGGTGTCATTTTTGTATGGGGGGATGCACAATGGCCTGCAAATACAATTAAGAGAAGTAACAACAAGAGAGGTACGCTAGGCATGGCTGTAATATATGCATTATTAAGAGTACGTTTAAATAATGTACAGAATGTTTTTGTTCATCAAAAAATTAACCATAGACGGAATAGGCACTATTTTAGTGCCAATGGCCCCTTCTTACTTCTCCCATTGGCACTAAAATGGGGCTTATTCTTATTTGGATTTGTATTTATTTTACCAAGTGTAGAGCCACAAGGTGTTTCGGCAGTATCTCTGGGTATTACGATCCCAGACAGTCTCTCAGTTAGTGTAACTCCATCAGCAGAAGGTACTGTTGCTGAAAGTAGCACAGCAAAACTTACGGTTTCTAGTGACGCACCATGGGGCTATACTCTAAGTATCAAATCTACTAATGGTAGTAATAGTCTTGTCAATGGCAGTAATTCAATAACTTCTATTGGTACAGAAACAGCTGATAAGAACAATTTTACTAAAAATAGCTGGGGTTTTAAATTTACTGGTGGAGCAACTATCAATGACAATTATAGACCGGGACCTACTGGCAGCCTAAAAGAATTAGACAAGACTAGCGGTAACGGCCAAGCCACGGTTGAAACAGACAAAGAATATGGCTTCACTATTGCTGCAAAAGTAGATAATACTATCGCTACTGGAACTTATACTGGTTCATTTACATTCACGGCAGTAGCGAACGAAGTGAGTTACGCAATCAGTTTTGATGCTAACGGCGGCACTGGCGAGCCAGACGCAATATCTGGCAATACACAAGAAAAGACCGTTGCGCTATCTAAGAAAGTGCCCACTAAAAACAGTGAAAATTTCATTGGTTGGTGCACAGCTATACCAACCAATGAGAATGTCTATGATGAAGACACTTGTCCAGAAGGAAGCAAGGCCTACAAGGAAGGTGATGCGCTTGACCTTGCGAGCTCCAATAATACTGTGACGCTCCACGCTATGTGGCAAAAAGAACTTACCATAGAAAAAGTTCTTGAATTAAGTGGCAAAGAAAAAGACGATTCTGGGCATTATAAAATGCAAGACATGTCCGCTGAGCTTTGTAGCCATGTAGGGACATTCGAGAAACAGTCCACGGCTACTCTGGTGGATATTCGCGATGACAACACTTATAAGGTTCGCAAGCTTAAGGATGATCGATGCTGGATGGTGGACAACTTGCGAATTGATAACGCAACGCTCACCTCGACAGATTCTGATGTTCGCGATGAGTTCGTACTTCCTGCTAGCAACATCGAAAATTTTAATATTGAAAGCGTTAATGAAAAGCGTGTTTATATTGACCAGACCTATGGTGGCTTCTATAATCTTTTTACGGCAACAGCCGGCGAGGCGACAACTCAAGTGACGTTTGCTACCATACAGCAATCTATCTGCCCCAAGGGATGGAATCTTCCCGATAATACCGAATACAAGGCTCTAGTTGAATCTTATGACGAAAATCAAAATATTCTGCTAAATATCGACGGCCCCAATTTTATGCTTTCGGGAGATGTCTATATCTATAATGGACAATCCAAACGGGGTAATATAGGCACCCATGGTGTATTTTGGACTTCATCCATTTATGATTCCAAATTAGGATATAACATGCTTATTTATTCGAATAAAGTCGCTCCCTATGACACCATTGGTCGCCATAGAGGCAATGCTATCCGTTGTATATCCGATTAAATGCTCAGATGACTAGTATTGGATTAGCATACAATACAAAAACCACCCATCGCGGGTGGTTTTTGTAAAGGTTAAATTGCGAAAATCCCTTCCTGGAGCGCTTTTGCAAGTGACCCCGCCGGAGAAGGCACAGAAATCAAAACATCTGGTGATACTTCTAAATTAATTTGTCCAAAAAACTGGAAATTACCCACCAAGGATAACTTGAATTCCATCATAACTAAATATGGCACTAATCTCAAAGATAGTCCTGCCAATTTCATAATGGGTGGCACATGCAACCAAAACGGATGGCCAACAGGACGAAACACTACAGGCTATTGGTGGACATCGACCGCAAATGGTAACGGTTCTGCTTGGGATATGACATTAGACAATACGGGAGAAAGGGTCTATATATCGACGCCACTGGCGAACTTGGTAATGTTAAAGGTAGTGGCGATTCCATACGTTGTATAGCACGTTAACAAAAATATATTCGCAAAATCAGTTGGCTGGGGATTTCATCACACCAAGGACCGAGTCCGGAAAATGGGGTACAGTTCAATTCTCACGGATAATTCAAAAAACGGTGCACTGCACCAAAAAGCGCTATTTGAGAGCCAACTACGCTCACGCTTAAAAGAATTATCCGTGACAAAATTGGTGCATGGGCCCCAAATCAGGCTGTTTTACCATATTTGAGACGAGAGAGTCAATAAAGAATCCGGTGCGATTTGAGTAGCATCAGCTTGCCAACTCAGAGTGTAATTGGTGCAAGAACGAAGGAACACCCCCGAATAACAGGGGTGTTCCTTACTGAGTTGCACGGCAGGCTGTTCTCCAACCTGACCACGCAAGGTGGTGGACCCAAAGGGGATCGAACCCTCGACCTCCGCATTGCGAACGCGGCACTCTCCCAGCTGAGCTATGGGCCCATATTTAACGATACATATTATATCACCGTTTTTTGCAAATTGCAAGCTTTTTTGTACGATTAATGCATATTTATAACTCGGATAATATTGAAAAAATCATTAAATCACTTGACATGAATGACAAAATATGTTAATATTAGTTTATTAAATTAAAAAGGTGGAACTAGGAAAGTAAAATTGTTGCAGTAGCTCTTAGTGTAAGTACTTTAATATTGAGTATACCGTCAGGTAATGCCGTAGCTGATAAAAGTGTTAAGGAAAATTCTCAGGAATACGTATTTTACAGTAAGGATTTTGTTACGGGTGAGGAGGGATATGAGACAATCGAAGTAAACTCTAATACCGTTTATGAAACAGAAGGGTGTATTACTGATTATGGAGATGATGACGGAATATCTCCTGCTTCGATTATTGGAGATGATGAAAGTTACGAAATAATTAAAACACATGAAGCTCCGTATAGAGCGATTTGTGATATTAGAACATATTGGGATAAGAACGGTGACGGAGCAGCAGATATAGGATATTTAGGTTCGGGTTGCATGGTAGGAAGAAGTGTTGTTTTAACTTGTGGACACATATTGCATAGACCAGATGCAGGAAATTGTGTTAAAGTTGAAGTTTATCCTGCTAGGCAGCGTTATTATACTCCCTATGGTCCGTATAAGGCAAAAAAAGTGTTTGCAAATTGTAAGTATGTGCAAAATATGGTAGCAGTTAATGACTGGGGAGTTATTATTCTTAACGCGAATGCAGGCGATATAACGGGATGGCTTGGATTGAAAAACTGCAAAGATACTGATTTGAGCGGATCGGATGTCAGTGTTATTGGATATCCTGGGAATAAAGATAAGTATAGAATAACAATGTGGCGAAGTGATGGTAAAGTGGTTGCTGATATAAATGATTTTTTATATTACGATTGTGATACTTTACCTGGAAATAGTGGGTCACCCGTTATAGACTCTGAAAATAAAATTGTGGCTGTACACGCATATGGTAGTACAAATCACAACTTTGGAGCGAAGGTACAAAACGAAATTTACGGTACCATTGCATATATGAGGTCTACTTACGATTAAGTTGCTTTTTTCTCATTATATTTTTAGATTAGAGGTGTATACATATGAAATTTTATAAACTATCGGCGGCAGTAACTGCCGCAGTAACAGCTGTAACTATGCTTTCTTCTGTTACTGTTTTAGCGGGAAATGACCAAGACTATAAAGCTATGTATATTTCAAATAACGATGCTGACGGTACAGATACTGTAAACGAACCGACTATTATAATTGATGAAATAAAGCCTATAGCAGAGGGAATGTTTTATCTTAATTATACATTCAGTTATTCAAATTGGGACGGACAGGATATTATAGTAAGTATTTATGACGATTCAGGCAGTAAGATGTTTGATGATAGTAACTGGTTAATAAGAGATACTGAAGGAAGTTTTGATGCTAGTGTGGGATTTTTTGACCCAATGATTGAAGCGGGTAAAACCTATTTGCTTATGCTTTCCTCTGCTGACGGATCGGTTAGTACGAGTTGTGAATTTACGGTATGCTCTTCTATTGAAACTTATGGCGATATAAATAGTGACGGAAAAGTAACTACGGCAGATGTCGGATTTGCTAATTCATTTGCAAAGGGAGCCCAAAAGCCGTCTGATACAGAATTTTTGGCAGCGGATATGAACGGGGACGGAAAAATAACCACAGCTGATGTTGGAAAAATAAATATAATGGCAAAGGTTGGTTCGGATTCTATCGAATGTGAATATGAAGCAACCGTGCTAAAAGTAGAGGATGGTAAGGTTTTGAACGTTGAGGCGCATCTTTATTCAGAATCTGAAGTAATTGATGTTGAGCTTGAATATACTGACAACGCTCAAATTAGCTCGGATATTACTGTGGGTGATAAGGTTATAATTAAATCGATCGGTAGTATCGTTGAAGTATTTCCTCCAATTATAAACGGTGTAACAAGCGTTGTTAAAGTAGATGAATAGTCTACGCTTAATTTAGTTTGCATAAACAGATGAGAGCAGATTTTAAGTCTGCTCTCTTATTTATTAAGCGAAATCTTGACTTTTTTGAGCTGTTGTGAGATAATAACTATACTTGATCGTTATGTTGAAAGGATTGAAACATTGTGGCTTTGTATATTAAAAGCAAAATGCCTTTTCATATTTTGATGGATACACGAGTCTGACCTGTACCGGAATCAACTCAAAAACAATATTGAAAGGACAGATACTATGAAAAAAGAACTCGAAAAGCAATATGACCCCTCAGCATTTGAGGACAAAATATACAAATATTGGATGGATAACGACTGCTTTAAAGCTAATATCGATCCCGACAAAAAACCTTATACTATCGTTATTCCGCCTCCGAATATCACCGGACAACTCCATATGGGACACGCTCTTGACGAGACGCTTCAGGACATTCTTATAAGGTGGAAAAGAATGAGCGGATACTCGACGCTCTGGCTTCCCGGAACAGACCACGCCGCAATAGCAACTGAAGCTAAAATAGTAGAAGCTATGCGTAAGGAAGGTCTTACCAAGGAGGACATAGGAAGAGAAGCGTTTATGGAGCGCGCTTGGAAATGGAAGGAACAGTATGGAGGAAGGATAGTTGAACAGCTTAAAAAGCTCGGTTCATCCTGCGACTGGTCGAGAGAGCGCTTTACTATGGACGAGGGCTGTAACAGGGCTGTTAAAGAGGTGTTTGTAAGCCTTTATAATAAGGGACTTATCTATCGCGGCGAGAGAATGATCAACTGGTGTCCGCACTGTAAAACCTCTATTTCCGATGCGGAGGTCGATTATGAAGATCAGGCAGGACACTTCTGGCATATACGCTATCCTCTTACGGACGGAAGTGGATATGTTGAGCTTGCGACAACACGACCAGAAACACTTTTGGGAGATACGGCGGTAGCTGTAAATCCGAACGACGAAAGATATAAGGATATTGTCGGAAAAATGCTCACACTTCCTCTTGTCGGACGCGAGATACCTGTTGTTGCGGATGACTATGTTGAAATGGATTTCGGAACTGGCGTAGTTAAAATTACTCCGGCTCACGACCCTAACGACTTTGAAGTCGGAAAAAGACACGACCTTCCGGTCATAAATGTTCTCACGGACGATGCTAAAATCGTAGACGATTATCCAGAGTATGCCAGACTAGACAGGTATGAAGCGAGAAAAAGGATAGTCGAGGACCTTGAAAAAGGCGGATACCTGGTAAAAACAGAGGACTACAATCACAATGTAGGAACATGCTACCGCTGTTCTTCTACGGTAGAGCCGAAGGTCTCAACACAGTGGTTCGTTAAAATGGAGCCGCTTGCAGGTCCTGCGATAAAGGCGGTTAAGGACGGAAAAACAAAGTTTGTTCCTGAAAGATTTGAAAAGATCTACTTCCATTGGCTCGAAAACATACGCGACTGGTGTATATCCCGTCAAATCTGGTGGGGACATCAGATCCCGGCGTTTTATTGCGACGACTGCGGGGAGACGGTCGTTACAAAGGAAAACGAGGCTTATTGTCCTAAGTGCGGAAAGAAAATGCGGCAGGACGAGGACACGCTTGATACTTGGTTTTCATCTGCGCTTTGGCCGTTTTCTACACTTGGCTGGCCTGATAAGACTGACGACCTTAAGTATTTTTATCCTACAAACACGCTTGTTACGGGATACGACATAATTCCTTTCTGGGTAATGAGAATGATGTTCTCGGCTCTTGAACAGATGGGAGAGGTTCCGTTTGACACGGTGCTTATACACGGACTTGTGAGAGATTCTCAGGGAAGAAAAATGTCTAAGTCTTTAGGAAACGGAATAGACCCTCTTGAGGTAATAAAACAGTACGGTGCGGACGCATTGAGGTTTATGCTCGCAACGGGAAATTCACCCGGGAACGATATGAGATATATCGACGATAAGGTAAAGGCTTCGAGAAATTTTGCAAATAAGCTCTGGAACGCAGCAAGGTTTATAATGATGAATCTTCCCGACGGGTATGAGATAACTGATCTTCCGGATAACCTCACCACAGAGGATAAGTGGATAGTTTCTAAGATAAATTCGCTCGCTAAAGATATAAATACAAATCTCGAGGGTTATGAGATAGGCGTTGCTGTACAAAAGCTATATGACTTTATATGGGATGTTTACTGTGACTGGTATATTGAGCTTACAAAGCCCAGAATCTCAGCAGGCGGAGAAACAAAGGAAACTGCTCAGGCGGTGCTTGTATGGGTGATGAAGGAAATGCTTAAGCTTTTACACCCGTTTATGCCGTTTATCACCGAGGAGATATGGCAGACCTTAGTCGGCGACAGCCCGCTTATGCTTGAAAGCTTCCCGACTTATAATGAGTCGCTCTGCTTTGAAAAGGAAGAAAAGAACTTTGAAAAGATAATAGATGCTATAAAAGGAATAAGAAACCGCAGGGCTGAGATGAATGTTGCTCCGAGCATAAAAGCAAAGGTGTTTATCGAAACGCCGTTTAGTGATGTGTTCAAGTCGGGAACAATGTTCTTTGAACGGCTGGCGTCAGCAAGCGAGGTCAAGATATCGGATACGGCTTATGCCGGCGACGCTCTTACAGTAGTCACCGATTCTGCAAGGATATTTATTCCGCTTGACGAGATAGTCGATAAAGATAAGGAAACAGAGCGTCTCAATAAAGAAATGAAGGCTGTTAAGAAGGATATAGATTTCTTAAGCGGAAAGCTTTCAAATCAGGGCTTTTTGGCTAAGGCGCCAAAGCCGCTTATAGAAAAGGAAAAAGCAAAGCTTGAAATCGCTATGCAGAAGATGGCAAGGCTTAAGGAAAGCATAGAAAAGCTTAATAAGTAAAGTTAAAAGCAGGGATCCGATATTTATCGGCTTCCTGTTTTTTTATTTTGCCCTCCACTAATAGTGCAAAATCAGGAAAAAATGTACGCAAACGTACATTTTTCACAAAATAACTCATATTTCGTAACGAAATGTTTACAATATTCATAATTTGTTCATAAAACAGCTGCCGCTATATTTGTATTCACACGGTGTCCTGAGTGGATAAATACAAGCGGCAGTTATTATTAATCGCTGCTTAATAACGGACATAGTCCTTATTTGATTGCCGACATAGCTTTTAAAACTATATTTAGTAGCCGACTTGATATGAATATGTTAAATTAAGGTAAGTAAAACAAGGTTTATTTAGATTGTTTTATGTTGACACATACTATATGTTGTGGTAAAATATATTGGGCAGTATAAAATACAGCCTTTTATTAAGATCAAAGTAAATACAATATATTGTGATCAGTATGTTTTAACAGCAGTCGGCATCAACAGCTTTTGTCCTTTATTAGTGGACAAGATATGAGAAAGGTCAGTTTGTAAACTTTCTGTAAATTTTTCATTGAATTTGGATATATTGTATAAATTAACTTGTTTTAATTTGTCAATTTGTCTACAAGTTTTTTTGTCTTTGGGCTTGCATTTCCCTTGATTATGGTGTATAATTAACTTGCAGTGGTTAATTGTGCGAAAAAGTGGTGATAATTCCCAAAAGTGAAACAAACCGCTTGATAGGGAGGTGAACGGCTTGCCGACAACAAATTTAATGGGAACATTCTATCCGTCTATGGACGCAAAGGGAAGAATGAGCTTTCCTACAAAGTTAAGAGAGATAATCGGCGAGAGGTTCATCGTCACAAGAGGCGTCGACGGATGCTTGTTTGTGTATTCGCTTGAGGACTTTGAGCTTATTGCCGAAAAGATAAGAGGTCTTCCTATTTCAAAGGGAAGACAGATACAAAGACACTTTATGGCGGGAGCAACCGAGGTCGAAGCGGATAAACAGGGAAGGATACTGATACCGCAGGACTTAAGGAAGTTTGCGAGCCTTTCTAAGGACATTGTCGTTGCCGGAGTCACAGACAGGGCAGAGATCTGGGATAAGGAAAGATGGGATCAGGCAAGCGCCGTGTTTGATGACGAGTGTGCGCTAAAGGCTATGGAAGAGCTTGACTTCTGAGTTTTATTTGGTATGTGACCGCAAGGGTTGGTGTAGTGATTGGAATTTAATCATATCTCCGTTTTGCTCAGTGAGTGCATAGACGGACTTAACATTAAGCCGGACGGCATATACATCGACGGAACTGTCGGAGGCGCAGGGCATTCCATAGAGATAGCAAAACGCCTTACGACCGGCAGACTTATCGGAATAGACAGAGACCCTGAAGCGGTAAGTGTCGCTACGGAAAGACTCAAGGGCTTTAATGCCGAGGTGATAAATTCCAATTTTTCAGAGCTTGACAGTATAATGAAAGAGAAAAATATACCAAAGGCTAACGGAATATTACTTGATCTCGGGGTGTCTTCACATCAACTTGACGATGCTCAAAGAGGCTTTTCCTACCACTCTGATGCTGTGCTAGATATGAGAATGAGCAAAACGGGAATAAGCGCTAAGGATATTGTGAACACATATTCTTACGAGAGCCTGGCTAAAATCATATTTGAGTACGGCGAGGAAAGATTTTCAAGACAGATAGCACGCGCCATTGTAAACAAACGAGAGGAAAAAGAAATCAATACGACCTTAGAGCTTGCAGACATAATAAGGTCCGCCGTCCCGCAAAAGGCAAGGCGAGATAAAAATCCCTGTAAAAAGACCTTTCAGGCTATAAGAATTGCGGTGAATGATGAGCTTGGTCACATAAGTATCGCTCTTGACAAGGCGTTTGACGCACTATGCGTCGGAGGAAGACTTTGCGTTATATCCTTTCATTCGCTTGAGGACAGGCTTGTAAAGCAAAGGTTTAAGGAGTTTTGTCAGGGTTGTATTTGTCCGCCGGATTTTCCGGTGTGCGTTTGCGGGAGAACACCGAGAGGCGCTCTTGTAAACAAAAAGCCGATAGAGGCAAGCGCGCAGGAGCTTGAGAAAAATAAAAGGAGCAAAAGCGCAAAGCTGCGGATCATCGAAAAGATAAAAGAATGATGTTCCGCCGGATCACCGAAAAGCAGAACAAAGATAAAATAAAAGCTTTTTGGGGCAAAAGAAATGACAACAACAAAAAGAAAAGACAAAAACAGCAAAGGTAAAAAGAAAAACTTATAGAACAAAAGACAAAACGAAGAAAAAGAAAAAGGGATTTTAAAAAGGACTTGAGCGATACATTGTCGCTCTTATCGTCGGAAGGGCAAGGAAATGGCGAAAATCAACAATCTCGCTTATGATTATACCGAGTATGATCTTAAGGAAGAGCCTAAGTTACGCCCGAAAATCAAGCATATAAAAAACCTTAAGTTAAAGCCGAGGGCGTCAGCAGCCATTCGGTATACGATAACAGGTTTTATTGCGGCGGTTTTGCTGCTGGCGATTGTTTTCGGAAGGGTAGAACTAAGCAAAATATATTCTGAACAGACAAAGCTTCAGACAGAGCTTTCACAGCTTAACGAGGCAAATCTCAGCTTAAAGTCGGAACTTGAATCAAAGACCGGCTTGTCTCAGGTTGAGGAATATGCCGAAAAGACCCTCGGACTGCAAAAGCTTGATAAATCACAGGTGGAGTATGTTGAGGTCAAGACTGATGCAGTGGTAGAGCCTGTTGAGACTGATGAGAATATTTTTGTAGCCATTAAAAAATGGTTTTCAAATGTTTTGGAATATATCGGAGCATAAAGAATAGGATTTATTAGTGGAAAAGTTAAGCTTTTACTTATGTCAGTGACGAAGAGTTAAAACTTAGCTTTTTTACGCTTTTTTGAGGAAAACGGAAGAAAGGAGCTTAAATATGGGAGATAAGCCTACGGTGCTTATGAGAAAGCGTCTTAATATATGGATAGGGCTTGTGATGCTCGGAGTTATCGTATGGATAGTCATAAATATTTTCAAGACTTCTGTTGTTCAGGGCGAGGAGTACAGAGAGCTCGCTAATGCTCAGCAGCTCAAAAGCACAACTATAAAGGCAAGCAGAGGTTCGATAGTGGATTGCAATAACCAGATACTTGCACAGAGCGCTACCGTCTATACTGTATTTATAGATCCTAACACTCTTAAGGACTACCTTTCAAACGATCCTAAGGCAACAGTTGACGAAATATCAAACAAGCTTGCTGATATATTAGAGCTTGAGCCGGGGAAGGTAAAGGAAAAATGCCTTAAGGCATCAAGCTATGAAGAGCTTAAAAAAAGTGTGGAAAAGGAAGCCCTAGACAGGGTTCTAGAATATAAAAGCGAAATAAACTGCGGAGCTATCGGAACCGTACCGATGACAAAGAGATATTATCCTCAGAACGATCTTGCGGCATCAGTTATCGGACATATACACTATGACGGCTACGGACTTCTCGGACTTGAGGCATACTACGACGATTATCTTTCAGGAACGGACGGAAAAACCGTTACCGCGGAGGGTCGTGACGGCACTCAGATGCCTTACAGATATAAACAGAATTACGATGCGGTAGACGGAGCTTCGCTTGTGCTCAATATGGATGTAAATGTACAGAGCTATCTTGAAAAGGCGCTTAAGGAGGCGGTAGAGCTTCATAAGCCAAGAGACAGAGCCTGCGGCATAATTATGAATCCTAATACCGGTCAGGTGCTGGCTATGGCGACAACACCCGGCTATGATCTTAACAATCCTGCCGAGATTTACGATGAAAAGACGAGAGCGGAGCTGGAACAGCTCAAACAGCAGGAGGATGCCGAGAAAATTGCGGGTACTACCGAGGCTACCGAAGAGCCTACCGAGGTGACGACCGACGAATACGGAAATGTAATTGAAACTCCTGATGACGAGGAGGAAGAGAAACAAACCTATGACGAGGCTTTAAATGCCGCGTGGAGCCTTCAGTGGAAGAATAAGGCGGTTTCTGAAATTTATTATCCCGGATCGGTATTTAAGGTAATAACCGGATCTTCTGCCCTTGAGCAGAAGGTGATAGACTTAAAGGAGACATTCAGCTGTAATCTAAGCTATACTGTTGCGGATACGACTATAAGGTGCCATACCACGCGGGATCACGGATTGCAGACATTTGCTCAGGCTATGACTAATTCCTGTAACCCGGCTTTTATTCAGATAGGACTTAAACTGGGAGTGGATAAATTCTGTAATTACTTTGATGCTTTTGGTTTCAGAGAACTGACGGGGATAGATCTTCCTGCCGAGGCTTCGAGTATTACCTATAACAGAGATACTATGGGAATAGTAGAGCTTGCAACATCATCCTTCGGACAGGCGAATAAGATAACTCCGATACAGATGATAACTGCATATTCCGCTGTAATAAACGGCGGATACCTTGTAACTCCGCAGATGGTCGACAAAATCATAGATGCAAACGGAAATGTAGTAAAGGATTTTAAGCCTGTGATCAAAAGACAGGTTATTTCTGAGGAGACCTCAAAGACGATGAGGCAGGTTCTGGAAAATGTAATACAATCAGAGCCTGACAGCAACGCATATATTCAGGGCTATAATATAGGCGGAAAATCGGGAACAAGCGAAAAGCTTGATGTTATCGACGATGAGGGACGTCAGCATGTAGCTTCGTACTGTGCATTTTATCCTGCTGATAAGCCTGAGCTTGTTATGCTCGTTATGGTCGATGCTCCGGAAAGCGGAGAGATTTACGGAAGCCAGATCGCAGCTCCCGTATGCGTAAGCGCTTTGAAAAATATTCTTCCGTATTTGGGATATTATCCTCAGTATTCAGAGGAAGAGCTGGGAACACTCGCAGTATATGTTCCGAGTGTTGCAAATCAAAGCGTGAGTGATGCAAAGGCAACTATTGAAAAAACAGGTCTTAATGTGCAGATAGTAGGTTCAGGCGATAAGGTAGTAAAGCAAACACCTTCGTCGGGATCTGTTCAGCGCGGCGGTACGGTCATACTCTATACTGAGGAGGGCATTGAGCCGGAGCTTAAATATGTTCCAAATGTATATGGAATGTCAAAGGACGCAATACAGGAGGCTATGCATCAGGCAGGCTTTAATGTCACATTTATAGGAGATTACGAATCAAAGGGATCTTTTTGTATAGAACAAAACCCTCTTGGCGGCGCAGAGGCTTATGCCTCAACATCTGTAACGGTAAATATGTCCACCGTTTGGCCTGAAAAGCAGGAGGATCAACAGGACTCTCAGGATAATGATGAACAAAATGACGACGCCTACAATCAATATAATGAAGATGTGTATTATGACGACAGTTATTACAGCAATGATAACGGGGGATATGTTGAAGACCAATATCAAGAGTAGTATCAAAAACTAAGGGGAGAACAAATATGCGGCTTTATGATCTTATAAGAGAAAACGCAGAAACAAAGCTTAATAATATAGAAATAACAGGCATAGTATCAGACAGCAGGCAAAAATTAAACGGTTCGGAGCTTTTCGTTTGTATAAAAGGAGAAAAATTTGACGGACACTCAGTCGCTGAGGATATGTTGGAAAAAGGAGCGGCTGCCGTTTTGACCGAAAGAGATCTAGGCCTTAAACGCCAGATAATAGTACCCGATACAAGAGAGGAATACTCATATATCTGCGCAAAGTGGTTTAATGAACCGCATAAGCGTTTAAAGCTTGTTGGCGTAACCGGCACGAACGGAAAGACAACGATAACAACTATGCTAAAGGCGGTTATTTCGGGATTCGGGAAAAAGGCAGGACTTATCGGGACCTGTTACAATGAGATCGGCAATAAGATACTTCACACGGAAAGAACAACCCCTGAGGCATATGATCTTTTTGAACTCTTTTCAAAGATGGTTGACGAGGGATGTGAATATGTAGTGATGGAGGTCTCTTCTCAGGGGCTTGAACAAAAAAGGCTTGCGCCTTGTCACTTTGAGCTCGGCGCGTTTACCAATCTCACACAGGATCACCTCGATGTTCACAAGACTATGGAGAACTATTATAGTGCTAAAAAGCTTTTGTTTTCGATGACTGACACAGCGGTGATAAATGTTGATGATGAGTGGGGGAAAAGATGTTTAAATGAGATAAGCTGTAAGAAAACGACATTTAGCACAAAAGCTGTCGCGGACTTTACCGCAAGAGATGAAGAGCTTTTAACGAGCGGCGTAAAATATACATTCTCAGACGGAAAACAAACTATCCCGGTAAGCTTCAATATGCCCGGTGAATTTAATGTGTCAAATTCCCTTTGTGTTATCGCCTGTGCAGACATTCTCGGCTTTGATGTCAAAAAGACAGTCGATATACTTAAAGATCAGAGAGGCGTAAGGGGAAGAGCCGAGGTCATTCCGACCGGACGCGACTTTACCGTTATATGTGATTATGCACACACACCCGATGCTGTCGAAAACATTTTATCTGCTATGAAATCAAGCGCTAAAGGTCGGCTAATATGCCTTTTCGGCTGTGGCGGAAACAGAGACGCAAAAAAGCGTCCGCTTATGGCTAAGGCTGCGGCTAAATATGCGGATTTTCTTATAATAACATCGGATAACCCGAGAGATGAAGACCCGGAGCTTATAATCAAGGATATACTTGAAGGAATAGATAGGGATAAAACAGCGTATATTACAATAACCGACAGGATAAAGGCGATAAACTGGGCAGTTGAAAATGCCATAAAGGACGATGTGATAGTGCTTTGCGGAAAGGGACACGAGGACTATCAGATACTTCCAGGAAATGTAAAGATACATCTTGATGAAAGAGAAATTGTAAAAGATGCTCTTTCAAAACTCAAATAAAAACGGAGATTAAAATGGAGAAAATTAAGTTAAGTGAAATAGTAAATGCCTGTGACGGAAGCTATGGTTATCCGAGCGACTTTTATGTTGATAGCATAACGACAGATTCTAAAAAGGTCAGAAAGGAAAGCGTGTTTATCGCCATAAAGGGGGAAAGATTTGATGCACATAACTTTGTCCCCGAGGCGATAAAAAACGGCGCTGAGTGTGCGGTTACTGAAAGAGCGATAGCTGGATCAAAATGTATAATAGTTGATTCTACCCGTGCAGCGTATTTGAGCATAGCGCATTATTACAGGAGGAAATTTGATATTCCGCTTGTCGCTGTAACGGGAAGTGTCGGAAAGACCACCACTAAAGAGTTTATCTGGCTGGCGTTAAGTGAGAAATTTAACACTCTTAAAACGGAAGGAAACAAAAATAACGACATAGGACTTCCTGAAACCCTTTTAAGATTGTCAAAAGACCACAAAGCCGCAGTAATAGAGATGGGTATGAATCATCAGGGAGAGATCTCCAGACTTTCACAGTGTGCGTCACCGGATGTGTGCGTTATAACCAATATAGGTACATCTCATATCGAAAACTTAGGTTCAAGAGAAAATATTCTCAGAGCAAAGCTCGAAATACTTGACGGTGCAGAAGAATCTGCTCCGCTTATTATCAACCTTGACGACAAGTATCTTTCGAGTATAGATCCAAGAGGCAGAAGACTCATAACATATTCTGTGAAAAATAAATCGGCGGATGTTTATGCAATGGATATTTTTCAGTCTGAAAGCAGCGTGAGCTTCAGGATATGTTATGAGAACCGTTCGATCGAAGCCAAAATAAATGTAACGGGAGTGCATAATGTTAAAAATGCCCTTGCAGCTTTCTGTGTAGGCAGATATTTAGGTATCAATGCGGAAGACATAGTAAGAGGAATAGAAAAATACAAGCCTGACGGGATAAGACAGAACATTGAAAAGATTGGTTCGATTACTGTTATAAAGGACTGTTATAACGCATCGTATGATTCTATGGAGGCAGGACTTCAGATGCTGTCGTCTCTTAATGTAAGCGGAAGAAGGATCGCTGTACTGGGAGATATGAAGGAACTCGGCAATATGTCAAAGGAGCTTCACAAAAAGGTCGGAGAGCTTGTTTCTAAAAGTAAAACCGACATACTTGTGTGCCTCGGAAGCGATTCGGAATATATCATAAAAGGTGCTGTGAAGTCAGGCTTCGATATAAATAACACAACACATTTTACCGATAAAGAAAAGCTTTGTGATTACTTGTCAGACTTAAAGCGTGACGGCGATGCGTTTTTGTTTAAGGCGAGCAGGTCCGTAAAGCTCGAAGAGGTAATAGATAAGCTTATATGATCAGCTTTTAAGTTAATTTAATTTGTTTAAAGGGAGGGAGTGAGAGCATTTGGAAATAAATCAGAAAAAAATAAAGACCAAGATTTTACCGCCATATCAGCCTGTTGCTCAGGCGAGAAAAAAGCTTAACTTAAGATTTGTAAAAGACAAGATAGACCGTCCTTTTCTGATAATTGTGCTGGTGCTCTTGGTGTTTGGATTTGTAATGATGTTCTCCGCTTCCTATGCGTGGGGACTTTACGATGCCAATGACGGGTATTATTACATAAAAAGACAGCTGTTTTCAGGAGTTCTGGGACTTATAGGAATGTTTTTAGTGTCTTACCTAGACTATCATTTTTATCAGAATACAAAAATAGCGTTTTTGTTGTTTGCCGGAGCACTTGCTTTAAACTTTATAACCGCTTTTGTCGGTGATGAGGTTGCCGGCGCAAGGCGTTGGATAACCATAGCCGGAATGCAGTTTCAGCCGTCTGAGATACTCAAGGTAGCGGTAATCATTATATTTTCATATATTCTTGCTGTAAACTGGCAAAAATTTGACAACTGGCGGTTTTCTATTGTACCGTTTGCGGTGATACTGGGCTTTTGTGCAGTCGCTGTTGCGGCGCAAAGGCATATGTCGGGAGTTCTGATTTTTGGAATAATAGGACTTTCAATGATGTTTGTAGGCGGAGTGCCGAAAAAGTATTTCTGGCGTTTTATCGGTTGCTTATGTATTGCTCTTGCGGCGTTTTTGATCTACAAGGTGTTTTTGGACAGCGACGGAGGATTTAGCTATATAACCGAGCGGTTTGAGTCCTGGCAGAACCCGAAATCCGATCCGCAGGGAAGTACATATCAGACATATCAGTCACTTCTTGCAATAGGCTCCGGAGGAATATTCGGGCTTGGGTTCGGTGAATCAAGACAGAAGTATCTGTACCTTTCCGAATCACAAAACGACTTTGTTTTCTCGATAATTTGTGAGGAGCTTGGTTTTGTCGGAGCTTGCGTTGTGATAATCCTGTTTGCGATATTTATACTAAGAGGCTTTTACATAGCGTCACGCTCAAGAGACAGGTTCGGAATGCTTCTTGCGGCGGGAATAACAATACAGATAGGCTCCCAGGCGCTTTTGAATATTGCAGTCGCGACAAACGCATTTCCGAATACCGGTATATCGCTGCCGTTTTTCAGCTACGGCGGAACGGCACTTTTGATACAGCTGCTTGAAATGGGAGTGCTGCTCTCAGTCTCAAGACAGGCTAACAAATCGCCGTAAGCTTTGCGGTTTTGAAAGGAAGTATTTTATGCTAAGGGTTTTACTTGCGGGAGGCGGAACGGCAGGACATATAAATCCTGCTCTTGCCATTGCAGAAATAATAAAGGATAAGTATCCTGATTCCGTGATAGCTTTTGCCGGAACTCCTGACGGACTTGAGTCAAGGCTTGTACCAAAGGCGGGATATAAGTTTTACAAGATACAGGTAAAGGGATTTCAGAGAAAGCTGAGTTTTAATAATATCAAGAGAAATATCAAAGCAGCGTCCTATCTTATGACTGCGGGAAAAAGAGCAAACAAGATAATAAGCGATTTTAAACCCGATCTTGTAATAGGAACCGGCGGATATGTTGCCGGACCGATAGTAAGAAGCGCCGCAAAAAAGGGAATAAAAACAGCTATTCACGAGCAGAATGCCTTTCCCGGAGTTACAAACAAGCTTCTTTCTAAGGTCGTAGACAAGGTTATGCTCACAGTTGAGGAAGCCAGAAAGTATTTGGATGAAAAAGCGGACTGTACCGTTACGGGACTTCCGGTAAGAAAATCCTTTTTCGCAATCGAAAAATCCAAAGCGAGAGAAAAGCTCGGTATTCCGAAAGAGGCAGTGTGTATTTTGTCTACGGGAGGAAGTCTTGGCGCAAGGACCATAAACAATGCGGCGGCTGCACTCTTTAAGTGGTATCAGGAGAGCGGAAATAAGGTATACCATATACATTCTTACGGGACATATCCCGGTTATAAGGATTATGTTTCAGAGCTATCTAAAAATGGCATAGATACTGATAAAAAAGAGCTTATTATTTCGGACTATGTTGATATGTCGGTTTGTATGGCGGCAAGCGATCTTGTAATAAGCAGATGCGGAGCAAGCACCCTTAACGAGCTTGAAAGTATGGGGAGAGGTTCTGTGCTTATACCATCTCCTAATGTTGCCGGAAATCATCAGTATTACAACGGAATGGTGCTGCAAAACGCATCGGCTGCTGTTGTTTTGGAAGAAAAAGACCTTACTGATGAAAAAATAGTAAATACAGTCTCAAAGCTGATAAGCGATAGGGACAGGCTTTCTGAACTGTCAAAAAATGCAGGTAAGCTTTATATACACGATACAAATGAAAGAATATACTCGGTGTTGTGCGAGCTTATCAGTAAAGCGTAGCAATGCTGAGAAATAGGCACATCTACCGGTAGTGTATCACCTAATCTCCTTAATTTGCATAATATGTGTTATGCAATATGAAAAGGAGAGAGGGTTATGCAGAGGCTTAAAATCGAGGGCGGCAAAAAGCTCTCGGGTGAGATATGCGTTCACGGAGCTAAAAATGCTGCGCTGCCTTTGCTTGCGGCGTGCGTTTTGGCAAAGGGAGAAACTGTTTTACATAATTGCCCAAAATTAAGCGATTCGTATGCGGCGTTGAGAATATTGTCCTGCTTGGGGTGCAGGTGTAAAAGAGAAAATGACACGGCTATTGTCAATACCGATGCTCTTGTCGGGTTTGATGTGCCGGATGATCTTATGAGAGAAATGCGTTCTTCTATTGTTTTTCTTGGGGCGATCTTGGGAAGATGCGGAAGATGTAAGCTTTCTTTTCCCGGTGGGTGTGAACTAGGACCGCGCCCGATAGATCTTCATATAAAGGCGCTGAGGAAAATGGGCGCAGTTATTAAAGAGGAATACGGACTGTTAGACTGTGAGGTCCCTTCCGGGCTTAGAGGAACAAGAATCTCACTTTCATTTCCTTCTGTGGGTGCGACCGAAAACATTATACTTGCCGCAAGTACGGCAAAAGGTGAAACGGTGATAGAGAATGCCGCGAGAGAACCGGAAATAGTTGACCTTGCAGGCTTTTTAAACAAATGTGGTGCAAAAATCAAAGGTGCGGGTACAGGAAGAATAGCAATAGTCGGGGTAAAGGAGCTTTTTGGCTGTGAATATAATGTTATGCCGGACAGAATAGTTGCCTGCACATATATGAGCGCGGCGGCGGTTACAGGCTCTGAGCTTAACATAAAAAAGGTGAATTATCACGACCTCACAAGCGTTATCCCGGTATTTGAGGAAATGGGATGTACTGTTTTTCCGTTTTCCGATAATATTTACATCAGCGCAAAAAAAAGGCTTGGCGCGGTAAAAAATGTAAGAACAATGCCGTACCCCGGTTTTCCGACAGACGCACAGGCGATAATAATGCCTCCGCTTTGTAAAGCAAGCGGAACAAGCGTTATTGTTGAAAATATTTTTGAAAGCAGATACCGCCATATTGATGAGCTTTGCAGGATGGGAGCTAAGATAAAGACAGAGGGCAGAGTTGCGGTAATAGAGGGAGTAAAGACCCTCTATGGAGCAAATGTTATGGCAACAGACTTAAGAGGAGGCGCAGCGCTTGTACTTGCAGGTCTTGGCGCACAGGGTGAAACTGTGGTTAGTAATGTAAAATACATCGACCGAGGATACGAATCTATTGAGACCGACTTGAGAAGTGTCGGTGCGGGGATAGTAAGGATTTAACTAAAATAAGAGAAATGTCATAATTTATAGGATAAAAAAGAGGTGAGGATATTGAGGGACATAGTAAAGAGCGACAAAACTCAGGAAGAGGTTAAGATTATTAACGGGGAAGAGGTAGTAGTTTCAAGAAAAAAGCGCAGAAGAAATTTTTCACTTTACTATCTGTTGATAATAATATTTGTAATACTTGCTATGGTTGCCCTGTCCGTAACATTTTTATTTAATATAAAAACAATAAATGTAAAGGGGAATACGCTTTATCCTACCGAACAGATAATAGAAATGTCCGGCGTAAAGATCGGAGATAATCTTTTCAGAACAAACCCTTCCGATGTAGAGAGTAAAATACTTTCGGCGTTTCCATATTTTGAAAGCGCATCGGTAAGCAGAAAGCTCGCTTCAACGCTCAATATCGAGCTGAAAGAGGCTACTCCTGTGGCATCTATAAAATACAGCGATACGGAATTTATGGTTATAAGCTCAAACGGAAAGATACTTGAAACCGGACTTTCCGCTCCGAAGTCCGGCACAGCCGAGGTCTATGGAATGAAAATGGCTGAGACGAATGTCGGAATGAATTATAAAGATGAAGACAGTATTAAAAATATGGCTTTAGAGGAGATATTGTCACAAAGTAAAAAGCTCGGAATGAATAAGATAACACAAATAGATATTTCGACGAGGACGGATATAAGAATAGTTTATAACGGCTGTGTAAAGATAAAGCTAGGAAGCACACAGGACATACCGTTTAAAATGAGTTACATTAAGTCTGTTATAGACAGGGTAGGAGAAGATTATATGGGAATGCTGGTTTACCACAGCGCAGAAAGCGGTATTTCGGCTATTCCCGATGCAACACAACCTCCTACTGAGGAACCTTCCAATCAGTCTTCTGATGAGAGTTTGGATAATGAAAATAGCGAGTCTCAGGAAGTGGAAAACTGGCAGGATTATGTAAGATAAGGCTTGTATTTAACAAAAATCGCCAAAAAGAGTTAACTTTACCGCCTGTTTTGCGAAAAATGTTGTAAAAAAGCCTTGCAAAACTAAATGTTTTGTGTTATTATATAAAAGTATAGGTAAGTACAATTTTCATTGAAAAATGATTTATCGTAAATTATTTTAGGAGGACTGTAAATTATGAGTTTTGCTATTAGCCCAGAGGAGCTTTTCGGAGCTAAGATAAAAGTCGTCGGAGTTGGCGGCGGCGGCGGAAATGCGCTCAACTGCATAGCTGACGAGGGAATGATAGGAAATGTCGATTACATAGCTGTAAATACAGATGTTCAGGCGCTTCAGCGCTCAAAGGCAACTGAAAAGATACAGATCGGCTCAAAGCTTACAAGAGGTTTGGGTGCAGGCGGCAGACCTGAGATCGGAGAGGCTTCCGCACAAGAGAGCAAGGAGGAAATCTCAGAGTCTATAAAGGATGCCGATATGGTATTTATCACCGCTGGTATGGGCGGAGGAACCGGAACAGGTGCAGCTCCTATCGTTGCTGAGATCGCTCAGGATCTTGGTATATTGACTGTTGCGGTAGTTACAAAGCCTTTTGACTTTGAGGGCTCTAAAAAGATCGCTCAGGCTGAAAAAGGAATTTCCGAGCTTTTAGAGCATGTTGACTCGCTTATCGTTATTCCTAATCAGAAGCTTCTTACAGGAGAACAGAGGCTTACTATGCGGGATTCATTCAAGCTTGCTGATAATGTATTGAAGACGGGTGTTAAGAGCATTGCCGATCTGATCCTCAGAAACGGCTTTATGAATGTTGACTTTGCGGATGTAACAACCGTTATGAAGAATGCAGGAAAGGCTCATATTGCTATCGGATACGGCGAGGGCAAGGATAAGGCTAAGGATGCGGCAAATCAGGTTATTTCATCTCCGCTTCTTGAAACATCTATCAGCGGAGCAAGAAGACTTCTTGTAAACATAGTGATGAGCGATGATATTATAACAAGCGATATGGACGAGCTTACTCAGCTTATCACTCAGGCTGTTGATCCGGATGCTACCATAATCTTTGGTGCTGATTACACTTCTGATGCTACCGACTGCATCAGCGTAACTGTTATTGCAGCAGATTTTGCAGACGGTTCGGGAAGATTTACTACTCCTGCTTCGTCAAAGCTTGATTCAGAGGCTATGGCAAAGGCAGGCGTTAAGGCTCCTGACAATCCGAATTATTATGACGACATATTTAATATCATTAAAAACAAGTAACATTTGATTAGTGAGGCATCTCGCATAATATTTGTGAGATGCCTTTTTGAGTGATTTCCGGGAGATTAGTATTATGGCTGAGATAAAGAGGATAAATACAAGTGACCTAAAGACTCTTTCAAAAGAACTTGAGGTGGGTCAAAAGATACTTCTTTCCGGAGTTATTTACACAGCAAGAGATGCTGCCCATAAGCGATTTGATGCGCTTTTAAACGAAGGAAAGTCTTTGCCCTTTGAAATAAACGGCGCAGTTATTTATTATGCCGGACCTACTCCTGCCCCCGAGGGTAAAGCAGTGGGTGCTTGCGGTCCGACGACATCCGGCAGAATGGACAGGTTTGCACCGAGACTTCTGGATATGGGGCTTGCGGCTATGATCGGTAAGGGAGAACGCAGCGATGAGGTGAAGGCTGCCATAAAGAGAAACAAAGCGGTTTATTTATGTGCTACCGGAGGCGCCGGAGCTTTAGCTTCAAGGTGTATAAAAAGCTGTGAGGTGATAGCTTTTGAGGAGCTTGGGTGTGAGTCGGTAAAGCGAATGGAGATAGAGGATTTTCCGCTAGTTGTGGCAAATGACGCTTTAGGAAACGATTTGTTTGAGAGCGGAAGAAAGGCTTTTGGAAAAGACGAGGTATGACGGAAATGATAAGCGAAAGCTCATCTGATGAGGAGCTTATAAGGGCGTCAGATGACACATCTCTTACCACACTTATTATGAGATATAAAAGGGTAGTTGAGATCAAGGCGAAGAAACTTTGCAGGCAAAACGTAGGTACAGAACTTAACGATCTTATCGACGAGGGGCTTGTAGCAGTTTTTTATGCGGTAAGGACCTTTGATAAGACAAAAGGCGTGCTTTTCTCTACATATGCTGATACCTGTATAACAAACAGAATGCTTACAGTGGTTGGGAAAAATAAAAGAACAGCCGACTGTAAAGAAGATGATAAAGCAGCAAAAAAAGCTGAGTTGGAGAGTCCTGAAACCATCTATTTAGAAAAAGAACGCTTTAACGAGATGATGAAAAGGGCATCGGGAGAATTGTCGGTTCTTGAGCTTTCTGTACTGGAGATGTACCTTCAGTATGAAAGCTGCAAAATAATAGCAGATAAGCTTAAAATAACCGAAAAGGCTGCGGATAACGCTATGCAGCGTGTCCGAAAAAAGCTCAGAGCGGTATTTCAGGCTTAGAATATATGGCCATATAGCTTAAAAAGAGCGTTGTAAATCGTAAAGCATACTCTTATGCTAAAGGTTTGGCAAAGGTGTCGGTGTAAGTCCGACATGGCTAAAAATTTATCAAGCGAGGGAACTGGTATGTTTGAAGACAAAACACTAGTCTGCAAGGACTGCGGAAAAGAATTCGTTTTCACAGCCGGCGAGCAGGAATTTTACGCTGAAAAGGGCTTTGAGAATGAGCCTACAAGGTGTAAGGAATGCCGTGACGCAAAGAAAGCAAGAATTAGGCAGTCAAGAGAGTACTTTACAGCTACCTGTGCAGCTTGCGGAGGAGAAGCAAAAGTACCCTTTAAACCGAGCGAAGACAGACCTGTGTATTGCAGCGATTGCTTTGCTAAGATGAAAGAAGCGGAGTAATAAGGGAGAAGGAAAAGCGGACCATAAAGATGGTTCGCTTTTCTTTTGTGGTTGTTTGACTTTTTTTATCTTATGTTATATACTGATTAAAAAGGATATTTGTTGCGGTGATAAAATTGAAAAGGCTTGTTAGTATAATTAAAGCAGCGGTATTGATCGCTGCGTTTTCTTGGCTTACCTCATTCTGTATTATGTCGGTGTGCTGGCTGTTTAGAGTAAAGGAAAGCTATTTAAATGAGTATATGAGAATAATGATATATGCGTTTATAGCGTGCGCTTTTGTTTATACGGCATTGTTTTTAATATATCTCCTTGTAAAAAATTCAAAACAAAATAGACTGATGCTGATTCAAAATGAAAAAGGCTATTGTGATGAGTATTATGAATTATTGGTAAAGCTTTATAAAAAAGGAAGAAGATATAAAACAACTTTTAAAAATGCACTTTTATATAATGACGAGTTTTTAGATGGAGAAAGATTTAAGGATGCAAACGAGATACTTAAAAATATAGACACAGATCTTATCAGTCCGGATGACAAGATCTGCTTATGCGCGGCATATCTTAAAACCGCAGCAATGTCAAGGGATATTCAATCGGCTAAAGTATACTATATCATATTAAACGAAATATCCTATATTGCGGATGACAGAAAAGGATCAGGTGCTTGTGTCGCATATTCAAAAGCGCTGTACCTTTTTGTTGTCGAAGACTATGAGGAGGCTGTGAAGCAGTTTGAAAAAGCAATAGAATTATCTGTTAGCAAAAAGCTTAGAACCGATGCAAGACTGATGCTTTCACTCTCACTTCTTAAGGCTGGGTATAAGGAAATCGCAAAAAATGAGGCAATTAAGGTGTGTAAAGAGGTTGTTACCAAAAGACAAAGAGAAAATCTTTTAAGCCTTATGACCTTAATTGAAAGGGAGTACGGGATATGATTCTTGACGATTTCAAGGGGTATATTTTTGATCTCGACGGAACTTTAGTCGATTCTTTCGGTGTGTGGAATACCGTTGACAGGTTGTTTTTGTCTAAAAGAGGATTTTCTGTACCGGAAAACTACGGCAAGGAAATGTCTGCTATGGGATTTGATTCAGCAGCAGAATATACCATAAAGCGTTTTGGATTAAATGAGAAAAAAAGCGATATAATAGACGAGTGGAACGAAACGGCGACAAAGTTGTTTGAAAATGAGGTGTTTTTGTTTGAAGGCGTGAGGGAATATCTTATTAAGCTTAAGAATAAAGGAAAAAAGCTTGGTATTGCCACTGCATCACATCGAGGACTTACAGACCCTTGTCTTAAGAATAACGATGTGCTTGAGCTTTTTGATTCGATAGTGACTGTTTACGATGTGAACAGGGGAAAGGACTTCCCCGATATTTATTTAAAGGCTGCGGACGAGATGGGCTTGAAATCATCCGAATGTGTTGTTTTTGAAGATGTCCCAAAGGCTATAAGAGGAGCTAAGCTTGGTGGCTTTAAAACGGTAGCGTTTATAAGCTACGGAAATATCTATGACAGTGAGGAGCTTATTAGAGTAAGTGATAAATATATTGAAGGGTATAATGAGCTATGAAGGAAATAGTGTTAAATACTAAAATGAAATCTCAAAGGAAGGTTGAGGCGTTTATGAGCGCTGCCTGTGTAGAAAGCGGAACAGCAAGGGTGCTTTCTACTCCGTCATTGATAGCGCTTATGGAAAATGCTGCACTTAAATGTCTTGATAAGTTCTTGGATGATGGCGAGACAAGTGTTGGAACACACATCTCAGCTGAGCATATAAGCGCAACGCCGATAGGAATGGATATATATGCGATAGCGACAATAGTAAATTCCACCGGAAGACAGGTCGAATTTGAAATATCGGCATATGATAAATGCGGAGAGATCGGAAAAGCTACGCATACAAGAGTTGTTGTTAAGGCCCAGAGATTTGAGGACAAGGCTAATGAGAAATTAAAGGAAATGTAGAATATCAAACTTTTCACAAAAGGGAGTGACATAAGGTGAAATTGGGACTTGTACTGGAAGGCGGAGCAAGCAGAACTGTTTTCTCGTGCGGAGTTATGGATGTGCTTTTGGAAGAAGGCATAAAAGCGGATTATATAATTGGTACCTCTGCGGGAATCTCCTATGGAGTCTCATATGCGTCAGGTCAATATGAAAGGAATCTGAAAATCACAAGGCAGTATATGGCAGATGAGAGATATATGGGTATTAGGCATCTGTTAAGCCGAAAGACAAAATGCTTTTACAATATGGATTTTGTATTTGACGAGATACCAAATAAGCTTATACCGTTCGACTATGATGAATTTTCGAGATTTACTGGCGGCTGTAAGGCGGCGGTCACTAATATCGAGACCGGAGCGGCGGAGTATCTCGAGGTGGATAGACAAGACAAAAAGTGGAATGCTCTGCGTGCGACCTGCTCTCTGCCGATACTTTTTCCTATTGCCGAAATAGACGGAAAGAAGTATCTTGACGGCGGAATTTCAGATTCTGTGCCATATCAAAAGGCGATTGCGGACGGATGTGATAAAATAATTGTTGTTCTGACTAGAGAGCGTGGATATGTCAAAAAAACGGATATGTCAGTAAGGCTTGCGTGTGCGATGTACGGAAAGTATCAAAATCTCTGTGCAGCTCTTTTAAGCCGTGCAGAGGTGTATAATGCTCAGATCAAAAGGCTCAGGGAGCTTGAAACAGAGGGAAAGGCGTTTGTTGTAGAGCCGTTTTCCACTATGGGAGTAGGAAGGACAGACAAATCGCCAGAGAAGCTGTTGCCTCTTTATGCACATGGAAAAGAGGTAATGAATATGAAGCTCGGCGCCTTAAAAAAATACATAGAGAGGTGATTATAGGTGCCGTACTTAGCTTTTATTATCGGAGCTATTGCAGTTTTGGCTGCGGCACTGATAGGTTGGCACAATACACGACTTAAAACGGTGAAGGAAACGATAGTTACAAGCGGACTTCCTAAGGAGTTTGACGGAACAAGTATCGTAATTATTTCCGACCTACACAAAAAAGTCTTCGGAAAAAACAATTACAGGCTTATTGACGAAATAAAAAAGCAAAAACCGGATATGATATTTTTCCCCGGCGACCTTATCAGCAGATATGAGACAAGCATAAAAAACCAAAAATCACTTATTTGCGAGCTGTTAAAGGTCGCACCTGTTTATTATACCTACGGAAATCACGAGGTCGATGCCGATAAGGAAATTAGAGATGAGATAAATGATCTTGGTATGACAATGCTCCTTAATAATAGCGTGAGGACGGAAAAAGACGGATGCGGTATAAATATAGCCGGAGTTTATTTTGAGTCAGATTTTTATGTGAACAAAAAAGGTGGATACAAAAATCTTCCGAAGGTCACCTGTCAGGAGATCAAAAAGCGTCTTGGCAATAAGCCCCAGGGCTTTACCTTTTTGCTTTGCCATAATCCCGATTACTTTCCTGCCTGTGCAGAATGGGGCGCCGATATTACAGTGAGCGGTCACATTCACGGCGGAGTTATAAGAATAGGCGATAAAGGTCTGTTGCACCCGGAGAGGAAGCTTTTCCCTAAGTATTCTTCAGGCATTTACAAGCTCGGGGAAAAGTCACTTGTAGTTTCAAGAGGTCTTGGAAAGTTCAGGATAAACAATGCGCCGGAGGTACTTGTTCTGACTATAAAAACAAAAGCTGATTGAATAATGATAAAAAATCAACCGACAGTTTAATTTGTAAGCTTGTATTCGCTTGAATTAAACAGTCGGTTGTGTTATATTTAAGTAAAAGGCAGGGAGGTGTCTCACATGGGTGCTTTTAACGAAAATCTAAAGAGGATCAGAAAGCAAAAGGGGATAACACAGGAGGCTATCGCGAATGCAGTCGGAGTATCGACTCAGGCAGTTTCAAAATGGGAGACTGCATCATATCCTGACGGCGCTCTTTTGCCGCAGATTGCAGACTTTCTCGGCGTTACGATAGATGAGCTATACGGAAGAGCCGACGAAAGCGTTTCGATTGAAACTAGGGTACTGCGTTATTTAAAAAGCATTGATCAGGAAAAGAGGGTACCTGCGATGTTTGAAATATGCAGATGTCTTTTTTTGACATTGTCGGCCGACTCGGTATATCAGCCGGCAAGCAACGCGTCTAAGGAAGAAGAAAGTATGTCGGTTTCACAGTTAAGCTTTGACAACGGCTGGGCACAGGCAAGAACGAAAAACAAACAAAGCTATTTTGTTCTGCTTCCGGAGCCTGAGAATGGATATGATGATTATTTAAAATACGATGAGAGATTTGTTTCGCTGTTTAAGTTTTTATCTCTGCCGAATGCTCTTAGGGCGATGTACTTTTTAACCGAGAACACATCCTCTAAGTTTTTTACGGTAGAAAGCCTTATGAAAGAGCTTGAGATAACAAAGCAAAATGCACTTGAAATATTAAACGGTATGCTTGAATTTGATTTTATCTGGAAAGCAAGTCTTGATAATGGTGAGAATAACGAGGACATATACCAATACACTCTTTACGGAAATTTTGTTCAGTTTATGACATTTACAAAGGAACTTATAACACATCATACCGGATTTATCTATCAGTCAAATTGCCGTTCAGATGTCCCTTGGTTTAAAAACTCAACATTTAAAAACCGCACATAAAAAGCCCGCTGATTTTTTCAGCAGGCTTTTGTCGTTAAGCGAAAACACTTATAAATGGCTAACCTATTTTTTCGATACTTTTTATGTCATATATAATCGGAGGAAATGATTCCAACATTTTGATTCCTTCACCCCAGACAGTGATTTTTATCTTGTCCCCCTTTTTAAAGACCTCATCATAGCCATCAACAGACTCATCGTATCTAAGGTGAGCTTCATCAAGACCTTCGTAATCTTTTCCGGTATCATTGAGATAATCTGATTTGATAAGAATAATATAACCTTTATCGTCTACAGTATCAACAACTGCTTCAAAAGAAGTGTTTTTATATGTCGTAGTCGTTGTGACACGTTCGGATCTACTTGTGTTTGTTGATGATGTTGATGAATTTTCATTAGAACATCCTGCAAGCAAAAGCAAACATAAAACAGATAAAACAATAAATTTAATTTTCACAGTATACCTCCTGTTTAATTACATTGTCAAAAAGTTAAGCGAAAACACTTATAAATGGCTAACCTATTTTTTCGATACTTTTTATGTCATATATAATCGGAGGAAATGATTCCAACATTTTGATTCCTTCACCCCAGACAGTGATTTTTATCTTGTCCCCCTTTTTAAAGACCTCATCATAGCCATCAACAGACTCATCGTATCTAAGGTGAGCTTCATCAAGACCTTCGTAATCTTTTCCGGTATCATTGAGATAATCTGATTTGATAAGAATAATATAACCTTTATCGTCTACAGTATCAACAACTGCTTCAAAAGAAGTGTTTTTATATGTCGTAGTCGTTGTGACACGTTCGGATCTACTTGTGTTTGTTGATGATGTTGATGAATTTTCATTAGAACATCCTGCAAGCAAAAGCAAACATAAAACAGATAAAACAATAAATTTAATTTTCACAGTATACCTCCTGTTATCAGAGTTAAGGAATTGTAATACTCACTGATTTTTTTCTGTTTGAAAAAACAAAAATATTTTGCCGTATTTTATAAATATATTTTATCATATTTATGATTGACTGTCAAGATAATTTTTGTAATTTTTTTACCATATAGTAGACTAAAAAAATAAACGGCTGAACATCTCAACCGTTTATCCTAATATTTATCTGATTTATTATAATGCTCAAGCTTCGACTATTCTTATTCCCTCATTGTCGATATGAAACAGCTTTACATCCCAACCGCCTAGTCCTTCCGTTTCAAGAGAAAACCTGACCTTTCCTGTGAAAAATTCGTTTTTCTCGTCAACAACAGCCATAACGGTAGGACCCGCACCGCTTATGTATGCGGCATATGCGCCGTGATTGTAGGCTATATCGAATACCCGTCTGCAATTAGGGATAAGCTCCATTCTGTAAGGCTGATGAAGCTTGTCATGACAGGCAGTGCGAAGGTTTTCAAATTTACCCGTGAGAAGTGAGGCTGAAAAAAGCGCCGCACGGGAAAGGTTATAAACAGCGTCCTTGTGAGAGACCTCTTTCGGAAGACACGCCCTGGCGCTTTCTGTTTTAAGCTCAAAGTCAGGGATAATCGCTATAAATTTTAGCTTTGTGGTGACCTCCTGTTTTACCCAGTGTACCTTTCTTCCATCGAACACAGCTGTTACTATTCCGCCTAAAAGAGCGGGAGCAGTATTGTCCGGGTGTCCTTCTATCTGTGCGGCAAGGTCAACAAGCTCGTCATATGAAAGAGGGTCGTTTAAAAGTTTGTTTGCGCCGACAAGCCCCGCAACAATGCAGGCAGAGGAGGAACCAAGCCCTCTCGCCATCGGGATATTGTTTTGCTGTTCTATTTTAAGTCCCTTAAGCGTCCTGCCGCATATCTCATAAAGATGAGCGGCAGATTCATAAACAAGGTTTGTTTTATCGGTAGGAATTTTGACCCCGTCGAGGCTTATTATTTCGGTGGTGTCCGACTCCTCGATATTTACATAGTTGTAGTAAGTCATAGCAAGCCCCAGAGCGTCAAAACCGGCTCCGAGGTTTGCACTTGTGGCGGGGATCTTAAGCTTAATCATAAAAAACTCCGTTTCGTATAAGTGTAAAAGGATATTTTATCATCAAAGGACTCTTATAAAGCTGAGGACCTCTATCTTATCGCTAAGAGAATCAAGCTTTTCATCTATGATAATTTCCTTCATAGGTGCGGTGATAAAAGCTACCTCACTGTCCGGTCTGTTTTTGCGCTCAATAAACATCGGGTGATCAAAGGTCTTAGAAATGTCTTCTCTTACCTCATCGGCGTCGCCGTTTATGTTTACCCTGATAAATGCCGCAGTTTCCGACTGTTTGTGGTCTGAAATGAGCTTTTCGCCGTCAGACTTTTCCCAGGATACGGTAAGCGGTCTTTCCCTGTGTAAAAGCGCATCAATAAGATCGCCCACAACAGCGGATGCCGTGGGGAGCTTTCCTGCGCCCTGACCGTAAAAAACAACATCGCCGACGCCGTTTCCGGTAACGCTTATTGCGTTGTAAACTCCGTCAACATGAGAAAGAAGATTGTCTTCGGGAATAAGTCTCGGACAGACCATAACAGAGAGCTTTCCGTCCGAGTCGGGATAAGCCGAGCCTATAAGCTTTATTTTGTAACCTGCGTTAGCAGCGTATTCAATATCATTAAGCGTGATATTTGAGATCCCCTCGCAGTAAGCGTCGTCTGGATAAATATGCTTTCCTAGAGCGAGAGAAGCTAAAATACAGATTTTTCTGCAAGCGTCGTGTCCTTCAATGTCAGCGGTCGGATCGGCTTCGGCAAAGCCGTTTTCCTGTGCGAGATTAAGTGCTTCGGAAAAACCTAGCTGATCCTTTATCATTTTAGTGAGGATAAAGTTTGTAGTGCCGTTTAAAATGCCTGAGATCTGTTCTATTTTGTTTCCCGCAAGACATTTGTGAAGAGGTCTTATTATCGGGATACCACCGCCGACCGAAGCCTCAAAAAGATAGCTTGCGTTGTTTTGCTTTGCGACCTCAAAAAGCTCTGCGCCTTTTTGAGCGACAAGCTCCTTATTTGAGGTAACAACGCTCTTACCCTTTTGAAGAAGCTGCTTTGTAAATTCAAAAGCGGGGTGTATCCCGCCGATTACCTCTGCAACCGCCTCGACCTCGGGATCGTTTAAAATGTCATTAAAATCCTTAGTATGTATATTTCCGTAGGGGCTGTCTGGGAAATCACGGAGATCAAGTATGTATCCGAGTTTTACATCTCGCCCAATTTTTTTGATGATAGAGTCTCGGTTTTTTTCAAAAAGCTCGACCGTTCCCGATCCGACAACTCCGTAGCCGATCACTGCGTATTTGCTCATAATATTCTTATTTCCTTTCGTATCATAATATTATTCTCCTGAAATTATCTTGACATCTACTACACCGCTTGTGTTAAGAAGCTTTCTTTTCACATCGGAGGATGAAATCTCATCACTTTCGATTCTTACTGAGATAGTCACACTTGCCACCGAATCCACCGGGATATTCTGATTTATGGTAATAATGTTTGCACCTATCTCATAAAGCGATGATATGATCGAGGACAGCACGCCTTTTTCATCCTTTAGCAAAAGATAAAGAGAGAGAAGCTTGTTCTGTGTTTTTTCTTCATAACCGAAAACACAGTCTTTGTATTTATAGTATGCGCTTCTTGAAATTCCCACCCTTCGGCAAGCGTCAGAAGAGCTTTTGACCTCTCCGCAGGCCTTGAGCTTTTTAGCCTCTAAAACCTTTAAAATAATATCCGGAAGGACCTTAGTGTTGACCACAACAAGCTTTTGAATACCGCTGTCGTTATCGTTCATAAGTCCACCTCCTGTATACAGATGTTTTTGCGACAGATACAACTATAACATATTTAAAGAAAAAAGTCAAGAAGAAATCTGTCAACATCGGGGCTTTGACCCTGATTTGAGTTTATAAGTGTTAACAAAATGTAAAAAATGCAGGAAATAAAAATTTTCCTGCAAAATTTCTTGCCAAAAACATATATTTGTGTTATGATTATTTTTGGTGTAAAGTGCAGAATTTGCCATAAACGGCTGTGCTTGCTCATAATTTATAAGATATGGAGGTTTTAAACAATGGCGTTTAAAAACGAGTACCTTGCAAAGGTATATGAAAAGGTGTGCGCAAGAAACCCTGGGGAGACCGAATTCTTGCAGGCGGTAAAAGAGGTATTGGAGAGCTTTGAGCCTGTTGTTGAAAAGGACAAGTCGTATGAAACGAACGGAATTATCGACAGAATAGTCGAGCCTGAAAGATTTATTCAGTTCAGAGTATCGTGGGTAGACGATAACGGAAATGTTCAGGTAAACAGAGGCTTCCGCTGTCAGTTCAATTCGGCTATCGGACCGTATAAGGGCGGCTTGAGACTTCATCCGTCTGTATGTGCATCAGTTATCAAGTTCTTGGGCTTTGAGCAGATATTTAAAAACAGCCTTACCGGACTTCCTATGGGCGGCGGAAAAGGCGGCTCTGACTTTGATCCAAAGGGCAAGTCCGACGGAGAGGTAATGAGATTTTGCCAGAGCTTTATGACAGAGCTTTCAAAGCACATCGGCGCTGATACCGATGTTCCCGCAGGAGATATAGGAACAGGTGCAAGAGAGATAGGATATATGTTTGGTCAGTACAAGAGACTTAGAAATGAGTTCACAGGCGTGCTGACAGGAAAGGGACTTAGCTACGGCGGCTCTCTCGCAAGAACCGAGGCTACCGGATACGGTCTTTGCTACTTTACCGACGAGATGCTCAAGTGTATGAAGAATGAGAGCTTTAACGGAAAGACAGTTGTTATTTCCGGTTCGGGAAATGTTGCTATTTATGCAACTCAGAAGGCAACTCAGCTCGGAGGAAAGGTAGTTGCGCTTTCCGACTCAAACGGATATATTTACGATAAGAATGGAATCAACCTTGATGTTGTTAAGCAGATCAAAGAGGTTGAAAGAGGAAGGATCAAGGAGTATTGCAACAGAGTTGAGGGTGCTGAGTACCATGAGGGCTGTAAGGGAATCTGGACAATCCCTTGTGATATTGCTCTTCCGTGCGCTACACAGAATGAGCTTGACGGAGATGCTGCCGACACTCTTATCAAGAACGGCGTGATTGCTGTTGCAGAGGGCGCAAATATGCCTTCTACACCAGAGGCAATAGAGAAATTCCTTGAGGCAGGAGTAATGTTCGGACCTGCAAAGGCTGCAAACGCAGGCGGTGTTGCAACTTCGGGACTTGAAATGAGCCAGAATTCAGAAAGACTTTCTTGGACATTTGATGAAGTAGACGCTAAGCTTAAGAACATAATGATAAACATTTTCCACAATTCATACAATGCTTCTAAGGAGTACGGACACGAGGGCAACCTTGTTATGGGCGCAAACATCGCAGGCTTCTTAAAGGTAGCAGATGCTATGAAGTGGCAGGGCGTAGCGTACTAAAAACAGCTTAAAAGAACAGCTTAAAGGACACAGTAAAGAAGATTTACTGTGTTCTTTTTTTGCATTAAAAATCGCGGCAAAATATGAATAAAGTATGAATATTGTAAACATTTTGTTACAAAACATAATTTATTTTATGAAGAATGTACGTTTGCGTACATTTTTTCCTGTTTTTGCGCTGTTAGTAGAGGGGAGTAAAAAATAAAAGAACTTGCCTAAAAAAACTATGTGAGTTAGAGAAAAATATAGAAATTTATATTTTCACACTTTTATGTTTTCGGGAATATGATGTATCAAGGACGGCAGATAAAGCTGTCCACAAAAAACTTAGGAGGATACATATATGAACGAAACAAACTCATGCGGCGGCTTCAATGACAAGGTTTGCATTGAAGTGATGCGGGTATTTGATTCCTGCAGCGATAAGGATTGCCTTGAGGATCTCGAGGTATCATTCACAACTCCGGAGGCGCTTGAAACGATAGAGGGAGCAAGCTTTATCAAATGCAAGCGAGTTGAGGTCGTGAATGCGGTATTCGGTATAGAGCCGGTGCCTTTTAACAAGGGCTTTTATGCTGTCGACATAACCTATACCTTCTCGGTAGAGATAGAAGCCTTTGAAGGCTCGTCCTGTGCATCATCAACGGTTGTCGGAACTACATCATTTTCAAAGAAGGTAATACTTTTCGGAAGCGACGGAAACACAAGGCGCTTTTCATCGGAGGATCCACAGACATTAAACTGTGTCGGATCAACAAGCTGTTACTCATCGCTGCCTAATGCGTCCGTAACTGTTGTAGAGCCTATAATGCTTGATTGCAGACTTGTAACAAGATTCCAGAAGCCATCCTGCTGCACTGATACCTGTGACGGCTCGTGCTGCCAGAACACGCCGGATATACCTGTAACCGTTTCACAGGGCTGTTCAAGAGCGGTTTATGTAACGATCGGTATGTTCTCGATAATCCAGCTTTCCAGGTATGTTACGATTATGGTTCCAACCGCCGATTACTGCATACCGAGCAAGGAGTGCTCAACAAATACAGATTCTCCTTGTGAGCTGTTTGAGAAGATCAAATTCCCGACAAACGAGTTTTTCCCGAGATCTCTTGAAGATTCTGATTATGAGGCAGGATGTGTATCGAGAACTACTGCGGCGGTAAGCTCTGACGACAATTCCAACAGCGAGGGCAATTCATAAAAACCTATGATTTGATAATGCGTTAAGAAAAATTCCCCTGATTTTTAAAAACGCTGACTAAAACGGTTTTTCAAGGCAAGAATAAAACTAAGGCGGAAATAAAAGACAAAATTAAAAACAGGAGAGTGTTGAAATGTCCATTCACAGGGGAGAAATATATTATGCTGATTTAAGTCCCGTAATCGGAAGCGAGCAGGGCGGAGTAAGACCTGTACTTATCGTTCAAAACGATGTAGGAAACAGGCACAGTCCGACTGTCATAGCCGCAGCGATAACAAGCCAGAACGGTAAAGCGAGACTTCCCACACACATTGCCGTTGGCGGAAAGACCTGTGGGCTTCAAAAGGATTCGGTCGTACTTTTAGAACAGATAAGAACGCTCGACAAAAAGCGTTTAAGAGAGCGTATGGGAGAGCTTGACGCTCCCTCTATGGACAAAGTGAACAGCGCTTTGTCCATTAGCTTTGGACTTGAGTAAAAGTAATTAAGTGTCTTATATCAAGGCACTTGACATTTTATACAAAATAAATTATAATACATTTAACGGCGTAACAGCAGGAGTAATCTTAATTTAAGCCTTTAAAGAGAGTGCTGTCGGGTGAAAAAGCACAGGGCTGTTTTGATGAAGTGCGGCTGCCAGCCGGAGCGGTGAACATAAGGAAAAAACAAAAGCCTTTCAGTAGCTGTTCCCGTATGACCGCGTTAAGGTTTAAGAAATTGCCCGAAAAATATCACGGGCGGTTTTTGAGTGTTTTCGGAGTGGGACCGTGGTTTGTAAATCAAGAGAGAAAATCGCTTTGGATAATACTAAAAGCGGATATTAACAGTTTCTCATTCATTTTGATTAGACTGCCTCCAGAAGCGTTTTATTCGCTTTGGAGGCTTTTTTATCGACATAAAAGGAGAAGGACATGAACATTATTAACAGTATCATAAAAACCATAAAAGAGGAGGTCAGGTCGGTCAAGGAGAAGGATCCTGCCGCAAAATCTACTCTCGAAATCCTTTTTAACTATTCGGGACTTCACGCTGTGCTGTTCCACCGCGCCGCACATTGGTTTTACAATAAAAAGTTTTACTTTATAGCAAGAACTATCTCTCAGTTTTCAAGATTGGTAACAGGAATTGAGATACATCCCGGCGCAAAGATCGGAAAAGGGCTTTTGATCGACCACGGAAGCGGAGTCGTTATAGGTGAAACTGCTGAGATAGGCGACAACTGTCTTATATATCAGGGGGTGACTCTTGGAGGAACAGGAAAAGAGCACGGTAAGCGTCACCCGACTCTCGGAAACAATGTTATGGTCGGTGCAGGCGCGAGGGTACTCGGACCGTTTAAGGTCGGAGATAATGCGAAAATTGCGGCAAACGCTGTGGTTCTTGAGGAGGTTCCGCCGAATGCGACTGCTGTCGGCGTACCGGCGAGGATAGTAAGGCTTAAGGGAAAAAGGGTCCAGGACCTTGATCAGGTACACATTCCCGACCCTGTTTCTCAGGAGCTTTGCCGTCAGCGAATGAAGATAGAGCTTCTTGAGGCACAACTAAAGCTCTTAAAGGAAAAGGAATGATTGACATATGGTAATATACAATACTCTGACAAGGAAAAAAGAAGAGCTTAAGCCTTTAAAAGAAAACAGTATCGGTATATATGTATGCGGCCCTACCGTTTACAATTATATCCATATAGGTAACGCACGCCCCATATGCGTATTTGATGTTTTGAGAAGATTTTTAAAGTATCAGGGCTATGATGTAAAGTATGTTTCAAACTTTACCGATGTAAACGACAAGATAATAGCACAGGGAAAAAAGGAAGGCTTATCACCTGAAAAGACGGCTGAAAAGTACATTTTAGAATTTGAAAAGGATGAAAAGGGTCTGAATGTACTTCCGCCGGACAGCCGACCGAGGGTATCTGAATATATAGGAAAAATAATCTCTATGATAAAGACGCTTATCGAAAACGGTTATGCCTATCAATCGGGTTCTGATGTCTATTACCGCACCAGAAAGTTTACAAGCTACGGAAAGCTTTCAAAGCAGTCGCTTGATGAGCTTATCGCCGGAGCAAGAGTAGAGATCAATGACCTGAAGGAGGACCCGCTTGATTTTGCGCTCTGGAAAGGCGCTGATGAGTCGGAACAGCATTGGAACTCTCCGTGGGGTCCGGGAAGACCCGGCTGGCATATAGAGTGTTCCGCAATGGCAAGGGACACGCTAGGCGATACAATAGACATTCACTGCGGCGGATTTGACCTTATATTTCCTCATCACGAAAACGAAATAGCACAGTCGGAAGCGGCGACGGGTAAGAAATTTTCAAACTACTGGATGCACAACGGACATATAAACATCGACAATAAAAAGATGTCAAAATCAGCCGGAAACTTTTTCCTTACCCGTGAAGCTGCGGAAAAATACGGGTATGAAACGATCCGCTATCTTATGATACAGGCTCATTACAGAATGCCTATGAATTACACTCCGGAGCTTTTAAACGCTTGTAAGGCATCTTTAGAAAGGCTTTACAATCTGAAGTCTGCTCTTGAAATGGCAGAGAAAAATTCAGAAGGCGGCGAGGTAAGAGAAGAACTTAAAACGGTATTAAACGAAAAAAGAGCAAAGTTTGTAAGTGCTCTCTCGGACGACCTTAATACGGCAGACGCACTTTCGGCTGTATTTGAGCTTACAAGGGAGATAAACACACTTTTACAGGGCGAATACTCAAAAGAAGAGATTACGCTTTGTAAGAATACATTTCTTGAGCTGACAGACATTTTAGGGCTTCTTTATGAGGACAGCAAGGACAAAATTCCTGATGAGGTGTTGGAGCTTTCAAAGCAGAGGAATGCGGCTCGCAAGGATAAGAATTTTGCTTTAGCGGACGAGCTGAGAGACAGGATATCAGAACTCGGATACACAGTCGAAGAGACCCGTCAGGGCACAAGGATATATAAAAAGTAAGGAGATAGTTATTATGCCGGATAGATTGAATTCACAGCGCCCGATGCTTAAGCCGTCGTTTTTGAACTTCTTTAAGTTTTCACTTATCGCTGTGGTGGTCATTGCGATAGTTTTTATCGGTATGGCGTTTATGCAAAACGATCCTATCGACTATTCAAAGAGTGATTTTATTCAGCTTGAAGAGCCTGAGAATGACGCAGATGTAGTTGTATTTGAAACTACGGCGGGAACATTTAAGGCGGTGCTTTATGAAAAGGAAGCTCCGGAATATGTAAAGTATTTTAAAAAGCTTGTAAAGGACAAGTATTTTGACGGCACATACATATGCACCATCGTTAAAAATCAGGAGGGACTTGAGGCCGGATTTTTAGGCGGAAGCAAGACGGCGGACGGTACTACTGTTGAGGAGTCGGACACCGAGCTTACGGATATTGAAATATCTCCGAACCTTCTTCCAATCAAGGGCGCATTGGGTTCTCTTTGTTCCGAGGCGGGAATGTTTACTTCCGCTAAGGCAGGAAGCATAGTTACCTTTATAAATGATGTTGTAAATTCAAAAGAGCTTAAGGACTCGGTCAAGGACGGCGAGGATGTAAACGGAAGGGACAAGGTAACGAATATATTCCTTGAATCAGGCGGCGTTCCAAACCTTATGCAGCAATACACTTTATTCGGTCAGGTGTTTGACGGATGGGACGCTTACGATAAAATATGTTCCGCTCAGATTATAGATGAGAAAAAAGCTGACGACGCAGAGAACAAAAGCTATCAGCCGATGGACGACATAGTTATCAAGAAAGCGTATTTATCCACTTACGGTGAGGAGAAGTCGGGAGAATATAGCCTCCCCGAAAAAACCGAGCCGAGTAATGTTGACAATAAAGATACTTTGACAAGCACAGAATCTGAGACGGAGGCTAGTAACGAATCTTAATAATTGTAATCACCCTGAAATGGTTTACATTGCAGGGTGATTTAGTATGTGAATGTGAATTTGACATAACTGCTTTTGTATGGTATAATTTCTACACCGACTTGGTTATCTTTAGATGATATTTTATTTAAGCTCTTTTGTCTGATGATAACAAATAACTTAAAAAGGGGAATGGTTTATGTCTTCACAGCCATTACAATATAATTCTCCCGTGCTTCATTATAAATATGAAAGCAACTGCTTTAGCGAGAAGTGTAAAAAAGGTGTTGTAAAGCTTTCGAGAAAACCAAAGACCGATGCTGATGATTACGCGTGCCTTAATTTGTGTTGTGCTGTCAGGAAAAATGTTTCTTATTCACTTATTATTTCTTTTAAAATCAAGACTAAATCAAGCCATATCGACTTTTGTTTATTAAATGTTGACAAGACAATAACGCAGAAGATCGGTGAATATCAGATTAAGCCCGGTGACGCAAAGCGGTATACATATTTTAATGTCAAATTTACGCCGAATAGAGATGACTTTGTGTTTTTTGGATTCAGAGGCGGACTGCTTTACGGATTTGACAACTTTATTATGATCGACAGTTTACAGATATATGAGACGGTTGCTCCTGTTACTCAGCTTAACAGACGATTTGATATTGTAGACAGGAATATGGATATAAATTATCAAAGAGAACAGTTTATACACTGGAACGAAGCGAGAAACGGTGACGAGAGCACGCTTGATGCAAAAAAGCGTTTCTTTAAATCTCTTAAAACCGAGGATGAGAGTATGATAGTCGTTCAGAAGGCGACCAACATACTTTTAAGAGAGTTCGGAAGGATTTGTGATGAAAACAACATAGATTACTGGATAGATTTCGGCACTCTTATCGGAACGGTTCGTCACAGCGGTTTTATTCCATGGGACGATGATATAGATGTCGGAATGATGAGAAAGGATATTGATAAGCTTCAAAAGGTACTGGATAAAGCGGATACCTGTATCAAGCTAAGCAAGTATTACTGTATCGACAGGGATACCTGTAATATAGTTAGAATCGTGTTTAAGGATGACAGCATTCAGCTTTTTGTAGACATATTTATTTATGATTTCGTTAAAACAGACGATATGCAAAGGACATGGAATCTAGCTAAGAAATTACGGAATACTTTTATTTTTGAAACACTTAAATACAAGTATGTAAGAAGTGAGCCTAAGCTTAATTATTGGGAAAACAGACGAGTTTTTGACCCTGAGCATATTGCACTTATCGATTCGAGGCGAGATGAGTTGAATGAGCAGATCGGAGTTGATCTAAATTCCGGCGACGCAATAGCTTGGGGAATAGACAATGTTTCATTTTTTGCTACCAAACCGGGCGGCATAGTTCCTTATGACAGGATATTCCCTCTTAAAAGACTTTGCTTTGAGGGAAGAGAATACAATGTTCCGAACAAGTATGAGGCACAGCTTTCTGAAAGGTACGGTGATATTTATTCACTGCCTAAGGATATGCAAACGCATTCTCATTACGCAAAGACAGAATATCTATTATCTAAGTGCAAAGACGCAATAAGGAGGTATGATAAATGATCAAGAAAAATGCTATCATTTTAGCGGCAGGAAAATCCAACAGGCTTGCTCCGTTTACATATGAAAAGCCGAAGGGCTTGTTTGAGGTAAAGGGTGAAATTCTTATCGAACGGCAGATACAACAGCTGCGTGAGGCTGGTGTTGAAGATATTTTTGTCGTTATCGGTTATATGAAGGAAAAGTTTTTTTACCTCGAAGAAAAGTACGGGATAAACTTTATCATCAACAACACTTATGGCTCAAAGGGAAACATTATGTCTCTTTATTTTGCTAAGGAGCATCTAAACAACACCTTTGTTTGCTGTGCGGATCATTATTTTCCTAAAAATCCTTTTATAGACAACAACGAGAACAATATATCATACCGCCTTTGTTCTTATAAAAAGGAAAAGTTCAGAGAATTTCAGGTAGAGTTTTCTGACGCAGATGTCATTACAGATATTAAGATAGGCGGAAGTGATGGCTACGCTATGGTTGGACAGGCTTACTTTAACGAAAAGTTTTCAAGGGCATTTATGAATTTCCTTGAAAAAGAAATAGATGATTTCGGTGTTTCTTCTATGTTCTGGGAGGAATTTGTTTCAAAGCACAATAATCAGCTTACCTTGTTTTCAAAGGTTGTCGATGAGGAAAGTGTTTTGGAATTTGATTCTATTGATGATTTGAGACAATTTGATTCTGATTTCCTGAACAACATCAACTCTAATATAATTACAAACATTGTTAAGGTCTTGAAATGTAATCCCAACGATATTGTAGACATAAATATCATTCAGGCAGGGCTTACGAATGTATCGTTTTCATTTGTTGTGTGCGGGGTAAAATATGTTTACCGGCATCCCGGCGGAACCTCGCTTAATATTGTAAACCGACAGGCGGAATGTTATACACAGCTCAAGGCGAAAGAGCTTGGGATAGATAAATCCGTAATTGCGATTGACGAGGCGGGCTGGAAAATATCTTATTTTGTTGAGGACATAGTTCCTTGTGACTTTGAGAAATATCCTTGGCAGCTTGAAAAGGCGATGGCTTATCTAAGAAAGATACATGAAGTTAAGGTCGATAAGGAAATAAAGCATTTTGATCTGTTTTCCGAGGCAATGAGACTTATTGGGCTGGCTTGTGCTACAAAGGGAAATCTTTTTGTTGAATTTGATGACATTATCAGCAAGGTCAGAATTCTGGACGGCTACATCAAACAGGATATGGGTAAAAACGGCATAGATTATGTACTTTCTCACGGAGATGTTTATGAGCCTAATTTCCTTGCCACAAAAGACGAGGACTTTTACCTTATCGATTGGGAATTTGCCGGTATAAACGATCCTGCACATGATATATGCGGTATACTTACAAGATACCATTATACGGATGAGCAGATTGAGTTTTATCTTAAGGCTTATTTCGGAAGAGAGCTTACTCCTTTTGAACACAGACATTTTATAGGATTTATGCCTATCGCTTCCTTGTACTGGATGAGTTGGAGCTTCTTCAAGGGAAGCGTTGGTGAGGATGATGGATTTTTCTTCCTTACCGCTTACAGAAACTGTAAACGATTCTTAGACAGGGCATTAAAGCTTTACGAGGATGAGAACATATGAATATAGCGGTTATTCTTGCCGGAGGAGTCGGAAACAGGGTAGGCGCAGGCATACCAAAGCAGTTCGTTGAGGTCCTTGGAAAGCCCGTTCTGGTTTATACTATTGAAGCTTTTCAAAACCACAGCGAGATTGATGCAATAGAGGTAGTTTGTGTAAAGTCGCATATTGAATATATGAAGGATTTGGTCGACAAGTACAGTCTCACTAAGGTCAAATGGATCACTGAGGGAGGGGCTGAATTTCAGGATTCGGTTTTAAACGGCATAAATAATCTATCCAGTGTATGTTCAAAGGATGACATCGTTCTTGTTCACTTTGGCGCATCGCCTTTTATTGAAGCTGATATTATTACTGACGCAATAAGGGTTTGCAGACAAAAGGGAAATGCAATTTCTACTACACCGTTTTACCTTCTTTCAGGTGTAAAGGATGACGATAAAAAATCAAGCAGATGGATAGATCGGGATACTATCGCTTGTATGAGCACTCCTCACGCATTTAAGTACGGATATATCAAGGATATTTATGACAGAGCCATCGAAACCGGAATCATAAATGAAGTTGAGCCGCACACAACAACTCTTATGTATAAAATGTCACAGACGATATATTTTTCTAAGGGAAGTCAGGTAAATATTAAAATCACCACAAAGGAAGACCTTGATCTTTTTGAAGGATATCTTTTGATGAAACAAAACCGTGCGAATAGGTCATAGAAATAAAACTTCGCTGAGGTTTGTTATTTTGGCATTTTAAACAGAAAAGATGATAAATCAAGCTAACAAACAAAAAACGCATTTTGCACAAATCAATGTGCAAAATGCGTTTTGTCTTAGGATGGTGGTGGACCGCTACCATTCATAAACAAAACCTTTTCTTCCTCTGCCGCTTTTTCCAGATCTGAAAGGAGTTTATCGGTAATGGTAACAGGTTCGTCCCCGGAGTTATATGTAATAGTGACCTTATCATCGTAAAGATAAATCCTATTTATGAAAATATCAATCAGCGTCTTGCGATACTTCATATCGTTTACTCTGCCTTTTTTCAGAGCGGTCAAAAAGAGTATAACGGTTTCTTTAGATATGTTTGGATATGGTTCTTCCTCTATTGCAATAAGCCGTTCAAGCTCGCTGTGTTCTTTCTCTAATGTTGGTATCTTATCACCTAATGCTTTTCTGACACTTTCAATATCACTTTCCATAATAGCGTTGAGTGTGTTTTCCTGCTTTCTTTCATTATCGGCAAGCAGTTTCTTTAAGCGTTTCAAGTTGCTTTTATCTTTTTCTTCTTCACTGATAGCGACTACTTCCTTTGCGATACGGCGTATATTCTCCATTGACAAAAGCCTGCGGCACTCACTGACCACAATATCCTCTATGTAGTCCTTATGTACCATTTTCTTGTTGCAGGTCTTTGGATTGGTCTTTGTGCCATTGCAGATGTAGTAACGATATATCTTGCCTTGTTTACCTGTTCCCGAAAAGCCTGTCATCATTTCTTTACAATGACCGCAGAACAGCTTTGTTGTAAGCAGATATTCCACTTTTGCCCTTGCTCTGGCAGGAGCTTTCTTGTTTACTTTCATCTTTTCGGCAACCTTTTCAAACAGTTCATCAGAAATGATTTGAGGAACACCGCCTTTTGTTTCCTCGCCATGATAAATGTAATAACCTAAATACCGTCTGTTTGTAAGCATTGTATGCAGGGAATTTTTGTTGAACTCTTTGCCCTTTGATGTCTTATAGCCCTGTGCATTGAGGTGTTTGGTTATCTCGGTAATTGTCTTACCGTCTGCGTACATCTCAAATATCAACCTGACAATAGGAGCAGTATCGGGGTCAACTTCAAATCTCCTGTCATTATTGATTTTGTAGCCAAGCGGAATACCACCGCCGTTGAAAAGACATCTTTCTGCATTGTAGTCCATACCTCTGCGGATTTTAGCAGACAGTTCATCACTATAATATTGTGCGTGTGCCATCATTAAATTTCTAAAGAAGCGACCCGAAGCATCATCTGTAAAATTTTCAGTAACAGACAACAGAATAACCCCGTTATCATTTATTTCTTTTCGTTTAACAGGGTCTGTGTTAAATCTCTGCCAAAGCGGTCAATGGAATAGACCAGAACCCCTTGAAACATCAGCCTTGAACTGTCGGCTAACAGCTTTTGCAACTGTGGTCTGTCGTCTGTTTTTCCGCTTATGGCATTATCGCTGTAAACCTTGATAATAGCGTGTTTATTCTTATTGGCATATTCCCGACAGATTTTGACCTGTTCCTCGTACTTGCTTCTCGTTGAGAGCTTGAACTGAAACGTGCATATATAACTACATTCATATCATTCACCTTTAAATTAGTTATTACATAATTTGTCGATTTCTTCAACTTTTATACTTTCCAAATTAGGGTTTATTCCTAATTTTCCTAATTCGTCGATAGTAATTCTTTGGGTTACTTTTTTTGAGTGCTTTATTATTAGGCTAACGACAAGCCTTGATATAATTATTAAAACAACAAAAATCACAGCAATGGAAATAAGCACTTGAAGTCGCTTTTCTGATTGGTTGGTTGCAAAAATGCTTAAAAAATAACCACATAACAAATAGAAAAATGCAATACAATTTGAATGAATTGTTTCACATGATTTAACATAAGCTTTGTGATCATATTCTAAACTATTTTCATTTGCAGAAGTAAAACTATTGAGTAAAAAACTTTTAACTAAATATGCACGATTAACACGGTTTGGGAAAATTAATAAAATTGTTGATCCAGCCAATTGGAATGAAATTGATAATATATAGAAAAACATAATTTACACCCATTTTTTCTTTTATTCACAAAAATTTTTAGTCTGCCACAATCCCCAAATACTTATAAATTGTCGGATAAGATACCTTACAAAGCCTTGAAACTCTTTCTTGTTTATCTCGCCCTTTTTGTACTTGGGGTAATGCTTGTAGAAAATGCTCGGTATATCATCAGCAGAAACAGCAGGACGACCTATTTTCTTGCCTTTTGCCTTTGCGTTCTGCATACCGCTTTTTACTCGCTGGCTGATGATGTTCCTTTCCAGCTCGCTGAATACACCCATCATTTTGAGCATTCCCTCTGTCATTGGGTCAAGTTCTTTTGTGCAGTCAACTACAAAAGTACCGAGTTCAAGCCGAATGTGCTTATTCTTTGCAAGCTCAATAATATCACAAAGCTGTTTTGTGCTTCGTGTAATTCGGCTGACCTCGGTAGCTATAATCGTATCGCCTTCTTGAACAACATCAAGAAGTTTTGACAGTTCGGCACGTTCAACTTTCATACCGCTTTCATATTCACGGTAGATAGTTTTATCTATCGCACCTTGCTGTTTTAACTCTCGTACTTGCCTGTTGATGTCTTGTTGCTGTTCATTGGTAGAACATCTTGCATAGCCGTAAATCATAAAATTCCCTTTTTTATTTATTATAAGATATAAACGAAAAGAAGTCAACTGTTTCGTTTATACTTTCTCATATGAAATCGTAAATTTTTGATTAAGAACAAGGGTAGAAAAATAATAAACGGAATGAGATGTTATATTTTATATGGTAAACACATAGAAGTATCACTTTAATAGCGTGCTCCATGTCCGCAGGTTCTTGGATCAAGCTTACATTTTGTAGGTCCGTAGTCCTTGCCTCTATAAGGACATGAAATCGAACAGGTGTAGTGCCATTGTATTTCTTTGCTTGCTTCTTTTTTTCTTCTACGGTCGGTCAGTTTTTCCCCTGCATATACTCCCAAAGCAGTTGAAGCCACATCTCTCAAAAAGCTGCCGCGACTGGGCGAAGGAGTATCATCATAATAACCATATTCTGCTTCCATTGCTTCTCTTTCCCGTCTTTCCTGCTCTCGCCTTATATCCGACAGCCTTTTTTCCTCTAACTCTTTTAGGCATATCAATATGATTTCTTCTAATGATTTATAAGAATTGACCATTTTGTTGAGGAAAAGTCGTAAGCTGTTAAGTTCTCTGCATTTCAGTACAACATTATATTCGCCGCTCAGACTTTCGGGCATCTTCAAATCATTACACAGTTGGACATATCTTTGAGCCAAAATTTCGGCTCTGTTTTTCATATCACTTTCAATCTGTTCATAGCTCATTCCCTGCATAAAGTAATCATACAATTGAGGATATACATTGACGATATTTGCGAAAGCTGTTTCAAACAAAGGTCTGTCTATGGGCTGTCATCTGTCAAATCGTTCTTTTACTTCACGGAAGGGCTTCGGCAACAGAAACTTTATTAGCTTCTCGTGCGTAATGACGGAGTGATAATCTATTCCAAACAGTCTTATAGCGTCCTTGGTCAATTTTGAGTATGTAAGCAGGGCAAATTCTGCCGCTTGAAGCAGAGCAAACTGTTGTTTGGGGTTGTCTTCTATGTTCTCTCGCTCATATCCTTGCCAAAAATAGACACTATAATACGGAATGAATTTTATCACTGTACATGATTGGATAACCATATCACTTGAACTAATATTTGCTGTATCAACACGCAGTTTTACAAGAGATTTTTCACCGCTTCCATTTGGAACATCTACCCAAATTTCTACTTCGTCTGCATATTCGGAACATAACTGTTCTTCAATTATTTTTGCTTTATCCTCGGTTTCGCTGTCGTAGTATATGTATGCCGTTATTCCGTATACATAAGGTAATGTATTTACAAAGTCATGCCGATATGTGTTGATTGTTCCGTCTGTGCCTTTAAGAAGGTACTTTACACAGTTGAATGTAAAATTAGCGTTGGTATTTATACAGACATAAGGCTTGCGTTGCTTCATTCTTACGGTGGTTATATCGTGATGTATATAGGTGCTGCCGCCATAAAAATCAACTTCAAAATCCGTCTTAATTCTGCTTTTAATATCAGCTATAACAGCGTCGGTATAACGGTTGGTTTCTTTATCTCCTACAACACGATAATTCACCCCCTTTGAATTTAATGCGCATAATTCTTTTGCCTTGCATAAATCACATTTCGGATTTTTCTGCGTGCATATCTCACCATATCCAGAAGCGCAGTAAGACCACAGTATGTAATCCACCTCGGCTGTCGGTTTGCCTAACTCTTTGGCAATATCGGCAACAATGTCAAAGGCTTGAAATATGGGTACTGTCTTACTATCAGAACAGGCGAGGTGATTACTGCCTAAGATACGGCGAATATGTCTGTCGGGCTTGGAAGTGTTATAGCCGACATTTTTCAGATACTCGGCAACTAAGGCTTCTCCCATTTGAGCATATTTCATTTTGCTGTCTGCCGCTGATAACTTCCACACAAGGCAGGATATATCGCCGTCAATAATGTATTTCTTATAGAGAGTATCTATACTGCCGTACTCTTTTTCAATAGCTTTCAGTTTTGGGATATTAACGGTTATCAATGCTTTCATTTGATTTTCTGTGTACTGACTTGCAAGGCGCAGACCTTTGATTTCGGCAGAAAGCTCTGGGGGGGGTCACAGCCTAAAACGTAGTCGGGGTCGTACTCGTGAAACAGATCGTCAAGCGGTATTATCCTACCTGTTTCAAGGTCAGTCATGTTCTCAACACGTTTCCACGTTATCCCCGAACTAAGCATAGAGTAGACCATAGCTCGGATATGGTCGCTAAGAACGAATGTGCCGCTCTCTGTACGCTTGTCAAGCTGATGTTTTATAAAGGTGTTTTCCCAAAGCATTTTGGGACTTGTTAAATTTTGCCGAAGCTGTATGTCCATTTCAGTAACGGCGGTGGCTACTGCTTTCATATCATTCATCATTACTACCCCCATTATTTATGTATCTGTTGTCTTTGCACTTGACCTCGATAAACATTTCCGGACTTACATTCAAAGCAAGGCAAATTGCCCGTAAATCCTCTGCGTACATTGTCCGCTTGCCGTTCATAATAGCGTTAAAAGTGGTCTTGGAGATACCTGCTTTCTCTGCTATGGCTACTTGCTTCATTCCTTGCCCGTCTATATATTGTCGGACTTTTTCATACACCTGCATTGTGGCAGCTCCTTTCAATCAAGAAATCCTGTATATTCGTCATTATATCACAGTAAATCTGTAATTACAAGATAAAAATACAGAAATTCACGAAAAATTCATTTACATTTCAGATTTTTTGAGTTATAATAATAAATAGATAGCGAGGTGTAATGAATGAATTCAGAGAAGAAAGAAAAGCCCCAGTATAAGATAGGTTCTCAAATCAAAAAATATAGAGAAGTTTTTGGATTGAGCCAAAAGGAATTAGCTGACAAATTAGGTATCAGCAACAGCAGAGTGTCAAACTGGGAACAGGGGATAAACAGACCTGATGCCGATATGCTTGCAGATATATGTATAGCATTAAATGTATCTCCGAGTGAACTGTTAGATGTTCACCTTAATTCCGAAGAATACACAAGCAAAGAGAAAGAAGTGCTTGCCGCATACAGAGGCAAGCCCGAACTTAAACACGCCGTTCATCTGTTGTTGGGGATTGATGATGAATAGCCATACAGCCATTTGCAACGGCGTATACGCCCGATAGCAACTTCCGTGGTTATTTTACCTATATATCAAACAAACTCCTTGCGCCGCCCGTTGCGACGGTCATAGGCGGTGAAA
>CANQLI010000010.1 GCA_947624675.1 uncultured Clostridia bacterium | reverse complement strand
AACAAAGGAGCTGAGGAAGTCCGAATTTGAAGGTCTTGACTCCTACTTCAAAAATGAGTATAATAAAGTGTCGGTTTAACAGATAATATTGATACGGACTTCATAGTTGGTGGATTAGAGCATTTACATCATTTACATCAATTTTTACACAAAACCCTCACGAAACTAATCGAAAATATAGTAAAGTAGGATTTTGAAAAAATCTGATTTGCGACCTATTTTGAACTATGTTGGGTTATAGTAAGAATTGAAACGATGTCCTAAATCGTTCCGACGATGAAGCCGATTGAGTGATAAACGGCTTGAAATAAGGCTTTTTGAGGGATTCAAGACGAAATTTACGACCAATTTACGACCAAAAACGGGGAGCGCGTCTAAAAATGAAAGTGCAACAAAGCAGTTAGATATAATCGTCTAACCGTTTTGTTGCAACAGAGATAAAATTGATATGGGAAAAGTGGTGTGCAGATTTGGCAAAGAATAACGAATTACACAATGCAGCGAGAAATAAAAAAGATGAATTCTATACGACATATGATGATATACAGCTTGAAGTAAATCATTATGAACAGCAATTCAATGGTAAAACGGTGCTATGCAATTGTGATGACCCTTTTGAGAGCAATTTTTGCAAGTTCTTTTTGCGCAATTTCAATTATCTCGGATTAAAGCGTCTCATCTGCACTTCTTATTGTACCTCTCCCTTTATTGGTCGGCAATTAACGCTGTTTGACGATTTGGAAGAAGAAGTCATCGGTGGCAATGGTTATGTTATGGATATAAAGGAAGTACCCATGGCAAACGGTCGTGGCGTTTCCGATGATGATATTGACAAGCTGCTGCACTCAAAAAAACGCGGAGTAAAGAGACTGAAAGGCGACGGCGATTTCCGTTCAGATGAATGTATCGAATATTTGAAACAAGCAGATATTGTCGTTACAAATCCTCCGTTTTCAATGTTTAGAGAATATGTTGCTTTGCTTATGAAGTATGAAAAGCAATTTCTTATTATCGGCAATGTTAATGCTATAACCTATAAGGAGATTTTCCCGCTTATCAAAGATAATAGGTTATGGCTTGGTGCAAGTATACATAGCGGAGACCGAAAATTTTTTGTGCCTGATGATTATCCCTTGAATGCTTCGGGGTGCGGCGTTGACCCTGATGGACGCAAGTTTATCCGTGTTAAAGGTGTAAGATGGTATACAAATCTTGACTATGAAATGAGACACGAAAAACTTGTTTTATATCGTAGATATTACGGTAATGAACAAGATTATCCCAAATACGATAACTACGATGCAATCAATGTAGATAAAACATCAGATATTCCCTGTGATTATTTTGAGAATATGGGAGTGCCAATTACTTACCTTGACAAACACAATCCCGAACAGTTTGAAATCGTAAAATTTCGCAAAGGAAATGACGAAAAAGACTTGACATATAGTGTAGAATCGCCGACAATCTTAACAGACAGACAGACAGACAGACAGACAGACAGACAGACAGACAGACAGACAGACAGACAGACAGACAGACAGACAGACGCAGAATTACGCCTTACTTCAGAATCATCATCAAGCAGAAGATGTAATGGAATCATCGGCGTCCCCGTCACATTTATCGACAAGTATAATCCCGACCAATTTGAGATTGTCGGAAATGAATACACGCTCGGAATCGAGCGTGGACGCGGATATGTCGCAGGACAGCGTATGTATGCAAGACTATTTATCAAACTCAAAAAAGAATAATGGTATAATTGGCGTACCGATTACATTTTTGGATAAATATAATCCCGAACAGTTTATGATTATTGGTCTTGATAGATATGTGCCTGATAATCCTAAATTTGGACATAGATTCACAATTAACGGAAAGGAAACATATGCCCGTATTCTCATAAAAAGGAGAAATTAGAATGAAAATTGAGTTGCACAACATACCTGTAAAGGAAATATTTAACGGTTACAAGGATATGGACGATAACGGCGTTGTCGGCTACGGCGGCAAGCTGGATATTCGTCCTGCTTATCAGCGCAATTATGTTTATTCTCCCGAACAGGCGGAGGCGGTTATTCATACGGTTTTGCGCAAACCGTCGGGCTATCCTCTTAATGTTATGTATTGGGTAAAAACGGGCGATGATACATACGAAATCCTTGACGGTCAGCAGCGCACCTTGTCTTTAATGCAGTATCTCGACCATAAGTACCCGATTGTATTAAACGGTAAGACATTTTATTGCGATTCTCTGCCCGATGATGAGTATGCGCAGATTATGGATTACGAGCTTATGGTTTATATCTGCGAGGGTACGGCTTCGGAAAAGCTTGAATGGTTTGAGGTTGTGAATATCGCAGGGGTAAGGCTGACAAAACAGGAGCTTCGGAATAAGTCTTATACTGGCGCGTGGCTGTCAGACGCGAAGCTGCATTTCAGTAAAAGAAATTGTGCGGCAAAAGGGCTGTCTGACAGATATGTAAAGGGTGACCCGAATCGGCAGGAGTTACTGGAAAAGGCTCTCACTTGGATTTCAGATGCACAGAATACTACGATTGAAGAATATATGTCAAATCATCAGCACGATGCAGACGCAGACGAACTGTGGCAGTATTTTCAAGATGTTATTCGTTGGGTTGAAAAGATTTTTCCCGATTACTACGCACAGATGAAAGGACTTGACTGGGGAACATTTTATAATAAGTATCATAGCAATACCTATAATTCCGGGATGATGAAAGCGGAAGTCAAACGGCTTATGGCAGATGAAGAAGTGCAGAAAAAAGCGGGTATCTTTGAATTTCTGCTCACTTGCAATGATGACCCATATGCGGGTAAGCTGTTGAATTTGCGGGCGTTTGACGAGAAGGACAAACGGCGCAAATATGCCGAGCAGGGCGGTATATGCCCGATATGTGGCAAGAGCTTTGAATATGAGTCCATGCGCGGCGACCATATTAAACCGTGGTCGAAAGGCGGACGTACCGAGTATGACAATCTGCAAATGCTTTGTGCAGATTGTAACGGGTCAAAGTCTGCGAAATATTGAATTTGAAAAATATGTTAAAGAGTAGCACTTAAACGGTGCTGCTCACAGCCTGTCGAAAAGCCCTAAATTCGATATGGATTTAGGGTTAATTTTATAAATATGGGAAAAACAGAGTGAATCAAAGTAAAAAAGTCATATAGGTGGGATGTATTCCACCTATGTATTGCAAACTTTTTAAGATTCATAGCAGCAAATTTAAGCCTGACCCAATTTGTAACTTGAGTTAAGCCTCGGTATGGTGTATAACGCATTGCATGCTTTTCTTTTGCATCTGCTAATACCCGTTCAATTGTTTCTTTTCGCCGTTCATACAGCTTTTGGTATTTGGGCGTGTGTCGGATATCTTCCACTGTTTCCAGATAATCAAACCAAATGTGTTTTATAACTATGACACGCCACTGACAGTGGAGCATGAAATTGAGATTCTAAAAAGGCAGGCTTTTCAGATGTTCAAATTATGCGAAACTGGAAAGCTAATTACACCATATTTGCACGCTGACAACTTCCAGTTTGTTGAGATGTTAGAGAAAACACAAAGCATTGATTTGAGGTGGAATAATGGCGTCGAGTAAAGAATATTTAGAATTTATTTTAGGGCAGTTATCCGAATTGGATGAAATTACATATCGAGATATGATGGGAGAATTTATCATCTATTACCGTGGCAAAATCATAGGCGGTATCTATGATGACAGATTGCTTGTAAAACCAATAAAAGCAGCAATCAGCTATATGCCAACAGCTCAGTATGAATTACCCTATGAGGGAGCAAAAGAGATGTTGTTGGTAGACAAAGTTGACAGCAGAGAGTTTTTGACAGGTTTATTTAACGCCATGTATGAGGAACTGCCAGCACCAAAACCGAAAAAGAAGAAATAGGCAACTTCCCGTTTACCAAACACCCCTTGAAAGAGGAATGAACTTTTTCAAGGGGCTTTTTCGTTCTGGCGGCAAATCGCAAACTTCATCGCAGCGCATTTTCTATATAATGTGGGTGGTACTGAGTGGAAGGAGTGGCGACGATGGAGAACAGCTTTGCAGCCAGACACCCAGAGCTTGTGTGTGAATGGTCGGAGAAAGGGAACTAAAGCCGTGGCGGCGACAGTTGTTTAGATGAATGTAAATTAAAGGATACATATAGTGGTCTGACAGCGGGATGAATAACCGAATCGTGACTTAAAAAATATAAAAACCTCGGAATCAGATTAAACTGAAATCCGAGGTTTGAACAATTTATAATTTATTAGCTTTTAGAACCCGAACATATCAAATATGCTTGTAGTAGGCTGTGTTTCCGGCTCTGACTGATCACTTGTGGCTTCGTCAAGAGTAGCCTTCACATCTGTTCTCTGACCGTTTCTGTACAGTGAAATGGTGACCGTATCTCCTGCCTTGTGTTCGTTCTTTATATCGTTGAATTCATCTATTGATGAAATAAGAGTACCTTCGATTCCTACGATCACATCGCCGACCTTGATACCGGCTGCCTCTGCGGCTGAACCGCTCTCAACTATCTCTACTCGGAAGCCCTGTGGTATTCCGTAATATTCGGAATAAAACTCGGAAATGTTATTTCCGGATATACCGAGAAGCGGTCTGCCTTTAACATAGCCATATTTGAGAAGATCATTTATTATCGGCATTGCATCGTCTATTGGTATAGCAAAACCGAGATTTGAAGCTACTGCGGAATTGACCTTTGCGGAGGTGATACCTATTACCTGACCGTATGCGTTTATAAGCGCACCGCCCGAGTTTCCGTTGTTGATTGCGGCATCTGTTTGTATCAGGTTAAATTTCTTATCCTCTATAGTAATCTCTCTGTTAAGAGCGGATATGATACCTGAGGTAACAGAGCCTGCGAGGTTCATACTGATAGGGTTTCCGATAGCTATTGCAGCCTCGCCGACCTGAAGCTCTGATGACTTTCCGAATTCTGCGGCAGTAAGCCCTGTTTTGTTTATCTTTATTACCGCAAGGTCGGTTTGAACATCAATGCCGATAAGGTCAGCCTTGATCCCGTTTTCCGGGTCATCTGTAAACACTACCGTTATGTTGTTTGTGTTGTTTACGACATGCGCATTGGTGATAATATAGCCGTCCTCGCTCATAATAACGCCCGTACCCATAACACCCGAGCCGCTTGATGTAAGACAGGTTATTCCGACTACCGAATCAGATACCTTTTCTACAATCTGAGGAATCGTCAGTGCGTCAGCAGGAGCGGAAAGCTGATATATAGAAGGAAGGTCTTTTCTCTCTGTTTTATCAGTGCCGGATTCTGTTGTTTGCTGATTATTTTTATTGGTATTTGTATGCTTTGCGTCTGAAGTTGTTGTAAAGGAGTTCATATTTCCGGTTGTGATAAGATTGTATCCCAGTATTCCGGTAGCAACTATTGCCGCAGCGCACAAAACCGAAATAACAGCTGTCAGTGCTGTTTTTTTCTTCTTATGCTTTTTTTCAAGATTCGGGTCATAAGACATTCTGTTTGTGCCGTACGGCGGAAAGCTCTGTGAATATGTGTTCTGAAAATCCTGCTGTGGGGTCTGTTCGTTTACAACATAAGCCGAGCTGACCTGATCCGATGAATAATTCTGACGGTATTCGCCGTTTGGATCCTTGTTGTTTTCGTTCGGATTCATATTATTCTCGGGAAAATTTTGAATATTGTTTTGATTATCCATATAAATTACCTCCGTAATATACAACGACATATGTTGACCACATCTATGGCGGCGGTAAACGCTTAGTCCTTCAGCGTTAAAATAATTTCAAACTGAAATACCAAGTGTCTTATTCCCAAAGTCGTTGTTGAGTTAAGGGGAGCTGCCCCTCAATTATTGCAAGTTTATTTTTACTGAATATTATTATACCTTTATTTGTGAAAACCATATGATAAATTTGTAACAAAAAACAAATATACTGTGGATGATATGAGAAATATTTTTAAATAAAACACACTGCACTTGAATTATTGAGAGATTCGTGATACTATAAATAATAGTATGCGGATGAAAAAAGATTTTATCCGTTTTATAAATATATGAAAGGAAGATTCCTTATGATGAATATAACTTATGTCCTTGACGGAAAGCTCTATCTTAATATAACAAATAAATGCCCGTGTGCCTGCACCTTTTGTATAAGAAAAAACGGCGACGGAGCTTACGGCTCAGACTCGCTGTGGCTTGAGCATCAGCCGTCGGAGGAAGAGGTGATAAAGGCGCTTGAGGAAGCGGACTTAAAAAAATATAAAGAGGTAATTTTCTGCGGCTTCGGTGAACCTACTTCCGAGATCGAAATTTTAAAATCCGCAGCGAGATTTATCCGCTCTGAGACTGACGCAACGATAAGGATAAATACAAACGGGCTCTCTGACCTTATTAACGGAAGGGAGACAGCACAGGAGCTAAAGGGACTTTTTGATGTTGTATCTATATCGCTAAACGGCTCTGACGCAAAGGAGTATTGCCGTGTTACTCAGCCGAAATTCGGAGAAGAGGCTTTTTACAGTATGCTGTCGTTTGCAAAACAGGCTAAGGAGATATTTCCGAAGGTTATCCTCACCGTGGTCGATGTTATAAGTAAAGAGGAAATCGAAAAATGCCGTGAACTGTGTGAAAGTGTCGGAATTCCTCTAAGGGTCAGAGAATACGCCGATTAGCAGTTTTTTCTTGCAATAGCTGATTAAATATGCTACAATATTTAGTGTAACGCTTAAGCGTATAAAAATACCTTTTTGGAGGACAAAAAATGCTTAAACTCTTTATACCTGCCGAATATGAGGGTATATATTACGGACTATTTATGCTGATAGGCTTTTTCATTCCGTTTTTTTCGCTCAGGTTGTTTAAAAATATACTTCCGAGAGATAAGGGAAGGGAATTTGCTTTAAACGGAAAGCTTTCGGAAGGAAAGCCGCGTGGCGCAGGTCTGCTTATGATAAGCTCATTTGTGGTGGTCACGGCGCTTTTTGTGCCTATGGATCTTGAGCTTATAATCTATATGGGATTTATATATTTGGAAATGCTCAGCGGGTATCTGGATGACAGTTCGGCAACCTCTTGGGGAAGGCTTAAAAAGGGACTTATAGACCTTGTGGTTTCGGTCGGTATATCGACTGCGTACTGTCTTTACAATTCCGGAAAGCTTACATTTATGCTGTTCGGTGTCTCAGTTGAGCTCCCGATTGCAGTTTATATAGTGTTAGCGACAGCGCTTGTCTGGGGTTCTATAAATGTAACAAACTGTTCTGACGGTGTTGACGGATTGTGCGGAAGCCTAAGCATAATTTCACTTGCAACGGTGTTTGTGCTTATGCTTAAGGTTGGTACAAGCGACGATTTTATGCTGGTTATATTGGCGGCGATGCTGATGCTTTTGGCATACCTCTGGTACAACACATCTCCGAGCGCTATGCTGATGGGCGACGCAGGCTCAAGGGCGATAGGTGTTCTGCTAGCGATAAGCGCTATGAAGCTTGGAGACCCAGTGCTGTTTTTGTTCTTTGCGTTTATGCTAATAATAGACGGCGGACTCAGCCTGTTTAAAGTTTCCTGTATAAAGTTTTTTAAGATCAAGGGCTTTATGAAGGGGATAAGAACGCCGATCCACGACCATATGAGAAAAAACAAGGGTTACAGCGATACACAGGTCGTTGTCAGATTTTCTATAATACAGGGCGTTATTTCTCTTGCGCTTATAGGATTTACACTTGGTGTTATCCGTTGACAGGATATAAAGGGGGATAAAGAATGCTTGGCTTTTACAATTATTCCGTAATACTGACATATCTCGGACTCGCCTCATCTATTTTCGGAATAACACAGGTGATTGAGGTGTATAAGGGACAGGGAAACTACTCAATAGCGTTTTTGTGTCTTTTGTTTTCCGGGCTTTGCGATATGTTTGACGGAAGAGTAGCAAGGATGAAAAAGAACAGGACCGAAAGAGAGAAGATATTTGGGATACAGATAGACTCTCTTTGTGACCTTGTGTGCTTTGGAGTATTCCCGGGAATACTGGGATATTCCTTCGGCTTTAACTATGGTCTTGGGCTTGCTTCAGCTATCGTGATAATCCTTGCAGGAGTTATAAGGCTCGGATATTTTAATACTGTGGAACAGGAGCGTCAGAAAGCGACTACTGAAAAGCGCCATGAATACAGAGGGCTTCCGGTGACGACTGTTGCTATAATTCTACCGATAATATATATAGCAAAAGGTCTTGTCGGAAAGGATCTTTTTCCGTTTATATTTCAAATATGTCTTATATTGATAGGACTTTTGTTTTTGATAAAGAAGTTTCGTGTTAGAAAGCCGCAGCTTTTAGGAGTTATTCTTCTTATACTGATAGGTTTTCTTATAATAATAGGATTTATAAAAGGACAGCTTAACTGATATGTATATTGATAAAAACGGTGTTATACACAAAGATGATTCATCACAGGACAGGCTTCTAAAGACAGTGTATTCTAATGTTGTGTTAAGGATCTTAATGAAACCGCTGACGCTTCCGATTGTATCCGCTGTGGCGGGAAAAGCGCTTGACTCTGGTCTATCCAGGGCTTTTATAAAGCCGTTTATAAAGGCAAATAAAATAGATATGAGGGATTTTGAAAAAAGGGAGTTTAAGTCATTTAACGATTTTTTCAAAAGGCGTGTAAAGGACGGCGCCCGTCCTGTTTCAAAGGCGAGAGTCATATCTCCGAGCGACGGTCGTGTGAGCGTTTATGACATAAATGACGATTCGGTGTTTAAGGTAAAGGGTTCTCATTACAGCTTGTTTTCTCTCACAAGAAGCAGCTTTATAGCAAAGAGATTTTGCGGCGGAAAGGCGGTCATTATCCGGCTTTGCCCCCAGGACTATCACCGCTACTGTTACAGCATATCAGGAAGAAAGTCAATAAATATAAGAATACCCGGATTTTTAAATACGGTAAACCCTGCGGCATATGATAATGTCAAGGTGTTTTGTGAAAATACACGCGAGTATTGTCTTATCAATAATTGCAGGACCTGTGTTTTGCAGATGGAGGTCGGTGCGCTTATGGTGGGAAGGATCTCAAATAACAGGGGCATCTCAGCCTGTGTTAAAAAGGGAGAAGAAAAAGGCTGCTTTGAATTCGGCGGTTCGACAATAATTTTACTGCTTCAAAAGGGAGTAAGAGTTAAGAGAAGCTTTATAGAAAACACTCAGCTCGGGCTTGAAACGCTCATAAAACAGGGCGAATCAATAACCGAGGACTGACGGGAGAGGTTTGTTTGCAAACAATAAATGATTTTGAGGAATTTGATCGGCAATACACATACTACGGAAACGATCTCGGCGCAGTGATAGACGGAGATGTTACGCGATTTAAGGTTTGGAGCCCGTATTCCTACTGTGTTTTTATAAATATCTATGCTGACGGCGAGGGTTCAAACCTCGTCGAAACACTTCCTATGCAAAGAATTGAAAACGGCGTGTGGTATATCCAGCTTAATAGGAATTTTGACGGATACTTTTACACATATACATTTGAATATGATATGAAGCGTTTTGAAACAATAGATGTCTACGCTAAAGCTTGCGGAATAAACGGTATAAGGGGAGCGGTCGTTGATTTTTCCGACACAAATCCCGAGGGATGGGAAACGCATACCCGACCCGTGTGCAAAAGTCCTGTTGATGCTGTTATATACGAGGCTCACATAAGGGATTTTTCAATAGATCCATCAAGCGGTATTGATGAAAGGTACAGGGGAAAATTCCTTGCCTTTTGTCAGGATAAAACAAGGTATAAAGAGACATACACCTGCCTTTCGCATCTCAAAGAGCTCGGTGTGACACATATTCAGCTTTTGCCGATCTTTGATTTTTGCACAGTTGATGAGGCGCATCCGGAGAGAAAAGTCTACAACTGGGGGTACGATCCGAAAAATTTCAACTGTCCCGAGGGTTCGTACTCAACAGACCCGTATGATCCTAAATGCAGGATAAGAGAGCTCAAAAGTCTAATAATGTCACTTCATAAGTCCGGTATAGGGGTTATAATGGATGTCGTCTATAACCACACCTATCATACTAAGGAATCGCCGTTTAATATAGCACAGCCCGGTTATTATCACCGTACAAAGTCAGGTCAGTTTACAAACGGCTCCGGGTGTGGAAATGAAACAGCAAGCGATCACAAAATGATGCAAAAATACATCGTTGACTCGGTAATGTTCTGGGCCAGGGAGTATAAGCTTGACGGATTCAGATTTGATCTTATGGGGCTTATCGACATAGATACTGTAAACCTTATACGGGATAAGCTCAATGAGATTGACCCGCATATACTTATGTACGGAGAGGGTTGGACAGGCGGAGAATCAGCTCTTAACTCAACTCGTCTGGCATACAAATTCAACAGCTATGATTTCGGAAGAGTAGGTCTTTTTAACGATAATCTGAGAGATGCCGTAAAAGGAAGCACATTTGATGCGGCAAACAAGGGGTATGTAAGCGGAAACTATTATGAGACAAATGCTGTAAAACGCGGGTTGGTCGGCTCTGTGCCGCACCCTCAGATAAACGGCAACAACGAAGCTTGCTGGGCTTTTGAGCCGACACAGGCTATAAATTATGTTGAGGCTCACGACAATCTTACGCTCTGGGATAAGCTTAGTGTAAGCGCACAGGATTATACCGAGGATCAGAGGCTTAAGATGGATAAGCTTTCGGCGGCGATAATCCTGCTTTCTCAGGGAGTGCCGTTTATACAGCTCGGACAGGATTTTCTGCGTTCAAAGCCAAGGCTCATAAAAGACGGAGAAGCTGTGAAAAGCATTTCGGAAGCTTTTGAGTGGGATAGCTATAACAAGCCTGATTATACGAACAGCATAAAGTGGGAACTTAAAGAAAAGAATATAAATATTTTCAACTATTACAAGGCGCTTATAAAGCTTAGAAAAGAGCATCCGCTTTTTAGGCTTGTAAGTAAATCGGAGGTCGCCGGAAAGATCACCTTTCCGGATTCAGGAGACTTCAATGTGATAATAGAGCGGCTCAGCGATCCGATAGAAACATTATTTCTGGTTATAAATCCCTATCCCGAAGAACGCACGGTGTATATCGGCGGTAGTTTTAAAATGCTTCTTGACGATAACGGTGACGCTAAGCCGGAGGACATCAATGATACTGTGACGGTACCTCCGATAAGCGCGGCTGTTTTAAAACAGCTTTGATCGGTATATGCAAAAGCGCTTTAATATAACTACGATATATGTCCCCGTCTATAATGGAGTTGACATCGTGGATGTTCACAATGACGGGGCGATGTCACTTATTTATAAAGCTCCTTAATTGGGAGCTTTTTCAATTTTCAGAAGGATTATAAAGTCGGAAAGCTTTATTTCAGGCAAAAATGAAGTGATCTTGTAAAATATTTGAATTAAAAATGCATTATAAATCCTTTTGCCATATGATTATTGACATAGCCGAAACGGTATTGTATAATAATAATGGTCTGCATTTGTAAGGAGGGCTGACATTGAATTTACAGCATCTCAAATATATAGTTGAGGTCGAGCATACCGGATCAATAACTAGGGCGGCTGAAAATCTTTTTATGGGTCAGCCGAATCTTAGCAAAGCGATCAAGGATATGGAAACAGAGCTTGGGTTTAAAATATTCAAACGAAGCTCAAAAGGGGTTACACCGACCGATAAGGGTCTTGAGTTTTTGCAGTATGCAAAAAGTATACTTGTACAGATAAATAAGATAGAGTCAATTTATACGGAAAGACGAAGGGGAAGTATAAGCTTTAGTCTTTTATTTTCTGAATCGGCATATATTTCGTATGCCGCAGCTGAGTTTTTGAAAGATCTTAATACTGAAAACGGTCTTAATGTAAGCTTAAAGGAAGATAATACCGATGAGGTAATAAACTCAATAACGATAGGTGAATATAATCTCGGTATAATCAGGGTAGAAAACAATTATGATCAGTTCTATATGTCGCTTTTAAGTGAAAAGAACTTAAAAAGCGAGGTATTATGGGAATATGAGTTAAGCGTTCTTCTTTCGGATAAAAACAGGCTAAGAGAAAAGGAAACTGTGACTAATGCACAGCTTTCCGGCTTGACTGAGGTCGTTTGCTCAGATGCCGGGGCGATACATAATTCCCCCTTGTCCTTTGGCTTGTCGGGAAGGCGTTCGCTGAGACAGATCTCTGCTCGGGACAGAGAAAGCCGTTTTGAAATTTTAACAAATGTACCCGACACATATATGTGGGCGTCAAAGATACCCGAGGAGATACTAAAAAAAACAGGGATAAAAGAGGTTAGCTGCTCGGACCTGAAAAGAAGGGTAAAGGATGTTCTGATATATAGAAAGGACTATGCGCTTACAAGGTATGACAATAAATTTATTTCTGTTTTAAATGATGTTATTTCAAAGCTTAAGTTTTCAGAAACTAAAGAATAGAGGTTTATTAAAATTATGAAATATCAAGAGAGGAGAATCTTTTATGTATAAAATCATTAAAAAAGAGAGGCTTAATCCGACTGTTACATTGATGGAGATAGAAGCTTCGGCAGTCGCTGAAAAAGCAGAGCCGGGACAGTTTATAATTTTGCGTGTCGATGAAAAGGGAGAGAGGATCCCGCTTACAGTTGCCGATTTTGACAGGGATAAAGGAACTGTTACAATAATCTTTCAGATAGTCGGCGCAACTACCAAAAAGCTCGACTGTAAGGAAGAGGGAGAATACATATGTGATTTTGTCGGTCCGCTCGGTGTCGCGTCACATACAGAGGGACTTAAAAAGGTTGCCGTTGTCGGCGGAGGAGTGGGATGTGCTATTGCGTATCCGATAGCTAAGAAGCTGCATAACAACGGCTGCGAGGTACATTCTGTTGTGGGCTTCAGAAATAAGGACCTTGTTATTCTTGAAAGCGAGTTTGACAAGGTATCTGATAAGCTATGTCTTATGACGGATGACGGAAGCTGCGGAGAAAAGGGACTTGTCACAGACGCCTTAAAGAAGCTTATAGATTCCGGCGAGAAGTACGATGAGGTTATTACGATAGGGCCGCTTATAATGATGAAGTTCGTCTGTGCGCTGACAAAGGAATATGGCATCAAAACAGTGGTTTCGATGAATCCGATAATGATCGACGGAACAGGAATGTGCGGCGGCTGTCGTCTTAGCGTAGGCGGCGAAACAAAGTTTGCCTGTGTTGACGGACCTGATTTTGACGGTCATCTTGTCGATTTTGACGAAGCGATGGAGAGGTCGAATATGTATAAGGAATTTGAAAGAAAAAGATACGAAGAAGAATGCAATCTTTTTAAAAAGGAGGTAAACTGAAAATGGCGAATATGAGTCTTGTAAAAAATCCTATGCCCGTTCAGGAGCCCCTTGTAAGGAACAAAAACTTTAAAGAGGTTGCTTTAGGATATACCGAGGAACAGGCGATAGATGAGGCAAACAGGTGTCTTGGCTGTAAAAACCATCCTTGTGTCGGAGGATGTCCTGTGGCGATAGATATTCCCAATTTTATCGCAAAGGTAAAGGAGGGCGATTTTGAAGGCGCATATCAGATAATATCAAGGTCATCATCACTTCCTGCGGTATGCGGAAGAGTGTGTCCTCAGGAAACACAGTGCGAGAGCAAGTGCGTAAGAGGTATAAAGGGCGAGCCTGTTGCAATAGGAAGGCTTGAAAGATTTGTCGCCGACTGGCATATGGCAAACTTTAAGGGAATGCCTCAGAAGCCTGAGCAAAACGGACATAAGGCGGCTGTTATCGGTGCGGGACCCTCAGGTCTTACCTGTGCCGGAGACCTTGCCAGAATGGGTTATAAGGTAACGGTGTTTGAGGCGTTGCATCTAGCCGGAGGAGTTTTAGTGTACGGAATTCCTGAATTTCGTCTGCCAAAGGCTATCGTTCAAAAGGAAATAGAAAATCTCAAAGCACTCGGAGTAGAGATAAATACTAACTCGGTAATAGGAAGAACGATAACGGTTGACGAGCTTTTTGAAAAGGGTTATGAGGCGATATTTATCGGTTCGGGAGCAGGGCTGCCGAGGTTTATGAATATTCCGGGAGAAAATCTTAAGGGAGTTTATTCCGCAAACGAATATCTCACAAGAACAAACCTAATGAAGGCGTATCTCCCGGACAGTGACACACCGATAATGAGCGCAAAAAATGTTGCGGTAGTTGGCGGCGGAAATGTTGCTATGGACGCAGCAAGGTGTGCGAAAAGACTTGGCGCAGAAAATGTATACATAGTTTACCGCAGGGGCAAGGAGGAAATGCCGGCGAGAAATGAGGAGATAGAGCACGCAGAGGAAGAGGAAATAATCTTCAAGACTCTGAACAACCCTGTCGAGATACTTGGCGACGAGCATAAGTGCGTAAAGGGTATGAGGTGTGTTGAGATGGAGCTCGGCGAGCCGGACGAGTCAGGAAGACGCCGCCCTGTCGTAAAAGAGGGAAGCGAGTTCGTTCTTGATGTTGACTGTGTTATAATGTCGATCGGAACATCTCCGAATCCGCTCATAAGGAACACCACCGAGGGTCTTGATACCCAGAAGTGGGGAGGGATCATCGCGGACGAGAACGGTCAGACTTCAAGAGAGGGCGTATTTGCCGGAGGCGACGCTGTAACGGGCGCTGCGACAGTAATTCTCGCAATGGGAGCAGGAAAGACCGCCGCTAAGGCTATGGACGAATATATAAAATCAAAGAATGCTTAAAAGGTAATTTATCATAGGTGATGCAGTAAAGAGGCACTTTGTAAGGAAGTTGCCTCTTTTTAGATTTTGTGATCCCGTTAAATAATAAAGTTCACTGACTCGAGAAGAAATTATTTCAATACAACACAAAGTAAAAACTGTGTTGTTTAGTTTACCCGAAAATCTTGGTACAATGAAATTACCAAAACAATAGGAGGTAATTTTAAATGAACACAGACAAAATTTATGCAGAGGCAATCGTAAATGAGTATTCAAATAAGAGTTCGTCAAAAGTGGTTGCACTCAGAAAGCTGGATAAAGCCGTAAAGATTCCAGCGGAAATTTTTACTTTCACATTTGGGATCATTGCATCTTTAATTGCAGGGGTAGGTATGTGCCTTTCAATGAAGGTGATTGGTAACGGAACTACTGCTTTTATGGTATTTGGGATCATAGTTGGCGTGATCGGTTTTGTCGGTATGTGCGTAAACTATCCCATTTATAAAAGGTTTTTACAGAGTCGGAAAAATAAATATGCCGGAGATATTATCCGTCTTGCCACGAAAATCTCAGGTGAAAACAAAAGCTAGAATTAAATAGTGTTATAGAAAGGGGTGGAATGAGTGAACAAATCCGAAAGCAAGTACTATAATACTGCGGTTAGAATGGATGAAGCTTTAATAAAACTGCTTGAGAAAAAAGACTTTGAATACATCACAGTTAAAGAAATTTGTGAAGAAGCTGGGGTCAATCGTTCCACCTTTTATTTGCACTATGAAACGATAGCTGACTTGTTGGATGAATGTTCGGAATACACCAATAAGAAGTGTTTTAATCAATATAATAAAAACTACACAGATATATCGAATAGTTTGGCATCAGCAAATTTGGAAGAACTTATTTTTATTTCACCGGATTATCTGAAACCTTACTTTGAATTTGTAGTGGAAAACAGGCGTTTGTTTAAAGTGGTGTTATCCCATCCGACAGCACTAAATGCGGAAAAGACTTTTAACGCATTGTTCAAAAATATATTTTCGCCGGTACTTGATAGGTTTCATTTTCAGGATGCGGAAAAGCCTTATATTATTTCCTTCTATGTTTCCGGGCTAATGGCCATTGTGGCGGAGTGGATAAAAAACAATTGCAATACCTCTATTGAAAAAATCATCAATATCTGTATGCAATGCGTTTTTCCTAATGGGAGAGAAGAACACCTGTCTTATCTCAATAAGCACATAGGAAGCAAGATAAAAAAATGAGGGATCAACTGAAAACCGTCGTGGCTAAATACCGTCGGGATCTACGGTTTAGATCCGAGGCTATTTTATATATAAATCTTACTGTAAACATTGGATATGCGCTGTTTAGTGCAATCAGGGGAATCGTAATGCACTCAATTTGGTTGGGGACTCTGGCTTTTTACTACATTATACTTAGTATCATTCGTTTTACTCTGATGCACGGATACAAGCAGGATGATAACAAAAAAAGATGGAAAAAATATCGTATAAGCGCGATTGTAATGATGATTTTAACTTTTGTTTTAATTGGTATCCATTGTATTACTATCTATATGAATTATACGATCACCTATCCCGGCTATATGATTTATGCTATGGCAACATATACTTTTTATGCGGTTATCAGTGCCATACGAAATATCATTATTTGTCGGAAATACAACAACCCGATTCTCTCGGCAAGTGTGGCACTCAACCTTGCTGTTGCTGCTATTTCTGTTTATTCGCTTCAATCAGCGATGATCTCCGCTTTTGGCAATAATAGAAAGTTCAAAATTATAATGGGAAATTGTGTTGGCACGGCGGTATTTATGATTATTGTAAGCATTTCAGTTACAATGGTAGTAAAAAGCACAAAAAAACTAAAACATAATTAACAAACAATAGATAAACATATTTCTTATCTTTCTGTACATAATGCATAAGATTTTGAGCATTATTGCAAAACAAGAACAAAGGCATCCTGATTGTAGGGGGTGCCTTGCTTCATTTATTGGGAAAATATAAACAAGAGCGTCATACTATAACTTCCTTATTTTAAATTTTTTCAAATTGATAAGTAAAAAGTGTTTTATAAATATGAACAAACAATGAATATTATGAATTTTATGTAAATAAACTGTATTTATTTTATTAAAAATGTACGTTTGCGTACATTTTTTCCTAAAAACAGCCTATTAGTAGAGGGATATGAAAAAAATTCAAGATTAGCTTTTGTAATTAAAATGATTTTTTAACGAATATTTACAATAATTCTTGACTTTGGCATAATTAAATGATAAAATTATTTTATGTTATTATTTATAAGGAGGATGCTTTTATGGCAAGGGTTTATAATTTTTCGGCAGGCCCAGCGGTTTTGCCGGAAGAGGTATTAAAAGAAGCCGCTGACGAAATGCTTGATTACAGGGGTTGCGGAATGAGCGTAATGGAGATGAGCCATCGTTCAAAGGTTTTTGATACTATTATTAAGGAAGCGGAGGCTGATCTTCGCAAGCTTATGAAAATTCCTGATAATTATAAGGTAATGTTTTTACAGGGAGGAGCTTCGCTCCAGTTTGCGGCAGTGCCGATGAATCTTATGAAAAACCGAAAGGCAGGTTACATACTTACCGGTCAGTGGGCTAAAAAAGCTTTTGCCGAGGCTAAGATTTTCGGAGAAGCGGTAGAGCTTGCATCAAGTGCCGACAAGACATTTTCTTATATTCCCGACTGCAGCAATCTGCCGATAACGGATGATATGGATTATGTTTATATCTGCGAGAACAACACTATTTACGGAACAAAATTTAAAGAGCTTCCGAATACAAAAGGCAAGCTTTTGGTCGCAGATCAGTCGTCATGCTTTTTATCCGAGCCGGTAGATGTTACAAAGTACGGAGTTATTTACGCGGGTGTTCAGAAAAATGTTGGTCCTGCGGGAGTTGTTGTGGCTATAGTAAGAGATGACCTTATAACGGACGATGTTCTTGAGGGAACTCCGACTATGGTAAAATGGAAAACTCAGGCTGATGCCGATTCGCTTTACAATACGCCTCCTTGCTACGGAATTTACATCTGCGGAAAGGTGTTCAAATGGCTGTTAAAGACCGGCGGTCTTGAGGAAAGAAAGAAGATAAATGAGGAAAAGGCAAAGATACTTTATGACTATCTTGATGAGAGCAAGCTCTTTAAGGGTACGGTAGAAAAAGAAAGCCGTTCACTTATGAATGTCCCGTTTGTAACAGGAAACGACGAGCTTGACGCTAAGTTTATCAAGGAAGCTAAGGAAGCAGGCTTTGAAAACCTTAAAGGTCACAGAACTGTGGGCGGTATGAGAGCTTCTATCTACAATGCTATGCCTATTGAGGGAGTTAAAAAGCTTGTTGAGTTTATGAAGGATTTTGAAGCGAAAAACAGCTAAGCCAATATAGTTAAGGGGGATCGCCCCGTTATTCTGAAAGCGACCTGGAGCCCGTTTTAAAAGAGCGGGACAAAGTTGCGGTTATATGAAAGGATATGGGATAATGTATAATATTAAAACGCTTAACAAAATAGCTGCCTGTGGAACAGACCTTTTTGACAGGTCAAAATATTCGGTAGCTGATGATATTGAAGCGCCTGATGCTGTGCTTGTACGCTCGGCTTCTATGCACGATATGGAGTTTAAGGACAACCTTCTCGCGATAGCAAGAGCAGGTGCGGGAGTAAACAATATTCCTGTTGCAGACTGTGCCGAGAAAGGAATTTGTGTTTTCAATACTCCGGGCGCTAACGCAAACGCCGTAAAGGAGCTTGCAGTTTTGGGACTTTTGCTCGCATCAAGAAAGGTGTCAGAGGCTATCGACTGGGCAAAAGGACTTAAGGGAAAAGGCGACGAGGTCGGAAAGCTTGTCGAAAAAGGAAAGAGTCAGTTTGCCGGTCCTGAGATACTAGGAAAGACTTTAGGTCTTGTAGGTCTTGGAGCGATTGGCGGTAAGCTTGCGAACATTGCGGTATCTCTCGGTATGAATGTTATCGGCTACGACCCGTTTTTGTCGGTCACGGCGGCGCTCCACTTAAAACCACAGGTCGAGGTCGTAAGTGATGTTTCCGAGGTTTATAAGAATTCCGATTATATTTCTCTTCATCTTCCGTTTAACGCCGAGACAAAAGGCGCTGTAAACGCAGAGGTCTTTGAGCAGATGAAGGACGGCGCAAGGCTTTTAAACTTTGCGAGAGGAGAGCTTGTTGATACAGCGGCGCTTATCAAAGCACTTGAAAGCGGTAAGGTAGCAGCTTATGTTACCGACTTTCCCAATGACGAGATTATCGGTCTTAAGGGTGTTGTGGCTATTCCTCACCTCGGAGCGTCAACTCCTGAGAGCGAGGACAACTGTGCTGTTATGGCGGCTAAGGAGATCATCGACTACATCGAAAACGGCAATATCGTAAATAGCGTAAACTACCCGAATGTTGAGCTTAAAAAGACCGGAGATGTTATGCTCTGCATTATGCACAAGAATGTTCCTGAGTTTATTTCTAAAATAACTGCTGTTATAGGAAAAGGCGGAGCTAACATAGAAAACTTTGTTCATAAGTCAAAGGGAGAATACGCATACTCAATGATCGATATTACAGGAAGTGTCGATGTAGAAGCTATCAAGGCTGTTGACGATGTTATTAGAGTAAGAGCGCTTTGATAATTCTCAATATGCGCATCGAGAATATTCTTTAGTGATATATTTTTTTACAACATAAACATTTATAAAAGCTGCAAGGCTATCCTTTCGGATCCCTTGCAGCTCTTTTTATTTGGTCTGTTTTTACAGCCGATTTGTAAGTTTTTGTCTAAAACACTTGACAAGTAATAGGAATTATGCTAAGCTGTATTAGAGAAGTAATACAGCGACACAGACGGGAGGTGTAAGTCGGGTCGGGGCGTAATTAGTTATATACATATTATGTGTACGGTTATAAAAAGAATCAATCAAAATTTGTATGGTCGGGGGAAAGGAGATAAAAATGAAAAATAAAACCGAAGAAAAGAAAAAATTTTCACCGTTTAAAAAGCTTATGATATTGTTAATAGTTATACTGTTGATTTTTGGTATTTGGAATCTATCTTGGTATGTTTTAACGCTAAGACCTTATCAAAAAATGGCTGAAAAATTAGATCTTATCAATGTCGGCGGCGGAGATAACGATGAGTTTCAGCGCTACTTTTTAGAAAAGGACGGATACAGCTTCACTATAAAAATGCCCGCATATTTAGGCTTTGAAGGAGGATTTTGCTGTGTTTCAAACTATAATAATTATGAGAATTATGTAGATCTTGAAGAGGAAACAGAGAGGGATCCGGACGAAATAGTCGGTTATGATCTTTATTATTATCCGTCAATTTTTGGAGAGGACGACTATGGCTTTTTTATTGAAAAATATGATGGATTTACAGCAATGCATGTTTCAAAGGATTTGGAGTTTGTTAATGTTCCGGAGGAGGAGTATACAAAGGCTGATATTGAAGAATTAGAAAAAGCGCTTAAGGAGCACCATGATGAGTTAGAAAAGCTAATGGAGAAGAAGGTTGAGATTTGGGGATAGCCTGTATTTACAAATGGAATACAAAATATATGATGAGGTGGGGGTGATTCCAATGGTTTGATAAGCTGCGTACATATTATTTGTACGGTTATAAAAAGAATCAATCAAAATTTGTATGGTCGGGAAAACGACAGAAAGGAATCAAAAATGAAAAGAACAGTTAAAAAAATAGCAGCTGTTGGAGCTGCAATAATGATGGCAGCGTCAATTTCAACAATGGGCGCAGGCGCTACGGATAAGAATACTACAAGCAAGGGTCAAAGTTTTACCACAAATTGGGAATATTCCATAACCTATAAGTCAGCAAATAAACAGGTCGGAATGATGGCTTACGGTTATGATACCGATTGGTTCAATGAGGATTATTCGTGGACGAAAGGGTATGAGAGCGATTCAAAAGCCGGAGTAAAGAGAGGCGGCGGTTCTACTAGCTGGGGCAGTTATTCTTCAAGGAATGTATGGAGCAAACAAGAGGTTAATCATAATACCTCCGATGTGAAATATTATATTCGCCTAAGACCAACCTATTCAGGACTTACACAAACAAGCCCCGTAGTAAGTCATTATAAGAACGGCTAATAAAGTAACAGCAGCTTAACAAAAAAATAACAGTATAATGAAATAACGAAAATTAGAGTAATTATGCTGTTATTTATATTATATTATTGAAAGGTCAACAAATTTATGAAAAAAATCAAATGGCTTATCGGCGCTTTTGTGATAATGATCTGTTTTGTGATGAACAGCGAGATGTATCAGAATTATATCAGGTATTTTACAAATGATTTTTATTATCTTGATATTGAAGCGTTTGAGGACAGAGATAAGCTTGCGAAGGTTTTGACGGAGACATCAGATAAGTTTAAAGCTTATGTATTTTCCGTTAATAGGAGTGATATATCTCCAAAAAGGTGTGACGCAAATATATATGCCGACAAAGAAGCTTATGAATATATCAGCAAGAATTACGATATAAAGGTCGGCGAATATAACAGCTTTTTTTCAGGTAAAACAAATATAGTGGCAAACAATTTTTCTGAGATTTCAAGTCATCCTGAAGTTACGAGATTTTACTTTTCGACTGATAGCGTTCGAATGGAACGAATACATTCTACGCTTAATAAATATTTTGGTACATCATATATACATAAGGAAGAAAATCTGGGCCTTGTATGGATAATGAACTCGGTTTGGATAATTGCATTTTTATTTTTGCTTATGCTGACCTGGTTTAGCATTCAGTTTGACAAAAAGAAAAACTTTGTGCGAATTTCTCTGGGCGCATCGAAATTGCATACGGCTTTCAAGTCTATGCTGCTGGACATTCTTGTTTTCTCGGTAGAGTTCATTTTAGCGTATCTGATTTTAAGAAACTATATTTACTTAGATTACAAAATCGTAAATACAATTATCTTATTTATCTTATTTATAATTTCGTTGGGCTTGATAAACTTGACCCTGCTGAGATATAGATACAAAGAAATATTGTACGGCGCAAATTTAAATGATTCACTTTTATCAAACTGCTATTTGATGAAAGCAATAACATTGATTTTAGCAATAGCCTCTCTTTCAATAAATATCCCGTTAATAGCTGAACAAGCGGATAGGCTTGAGTGTTATAAAGTTGTTAATGAGTTTTCTGATTACAGTTTTGTTAATTTCGTGCCGGATGAAACCGCATTCAGCGACGATGAAGAAGTAGAGCCGTACGAGCAGATAAGCAGAAGCTTTTTCTTTGATAATTATAAAAACGACAGCGTAAAGTTTTCAACAAGAGCGCTTACTTTTGACCATAAAGGCGATAAGAAACATATAATTATCTTAAATGACAGACGGTTTATTTTTTCAAATGAGATAAAGGATAAAATCAATCCCAACGCGGATTTTACTGTTTTTATCCCACCGAATTTTAGTGAGTTTAGCATTGAGAAAGAAGATTGCGTTCAATATACGGAGTGGTTTTTTGGAATCAGCTCAAAAGATGTGACTTTTGATTTCGTAAACTACAAAACAGACTGTGATGTATTGTTTTTGGATGATAATTTAAATGAACAAACCAGTTCGGAACTAAAAAGCGAGTTTTCAAAAGAAAACAATACTGTATTTGTTTTTTCTAATCTGAGCGGCGAAAAGTTTGCAAAAGTCGCAGATGTAAATCTTTCTGAGCCAATGGGATTGCTGATGTATAAAAATGATTTCGGCGATAAAAATGAGATACTTAAAAAGTATAAGCTATGGGATTTTACTGTTCAGCAAGCGAGCGAAAGGTTATCTGAAGGAAAAGAAACCTCGGAAAGGATTTTGCTGATAAACACTGTGATAAGCAGTTTTATGTTGGTTCTGGAAATTGCAATTATTTTAACTATAATCAGGCTTGAATATGTTGTAAATGCAAAAATCCTGTCTGTGAAAAAAATTCTTGGATATTCTGTTTTGTCGAAAAACAAAGGTATTTTCCTGCTTAATCTTTTCGCTGCATTTATCGGAGTGATCACAAATGTAATTTTGGCATTGATGTTCGAGATTACGGTTTGGTATATGCCGATCCTTGTAGGAGTTTCTCTTGTGATAGTCGAATTTTTGATCACGATAAAATACATTGCTAAAACCGAACGGACAAATGTTTCTAAGATCCTGAAAGGAGGAAGTTTATGATTTCATTAAAAGATATATGTAAGAGCTTCGGAGAAAAAGTATTGTTTGATAAGCTTAATCTCGACATCTCTGATGGAGAATTTGTGGTATTTGCGGGTAAAAGCGGATGCGGAAAAACTACTCTTTTGAATATTATCGGCGGACTTGAAAGACCTGACAGCGGTACGGTTTTGGTCGATGGCAAAGACATATTTAAGAGAAATAACATTCGCCAATATTTTACTGAAACGGTTGGATTTTTGTTTCAAAACTTTGCACTTGTCGAGAATGAGACTGTTATAAAAAACCTTGAATATGTTCAAAAGAGATTTCGCAGCGAAAAATCATCAGATGAAATTTTAGAGCATTTAGGGCTTATAGACAAGCGCGACACTAAAGTATACAAGCTTTCAGGCGGAGAGCAGCAGAGGGTCGCTATTGCAAGACTTATGTATAAAAAATGCAAAATAATTCTGGCAGATGAGCCTACGGGTTCACTTGATTCTGAAAATGCGTCTTCAGTTATGAAAACCTTACACCAATTAAACGATTCAGGGAAAACAATTATATTGGTTACACACAGCGAAAGAATAATCGCTAATGAAAAGAGAGTAATTAATTTATGAAGAATCAATATCTTAGTTAAATAGTATTACTCGGTATTATCATTAACGATTATCTGTGTCTTGTTATTCTTGATTACGTATTATTTTTTAATGTCGCTCATTATAATTCCGCGTCCGTTTGTAGAGAGGTATACTCTTCCGTAGACCTTTGGGTCAGCCTCTATCGTATCCTTGTTGATGTTACCCCAGCGCTGGTTTTCATTGTTCATCTTCACCCATGTTTTGCCTTTATCCTTAGACTGGTAAACTCCGTTTCCTTTACCGTCTACGGAACCGTAGATATAAACTGTTTCATAGTCGCCCTCTTTTTCAGGAGCGCCGAGAGATACCGAGTAGGTGTAGTCGATATTTCCCTCAACAGGAAGCATTTCACAGCCGACGCCTGCGTTTTCAATGTGGTAAAGAGGTCCGGAATTGAGGCTTAACCATATGTCGCCCTCGACATTTTTATTTGCCTCCATATTTATGTTGGTGACAAGCGTTGAGAGTATTGATTCAAATGTCTTTCCCTTGTCGGTCGACATATATATCTCACTTGAAGCAGTCGCATAAAATTTATCAGGATTTACCTCGTCGGCGATTATCTTAGGATTTACGCCTACACCCTCTACTACCGACCATGTTTCTCCCCAGTTGTCGGTCACATAGCAGTTAGCTGTGCCTGATTTCGGATTGTAGATAAGTGTCTTTCCGTCGGCTGAAAGTACAGCGTCTCCGCCGGCAAACTGATCCACGCCCTCTGGCATTGTCTTTACAAACTGCCAAGTGTTTGTACCGTCTGTCGAATAGCAAATGGAGTTTTTCGCCGCAGAAGAGTCGGTAGTGGTTCTTACAACTATATCAGGATCGTTTCCTGCTACCGCAAGCGAGTCTGCTTTAAAGCTGTATACTCCCCAGTGTTCCTCCGGAGCTTTTGTGACATCGTCGTGTCTGAAGCCGTAGAGATCGCCCAAGGTCGAGTAGAGCTCGGGGGTTCCTTCTCCGCAGTCCTTAGGAGAGTACAGATCGAATATAGCAGTTTCTTCTATACCCTGTGCCATAACCTTTACATTTATTTTTTCCTCACCGATCTTTGTGAGGTTGTCTGTGCCGTAAAGAGTAGCACCCGTTCCATATATAAGCTCATCGGGGTTAAAAGGATTTATCGCGACACCGGAGGTCCACCATCCGAGTTTAAGCTGCCCCTGCCAGTCAAGCCAGGGAGATTCGGAAATATCAAGGTTATAGTCCTTTGTGATGTTTTGATTTTCGTCGTAATTCCAGAGTCCTGTCCAGGTTTTACCGCTGTCTTTTGTAATTAGTATGTTGTCTTCACCGGCCCAGTGACAGATAGTTGTCACGGCTACCATTTCATCCTTGTAAAGGGCTATTCCGCAGTATCCGTGTCCGGTATTTCCCGTAAACGGAGTTATGTCGCTCCACTCTTTATCCTTTATATTGTACTTACATACTATTCCCATAGTCGGATTTTTTTCCTGTGTCACTTGTGAGGAATATGTCACATAAAGATTTCCGTCCTGTGAGACCTTTCCCTGATTCGGGAAGTACTTCTTGCGGCCGATGTCATCCGCATACGGATTTTTTATCTTGTCCCATGTTTTTCCGCCGTCCTCGGTCACATATATTTTTTCGCCTTCTTTTTCGGCAACGCCGCAGAATATCCTCTTTGTCTGTTCGCCCTTCTTAGCGCTTGATTTATCCGGCGAGACCCAGAGTATTCCGTAAACATAAGAATCATCGGTATAGCTGCCCTTTGAGGGGAAAGCTTCTATATTGTTCCAAGTCTTACCGTAATCCTTTGATATGAACAAGCCGTCTGCGTGGGACGCATAATAGATTATACTGTTGTCATTAGGGTCTACCATAAGACGCTCGCCGCAGTTTCTTCCCCAGTCGTTTCCGCCCATATAAAAATCGAAATCGACCTTTGACCAGTGATCACCGTAGTCGTAGGAATACATTATACAGCCGTCTCCACCGTAAGATGTTCCACAGGACATATATACCCTCTGTGGCTCGATCGGGTCGGTGGCTATGCTCTCGATACAGTTATAGTTCCAGTCGTTAGAATTGTCATCCTCGCTTCCGAAGCTGTCGGTTATACAGGTCCATTTATCCTCGCCTTTTTTCTTTCGATAAGCGCCGCCAATATCGGTCTTTACATACACCAGACCTTCTTCGCTTTCGTTATAGACCATTCCCGGGATAAAGCCGCCTCCCATTATGGTAGCGTTGCTCCAATTAAAACCTGTCTCAGTCACGGTTTCGTGATTGTACAGGTCTTTTTGTTCAAATGTGTCTGTTTTTTTGTCATCTTCGTCCGAGCAGCCTGAAAGTGCGCTCAATGCGATAACAGCCGCTGCGACAGCGGTAAAAATTCTTTTGGTTTTCATAGCTTTTCTCCTTGTAAGATTATGGATATTACCAGTTTAATTATATCAGCGGTCTTGGTTTTTTTCAAGTTTTTTCTCCTCGGCATTATACACAAGGAATAAACGGCTGATTTATGCAATATGAATAAAAATAGAATCATTTTAACGGAGGAGATAAATTTGACAGAGCGTTTGGCAGAAAATAAATCCTCTGCATTTTCAAGTCTTAAGCTCGAAAACGCAGAGCGGCTCACCTTGACCGGGGTTACTGATATAGACAGCTTTAACGAGGAACAGATCGTTCTTTTTACAACGCTCGGGGAGCTTATTGTAAAGGGAAGGCTTTTACACGTCAATTCGGTAAATGTAAATACGGGTGCGGCGGAGATAGTCGGAAATATTAAAACGGTTTCTTATACAAACAGAAAGCTCACCAAAAAACCGGGAAGGCTTAAAAGGATTTTAAGATGACGCCTACATATATGTTCGGGCTCTCATATGAGCTTTTGTTGCTTTTTAAATCTGTAGTTATCGGAATAATATTTGGTGTTGTTTTTGACGCATTAAGAGTGGTGCGGATAATTTTTCCACATAAATCGTGGCTGGTCTTCATAGAGGATTTTGTCTTTATGCTTTTTTGCGGATTCTGGTTTTTTGTTTTCTCTATGACCTCCGCAGTAGGACAGCTAAGAGCTTTTCTTATAATTGGAGCTCTCGCAGGTTTTTTCCTTTATATTTTTACGGTCGGAGAAATAGTCAGAAGGTTTATCACAAAGACAAGAGATGTTATAAGGGCTTTTCTCAGGAGAGTGTATTATAAGTTATATAACAAGGTTTATCTTAAGGCGATTTATCCTATTTTATCTAAAATAAAGCTTAAAAGTAACAAATTTCTTTCTCATAAAGTGAAATTAAGAAAAAAATCGAAGAAAACTGTAAAAAAAGTCTTGAAAGTTTAGGATTTTACAGCTATAATATATAGGTAGTATGTTTAAATATTACTTAAAGGCTGAACTTATTAAAGGGTGTGAGAAGTAATGTCGGTATTTAAAAACGCAAAAGGCGCTTTAAAAACAAGAGCCGGAAAAAAAGCAACGCTTGCGTCACGGATCGGCGCTTTTGCCGTTATCGTGTTTGTTGTGTATGCGGTTATCGTCATTATCTCTACCGAGGCGGAAATGAAGGAGCAGGAGGCTGTTCTTGACAGCCTTAGAAATCAGATAACTCTCGCTCATCAGGAAAACGACGAGTATGAAAGACTTCTAAGCTCTGAGGACAAAAACGCTTATATGGAGATGATAGCTATCGAAAAGCTTGGCTATGCGTATCCTAACGAAAAGCGCTTTTATATAAAGGAAGGGTCTGCCGATAATAAGGCGGAATAGCTTATACTCTGTTTTACAAGGAAGGTACAAAAATTTTTATGCAGGTCGAAATAGGGAAGATTTACTCGGGTAAGGTTACAGGAATAACTAAATTCGGAGCGTTTGTTGAGGTTGAAGGAAAAACAACGGGAATGGTACATATTTCCGAAGTTTCAAATACATATGTCAATGATATAAACGACTGTCTTAAAAAGGGTCAGGAGGTAAAGGTCAAGATCTTAAGGATAGACGATAACGGAAAGATAAGTATGTCTATCAAAAGGGCTGAGGAAAGACCTGAACAGGAGCGTGGACAGCGAGGCTTTGACAGAGACAAAGGTCCTCATAAAAGCTTTTCACAGAAAAAGTCCAAGCCTTTGCCAAAAGAACCCGTTGAGGTATTTTACGGAGACGGATATGTCGCTAAGCCGAGCGGAAACGCGGATTTTGAGGATATGCTCAGCAAATTCAAGGCGTCAAGCGAGGAGAGAATATCAGAGCTTAAGCGTTCCGGCGATGTGAGACGGAGGTCCGGCTCAAGAAGAAAGTAGTAAAAGGGACCGGGTAGTCCCTTTTTTCATTAACATAGCCAGGAAACGCTGCTGTGGGTCCGACCTTTGAGAATAAGGAGAGAAAAATGAAGGCATTTAAAAAACTGATGATGTTATGTATTTTTATAATGGCGACAGTGTCTCTTACCGCCTGTCAGATGGGCGAACCTCTCGACGGCGAGGAGCTGGTTTTAGCCGCAAGGGAAAAATACGAGTCATATGATTCCGCCGAGGTGGTAATAACAAACACCGATACCGGAAAGGTCGAGCAGACTTTCATCTTTAAATATGACGAGAAGGACAGCCTTACATACCTGTATACCGGCGGGTACGAAAACGACAGCTATATACAGTATAATAACGGCTTTGAATGCTTTACCGAGCAAAACGGCGAATATACCTTTACTCAGCGCGGAGATACGGAGTTTGAGGCATATACGCGCAGCTCAAAGCATCCTCAGGCGAGCGGAGCGTATCTTCCCTTTGACAGAGGTTCTATAACAAAAACCGAAAAGCTTGACGAGGAAAGCGGTACGGCATATATATACACCTATGATCCCGAGAGCTTTGAGGAGGAGTCAAATGTAGAGTCATTTGAAGTGGAGTACCACTTTGATAAAAACGGAGATCTTGTCTACTTTTTGGAAACATCAGATATTACAGACGGCGATGTCACTACACGGCATCAGTATAAGATAGAGATAACTCAGATAAACAGTGTAAAGAATATCGACAATCCCCTTAAGGACAGAGAAAAATAGTTTTTTGTAATAAGTAACAATTACATAGATACTAAATATGGTATATGTATGAAACAAAGCCACACCTGATTGATATACTTGGTGTGGCTTTGTATATTTTATACAAAAAACAGGCAAAATACTAAAAAAAGTTCTACACATAATTTTTGCGTACTACCCTTGATTTTCCTTTATATAAATGGTAAAATAAGTCTTGCACTGTGGTTAAGAGCCACAGATGACTGCAACAAGATATGCGTTGAAGCGGGAGGTTGCGCACTTTGAGTGCGGTAATTCTCGTGGAGTATGTCCGATTTTAAACCGGGCGACCGTAATATCTCAGGCGGAAGTGTCCACTATGCTTCTTGCGAATGGCGCGTTGTGCGTCACTGGCTTTTTGGCACTAAGGCTTGTGTGTTCCGTCAGCCGAAGTTTATACAGAGCTTCGGGTTTTTTATTTACATCTCACAGGGAACGCACGGGAGCGTTGAGAAGTTGCGGATACCTAATTATCAATAGCTGCCTGCTTTGTCCGAGATTTTGGGAAACGGGCAGGGGCTAAAGAGGATAATAGGTCAGCCCCCAGTATTTTTACATTTTTAAGGAGGCGATTTAAGTGGCAGTCAATGAAAAGCTTAGAATCAAAATCAAGGGTTATGAACACGCTGTTGTAGATGCGGCAGCGGCAAAGATCGTTGAGGCTGCAAAGCGTACAGGCGCTAAGGTTTCGGGTCCTATCCCGCTTCCGACAAACAAGGAGATAATCACTATTCTCCGTGCCGTACACAAGGACAAGGACAGCCGTGAGCAGTTTGAGATGAGAACTCACAAGAGACTTATAGATGTTCTCCGTCCGACTGACGAAACGACCTCGGCGCTTCAGAACCTTGAGCTCCCTGCAGGCGTTGACATCGTTATGGAAATCAAGTAATCGATTTTCATTGAAAATCTTTAGTGAGCTTTAAGGATTGAGATGCCGGCGGGCAGGTCATGTCGGGAAACCGACCAATAACCAAAGGAGGAAAAATAATGCAAAAGGGAATCATCGCAAAAAAGATCGGTATGACACAGATCTTTGATGAGACAGGAAAGGTTATTCCTGTTACTGTCGTTGAAGCGGGCCCATGCGTAGTCGTTCAGAAGAAGACTGTTGAGAACGACGGATATAACGCGGTTCAGCTCGGATTCGGCGACATAAGACCAAAGAGGGTCAACAAGCCCCTTACGGGACATTTCAAAAAAGCGGATGTTGCCTTAAAGAGAACTTTAAAGGAATTTCGTTTTGATGACACAGAATCTCTCAACGTGGGAGATATTGTTAAAGCAGATACCTTTGCAGAGGGTGACATCGTCGATGTCAGCGGAAAGAGCAAGGGTCACGGTTTTACAGGAACTATAAAGCGTCATAATTTCGCAAGACTTAAGGAAACACACGGTACGGGTCCTGTACACAGGCACGCAGGTTCTATGGGAGCTTGCTCATCTCCGTCGAGGATCTTTAAGGGCAAGGGTATGCCGGGTCAGTACGGTAACACAAAGGTGACCGTTCAGAACCTCACCGTTGTTAAGGTTGACGCAGAGAATAATCTTATCGCAATCAAGGGCGCAGTTCCCGGTCCGAAGAACGGAACGGTAACGATCGTTGACTGTGTTAAGAAGGCTTAGTGGAAGGAGGAAGTTAATATGCCACAGGTTTCAGTTTATGATATGAAGGGCGTAGAGGTTTCTACCACAGAGCTTTCCGATGCTGTTTTCGGAATCACGCCAAATGAGGCAGTTATGCACGCAATGGTAGTTAATTATCTTGCAAATCAGAGACAGGGCACACAGTCTACTCTTACAAGAACAGAAGTAAGAGGCGGAGGAAAAAAGCCTTGGAGACAAAAGGGAACGGGTCACGCAAGACAGGGCTCGATCCGTGCTCCGCAGTGGACTCACGGAGGAGTTGCGCTCGGACCTAAGCCGAGAGATTACAGCTATTCGCTCAACAAGAAGGAAAAGAGACTTGCGTTAAAGTCGGCTCTTTCTTCAAAGGTTTTGGAAAATGAGATCGTAGTTGTTGACAGCGTCGATGTACCGGAGTTCAAGACAAAGACTGTTTTAGATATGCTCAAGGCTCTCAAGGTAGAGGGCAAGGCTCTTATCGTTATGCCGGAGACCGACCTTAAGGTCGTTAAGAGCGCAAGCAACATCAAAGGCGTTAAAACGGCAACGGTAAGCACGCTTAATGTATACGACATTCTCAACTATGACAAGTTTGTTGTAGCTAAGAGTGCGGTAGAAAAGATTGAGGAGGTTTACGCATAATGGAAAAGACCGCTCAAGATATAATTTTAAAGCCGATTATCACAGAGGCTTCTATGGAAAACCTCGAGAAAAACAAGTATACCTTTAAGGTTGCAAAAGACGCAAACAAGTACGAGATCAAGTCTGCCGTTGAACAGCTTTTTAATGTTAAGGTAGCTAAGGTAAACACCTTAAATGTCAGAGGAAGAAAAAGAAGAATGGGCAGATATGAGGGATACACTCCGTCGTGGAAAAAGGCAGTAGTTACGCTCAAGGACGGAGAAAAGACGATAGAGTTCTTCAACAACCTCGTATAATAAAGGTAAAACGGCTATGTGCCTTGGCTTAAACGCCTTGGCGTAAGTATGGGAGAAAAGCTTAAAAACTCCCGCAAAACTAAACTCAGAAGGAGTGAACTTAATATGGCAATAAAGAGCTACAAGCCTACGACTCCGGGAAGAAGAGGTATGACTGTTACCGATTATTCAGGATTGTCTAAGGTAGCTCCGCAAAGAAGTCTGCTTGAGCCGATGAAGAAAAAATCAGGCAGAAACAGCTACGGAAGAATAACCGTTCGTCACAGAGGCGGCGGTGTAAGAAGAAAATACCGTGTAATTGATTTCAAGAGAAATAAGCCGGGTATGAACGCAGAGGTGCTTACTATTGAGTACGACCCGAACCGTTCGGCATTCATCGCACTTGTTCAGTATGAGGACGGCGAAAAGAGATACATTCTCGCACCTAACGGACTTAGTGTCGGCGATACTGTAAGAAGCGGCGAGGACGCTGATGTTAAGCCGGGTAATGCGCTTCAGATGTCAAATATTCCGGTCGGTACATTTATCCATAACATTGAGCTTTATCCCGGAAAGGGTGCACAGCTTGTAAGAAGCGCCGGAAATATGGCTCAGCTTATGGGTAAGGAAAACGACTATGCGCTTGTAAGGCTTCCATCGGGTGAGATGAGAAAGATCCCTGTAAAGTGTATGGCTACTATCGGACAGGTTTCAAACATCGACCACAACAATGTAAACTACGGTAAGGCAGGAAGAAAGCGTCATATGGGAATAAGACCTACGGTAAGAGGTTCTGTTATGAACCCGAACGACCACCCACACGGCGGTGGTGAAGGTAAGTCGCCTGTCGGTCGTCCGGGACCTGTAACTCCGTGGGGCAAGCCGGCTCTCGGATACAAGACCCGTAAGAAGCATCATCGCTCTGACAAGTTTATCGTAAAACGCAGAAACGGTAAGTAATTGAAGGGAGGCAGATGAATAATGGGTAGAAGTATTAAAAAAGGACCTTTCGTCCAGGAGGCTCTCCTTAAAAGAGTTATCGCTATGAACGAGGCGGGAGAAAAGAAGGTTTTAAAGACCTGGAGCAGATCGTCTACTATTTTCCCTGACTTCGTTGGTCATACATTTGCAGTTCACGACGGACGCAAGCATGTTCCCGTTTATGTCACCGAGGATATGGTTGGTCATAAGCTTGGAGAATTTGCTCCGACAAGAACTTACAGAGGCCACGCAGGCTCTAAGACATCAAATAACGGTAAGAAGTAGCCGAAGGGAGGATATTTGAATGGAAGCAAGAGCAATTTTAAAAGACGCTCGCATTTCTCCCCGAAAGGTGAAGATCGTTCTTGACCTAATAAGAGGGAAGAATTACGATGTTGCATTGGCAACGGTAAAGCACACACCGAAGGCTGCAAGCGAATATCTTATTAAGCTTCTTGAGTCGGCTGCTGCAAACGCTGAAAACAACCACAATATGGATAAGAACAATTTGTATGTTTCACAGTGCTTTGTCACTCCGGGAAGAACGCTTAAGAGAATTATACCGGTGTCACGCGGAAGAGCAAACAGAATTCTCAAGAGAACATCGCATATCACCGTTGTTCTCGGAGAAAAGGAATAGTCGAAAGAGGAGGTAAACTATGGGCCAGAAAGTAAACCCGCATGGACTTCGTGTAGGAGTAATTAAAGATTGGGATTCCCGTTGGTTTGCAAATAAATCAACTTTCGGCGATACGCTTGTAGAGGATTATAAGATAAGAAAGTATATCAAAAAGACCCTCTACACCGCAGGCGTTCCGAGAATCGAGATTGAAAGATTTGCAGATAAGGTTAAGATCCACATTAACTGTGCAAAGCCGGGAATGGTAATCGGTCAAAAGGGAGCTACCGTTGAAAAGCTCCGTACAAAGCTGGAAAAAATGATAAACAAGCCGGTTTCACTAAACATTATTGAGGTAAGACAGCCGGACTTGAATGCTCAGCTTATAGCAGAGAAGATAGCGCTTGATCTTGAGAACAGAGTTTCATTCAGAAGAGCTATGAAGCAGTCTATCGGAAGAGCTATGAAGATGGGCGCTAAGGGAATAAAGACAAGATGCTCGGGCCGTTTGGGCGGTGCTGAGATCGCGAGGGCGGAGAGCTACCACGAGGGAACAATTCCGCTTCAGACGATCCGTGCGGACATTGATTACGGTACCGCAGAGGCACACACGACCTACGGAAGGATCGGCGTTAAGGTATGGGTATACCGTGGCGAGGTTCTTAAGGGAGAGGTTCCTAATTCCCAGAAGAGAGACTTTAAGGACAATAAGGATAAGCCGAGACGCCGCAGAAACGATGACAGACCAAGGCGCCGTACCGGCAACAGACCAAGAAAAGAAAATGCAGAAGGAGGTAACGAATAATGCTACTTCCAAAGAGAGTAAAGTATCGTAAGCAGCACAGAGGCCGTATGACAGGAAAGGCGCTCCGCGGTAACAAGGTAACAAACGGTGAGTACGGACTTCAGGCACTTCAGTGCGCGTGGATAACCTCGAACCAGATTGAGGCTGCCAGAATCGCGATGACAAGATACATCAAGCGTGGCGGTCAGGTATGGATAAAGATATTCCCGGATAAGCCGGTCACAAAGAAGCCTCTCGGTACCCGTATGGGTAAAGGTAAGGGCGCACCCGAGTTCTGGGTTGCGGTAGTTAAGCCGGGAAGAGTTATGTTTGAGATCGAGGGAGTAAGCGAGGACATCGCAAGAGAAGCTATGCGTCTTGCGGCACACAAGCTTCCGGTAAAGTGTAAGTTTGTAAAAAAAGAAACTCAAGAAACGGGTGGTGAGCAATAATGAAGGCAAGTGAAATCAAAGATATGACGGTCAATGAGCTTCAGGAAAAGCTTTCTGACCTAAAGCAGGAGCTGTTCAACCTGCGTTTTCAGCATGCTGTAAACCAACTTGACAACCCGATGAGAATGAAGGCTGTTAAAAGGGATATTGCTCGTGTTAAGACATTCATTCGTAAGCAAGAGTCCAGTGCTGAATAGGAAAAGGAGGATTTACTGTGAGCGAAAGAAATCTTAGAAAAACCAGAGTGGGTAAGGTCGTTTCAAACAAGATGGATAAGACTATTGTTGTAGCGATTGAGGACAATGTTTCGCACCCGCTTTACAAGAAGATAATCAAGAGGACCTATAAGCTTAAGGCGCATGACGAACAGAATGTATGCAACATAGGCGATAAGGTAGAGGTAATGGAGACTCGCCCTCTCTCAAAGGATAAGAGATGGCGTCTTGTAAGAGTTATCGAGCAGGCTAAGTAATTTTTAAAAGTTTAGGTCTTATAAAAGAGGATGATTTTCCTCTTTTATAGCCGGTCTTGTAAGTTTACGAAAGGAGGAACGCACTGTGATTCAGATGCAAACTTACCTGAAGGTCGCAGACAATACCGGAGCTAAGGAGCTTATGTGTATAAGAGTATTGGGCGGATCACGCAGAAGGTATGCAAACATCGGTGACGTCGTAGTAGCTTCGGTTAAAAAAGCAACACCGGGCGGCGTTGTTAAAAAAGGCGATGTTGTTAAAGCAGTAATCGTTCGTTCGGCAAGCGGTCTTAGAAGAGATGACGGAACATATATCCGTTTTGATGAAAACGCTGCCGTTATCATAAGAGAAGATAAAAACCCAAGGGGAACCCGTATTTTCGGGCCCGTTGCGAGAGAGCTTCGTGAGAAGGAATATATGAAGATACTTTCTCTGGCTCCGGAAGTTCTTTGATCGGAGGTGTCGTTTTGATGAATAAGATGCATGTAAAAACCGGCGACACCGTAGTTGTTCTCTCCGGTAAGGAGAAGGGCAAGAAGGGTAAGATACTCGAGGTATCTCCAAAGGAGCGCAAGGTCATAATCGAAGGCATAAATATGTGCACAAAGCATGTTAAGCCAAGAAGAAGAGGAGAAGCGGGTGGTATAGTTCAGGCTGAAGCAGCAATGTATGCCAGCAAGGTTATGCCTGTTTGTCCTAAGTGCGGAAAGCCCACAAGAGTCGGTCACAAGATTCTTGAGGACGGTAAAAAGGTTCGAGTTTGCAAAAATGCAAACTGCGGCGAAGAGTTTTAATCGGGAGGAGTTAAAATGTCTGCAAATTTAAAGGAATTATATGTTAGCAGCGTAGCTCCTGCTATGATGAAAAAATTTGGCTACAAAAATGTTATGCAGATCCCGAAGCTTGATAAGGTAGTTGTAAATGTAGCCTGCGGAGAGGCAAAGGACAACTCAAAGGTAGTTGACGCTATTATGTCAGACCTTGCCGCTATCACAGGACAGAAGCCGATCGCCTGCAGGGCGAAGAAATCGGTCGCTAACTTTAAGCTTCGTGACGGACAGATAATCGGCGTAAAGGTAACGCTTAGAGCGGACAGAATGTACGAGTTTGTCGACAGGCTCTTTAATGTTGCTTTTCCGCGTGTCCGCGACTTCAGAGGAATAAATGCAAACTCGTTTGACGGAAGGGGAAATTACTCGACCGGAATCAAGGAGCAGCTCATTTTCCCTGAAATAGCATACGATAAGATCGATAAGGTTCGAGGTATGGACATAAACTTTATCACCACTGCTAAAACTGACGAAGAGGCAAAGGAGCTCCTTTCACTTTTGGGCGCACCCTTTGCAGATAAGTAAGAAATAAAGAGGAGGAAATAAATATGGCTAAGAAAGCTATGATAAATAAACAGCAGGCGGCGCCTAAATTTTCGACTCGTTCTTACAACAGATGTAAGATATGCGGAAGACCGCACGCCTATCTCAGAAAGTTCGGCATATGCCGTATCTGTTTCAGAGAGCTGGCACATAACGGCCAGATCCCGGGCGTAAAGAAGGCAAGCTGGTAAAGAGATTTATTTTACAAAAGGAGGTTAACTAGCATGCAAATTACTGATACAATAGCTGATTTATTGACCAGAATTCGTAATGCAAGCTCTGCAAAGCACGCAACAGTTGACGTTCCTGCATCTAATATGAAAAAGTCCATAACGCAGATCCTTGTTGACGAGGGTTATATAAAGGACTATCAATTCATTGAAGACGGAAAGCAGGGTATCATCAGAATTACTCTAAAATATGACGAGAACAACTCGCCGGTCATTTCAGGACTAAGAAGGGTTTCCAAGCCGGGACTGAGAATTTATTCCAGCTGTGAGGAAATGCCTAAGGTAATGAAGGGACTCGGTGTAGCAATCATCTCTACTTCAAAGGGAGTTGTTACCGACAAAAAGGCAAGAGAGCTTAATGTCGGAGGAGAAGTTCTTGCATTTGTCTGGTAAGGAGGACTAAGATTATGTCAAGAATCGGTAATAAACCAATTAGTGTTCCCGCCGGAGTGGATGTCAGCATTTCTGATGGCAACGCAGTTACTGTTAAGGGCCCAAAGGGAACGATTACTAAAAATTTTCACAGTGATATGATAATAACCTGTGAGGGAGGCGAGGTAAAGGTTTCTCGTCCTTCAGAAGATAAGTTTCACAAGTCGCTTCACGGTCTGACAAGAACGCTTATAAGTAATATGATCGAGGGAGTTACAAACGGTTATTCAAAAACTCTTGAGATCGAGGGCGTCGGATACAGAGCCGCAAAGCAGGGCAAGGATCTTGTTATGAATCTCGGCTTTTCACATCAGGTGGTTATGCCGGAAAAGGATGGGATAACAATAGATGTTCCCGCACCGAACAAGATCGTCGTAAACGGAATCGACAAGCAGATAGTGGGTCAGTATGCGAGCGAGATCCGTGAAAAGCGCCCGCCGGAGCCATATAAGGGCAAGGGTATTCGTTACGAAGGCGAGAGGATCATTCGTAAAGAAGGAAAAGCCGGTAAGGGTAAATAAGAGAAGGGAGTGTAAAATACTATGGTTAAAAAGGCTGATAAAGCATTGGCTAGAGCTAAAAGACACGCTAAGGTCCGCAAGAAAATTTCAGGAACTGCGCAGTGTCCCCGTTTGAGTGTATTTCGCTCCGCTAAGCATATATACGCACAGGTAATCGACGACACAAACGGTGCAACTCTCGTATCCGCATCATCACTTTCATTAAAGCTTGAGGACGGCGGAAACAAGGAGGGCGCTAAAAAGGTCGGCGAGGCTATTGCAAAGGCTTGTTCCGACAAGGGTATCGACACTGTTGTATTTGACAGAGGAGGATACCTCTATCACGGAAGAGTCAAGGAGCTTGCTGACGGCGCTCGTGAGGGCGGACTTAAGTTCTGAGAAAAATTTGTGCAGCACAGTTAAACTGTGAAAGTTTATAAGGAGGTAATACTTTTGGCTTTAATAGATGCTTCTAATATGGAACTTACAGAAAAGGTTGTCGCTATTAATATGGTTTCAAAAACCGTTAAGGGCGGACGCATCAGAAAGTTCTCAGCTCTTATTGTAGTCGGCGACGGAAACGGAATCGTAGGCTTCGGACTCGGAAAATCAAGCGAAGTTCCCGACGCTATCCGAAAGGGTATTGAGGACGCTAAGAAAAACCTTATCAGGGTTTCATTAAAGGGTACAACTATTCCTCACGAGGTCGTAGGTGCCTTTGGAGCAGGCAGAGTTTTGATGAGACCTGCCGCACCCGGTACCGGAGTAATCGCAGGGGGACCCGTCAGAGCAGTTGTTGAGATGGCGGGAATTAAGGATATAAGAACAAAGTCTCTTCGTTCAAATAATCCTTGCAATGTAGTAAGAGCTACGATAAACGGTCTTGCGTCTGTAAAATCCGCTGAGGAGGTTGCAGCAAAAAGAGGTAAGACGGTAAAAGAAATACTGGGCTAAGGAGGACTTAAAAAATGGCAAAATTAAAGATCACATTGGTTAAGAGCTTAAACTCAAAAACCGAAAATCAGATTGCAACTGCCCGTTCTCTTGGTCTTAGAAAAATCGGTGCGGTAACAATTCAACCTGATAACGCACAGACACAGGGTAAAATTAAGAAGATCTCGCATCTGATTAAGGTTACCGAAGCGTAATTAGGGAGGTGCAGATCTAATGAAATTACATGAACTTTCACCGGCCGCAGGCTCTGTTAAAGAATCAAAGAGAATCGGCAGAGGACACGGCTCGGGACAGGGTAAGACCGCAGGCAAGGGACATAAGGGTCAGAAGGCTCGTTCCGGCGGCGGAATCAGACCCGGATTTGAAGGAGGACAGACTTCTTTAGCAAGAAGAACTCCTAAGAGAGGATTTAACAACATTTTTGCTAAGAAGTATGCAACAGTTAATGTAAGCGACCTAGAAAAATTCAATGACGGAATCACAGTTGATGAGGAGCTTTTAAGGGCGTCCGGACTTGTAAACGGCAGATATGATGCCGTAAAGATACTCGGAAACGGCTCGCTCACTAAGAAGATCACGGTAAAGGCTGACGCTTTCACAAAAGCGGCTGCGGAAAAGATTGAAAAGGCAGGCGGAAAGGCTGAGGTGATCTGAAGTGTTACAGACTTTAAGAAACGCATGGAAAGTAGCAGACCTTAGAAAAAAGATCTTATTCACACTTTTGATAATCATCATCTACCGTATAGGTTCAGCGATTCCGGTTCCGTATCTTGATCAGGCGACGATTCAGGAGTGGTTCAAATTGTCGGGAGACTCAGGTAACTTTTTCAATTACCTGAATATGCTCTCGGGTGGCGCATTCTCACAGGCTACGCTTTTGTGTCTGTCGATTTCGCCTTATATCAACGCTTCGATCATCATACAGCTTCTGACATATGCGATTCCTCCTCTTGAGAGGATGTCGAAGGAAGGTCAGGAGGGCAGAAAGAAGATAAACAAGATTACCCGGTATACAGCCTTCGGTATTGCGCTGTTTCAGGGCTGGGCTTATTATCTCACCCTTAAAAATTCAGCACACGCTGTCAAGTACACATCGGGATTTTCCGGAATCTTTGCTGCTGCCGTTATAATAGGCTGTTTTGTAGCAGGTTCTGCGTTTATCATCTGGCTCGGAGACCAGATCAATGATAAGGGTATCGGAAACGGAATTTCGATGATACTTTTTGCGGGTATCATTTCAAGAGGTCCTCGTGCTGTTCTTCAGTTAATAAATTATCTAAAAAACGGAGAGATGAAATATATCATCACTGTTCCGATAGTTGTGGTTATATTTGTACTGATGATAGCGTTTATCATCTTTATGGACAATGCAGAGAGAAGAATTCCGATACAGTATGCAAAAAGAGTTGTAGGAAGAAAAATGTACGGCGGACAGAATTCGTACATCCCGGTAAAGGTCGCAATGAGCGGAGTATTGCCTATCATATTTGCGATGTCGTTTATGTCTCTTCCGTCTACTCTTGAGTTGTTTATCGCAAGACCGACTAATCCGACAGGATTTTGGCAGAACTTTTATGTCGGCTTGCTAAACTGGTTCAGCACAGACAGCATATTCTATGCGGTATTATACTTCCTTCTCATTATAGGATTTAACTACTTCTATGTTTCGATGCAGTACAATCCTATCGAGATCGCAAACAATCTAAGACAAAATAACGGAGGAATCCCGGGAATCCGTCCCGGAAAGCCGACGAGCGACTTTATAAAGAGAGTTCTTTCAAAGATAACGCTTGTAGGAGCTATATTCCTTGGAATTATTGCGATATTCCCTATTTTCTTTGCAAACTTCTCGGGAATCAGCGGAATCGCTATGGGAGGTACATCTATCCTGATTATCGTAAGCGTATCGCTTGAAACCGTTCGCACACTAGAGTCTCAGATGATGATGCGTCATCACAAGGGATTCCTGGAATAAAAACTGAAAGGAAAGCTTATATGAATCTTATTCTTTTAGGAGCACCCGGTGCAGGAAAGGGAACGCAGGCAGAGGTTATCTGTAAGGAGCTTGAGATACCTACGATCTCCACCGGAAATATGCTCAGAGCGGCAGTTAAAAACCAAACCAAAAGCGGACTTGAAGCGAAAAGCTATATGGATAGCGGAAAGCTTGTTCCGGATGAGGTCGTTATCGGAATTCTAAAGGACAGAATAGCTGAAGATGACTGTAAAAACGGATTTATTCTCGATGGCTTTCCGAGAACAGTTCCTCAGGCAGAGGCGCTTGACAATATGGGCGTCACGATAGATAAGGTAATAGAAATCTATGTGCCCGACGAAAAGATAAAGCAGAGACTTTCAGGAAGAAGAGTTTGCGAGGGCTGCGGAAATTCCTATCACATTGATTTTAAGCCGACAAAGGTTGAAGGTATATGTGATGCCTGCGGAGCAAAGACGGTTATAAGAAAAGACGATGAGCCAGCGACTGTTGAGTCTCGCCTTAAGATATATCACGAGCAGACCGCTCCGCTTAAAGGATATTATGAGGCACAGGGAAAGCTTGTAACGGTCGAGGGACAGGAAGAGGTAAAGGATACCTCACGCCTTACGCTTGAAGCTATAAAGGGCTAGAGGAAATATAGATGATTTCTGTAAAATCCGATAAAGAGATCGAAACTATGAAAAAAGCGGGAAGGATCACCGCCGGTGCGCTTGAGCACGCAGGAGAAACGATCACTCCCGGAATGACGACCTATGAGCTTGATAAGATCATTCACAGGTATATTGTGTCCCACGGAGCACAGCCGTCTTTCTTAGGATACGGCGGTTTTCCGGGAAGCGCCTGTATATCGGTAAACGACGAGGTAATACACGGTATACCGGGACCAAGAAAGCTTTTAGAAGGAGATATAGTTTCGGTAGATGTGGGGGCTTATATCGACGGCTTCCACGGTGATAGCTGCAAGACCTTTGCCGTTGGGAAAATCAGCGAAGAGGCTGAGGCCTTGTTAAAATCCACAGAGGAGAGTCTGTATCTCGCTATTTCAATGGCAAAGCCGGGAGTGCGGCTTGGGGATATAGGCTATGCTATCCAGAAATATAATGAGGACAACGGATATTCCGTAGTAAGACAGTTTGTCGGACACGGCGTAGGTAAAGACCTTCACGAAGACCCCGAGGTTCCGAATTACGGAAAACAGGGAAGAGGTGTTCGCCTGACGGAGGGTATGGTAATAGCTATCGAACCTATGATAAATATGGGTACCGAGAAGATATATGTTATGCCCGACGAGTGGACTGTAAAAACAAAGGACGGTAAACTGTCAGCTCATTTTGAGCATACAATCGCCATAACTAATGACGGAGCGGTAATATTGACTGATCCGGAATAAGGATAGGCGTTGTTCATAGGAAAGATCAGATCTGTGCTTTGCGTCAGGTCTTATGCGCTGACTTGTTGCGGTAAGGGCATAGGACGGCCTCTAGTTAAGGGGAACATTTCACCCTGACGGCAGGCATATATCGGGTCTTAAGCAAACAGGTGTTGAGTGAGTTTATGACCCAAAACCAAACTCAATCAGACCACCAACCTAAAAGGGGTGTGCAAGCAAATATGTCAAAAAGCGATGCTATCGAGGTTGAAGGAATCGTCAAGGAGGCTTTAAGGAACACAACATTCAGAGTTGAGCTTCAAAACGGCCACGAGATCCTTGCGCATATTTCCGGAAAGCTGAGAACAAATTACATTCGTATCGTTCCGGGTGATAAGGTAACGGTCGAAATGTCGCCTTATGATTTGACTAAGGGAAGAATTACCTGGCGTTCAAAGGAATAAAGGGTACACACGTTTTAGAAAGCGGATATACGCTTTCGGGTATATTTAAAGGAGGTATTTCAATGAAAGTAAGACCTTCAGTTAAGCCGATCTGTGAAAAGTGCAAGATCATTAAGAGAAAGGGTAAGGTAATGGTTATTTGCCAAAACCCTAAGCACAAGCAAAGACAAGGCTAACTTAAAAAAATGGAGGTGCAGCTAATTTATGGCTCGTATTGCTGGTATTGACCTTCCTAGAGATAAGAGAGTTGAAGCAGGACTAACTTATATCTACGGAATCGGTCCGAACATTGCAAAAAAGATCTTAAAAGAAACGGGAGTTAATCCCGATACAAGAGTTAAGGACCTTTCAGAGGACGACGTTGCTAAGCTTCGTGAGTATATCGACAAGAATGTGACTGTTGAGGGTGATCTTAGGAGAAATGTCGCTCTCAATATAAAGAGACTTGTCGAGATAGGCTGTTACAGAGGAGTCCGTCACAGAAAGGGACTTCCGGTAAGAGGACAGAGAACAAAGACAAACGCAAGAACACGCAAGGGTCCGAAGAAGACTATTGCTAACAAGAAGAAGTAAGGAGGGATATAGAACATGGCTCAGCCGAAGAAAAAGGTTATTCGTCGCCGTAAGGACAGAAAGAATATTGAACAGGGACAGGTTCATATCCAGTCAACCTTCAATAACACGATAGTTACTATAACAGATATGCAGGGAAATGCTATTTCGTGGGCTTCCGCAGGCGGACTAGGCTTCAGAGGCTCAAAGAAGAGCACACCGTTTGCTGCACAGACCGCAGCGGAAACTGCAGCAAGGGCTGCAAAGGAGCACGGACTTAAGTCTGTTGAGGTATATGTTAAAGGACCGGGCGCAGGAAGAGAAGCTGCTATAAGAGCGCTTCAGACAGAGGAGCTTGAGGTAAGACTTATCAAGGATGTCACACCGATCCCTCATAACGGATGCCGCCCGCCAAAGAGAAGAAGAGTTTAGTACAAAACCAAGTTTTAAGTTTACTTGGCGTCCGATAGTATTATAAATAAAGATCGGATATTTTTTAAAAAACGGAGGATTTTACTATGGCAGTAAACAGAGAACCAATTTTAAAGAAGTGCAAATCATTGGGAATCAGCCCTATGGTAATGGGCGTTGGTAAGGAAACGAAGAGAGATCCTAATGCAAACAAAAGAAGAAAGGTTTCCGATTACGGAATGCAGCTTAAGGAAAAGCAGAAGCTGAAGTTTATCTACGGAATGCTTGAGAAGCAGTTTTCCCACTACTTTGACCTTGCTGAGAAGCAGGAGGGTCAGGCAGGTGCAAACCTTCTTACTATGCTTGAATCTCGTCTTGATAATGTCGTTTTCAGAATGGGTCTTTCAATGACAAGAAGAGAAGCAAGACAGCTTGTAACTCACGGACACTTTAATGTGAACGGTAAGAGAGTCGATATTCCTTCTTACAGGGTAAAACCGGGAGATGAGATTTCTCTTAGAGAAAAGAGCAAGTCAAGCGTTAAGTTCAAGGAGATCATTGAGGCTACAAAGGGAAGAGTTATTCCTACATGGCTTGATATGAACAGAGATGCGTCCTCAGCAAAGGTCATTCGTTTAGCACAAAAGGAAGACCTTGATTATGAGGTAGAAGAGCATCTTATCGTCGAGCTGTACTCTAAGTAATATTTTATATATTGCTTTTTACGGCGAGAGGTTATTATTCATACTCTTTTAAACACGGTTTTATGAACAGGAGGGTTTATAATGCTTGAAAAGATCGAAAAGCCGGAAATCGAAGTAGCAAAGCTCGAAAGCAACGGAACATACGGAAGGTTTGTTCTTGAACCGTTAGAGCGTGGCTATGGTACTACCCTTGGCAACAGCTTAAGAAGGGTACTACTCTCCTCTTTACCCGGTGTGGCTGTAAATTCAGTAAAGATCGACGGAGTTCACCATGAGTTTTCCACTATCCCCGGAGTTAAGGAGGATGTCACAGAGATAATCCTCAATTTGAAGGGACTTATTGCAAAGCTCCACGGCGAAGGTCCAAAGACGATCTATATTGAAGCTGAGGGGGAAGGCGAGGTCACAGCCGGAGATATTAAGACTGATTCTGAGGTCGATATTTTGGTTCCGGATATGCACATTGCAACTCTTGGTGAGGATGCAAAGCTGTATATGGAGATCGTAGTCGACAGGGGCAGAGGCTATGTTTCTGCTGAAAAGAACAAGTCGTATATGCCGGGAGCGCCAATAGGCGTTATTGCGGTAGACAGCATATATACACCGGTCACAAAGGTGAATTATACGGTTGAAAACACCAGAGTAGGACAGATCACCGATTATGATAAGCTTACGCTAGAGGTTTGGACAGACGGAACTATCTCCGCAAAGGAAGCGGTTTCGCTTGCGGCAAAGCTTTTGACCGAGCACCTTAATTTGTTTGTTGAGCTGTCCGAGGAAACTAGTGTCGTTGAGATAATGTCGGAAAAAGACGACAAGGGCAAGGAAAAGGTTTTGGAGATGACTATCGAGGAGCTTGATCTTTCGGTAAGAAGCTTTAACTGCCTTAAGAGAGCCGGTATCAACACGGTAAACGATCTGATCGAAAAATCAGAGGAAGAAATGATGAAGGTTAGAAACCTCGGTAAGAAGTCATTTGAAGAGGTAAAGGGAAAGCTCAACAGCTTAGGATATGAGCTTAGCTCGGAAGAGGACTAACCTAAAATTACTAACGAACAGTAAGGAGTGAATATCAAATGCCGGGAACAAGAAAGCTTGGAAGAGCAAGTGACCACAGAAAGTCAATGCTCAGAGGGATGGTTACCTATCTGCTTGAAAACGGTCAGATAGAGACTACTGTTGCAAGAGCTAAAGAGGTTCAGTCAATGACTGAAAAGATGATTACCCTGGGTAAAACAAAAGATCTTCACAACAAGCGTCAGGTAATGGCATATGTTACCAAGGAGGGCGTTGTTAAGAAGCTTTTTGATGAGATTTCGCCAAAGTACGCTGAGCGCAACGGAGGCTATACTCAAATAATAAAGACAGGACCAAGGCGCGGAGACGCTGCTGAGATGGCTATTATCCGGTTGGTATAATTTATTTTAACAGCTTGTGGCTTTTCGCCGCAGGCTGTTTTGTTTTAACTATAATTTTACATAATTTTTACAATACTGTGGCATTATTTTTACAAATATAGTTTATAATTGTTTTGTTTAGGAAAATTTATATGTTCAGACGAGCGTTTGTAAAAAGAAAAGGATAAAAATAGGAGAAACTTTGATATGGATATTTTTTCTGTGCTGACTTTGATCGGTGGACTTGCTTTGTTCCTGTACGGAATGAATGTAATGGGACAAGGGCTTGAGCGGCTTGCCGGAGGAAAACTCGAAAAGCTCTTTGACCGTTTGACCTCGAGCACAATAAAGGGCGTGCTTATCGGTGTCGCTGTAACAGCTATAATCCAGTCGTCATCAGCGACAACTGTAATGCTGGTGGGCTTTGTTAATTCAGGCATTATGAAGCTGAGACAGTCGATCGGTATCATTATGGGCGCCAATATCGGTACTACAGTAACGGCTTGGATATTATCGCTTATGGGAATAGAAGGCGACACCGTTTGGATAAGGCTTTTACAGCCGGCGTCTTTTACTCCGGTTCTCGCTCTTATAGGAATCATTTTGTTTATGTTTCTTAAAAATGAGAAGTATAAACATACGGGAATGATACTTTTGGGCTTTGCCGTCTTAATGTATGGAATGGAGCTTATGACCGGCGCTGTTGAGCCGCTTGCCGAAATACCTGAGTTTACAAATATACTTGTAATGTTTGACAACCCGATCCTCGGTATACTCGCGGGAACAGTTCTGACAGCAATAATACAGTCATCGTCGGCGTCAGTCGGAATTTTACAGGCGCTTTCCGCAACGGGTGCGGTGACATTTGGCTCAGCGCTTCCTATCATTATGGGACAGCACATAGGAACCTGTATAACGGCAATAATATCTTCTGTCGGAACAAGCAAAAACGCAAAGAGAGTTGCGGTAATACATCTGTTGTTCAACATTATTCCTACGATCCTTGTCGTTGCGATATACTATCCTTTAAATGCAATATTTAACTTTGCGTTTACAGGTAATGTTGTTGACACATTTGACATAGCGGTGATACATACCGTTTTCCAGGTAGTGACAACTATTGTTCTTCTTCCTTTCAGCAATTTGCTTGAAAAGCTCTCTTATGTCTTTGTAAGGGACAAGGAAACAGGCGATCTGATGTCCGATGACGATCCGGTTATAGATTCAAGATTTATGTCCGCACCTTCATTTGCTGTTGCACAGTGCAAGGCTCAGACGATAAAAATGGCAAAGCTTGCTAAAAGGAACATCTCGGACGCTATCTCGCTTTTGAATAAGTGGGATAAGGCTGTTGCAAACAGAGTGCCCGATACCGAAAAAACGGTTGACAAGTATGAGGATGTTATCGGCACATATCTTGTAAAGCTTTCAAGTCAGCAAATGTCAAAACAGGATTCAAAGACGGCTTCAACCATTCTTCATACCATAAGTGACTATGAGAGAATATCAGATCATGCAAAAAATATATATGAATCAATAAAAGAGCTCCATACTAAAAAAATCGAGTTCAGCAAAAAGGCTCTTGCGGAGCTTGAGGTAATGTGCAGAGCGACCGAGGAGATAATAGGTTTATCAATAACGGCGCTGAGCGAAAATGACCTGTACAGCGCGTATCTTGTGGAGCCGCTCGAGGAAGTAATAGACCAGCTAAGGACTAAGCTTAAAAGCAGACATATAAAAAGGCTTCAGAAGGGAACTTGTTCAATGGAGTCAGGTTTTGTATTTATGGATATTCTGACAAGCCTTGAGAGAGTGTCGGATCACTGTTCAAATGTGGCGGTTTGTCTGATTCAGGTGAATGACGACAACTTTGAAACTCACGAATATCTCAGGACGGTAAAAACCTCCGGAGAAGAGTTTGATTCGTATGTGGAAAAGTATCTGGCTAAGTACGCACTTCCTAAAAAGGCGTGAATTTTAAGGTGAGGTTTTTAAAATGCCGATGATTTACTGTGTAGAGGACGATGACGGGATCAGAGAGCTTATATCTTGTGCTCTTAAATCCGGTGGATTCGAGGTAAAGTCGTTTCCAAAGGCGAGCGATTTTTATGAAGAGAAGGAAAAGCATCTGCCTTCTCTTGTGCTTCTTGATGTAATGCTGCCGGACGAGGACGGCTTCAGCATTCTTTCGCATTTGAGAAGTGATGAAAAAACAAAGGATATACCGGTAATTATGCTGACCGCTAAGGATTCGGAGCTTGATAAGGTACAGGGACTTGAGTCGGGAGCTGACGACTATATCACAAAGCCTTTTGGCGTTATGGAGCTTTTGTCGAGAATAAAGGCTGTTCTTAGACGGACAACAAAGGACACAGATATTGAAATGACACCTGTACTTACAATAAACGGGCTGACACTTGATGAATCAAAAAGAATAGTAAGCTTTGGCGGAAATGAGATAACGCTTACATTTAAAGAGTTTGAGCTTTTAAAATATCTTATGAAACACGAAAAGGTAGTTGTAAGCCGTGATAAGTTAATGGAAAAAGTATGGGGCTTTAACTTCGGCGGAGAAACGAGAACTGTCGATATGCATATAAAAACACTAAGGCAAAAGCTTGAAAAGGGCGGCTGTGCAGACTTTATCAAAACCGTAAGAGGAATAGGTTATAAAGTTTAAAGGTGTTTATATACCCATTGTGAAACGGAGATAAAAAATGCAGAAAAAAATAAACAGGGCAATTACGATAATAGTTTCACTGACTATTATCGTTTTTAGCATAATAAGCGTTTTTTCAATATCGGGGATATATTTTGACAAAAGCAGGGAAAATATTGAAAATATCGCAAGGCTGTCGGTAAAGTCAGGCAATACTCCCGAGGAGATAGCTGAAAATGTCAAGGACGCGCTTGACAGCGGAATAAGAGTAACCTACATCCTGTCAGACGGAACGGTTGAGTTTGACAGCGAGGGAGCTTACGATAAAATGGAGAACCACTCTGACCGAAAGGAGGTCGCTGACGCTTTTAAAAAGGGCGAGGGAAGTGACACAAGAGTTTCACAGACCTTCGGCAAATCTACCTATTATTTTGCAATAAAATACGGCGACGGAGTTATAAGGTTTTCTTCGCTTGTAAGCAACATCTTTTCATTGCTGTTTATTATCGTTCCGGTATTCTTGGCTCTTTGTGTCTTGATGCTCATAATAGCAAGGGCAGTTTCAAAAAGAATATCTAAAAGCGTTATCAGACCTTTGACAAAAATCGTTGATTCTCTCAAGATAAAGGATGGCGTTCCGGAGGATTTTAGTGAAGATATAGAATATGAGGAGCTTAAACCTATTGTTTCAAATATAACATACATCTCAGCAAGACTTCAGAAGTACATCAGAAGGCTTAAAAGGGAAAAGGAAAGAGTAACGCTAATAACCGATAATATGGTTGAGGGTATGATACTTATAGATGAGGAAAACACGGTTTTATCTGTAAACAGGAGCGCTGCGGCAATTTTAAACCCTGATTTTGTAACAGGCGACGAGCCTAAAAAAATCACAGAGCTTACAGGCGACGACAGAATACTTTCGATGCTTAAAACTCTTGACAATGAAAGCTCTGTATACAAAACTGTTGATATTGACGGAAGATTTTACCGTGTCCATATGAATAAATCTGAGTTTGCTGAGGGCTTTGGCATTATAATTTTACTTATAGACGCGACCGAGAGCGTAAAATCGGAAAAGATAAGACACGACTTTTCAGCTAATGTAACTCACGAATTGAAAACACCTCTTACGACGATAAAGGGCTTCGGTGAAATGCTCGAAAACGGCATAATAACAGGGGCTGATGATGTTAAAAAATACGGGGGAACTATTTTCAGAGAAAGCGAACGCCTTCTTTTACTTATAAACGACATAATAAGACTTTCGGAAATAGAGGAACAGACAATAGAGCTTGAGAGCGTAAGGCTTGATGAGGTCGCATATGAGGTCGCGGATATACTTTCACATAAGGCGCAGCAGCACGGTGTCGAGATAATACTGGATGTCCAGAGCGTAACCGTTATGGCAAATCGCAGCTATGCAAATGAGCTTTTGATAAATCTTGCCGATAATTCGATAAAATATAACACCAAGGGCGGTTATGTGAAAATCATCGTTAAGGATATAGGCTCAAGAGCTCTTATCGTGGTCGAGGACAACGGAATAGGGATCCCGAAGGAGTCACAGGAAAGAATTTTCGAGAGATTTTACAGGGTCGATAAATCAAGATCAAAGCAGACAGGCGGCACAGGTCTTGGGCTCTCTATCGTAAAGCACATCGTAACCTATCACAGCGGAACGATAAGCCTTAAAAGCAGTGTCGGGAATGGTACTAAGGTGATAATCACACTTCCGAAGCTTCAGTAATCGGTTTTATATCAATTTATATCTTACCTCGAATTTTTTTATTTTTTACTTCCCCTCACTAACAGCGCAAAATCAGGAAAAAATGTACGCAAACGTACATTCTTCATAAAATAAATTATGTTTCGTAACAAAATGTTTACAATATTCATAATTTGTTAATAAAATAGCGGCTGTGAGATGCGTTTTAATTTGTCTTAAAAAGCGTATTCCATTTAGCATTCAGCGTCATACTCATCAGAATACTTAAAGCGGCTCTTTTGATTGCGGGGTGGTAACCATATATAATCGGAAGTGTCAGATAAAAGCTGTATTTTAAATTCAAGGAGGACAGATATGTCAAGTTATTATAAAAAGCTTTTGGAGTGTGTAAACAAAATAAGGGAAAAAACCGATTTTGTCCCGCAGATCGCACTTGTGCTCGGCTCGGGACTTGGAGGATTTGCGGAAAGGATAGAAAAAAACGCTGAGATACCCTACAAAGATATAGAGGACTTTCCTGTCTCTACCGTTTCGGGTCACGAGGGAAAATTCATCTTCGGCAGCGTAAACGGGGTAAAGCTTGTGTGTATGCAGGGAAGAGTGCATTACTACGAGGGATACGATATACAAGATGTAGTTATGCCAATAAGGATAATGGGGCTGTTAGGTGCAAAGGTACTGTTTTTGACAAACGCTTCGGGCGGAATAAACGATAGCTTTAAAGCCGGTGATCTTATGCTTATTACCGATCATATATCGTCGCTCGTAAAAAGTCCTCTTATAGGTGAGAATGTAGATGAGCTCGGGCTGAGATTTCCCGATATGAGCGAGGTTTACGATAAAAAGCTTTCTAAGATAATAAGAGACCGTGCAAAGGACATAGGCGTTAAACTTAAAGAAGGTGTTTATATCCAGACAACAGGTCCTAACTATGAAACGCCCGCAGAGATAAGAGCGTACAAGGCTTTCGGAGCGGACGCAGTAGGAATGAGCACAGCCTGTGAGGCAATAGCCGCAGTGCATATGGGTATGAGGGTGTGCGCCGTTTCGTGTATTTCAAATCTTGCCGCGGGAATAAGCAAATCTCCGCTTACACACGAGGAGGTCAAGGAAACTGCCAACAGGATAGCTTTGATATTTGAAAGGCTGTTGACGGAATGTATTGAGAGCATCTCGGATCATCTTAATGTGACGGACAGATAAATATACTTAAAAGGAAGATATGTATGATAAAAATTACTAACGCAAAAATATTAACTCTTGATAACAGCTTTGATGTGACAGAGGGCGATATTCATATTGACGGCGACTGTATTTCGTATATCGGAGCTCCAAAGGACGGTGTGTTTGAAGAGGTCATAGATGTGGGCGGAAGTTTGGTGATGCCGAGCTTTAAAAATGCACACACACACAGCGCAATGACATTTCTCCGCTCTTTTGCGGACGACCTTCCTCTTGACAGGTGGCTCAATGACAGGGTGTTTCCTATGGAGGCAAAGCTTACAGGTGAGGATATATATGCGTTTACAAAGCTTGCGGTTTTGGAATACCTTTCAAGTGGCATAACAGCCTGTTTTGATATGTATTTTTACCTTGATGATTTTGTCCGGGCAGTAACAGACTGCGGCTTTAAAAGCGTTATCTGTTCGTCGATAAACGATTTCGGCGGCACTCCTGAAAGTGTTGAGGAGGAGTATCTTAAGTACAAAAGCATAAGCCCTCTTGTTTCATACAGACTTGGAATACACGCCGAGTACACGACCAGGCTCGAAACTATAAAGGCGATAGCGGCTCTTTGCCATAAATACGGTGAGGGCTTCTGGGCACATAACAGTGAGACTTTAAACGAGGTGGAAGGCTGTATAAAACGATACGGAAAAACACCGACCGAGCTTTTTGATTCACTCGGAGCATATGAGTACGGCGGCGGAGGCTTTCACTGTGTACATCTTTCGGATAACGATATTGATATATTTAAGAAAAGAGGTCTCTGGGCGGTAACGAATGCCGGTTCTAACACAAAGCTCGCAAGCGGAGTTGCGGATATATGCAGGCTCTTTGAAAACGATGTGAAGCTTGCGGTAGGAACTGACGGAGCAGCATCTAACAATGCACTCGATATGTTCAGGGAGATGTTCTTGATAACGGGACTTCAAAAGCTCAGATACGGCGACGCTTCCGCTTGTGCGGCGGATGAGGTCTTAAAAGCGGCAACTGTGGGAAGCGCAAGGGCTATGGGGCTTTATGACAGCGATGTTCTCGCAGAGGGCAAAAAGGCGGATATTGTCGTTATCGACCTTGACAAGCCTAATATGCGACCGATAAACAATATTGTAAAAAATATAGTATACTCAGGCTCTAAGCAAAATGTGAAGCTTACGATGATCAACGGAAAGGTTTTATACCGTGACGGGAGATACTTTTTAGATGAGAGCGAAGCGGATATTTATAGACGGGCTGAGGAGCTTTCTGACAGGTTAAAGAAAAAATAAAGGCTTTGTGTGTAAAATGTACAAAAAACAAGGTGAATTTTCTACAAAAAAACAATGTGTTTTAATAGACTTTTTAATAGAAAAATAGTATAATTTATATATGTACATAACTGTGGCAAATTATTGTTGATGTGAGGAATGAATAATGATTAAAAGAACTTTTTCATTACTGTTATCGGGCGTTATACTTGTTTCTCTTTTGAGCGGTTGTTACTTTCTTCCTGATGAGGAAGAGGTGTTGGAGGCTCCTACCGTAAAGGCAAGCGAAGTAAAATACACTACTGTCGAAGCCAAAAAGAAGGATATAGTAAAAAAGCTTACAAACTCGGGGACGGTTATGTCAAAGTCTACCAGCGAGCTTTCCTTTGAAGATCAGGGGGGAAAGATCAAAAAGCTCTATGTAAAAGCCGGAGATATGGTGAGCAAGGGCGATATTATCTGTGAGCTTGATGTCGGAGACCTTGATTTTGAGATAAAAGACAAGGAGCTTAAGATACAGCAGGCACAGCTTAATGTGACGATAACCGCCGAAAAGGGCGGAAGTCAGTCCGAGGTCGATAATGCTCAGGTCACGGTGGATATTTTAAAAAATGAGCTTGAGGCGTTGAACCGTGAAAAAAATAAGTCGTCTTTATATGCGACAGTCGGAGGTACAGTTTCGTCAGTAACGGAGAAATCGGTAGGAGAGGATGTTTCCGCAGGTGAAAATATAGCTACGATAGTTGATAAGAACGCATTGTACATACCGATAGAGCCCAGCGATCTTGGAAGATTTAAAGTAGGTCAGGCGGTTACTATAAGCTATAACAGGAAGGACTATAAGGGCGAGATTTTTGCTACCCCGAACAGCTTTCCCGCTAACTCGGGAATAACCTTTGAGGAGACAAAGGTTTATGCTCAGTTTTCGGGCAATACACCGCCGAATGCAATCGGAAATATTGCGGATGTAACACTTGTGCTTGACAGCAGAAAGAATGTTCTTGTGGTCGCTAAAAAGCTCGTTAAGACTGTTAACGGCAAGCGTGTTGTATATGTGCTGAATGATAAAAACGAAAAGGAAGCCAGAGAAGTAGAGGTCGGTCTTGAAACAGGCTCTGAATCGGAGATAGTTTCGGGACTCAAAGAGGGAGAAAAGGTTATTGTTAGATAGCCTTTCAGTCACAAATACTTTAAGAGGAAAGGGAAAAGAGAATGCTTACTCTGCTTTTTCGTAAAATGATAAATACCAAGTGGATGGTAATATGCCTCCTTATAGGCTTCGTTATGGCGTCGGCGATGATGAGTACCATTCCGCTTTATATGAATGCTTCCTTACAGCGAATGCTTGTAAAGGATATGCAGTCATATCAGGTCGACAACGGGGAATATCCGGGAATTTATGCCGCGTCGTATAACCTTAACCTTGACCTTGACACAGACAGTCAGCTCAAAATAATCGGCGATATGTCAGAGTCGTTTGAGGACAATTTCGATACGCTGTCTGTTCCGTATGAAAATTACAAAAAGATCCTTACTGACAGCTATCTTATGATAAGAGCGGATAAGGATTCTACTGACAACGGAATATCAAGAGTGAACCTTACCGGTATGACCGGTATAAAGGATCATATAAAAATAACCCAGGGAGAAATGTATACCCCGGGAGTAAATAAAGGCGTAGTAGAATGTATACTCACAAATGAAAGCCTTCGCTCAACAGGACTTGTGGTCGGACAGACATATACTATATCAAATGTGTTTAAGTCTGAAAAGACTATCAAAATAAAGATAACTGGCGCCTTTGATGTAAAGGACTCAAATGATTCGTATTGGTCGGAGGGCCTTGACGACACTTATGTTTCAACAGCTTTTGCGGATTATGATACTGTACTTGACGCAGTTGAAACCGGGGCAGTAAATATCGTAAATATGTCAACTCGCTACGCTATCGACTATCCGAATCTCGATATGACATCTCTCGACGGAGTTCTTGAGGATCTCAAGGCTCAGGATAAGGTGTATTCTGAAAATTCGATCACGCTTGATGTTCCGGCAAAGGGTATTTTTGAAGAGTACGCCGAGCGTTCGTCTATGCTTCAGCTTCTCTTGTGGCTTGTTCAGATACCTGTAATGCTGATGATAGTGTTCTACCTGTTTATGGTATCTCAGCTTAATGTAGAGCAGGAGAAGAACGAGATAGCAGTGTTTAAGTCAAGAGGAGCATCAAGTCTTCAGATAATGCTGATTTACGCTCTTGAATCGCTTGTGCTCGGAGTTGTGACGGCTGTTATCGGACCTATAATCGGTTACGGACTTTGTCATGTTCTCGGAGCATCAAACGGATTTTTGGAGTTCGTAAACAGGACCGCGCTTCCGATAAAGTTCTCGTTAGAAGCGGTGCTGTACTCGCTTCTTGCTGTCGGAGTGTTCTTTATAACGACTATGGCGCCGATAGTGCCTGCGACAAGAACCACAATAGTCGCGCACAAGGCATCAAAGGCAAGACGGGCAAAACGCCCGCTTTGGGATAAGGCATTTCTCGACATAATACTTATTGTAGGTTCATTGGCCTGGCTCTATTACTATAATCAGACACAGGAAAATCTGGCTGCTCAGGGTGTGACCGATGCGTCAGCCACAGTAAACCCGCTTTTGTTTGTGGCATCGACAGCATTTATCCTCGGTTCGGCATTGCTTGTCGTGAGAATATATCCGTTTGTGATAAGGCTTGTATATATGATAGGAAAGCGGGTGTGGACGCCGGCACAGTACATATCCTTAAATAATATAGGCAGATCGTCAACAGGGCGAGAGCGTTTTATTATGATATTCCTTATGCTGACGGTTGCACTCGGACTGTTCTTTGCGAATACTGCACGGGCTCTTAACAGAAATGCTGAGCAGACAGCCGCATACACGGTCGGCTGCGATGCGGTGATAGCCGAACAGTGGGATAGCGAAAGCGGTTCGTCAAGCTCTACTGAGAGCGAAGGTGATGTCGTAGCTGAAGAGGAGGAAGCCGTAACAGATAGCTCGGTCTCCTATATAGAACCGGTGTTTGAGAGGTTTGAAAAGCTTGACGGTGTTAAGTCAGCGACAGCCGTTTATAAGAATAATTCTGTCACAATAAAAAGCTCAAGAAAGATAACCGTTAAGGCACCTGTGAATCAAATGGAAGATGAGAACGGTAATGAGGACAGATGGGAAAATGCGAGAGGTGAAAGCACCGAAAGCACCGACACCCTCTCAAATGTGCACCTTATGACAGTGAATCCAAGCGAATTTGCGAACATATGCTGGTTTAAAGACGAGCTTCTGCCTGTGCACATAAACGCATACCTTAATGCGCTGAGCGAATGCAATTACGGTGTTATTCTTTCATCATCATTTAAGGACAACTACGGATATGAACTGGGCGATAACATACAGGTTAAATGGGGACAAAACGACTATTTCGGCGCAACAGTCATAGCTTTCGTCGATTACTGGCCGAGCATAGACCCCACCGAGCAGAATGAAAACGGAACATATATAGACTTTGCTGTTATGAACTTTAACTATGTTCAGGTACAGACACCTATCGAGCCGTATGAGGTGTGGATTGACCTCGATGATGACGCAAAGGTTGCGGATTTTTACAAATCTATCGAGGAGTCCGATATTGTTCCGACTACTCTCGAGGTAGCGAGCCAGAGCATTATCAAAGAGAAAAATGACCCGATGCTTCAGGGCTTGAACGGAGCGCTAACACTTGGATTTATAATCATTATGATAATGTGCGTAATAGGATTTTTAATTTACTGGATACTGTCGATAAAATCACGCACGCTTCAATTCGGAATATTGCGCGCAATGGGTATGAGCTACAGAGAAATCATAGCTATGATAATTTACGAACAGCTTTTGGTTTCGGGAGTGGCTGTGGTATTTTCGATAATCATAGGCGGTATCGCAAGTGACTTGTTTGTTCCGCTGTTCAGAGCGATGTTTACGGCGCAGAGCAAGATGCTTCCGTTCAGCGTTACGGCTCTGAGAAGTGACTATATAAAAATTTACATTCTCATTCTGCTGATGCTGGGAGTAGGATTTGCGGTATTGGGAAGAATAATTTCAAAGATAAAGATTTCTCAGGCGTTAAAGCTCGGCGAGGATTAACGGCATTATTGTCACAATATAAAAACAGAAAGGGCGAATTATGGTTCGCCCTTTTTTGAGAGGTAATTATGAACACATTTGAAAAAATCTATGAGGTGGTTAAAAAAATCCCAAGGGGAAAGGTCGCTACCTACGGACAGGTTGCATTTCTTGCCGGAAACAGGCGCTGGTCACAGGTCGTCGGATATGCACTTCACATCAATCCCGATCCTGTGAACATTCCCTGTTACCGGGTGGTGAACCGATTCGGTATGGTGTCAAAGGCTTTTGCCTTCGGCGGCGAAAATAAGCAGATCTCACTTTTACGCGCTGACGGTATCGAGGTGTCCGATGAAGGAAAGATCGAAAATCTAAAGAGGTATATCTGGAACGGGGAAGAGTAAAATTAAAAGGCTTACCAGAATCGGTAAGCCTTTACTATTGCAAATATCTATTAGTACATTCCGCCTGCCGGCATTGCAGGTTGTGCCGGTTCCGGCTCGGGAATATCAGCTACAAGGCTCTCTGTTGTAAGAACCATTGAAGCGACAGATGCCGCATTCTGAAGTGCTGAACGAGTAACCTTTGTCGGGTCTACGATTCCCGCTGGAATCATATCAACATATTCTTCCTTGTATGCGTCAAAGCCGTAGCCTTCCTTGTTTGCGGAGGTTATCTTGTCAACGATAACGCTTCCCTCAAGTCCGGCGTTTATAGCTATCTGGCGAACAGGCTCTTCAAGGGCCTTGAGAACGATCATAGCGCCTGTCTTTTCATCGCCGTCAAGAGTATCAGTTAATGCCTTTACAGCAGGCATAGCATTAAGAAGTGCAGTACCGCCTCCTGCGACGATACCCTCCTCAACAGCAGCCTTTGTTGCAGCAAGTGCGTCCTCTATTCTCAGCTTCTTTTCCTTCATCTCGATTTCAGTTGCCGCACCGACCTTAATAACAGCTACTCCGCCGGAAAGCTTTGCAAGTCTTTCCTGAAGCTTTTCTCTGTCAAAGTCAGAGGTCGTCGTTTCGATTTGGCTTCTTATTTCCTTGACTCTTCCCTTGATCTCCTCAGAATCGCCTGCGCCGTCAACTATTATAGTGTTCTCCTTCTGGACCACTACCTGTCTTGCGCGACCAAGGTTTTCAATCGTAGTATCCTTAAGCTCAAATCCAAGCTCTTCTGTGATAACATCTCCGCCTGTGAGAATAGCGATGTCTCGGAGCATTTCCTTTCTTCTGTCACCGAATCCCGGAGCCTTGACACCTACACAGGTGAACGTTCCTCTGAGCTTGTTTACGATAATTGTCGAAAGAGCCTCTCCTTCAATATCCTCTGCGATGATAAGGAGCTTTTTACCCGACTTAACGATCTCTTCAAGAAGCGGAAGGATCTCCTGAATGTTTGTTATCTTCTTGTCGGTGATGAGAATGTAAGCGTCATCTATTACCGCTTCCATCTTGTCTGTATCGGTAACCATATAAGGAGTGATGTATCCTCTGTCAAACTGCATACCCTCAACTACCTCACTGTAGGTCTCGGCAGTCTTTGATTCCTCTATTGTGATAACACCGTCGCTTGTTACCTTTTCCATAGCCTCCGCGATAAGCTTTCCTACACTCTCGTCAGACGAAGAAACTGTTCCGACTCTCGCAATGTCGTCTGTTCCCTCAACCTTTTTGGAGTTCTTTACGATAGCGTCAACTGCTGTGTCAACAGCCTTCTGCATACCCTTTTTAACTACCATCGGATTTGCTCCTGAAGCTATGTTTTTCATACCTTCTCTTACAAGAGCCTGTGCAAGAAGTGTTGCTGTTGTAGTTCCGTCACCGGCAGCATCGTTTGTCTTTGTTGAGACCTCTTTAACAAGCTGTGCGCCCATATTTTCAAAAGCGTCCTCAAGCTCAATTTCCTTAGCGATAGTCACACCGTCGTTAGTGATGAGCGGAGCGCCGAACTTTTTGTCAAGTACTACATTTCTTCCCTTAGGTCCGAGTGTGATCTTGACTGTGTCTGCAAGCTTATCAATACCTGCCTGAAGCGATTTCCTAGCTTCCTCGCCGTAAATTATCTGCTTTGCCATAATTTATTTCCTCCTTTAATACTGTATAAAACTGATTCTTAGCCTACGACCGCAAGAATATCATCCATCTTTAAAATGGTATATTCCTCTCCGTCTACCTTGACCTCTGTTCCCGAGTACTTGCTGGTCAATACCTTGTCACCGACATTTACCGTCATAGTAACATCGGTCTTTCCCGGTCCAACCGCAACGACCTCGGCTATCTGAGGCTTTTCTTTAGCGTTTCCCGTTAAGATGATGCCGCTTTTTGTTGTTTCCTCAGCTTCTACCATTTTGATAACGACTCTGTCCTGTAATGGTTTGATAGTCATATGAATACCTCCTATATAATAATTATCAGCATTATTTAGCACTCCTCTTTGTTGAGTGCTAAATATAATTTTATCATCTTTTTTTCAAATTACAAGGGGGTAAAAGGTATTTTCTTGCGTTTTTAACGATTTTTGGTGAAAGTGCATAAATAAATAGCGTATAGAAATTTAATTTAGGGAATATTTTACAAATTAAATATTCACATACGAAATTTAAAGAAAAAACACAAGATATTGTGGCTGATAAGTAAAATACTACATTTTACAGTAGTAAATTATGAACAAAAAGCAACTAAATTAAGTACAGATTTTAAAATTAACAATTTAGAAATATTTAGTTAATATTTAGGACATATAATATTTAATATTTTTGATATAATAAATATGTATTTGGTAAAAGTTTCGTAACAATTTTTAAACACAGTGTTAAAAATTAGTTTGCTTTTATTTAATAATTTAAATGCGGAGGATATAAAAATGTCTATCGGAAAGGTTTTAGTTATCGACGATGATAAAAACACCTGTGAGCTTTTGAGAATATATCTCGAAAAGGAAGGATACAATGTAATGCTGTCTTTTGACGGTGAAGAAGCGGTCGTGAAGTTTAATGCCTTAAAGCCTGACATTGTGCTACTTGATATAATGCTTCCGACTCTTGACGGATGGCAGGTTTGCAGGGAGATAAGGAAGAGGTCAAATGTTCCGATCATAATGATTACCGCAAAGGGAGAGACATTTGATAAGGTGCTTGGTCTTGAGCTTGGAGCGGATGATTATGTGGTCAAGCCGTTTGACGCAAAGGAAGTTGTTGCGAGGGTTAAAGCCGTATATCGCCGTGCGGGACAGTTCTCCGGAGGAGTAGAGGTAAAAGAGGTAAAATACGATAAGCTTGTCGTAAATATGACAAAGTATGAGCTTAAGGTTGACGGAAAGATACTCGATACTCCGCCAAAGGAGCTTGAGCTTTTGTTTCATCTTGCTTCAAATCCGAACAGAGTATATACAAGAGATCAGCTTTTAGATGAGGTATGGGGCTTTGAATATTACGGAGATTCAAGGACTATTGATGTTCATGTAAAAAGACTCCGCGAAAAGCTTGACGGCGTTTCAAAAAAATGGGAGCTTAAAACAGTTTGGGGAGTCGGATATAAATTTGAAGTAACAGAGACAGAGGAAGATAAGGAAAAGGACAAGGACAAAGATAAAGACAAGAAAAAGTCAGAATAGGTATTAAAACTAAGAGGATGATGTGATTTTATCGTTGACTGATTTCATTTAAATCCGAGGGGGAGTATAAATGGATAAAGATCTTATGCTTGTGTTTGTATCGTTGTTTATAATACTTTTACTTATAATGTTTTTACTTTGGGAGATAACGGCTACAAGACATCAAAAGGAAAACAGGCAAAGGGACGAAGAGATGTCTTACATAATGCACGACATAAAAGCTCCGCTCAATTCTATAAAGGGCTTTGCACAAGGCATTATTGACGGAACTATTTCAAAAGGCGATCAAGAAAAATATCTTCAGATAATAATGAGTGAATCTGAAAGGCTTTCAAAAATCGCAGAGGATTATGCGGTCTATAAAAAGCTTGACAGCGCAAGGCTCGTTAAAGACGATGTAAAGGTATATCCGCTTATATGCGAGATACTTCTGTCGTTTGAAAAAACAATTACAGAAAAGGGAATATCGCTTAAAGGTATAGAGGATATAGAGAACAGTGAGGTCAAAAATATATCTGTAAAGGGAGATAAGGATCTCCTGCACAGGGCATTTTACAATCTCATTGACAACAGTGTTAAATACACAACCGACGGAGGACTTATCTGGCTTTATATTACTGCTGATGACAAAAAGGTCGAGGTAACTGTAAAAAATTCATCGGATATATCGGCAGAGGATGCAAGCAAAATATTTAATGACGGTTATCGTTCGGATACCTCTAAGGATAAAAAGGGAACAGGGCTCGGACTTTCAATAGTCAAGAAGATTTCTGTGCTTCATAAGGGAGACGCGTCAGCTACTGTGGAAAACGGGAATCTGTCTGTTTCTGTTGTAATTCCGTTAAAATGATCAAGAGGATAACTTATGAGTTTATTTGATGATGAAATAGGAGAGGACACTCAAAAACGCGACGAAGTATCAAAAGAGCTTTTCTGGGTCGGCGCATCGCCTCCAAAGAAGCATAGCGGCGTGAAGTTTGCGGCGCTTGTATTTGGTATACTTGTGTGTTTGTGTGCTGCGTTTGCGGTAACTCTCAATTTTGTTTTGGGAAACGGATGGCTTTCCAATGCGCTTAAGAATGACAACGGCGTTAAGCTTTCGATCTCATCACAGAAAAAGCCCGCGGTTTCAGATGAATATAAGCGGGAGGACGGAAGATATACAGTTGAAGGTGTTGCACAGACAGCGACACCTTCAATAGTTTCAATAACCGGATTTAAGGACAATGATTCGAGCGAGGAGCTTTACACCTATGCCGGTCAGGGAAGTGGAGTTATCTTTACCTCTGACGGATACATTATAACGAATGCACATGTTATAGCTTCCGCTACTAAGGGAATAAGAGTTACCGATTATGAGGGAGAAAGTTATGAGGCAAAGCTCATAGGCTCTGATGAAGAATCAGATATAGCTGTTTTAAAGGTGTCGGGAAGCTTTACACCTGTGACTATCGGCGACTCTACCGAGACAAAGCTCGGTGAGGAGGTAGTTGCAATCGGAAACCCCGGAGGCTATGGTTGGACCGTCACATCGGGAGTTGTATCCGGGACTGACCGTATGGTAAGGGGAGGAAATCAAGGACTGAGAATGAGCTGTCTTCAGGTGGATGCTGCTATAAACCCGGGAAGCTCCGGCGGAGCGCTTATCAATATGTGGGGACAGTTAATAGGGATAACCTCGTCAAAGCTGAGCAATACTAAGTATGAGGGCATAGGCTTTGCGATATCCACAAATGCTGTTATCCCGATAGTCGAGAGTATTATCGAAAACGGTTATGCTGAAAAAAGACCTAGGCTCGGTATAAGCTATTACGCGGTTTCAAAGATTCAGGCGGAGACTTACGGAACTAAAGCCGGACTTGTTATACAGGATGTTGAAAAGTCCAGCGATGCCGCAAAATATCTCAAAGCCGGAGATATTATAGTAGAGCTTGACGGCAAACAGGTAGATGCGATCGACGATGTTGTTAAGATAATGGAATCGAAAAAAGCGGGTCAGACTTTAAAGATAAAATATGTAAGATACTCTGACGGAAAAAAGGAGGAAACTCTTGAAGCGGAGTGTGAGCTTATGAATGACATAGGCTCGGATTTTGAAGAACAATAAGAAAAACCCTATCGGAATGATTTAGCCGATAGGGTTTGATTGTTTTATTATCAGTTTTTTTCAAGAAGTTTTTCTGCGCTTGCAAGTTTTACTGCGGTACAGAAGATCTGTACTGCTGTTTTAAGCTCGTCAATACTGGGAAATGTAGGAGCTATCCTTATGTTTTTATCATCGGGGTCATTTCCGTAAGGATATGTGGCGCCCGCTCCGGTAAGAACGACTCCCGCTTCTTTACAAAGTGAAACTATTCTTTTCGCACAGCCGTTTAATGAATCAAAGCTTATGAAATATCCTCCGTTAGGATTGTGCCAAGAACCTATTCCGAGCGGCTTTATCTCCTGTTCAAGAGCGTCTGTTACAGCCTTGAATCGTGGCGCAATAACGGCTGTATGCTTTTTCATATGCTCGATAAGACCGTCGTAGCCACCAAAGAATTTAACATGGCGAAGCTGGTTTATCTTATCTGGACCGATCGTCTGAACTGTCATTTTTGAGAGAATATATTCTATATTCTTTCTGCTTGCGGCCATTGCAGCGACACCGGCACCGGGAAACGATATTTTTGATGTTGATGCAAACAGATATATCATATCCTCTTTTCCGTTTGCTTTAAGCTCAGCAAAAATGTTCAGAAGCTTGTCGGGGGTATCTGTGAGGTGATGTATACAGTAAGCATTGTCCCAGAAAATGCGGAAATCCTTTGCTTTTGGATTGAGTGCAGCAAAGCGTCTTACCGTTTCGTCGCTGTATGTTATTCCCGTAGGATTTGAATACATCGGTACGCACCAGATACCCTTTATAGCCTCATCGCTTTCAACTAAGCGTTCGACCATATCCATATCAGGTCCGGTGGAGAGCATAGGTACGGTGATCATTTCGATACCGAGAGATTCGCATATTGCAAAATGTCGGTCATATCCCGGTGACGGGCAAAGCCACTTTACCTTATCGCATTTTCCCCAAGGAATACTTTCACCGTCCGAGCCGAAAAGAAGGTTTCTTACAACCGTGTCATACATCATATTAAGAGAAGAATTTCCGCCGACTATGACCTCGCTCGGATCGACCTCAAGCATTTGTGCGAACATTTTTTTTGCTCTCGGAAGTCCGTCTAAAACTCCGTAGTTTCTCACATCCGTTCCGTCCGAAGCCAAAAGAGACGAATCCGAGTGAACAGCGTCGAGAAGACCGAGTGTAAGGTCAAGCTGCTCTGAACAGGGCTTTCCTCTTGCCATATTAAGGCTAAGCCCCATATCTTTAAATTCATTATATTTTTTCTGTTGAGCGTTTTTAAATTCCAACAACTCATTTTCGGACATATCTCTAAGCAGCATTTTATTTTCCTCCGTTATAAGTGATCGTTATTTTATATTTTATTACAGATCATCTGAAAATGCAAGAGTAAAAAACAAATCCTGCAAAAAATCTGTGATATACACTATTTTAAGATAAATTTTACCCTAAAAATGGGCAATCATTACAAAAATGTTTCGGTATTAAGCTTATTTGTGTAAACATTAAAGCTTAAAGCAGAATTTTTCAAAAGGAATTTTTTTATAAAAAACCCTTTTAATAGTATCAAAAATATGGTATAATAAATACAAGCGTGTATATTTTTTAATCTTACAAATAAAATAAAATGTTATTTTGAAAGAAAGGAGCAAAACGGTAATGAAACGGATAATTTCCCTTGTACTTATGGCAGCCGTGTGCCTGTCGATGTCGGGCTGCTCCTTTGAGGATGAGCTCGGCGCCGGAGGGCTTCTGTCTGCGCCTATGATGACCGTTCAGCAAAAGGAAATACATGAGGCGCTTACAACGGCTGTCGGAAAAGAGCTTACGCTAAAGTATCCTAAAAACGGGGATAACAGAAGTGCATTTGTAATCGAGAATATAGATGATGAGCCGACCGAAGAAGCGATAGTTTTTTATCAGTATAAGTCCGCAGAGCTTGACGAGGGTACAGTACATGTACATATACTGGATCAAATAGGCGGTAAGTGGAGCTCGGTAATGGATTTTTCAGGATCGGGCGCAGAAGTTGACAGAATATTCATAGCTCCGCTCAAAGAGGGAAAGCCGTTGAGCATTATAATAGGTTATTCAACACTTAGTCCGTCACTTAATCAGTTTCAGATCTACTCATATGACAAGGAGAATATAAATACGGTATACACCGACAACTACTCGCTTTTAAATGTGGTAGATTTTGACGGAGACGGATATTTTGACATATTCAAATCAAGCATTGATCCTGAAACCGGTGAGACAAGAGGAGTTATTATCGGACAGGAGGGAAATGAGTTTTATACGATAGCTGAGGTGCGTATGTCGGAATATGTTTCGTCGTATGTGCAAAGCTGTATGGGAAAAACAGAGAATGGAAGCAAAGCTTTATTTGTAGATTCTATAAACACAGACGGCGAGCTTCAAACGGATATAATCACAAAAAGCGGAAGTGCGTATCAGAATCTCTCGCTGGTGTTTAAGGACAAGGCGCTAGATAAAACGGTCAGAGAGTCCGGCTATCTTACAATGGATGTTGACGGCGACGGGATTTATGAGATACCAACAAACGAGTTGATGGAAGGGTATAAGCAGACCGATAACATAAAAATACTTGTTACATCTTTTTCTGGACTTGAGGAGGATTATTCTCTTAAGGAAAAGTACAAGGGATATTATATGATAAACGACGGATATTTTTTCAATATGCCGCCGGAAATGCTGAAAAATGCCACAGTCAAAATAGACGAAACATCCGGAGAGGCTGTTTTTTACAGACTTGAAAAGACAGCTTTGCAAAGCAGCAAGGAACTGTTCAGGATAAACGTGGTAAATGAATCGGAATATGAAAACTACCGGGCGCTAGGTTATATGCTCATAAAAAGCAGCGGGCTTCAAAGGTATATCGTAAAGCGTACAAGTACGGATGATGAGCTATGCTTAAAGCTTGATGATATTAAGAAAAACTTTTATTTACTGCCGTAATAGGCAAAAAACAATTCGGAGGGTTAAAAAATGAGAAGGATATTAGTGTGTGAGGATGAAGATTCGATAAGAGAGTTTGTCGTGATAAATCTTGAACGCGTAGGCTATGAAGTCGTTGATGTAAACTGCGGAGAGGATGCGATAAGGATTTTCGACGAACAGGAAGGAAGGTTTGATGTTGCGCTTCTTGATATAATGATGCCGGGAATAGACGGCTTTCAGGTCTGTAAGAAGCTAAGGGAAAAAACAAAAGCCCTGGGAATTATTATGCTTTCAGCAAAAAGTCAGGAGATGGATAAGGTGTCCTCGCTTATGATAGGTGCGGACGACTATATCACAAAGCCGTTTTCGATCTCCGAACTCATCGCAAGAGTAGATGCGGTGTGCAGAAGGGTAGATATGGCTCAGCCAAAACAGGAGGAGCCTTCGTCATCAATAACCTCAGGGCCTTTTACTATAAATCTTAAAAGCAGGACGGTTTATAAAAACGGTAAACAGATAGACCTCACACAGGTAGAGTATCAGATAATGGAGTATTTTTTTAAGAATCAGAACACAGCACTTGACAGAACAAGCATCTTAAATCAGATCTGGGGAGACAGCTATTTCGGAGAGGATAAGATAGTGGATGTAAATATACGCCGTATAAGAATGAAAATAGAGGACGAGCCTTCAAATCCTAAGTATATACAAACTATCTGGGGCTTTGGATATAAGTGGGTATCATCAAATCAATAAGTAAAACTATGTAAAAAGTATTTAAAAAAGCTATTGTGAAAGGAGGAAACTGCTTATGCAGCTTAAAGGTGCAGCGGAATTTATTACTAAGATACCGTCAAAAATCAGATCAGCATTTGAAAAGCTGCGTATCAAAAACCTTAAGCAGAGCTTTTCCTATGAAAACATAAAGAGCTTTTTTAAAGAGATGAGCATAACAAAGCGCTGGTTTTTAAATATTTTCAGCATTATCGCCCTTATAATAACGGCGGTGTGCATCACATCTGTTGTTATAATACACAGCTATTACAGAACATCAGTGAGTCAGTATCTTACAAACCGAATGAACATTCTTACTGCTGAAGTATCAAGACTTTCTTATGACTCCGCCACAAACCATAATACCGAGATAAGGACTATGGTAGAGACATTTGAGGAAAAGGACAAAATAGAGCTTATGGCGATAGATAAGAAGGGAGAAGTATCGGTTACTTCATCCGGCTTTTCGTTTAATGAGAACTCAAGCCTTGACGATCAGTATACAAATGACGGAGTTTTAGATACACTCGAGCTTTCAACCGGCGAAGAGATAATGCTTCTCACTACATCAATAGATGAATCATCATCGGAATTTGCGGCACTCAGAATGGCTACATCACTTGAGGGCGTAAACAAAAGATGTCTGTTTTTTTCGGTAGTCATAATACTTGTTTCAGCAGCGCTTCTCGGGCTTATATTCGCCCTCGGATTTTATTTTGTGAGAACAATAAAAAGACCTGTGGATGAAATAGCAACAGTTGCAAGACAGTATGCGACAGGTGATTTTTCAAAGCGACTTGAGCCTGAGCGCGACGATGAGCTCGGAAAGCTATGTGAGAGTGTAAACTATATGGCGGCGGAGTTGTCAAGCTCAGAAACTATGAAAAACGAGTTTATCTCTCAGGTGTCACACGAGCTTAGAACTCCGCTGACAGCAATAAAAGGCTGGAGCGAAACTCTTACGACTATAAACGACAGGGATACATTTATAAAAGGAATGAGAGTAATATCATCTGAGAGCGAAAGGCTTTCACAGATGGTCGAGGAGCTTCTGGACTTTTCAAGAATACAGGACGGACGGCTGCTTCTTAATATGGATAATCTTGATATTCTTGCAGAGCTTGGAGAAACTGTACTTATATATCAGGAAAGAGCAAAGGCGCTTAACATAACATTGAATTACTATGAGCCGGAAATGCTCCCGATAGTGTACGGAGATAAGAACCGGTTAAGACAGGTGTTTATAAACATAGTCGATAACGCAATAAAATACTGTGACAGCGGAGATATGGTAAATGTTGAGGCATATGAGGAAAAGGGATTTGCCGTAATATCGGTATCAGATACAGGTATAGGAATAAGTGAGACCGATCTTCCGAAGGTAAAGAAGAAATTTTTTAAGGCGGATAATACACGCCGAGGCTCGGGAATAGGACTTGCGGTAGCTGACGAGATAATATCGCTTCACGGAGGAACACTTGAAATAAGCAGTCAGAAGGGCGTGGGCACAACTGTAATAATCAGGCTTCCCTGCCGCGAGAGTAAAAAATCATCATCGGAAAAGAGCGTAAATGTTGAGGTTATTTCAACCGTAGAGGAAAGGAACGAATTTGAAAATGGCGAACAACTCAAGGGAGAAATTTAAGTCTAAAATAGGCGGACAGGCACTTATCGAGGGAGTTATGATGAGGGGAATAGATACCTCGGCAATGGCTCTGAGACTCCCGACAGGAGAAATCGAAACGGAAAAATGGGCTATAAAAAACGGTAAAAATCCGCCGTGGTATAGAAGGTGTCCGTTTGTAAGGGGACCGTTTAACTTTGTGACATCTTTGGTAGAAGGGTACAGATGCCTTTCAAAGTCCGCAGACAGAGCTATGGATTTTGAGGACGAAGAGCCACAGACAAAGTTTGAAATATGGCTTGACAAGCACATAGGCGATAAGCTTATGCCGATAGTAACAACAGTAGGAGTGATATTGGGCGTTGCGTTGGCAGTAGTTTTATTTATGTGGCTGCCTGCGTTAATTTCAAGTTTAATAGGAAAAGTAATCACTCTCAATTCGGTAGTAAAGACTATAATAGAGGGAGCTGTGAAGATAGTAATGTTCATAATTTATATGGCTCTGACAGCTCTCTTGAAGGATATAAGACGAACCTATGAGTATCACGGCGCTGAGCACAAAACGATAGCCTGCTATGAAGCGATGGATGAGCTTACGGTTGAGAATGTAAAAAAGCACAGCCGTTTTCATCCAAGATGCGGAACGAGCTTTATTATCCTTACGCTTATAGTAAGCATAATAATAACCTCTGTCCTGAGACTTCCTTGGGATAATATAGTGCTGAGAATGATAATAAAGCTGTTGCTTATTCCGGTTTATGTAGCTATAACATATGAGGTAATACGCCTTGCGGGAAAATATTATAACCCCGTCACAAGGGTAATATCAGCGCCCGGACTGTGGCTTCAGAGGATAACGACGAGAGAGCCTGATGAAAAGGAGATCGAGGTCGCGATAGCCGCTCTTAAGCCTTGTATCCCGGATAATATAGAAGACGATAAGTGGTAAGACTTGACTTTTTAGATAAAAACTGATATAATAAAATAAAGAACTAATGTTCTGGTGGAGGGTAAATGAATTTAAAAGAGGCAAGAGATATAATAAGGAATAAGCTTTCGGAGATAGGTATAACGAATCAGCGGGAATCGGATGAACTGGTTTTGTACGCAACGGGAAAAAGTGCGTCAGAAATGCCGGATCATACACTTAAGGAGTCTGAACAAAGGATTTTACACGAGCTGATGAAAAGGCGCCTTGACCATGAGCCGTTACAGTATATAATAGGTGAGTGGGATTTTTATGAAAAGACCTTTGCCGTCGGAGACGGGGTCCTGATACCGAGACAGGATACCGAAACGCTTGTTGAGAAATGTATAGCCGAGAATAAGGAAAAAAGCGATCTTACGGTCATAGATCTGTGTGCGGGAAGCGGCTGTATAGGTCTGACTCTTGAGGACAGGTTAGATGTTTCTAAGCTTATTATGATAGAAAAGAGCGAGGCGGCGTTTGATTATCTTAAAAGAAATTCTGATAATTTTGGCTCGGGGGCTGAGCTTTTACTCGGAGATATTTTTGATGACGCCGTTATAAAAGACCTGCCGAAAGCCGACCTTATCACCTGTAATCCTCCATACCTAAGCGTTGAGGATATGCTTCCGAAAAATTTACAGCCCGAGGTTGCTTATGAGCCGTTTGAGGCACTTTACGGCGGACAGGACGGACTTGATTATTATTCAAGGATCGCAAGAGCCTATAAGGATGTCTTGAAAAAGGACGGGAAAATGTATCTTGAAATAGGAATGGGTCAGGAGCAGGAGGTAATGACTGCGCTGATTCAGAACGGATATACAAATGTTCGTAAGCATAAGGACCTCGCGGGAGTATATAGAGTCATCACTGCGGAGGTAAAGGATGAATATGCTGACTGATTTTTTGCATAAGCATGTGTTGGCGGTTGCGATAGCGGTGGCGGCTATGTGTGTAATAACCTTCCTGGCATTTGTTATCGACAAGATAAAGGCTATGAATTCAAGCTGGAGGATTTCGGAGAGAACACTTTTGACGCTTTGCTTTTTTTACGGAGCGCTCGGCGGAATGCTGGCTATGTACTTTGTGAACCACAAAACGAGAAAGCCTAAGTTTTATTGTCTGGTGCCGCTTTTTCTGGCGATACAGATAATTTTGGGTTGTATAGTATATATGTAAGATGAGTACAGACTTTTGTACAAATAATGTGATATAATGGGTAAAACGGATTTTGGAGGATACAAAAAATGGCAATGAAAAAGAACGAAAGCAAAAAACAGCCTGTTACAGTCGTTACCGGAGAGGAAAAGAAAAAAGCGCTTCAGACTGCTATCGCTCAGATAGAAAAGACCTATGGAGCGGGAGCGGTAATGAAGCTTGGACAGACAAAGGCGCTTGATATAGCGGCTATCCCGACAGGCTCAATGACGCTGGATTTAGCTTTGGGAATAGGCGGCGTTCCAAGAGGAAGGATCGTTGAGATATACGGTCCGGAAAGCTCCGGAAAGACGACCGTTGCGCTACATATCGTAGCCGAGGCACAAAAGCTCGGCGGAGAGGTTGCTTTTATTGATGTAGAGCACGCGCTTGACCCTGTTTATGCACAAAAGCTTGGTGTAGATATAGAGTCGATGCTAGTGTCACAGCCGGACAGCGGCGAACAGGCTCTTGAGATAGCTGAGGCATTAGTAAGGTCTGGAGCGATAGACTGTATAGTTCTTGACTCGGTTGCGGCAATGGTAACGAAGGCGGAGATAGACGGAGTAATGGGAGATGCTCATGTAGGACAGCTCGCAAGACTTATGTCACAGGCTATGAGAAAGCTTACAAGCGTTATTTCAAAGAGCAACTGTGTAGCAATATTTATAAATCAGATAAGAGAAAAAATAGGCGTTGTATACGGAAGTCCCGAAACCACACCGGGCGGTCGTGCGCTTAAGTTTTATTCTTCGGTGAGGATTGATGTGCGCCGTGCGGAACAGATAAAGCAGGGCAGCGAGGTAATAGGAAACCGAACGAAGTGTAAGGTAGTAAAAAATAAAGTAGCGCCGCCGTTTAAGGAATGTGAGTTTGATATAATGTACGGAGAGGGTATCTCCCGTGTAGGCGAGGTACTGGATATGGCGGTAGAACTCGGACTTGTTAAAAAGAGCGGAGCGTGGTTCAGCTACAACGATGTAAAGCTCGGACAGGGAAGAGATAATGCAAAGGAGTTTATAAAACAGAATGCCGAACTTATGAAAGAGCTCGAAGATATTATAAAGGAAAAGGCGGCAAAGGGAGAGGTCACAATGTCCTCTAAAAAGAGTAAGAAGGAGGCTGCGCTTAAGGAAGCGAGCGAAGCCGCAGCGAAAAAATCCGACGGTGCTTCAAGCTCTGTAATTGTAAATGCCGATGATGATTTTGAGGAGTTTTCTCCGGTTGATACAGAATAAATGAAGATAACTAAAATAGAAAAGTTTAAAGGAAAAACTCTTGGAGTTTATTTTGAAGAGGAAGAGCCTGTTTTTGTGAACTCGGAAATAGTTGCGGAGTTTCACTTAAAAGAGGGAATGAATATCCCTGAAAGCGCAGTTGAACAGATAGTAAAAGCAAACGATACAAGGCGTGCCAGAGAGCGAGCCTTGTATCTTCTTGACGCCAGGGATTATTCTTATACAGAGCTTTTCAAAAAGCTTGAGGTAAACTATGATGAGGACATCTGTTACGAGGTGTTAAACAGCCTTGCGGAGCTGGGTGTTGTAGATGACAGACGGTATGCCCAACGGCTCGGAGAGTATCTTATAGAGAAGAAGCGGTTTGGAAGATACCGTGCCGCTATGGAGATGAAAAGGCGTGGGCTTTCAAAAGACCTTATAAGTGAAACACTTGATAAGTATGATGAGGACTCGGTTGTGAGGCTTTATGAGCTTGTCAAGGAGAAGTATGAACAGTACCTTACTGACCAGAAGGGTGTAAACAGGGTAAAAAACGCTCTTGTTAGAAAGGGCTTTTCTTATGACGATATTAACGCAGTGATAAAAACAGTTTTATCCGAGGAGGATTAGACTTTAACGCTGTTGGGAGAGTGTATGTATGACAAGAATAGGAATGGTATCGCTTGGGTGTCCTAAAAATCAGGTCGATGCGGAAAGAATGCTTGCCATTTTAAAAAAAGACGGATATGAGATAGCCTACGATGCGGCGCTGAGCGATGTAGTGATAATAAACACCTGCGGATTTATTCAGTCTGCTAAAGAGGAAGCGATAGAGACAATACTTGAGTTTTGCACTCTTAAAAAAGAGGGCAGGATAAAGGCTGTAATTGTGACAGGCTGTCTTGCCGAGAGATACCGTGACGAGGTTCTTAAGGAGATCCCCGAGGTAGACGCAGTTGTAGGAATAGGTAAAAACGACGATATTTCGGAAATAATAAGAAAAGTGTATATGGGGGACAGGGTACTGACCTTCGGTGATAAAAAAGACCTTTGCTTTGACGAAAACAGGATATTATCGACACCCGGGTATCTTGCATATATTAAAATTGCCGAGGGCTGTGACAACCGCTGTTCATACTGTGCGATACCCGGGATAAGAGGAGGCTTCAGAAGCAGAACGCTGGAAAGTATTGTGAATGAAGTAAAGCTTTTGGCTAAAAATGGAGTTAAAGAGATAGTCCTGATAGCGCAGGACACCACCCGTTACGGAGAGGATATATACGGTGAGCCGAAGCTTGCTCAGCTTCTTAGAGAGCTTGACGGTATAGACGGACTAAAGTGGATAAGAACTCTGTATATGTATCCCGAGCGGATAACCGATGAGCTTATAGATGTTTTTGCAACAGGTAAGAGGATAGTGCCGTATATGGATATACCGATGCAGCACTGCGACAGAGATATTTTAAAGCGAATGAACCGCCCGGGAGATGAAGATAAGCTTTTGGGGCTTGTTGAGAAAATACGAGGTAAGGTTCCGGGAGTTGTGCTGAGAACAACGCTTATAGCGGGATTTCCCGGAGAAAGCGAGGAACAGTTTACATCTCTCTGTGAATTTGTAAAGAAAACAGAGTTTGACAGACTGGGTTGTTTTGCATATTCTCCTGAGGAGGGGACGCCGGCGGCGGAGCTTGAAGGACAGCTTGACGATGAGATAAAGGAACACAGAGCACAGATAGTTTATGACGAGCAATCGAGGATAATGTTTGTAAAGAACGAGGGTATGATAGGAAAAACATTAGAGGTCGTATGCGAAGGTTTTGACAGATATGCCGAGTGCTTTTTCGGACGAAGCTATATGGATGCGCCGGAGATAGACGGAAAGATATTTTTTACCGCCGATAAAAAGCCAGGCACAGGTGAGTTTGTGAGTGTCAGAATAACCGACACCATTGATTTTGATCTTATCGGTGAGATGATTTAAGTGAAAAAATAATAAAATCAGTTGGATTTACAAAAAAAGCTTTACATTTTTTTGGTATAATGGTACAATATGAATGTATGATTGATAAAACTGCGCCGTTGGTGCAAGCCCGGGAAAGGATAAGTCATATTATGAATCTGAATTTACCCAATAAGCTTACCGTGATAAGAATGGTGCTTATTCCGTTTTTTATTGCAGGAATGATATTAAGTGAGTATTTCGGAGGTAATAGCGGTGAGGGCATAAATATATATGTTCTGCTTGCGCTTTTGGTTTTTATTATTGCATCTGTGACTGATTGGTTTGACGGAATGATAGCAAGAAAGAGAAATCTTATCACTACCTTCGGAAAATTTCTTGATCCGCTTGCGGACAAGATGCTTGTTATGAGCGCACTTGTCTTGTTTGCTGCAAGAGCACCTAAGTGGGTGGACGCCGTAGCGGTGCTTTTGATACTTGCGAGAGAGTTTGCGATTTCCGCAGTAAGACTCGTAGTAGCTAATGAAGGAGTTGTAGTTCCGGCGGGCATACTCGGTAAAATAAAGACTGCGTTTACGATGCTGTCTGTTGTTGCGATAATGCTCCTTGAAGGACTTGGCATACACATATTTATATTAAATGAGGTCCTTATCTGGATAGCCGCCGTGCTTACAGTTGTTTCGGGAGTACAATATATAGCTGCTTACTGGGATATAATAGATTCAAACAAGTAAAAAATAGTCCGCCGTCAGAAAGATCGGTGACATCTGGTTATTATATTATTATAAGGTATATTTTATATGTATAAAGTTTAAGCAGGAAATCGTTTCCGATCTCCTGCTTTTTGTTTTACGAACAGAAGCGGTGTGCTCCTATCGTAACGATTATCGGACGGGAGTGCATAAAGGCATTTGAGGTTTTAGCGGGATTGTAATAATAAATTGCGCCGCCTGTCGGATCCCATCCGTTTAAGCAGTCACGGGCTGCGTTGTAAGCAGAATCCGAGATAGGCTGATTGAACTGACCATCGACTATCGCCGTAAACGCACCCTCCTGATAAATAACGCCCGAAAGGCTGTCAGGGAATGATGGGTGCTTTATTCTGTTGAGGATAACCGCACCTACTGCGACCTGTCCGGTGTAAGGTTCGCCTCTAGCCTCGGCGGAAATTATTCTCGCAAGAAGATAGATGTTAGACTCTGTCGCAGAAGGCATTGCGCCTGAACCCTGAGCAGTGTATACCGAGTCTTTAGCAGAAGCCCGAGGAATGAACGACACAGTTGCCAGTACTGCAAAGGTGATGACAAGTGCGCTCAGAAGAGAGACTATTTTAGTTTTCATAATTAAACCTCCAAAAAATTAAATGACAAAAATATTGTCGCACATATTTCTAAAAATATACATACAATATATAATGATGTTTGTAAGAATGTATTTTCAACAGCATTTATGTGCAATATAACTATCGGACGAAGTAATATGCGATAAGAAATTGTATATTTTTAACGAATTCAAAAAAACCAAAAAAAGTACTTGACAAGAGAAGAAGAGGTATGATATAATAGTCAAGCACTCGAAAAAAGAGCG
>CANQLI010000009.1 GCA_947624675.1 uncultured Clostridia bacterium | reverse complement strand
TTTGCGTTTGCTACTGCCTCATTAAAGTCATCAAGCTTTTCAGTGTCGTTTGCTTTGCTTACTGTCTTTAATACATTTCCTTCTGCGTCAAGGTATTCAAGCTTTGTGATTGCATACACATAATCCGATGCATTATTCCATGCATATGTGAATCCACTTATCTCATAGCTGTTTCCACTTGCTATCGCATTTGTTAGTGCCAGTTCTACGATCCAGTTCTTTGTTCCGCTTGTTTCTGTACCGTCTGTTCCCGCAAACTTTTCATAGCTTTCTACTCCTGCTACTACTGCCTTGATCTCAATTGCTGCATAAGGATTAAAGCTTACATCTGCTGCACAGTCAAATACTATTCTTACTTTTGCTGTTCCTGCGAGTTCATCATTTGCGGTTCCCTTGTCCATAACAAACGTTGCTCCGTTTTTCTGGATATATCCTATCGGAGGTACTTCATCTCCGGTGCTGTTGCTGTAATTGATAACTATTGTATCAATAGCCTTTTGCAAAGCTTCTTCTGCTGCTGCGATAGCGTCTACTCCCGCATTATTCGAATCATTTACCAAAGCTTCAGCTGTTTCCTTAGCTGTGGTGAATGTCTTCCAGGAATCCGATGTGTAATCGCTCTCAATTAGATCCTTGCATCCCTCTACCAATGCTGAGAGGTTTGTTACATCGCCCTTTAAAACTAAGGAATCACTTGACGGGTCAATTATATTTTTCAAAACATCGGTTACATTATCTATTGTAGCCTGACCTACTAATTTTTTGTATTCACCGTTTTCTTCTATACGAGATACCTGATAATCATACACCCTTTGTATATACTCAAGTGAACCTGTGGTATATACTGTTTCTTTTGCATTGGCGTCAAGAAAATCTTTAACTGCTTGCTTTGCTTTTTCATACTCTGTATAGTTAACAGCTGATTCAAGTTTTTCTTTTGCTGCGTTAATGGATTCTATTGCCTCAGTTACTTCATTTTCTGTTGCTCCTGAAGTGTTTACACTTGTTTTTGCTCCCCTATCTGCTACTACCTGAGCTTTTGAAATTGCATCTTTAAGTGTAGCATATGACGATGGTGTATAATCTGATTCTGTTATTCTACTTGCCTCGTCTATTGCCTTTTTGATTTTTGATTCCAGCCTCAGTAAAATTCCAGTATCAATACTAATTAATGAATTAATAGCATTTGATATATCATCATCTGTTGCACCGTCTTTTTCATAAACTGCTTCTGCTGTCGTTATTATATCCTTTAAAGCCTTATACGAATTCTCTGTATAATACCACTCGGGATAGTTATCTTTGACTTTTTCAATAGCCTCTTGTAACTTCTCCTTTGTTACTTCTTCTTTTAAAACCAAAGTATTCTCATTAATACTATATTTTCCACACCTACTTAAAAGGTAGTCATATGTTGCTTTATTATGAACTATTACCTTTCCTGTAAGTCCCTGGAAAGTTTTTTGACCGCAATTACTTGTTATTATACCTTTAATATCTATTTCAAGATTTTCTGAAATACAGCCGTCAAATGCTTGCTCACCAATTATTTCAACGCTTTCAGCTACAGTTACTTTTTCTAAGTTTGTATGATTAGCAAAGCAATACCTTCCGATCTTTGTTATACCTTCCTCAATAATTACTTCTTTTATATTTTCTTTTTCTTCTTTCCATAGTTGAGCACTCTTGCTAGTTAAATCAGGCATTTCTCCTGTTCCACTAATAGTAAGAACCCCATCCTTTAATGTTGCAGTTACGGTGTCGCTTAATTCCCATACTTTGTCATCATCTGGTTGTGGAATAATTTCTGCATCTAGAGTTAAATGATCTTCTTGTACATTTCTAAGCTTAAGTAAATCATAAGTTTCCTGATTATGAACTGTAATCATTCCCGCAAACATTTGGAAAGTATTTGTTTCGCACGAAGTAATTGTACCTTTAATATCTATATCAAGAGGAATTTGATTGTTATTTCCGAATGCTGCAAAGCCCAAAGATGTAACATCTTTACCAATAGTTACTTTATTTAATTTTTTATGATTGGGGAAGCACATTCTGCCAACAGATGTTATACCGTCCTCAATAATTACTTCTGTTATGTTATTTACTTCACTATTCCACGGCTGACCGTTTATAGATGCAACATCAGGCATTTCTCCTGTTCCACTAATAGTAAGAACCCCATCCTTTAATGTTGCAGTTACGGTGTCGCTTAATTCCCAAGAATTTTCAGCAGCTGACGCGAATAAAGATGTTGTTGTTACACATGAAGCGATCATAACTGCACTTGTTGCTAATGCAGTTAATCGCTTTAAAAATTTTTTCGATTTCATAATTTTTTCCTCCTAAATAATTTTTATGTATTCGGTTTGTTCGTGTATATTAAATCTAATATCACCAATGTTTTTTACCACAAGGTTCTAACACCCTGTGCGTGCGAATTTATTGCTCCTGCATCAGCTGTAGTAACTTTACCGTCTTTTGATACATCTGATACGGTCAATTCATATCCGTCAAGAGTTTTTATTCCTTTCGCATGTGCGTTTGCCAATCCTACATCTGTCGTTGTGATTTTTCCGTCGCCGTTTATATCTCCGTAAAGATGTATTTCTGCACTAAGCTCAACATTTCCATCTTCTACAGTTATATTGTAGCTCCTTGAAGCACAGTTTTCCGCTGTAAAGGTTATTTCATAATCACCGCTTTCCAACTCAGGAATTGTAAACTCACCATTAGCAACCCCGGTCGTATAAACAACCCCACCATCAGTAGATACTTCTACTGTTATATTATTAGCTTCCGGTGCTTTTACTGTTCCGCTGACAGATCCTAAAGGCTTTAGCTCAAGTGCCGCAACTGCGTCCTCTATTGCCTTTGCGTATCTGTCAACTATCTCCTGTTCGGTGATATCCTTTGTCCTGTCAACCGCTTCAACTGCCGCTGTGACCGCCTTTGCTGTTTCGTTAGTATAAATGCTCAGATCATCAGGTACTTTTGCTATTGCTTCATCTACCGCAGTGTAATCAGCAGGGGGATACTTAAGTCCGTCAATAGCGTCCTTGATAGCTTTTACAGCATTGTCAGCTTTCTCTTGACTCGCCCCTTCGTCTTCAATAACCGATTTTCCATCCTCAATTGCCTTATTAAGGGCATCAACAGATTCAGTGGTATACTGACTTACATTCATATCCTCAGTTGACTTTACAGCTTCCTCTAATACAGACTTGTTGGCAATATACACAACATTTGTATTGGTAAGATAGCCTGCATTTATAAGAGTCGATTCCGTTGTACTGCCTTTGTAGATATAGAATATCGGGTTGTTTGTTATATCAAAAGTGCCTAGAATATCACCGCCAGCAGATTTAATATCATACGCTTCAACATAGCTTATATCATCAGCTTTGATTATTATCTCTTTAAGTGATGAGCAGCCTCTGAACATTTCTCTTGCAAGGCCGTTTTCCTTATCACCACCGCCAAGAGGAATTTTAACTGTTCCCCCACCTAAAATAGTAACCCTCTCAAGCCCTTTGCATTCTATAAATGCTTTGTTTGAACGAACCATGTTGATTTCACGTCGCCCAGGATAAATTAAATTCTTCGGTATAATCACTTCTTTTAAACTATTACAATATGCAAAAGCACAGCCGCCTAACGACATTCCCTCATGTAGATTAACTGATGTAATATCAGTAAATTGAAATGAATCCTGACCTATATCATTTAATGATTGAGGTAAAATCAAATCTCCTGTTAATGAAGAGTTTGTAAATGCACTTGGACCTATAGTTTTAAGCCCTTCTGGCAGATCAATGCTTGTTAACTTTGTTGTATAGCTAAAAGCATCCTCGCCTATAGATTCAAGTCCCTCAGAGAATTCTATACTAGTTAAGCCTGCTTTTTCAAAAGCAAAACTTCCAATACTTTTAACTGACGAAGGTAATGAAAGCTTAGATAGATTCGGATATGCAGACGGTTGAGAATATTCACGCTGTCCAAATGCCGAACTAGCAATTGATGTTACACCTTCCTCAACAACTACCTCCTTAACACTTTCTCTAAGCGGATAATATTCCCACTGATCAACAGGAGTATAGCTAGTATACATATCCCCTGTGCCGGAGATGGTTAGTACGCCTGTTGATTCATCAAAGCTCCAAGTTACCTCTTCACCGCACTTGCCGGAGGTCGCAGCAGCCGGTGTGTCCTCAGCAAATACAGAAAATGCACAAGTACCGACCGCAATAGAAGCAGCCGTTACAATAGCCAAAAGTTTTTTTAACATATAAATCACATCACCTTAAAACAAATTGATAATTTGATTTTAATTACAACTGAGGTTCAAGTCAACAAAAACGCCCTGAATGCAACAAAAAGCGCCCTGAATGTAAAAAACGGCGCTTATGCACACAATAACTGATACACAAGCGCCATAAAAAAATCCCCATAAAAGGGGAATAACTAATATAAAAATATAAAAAATCAGTTTACAGAATTCAAAGTAAGCTCGGTTTTAAAAACATTCATAGAATGTTCAGTAAACAAAAGGCCGTCATACTTTTGAGCAACAGTACTAAGGATAGAAAAACCGATACCCGACTTAGAATTTTTAGAAGAAATAACCATATTATTTTTCTTATTTACGATTCCGTTGAAGCTATTCTCGAAACATATCACGACCATATTATTTTTCTTAGCCATAATCACCCTGATAAATCTATCCTTCTGAGAAATACACTTACAGGCTTCGATAGCGTTATCCCAGAGGTTAGCGAATATTGCGGTAATATCCAGGTCATCGACAAAATCGAGGCTAAGGTCCTCGACATTAGTTTCGACACGAATGCCCTCGCTTTCCGCGACAGAGATTTTCTGGCTCATAACTATACTAAGAATTTGATTTGTACAATGGAATCCGATAATAAGCGAGTCCATACTTTTTTCGATAATTTTCCGATAGTTATCGGCTTTTTCCTTGTTTATACTTGATAGCTGACTGAGCGTATAGAGATGTTTTTTAATGTCGTGGATTATCTTCTGGGATTCCTGATAATTCTTGCTTATTTCATTGTAATTAGCTAGTTGTATCTCATTTTGCATCTGCAAAAGCGAAGCCTCATATTTGTACTTATATGAATCTGAGATTTCATTGAAAAAGTAAAACACCAAAAAGTCTATAAGGAGTAAAATTGAAGCCACTACCAGTGTTTTCAGTCCCCTGTCTCTCATTGCGAAATGTCCGATAGCGATACTTCCTATCGGAAGAAAAACTATAACTATGTAATAGATTGCTTTGACGGATGAAAAAGTTTTAAACTTTCCTTTGACAATAGACTGAATAAACACGGCAATAAAAAACATTATTATGTCAGAAGCAAATCCGCTGTTTATTATAATACGATTTATATTCAACGCATTAAATATAATAAACACCACACTTTCCACCAACATAGAAATAGCATATACCAAAACAGTAACAAATATTCTTTTACCGATTTTAGCCTTATACAAAAAAGTTATCAAAAAAATCGGTATAACATTAGTAGCAATATTTATAACTGTCGAGTTATATACCAGATAAAAAAGTGAGTTTACCGCATAAAACGCAGCATAAGCCATAACTATGAGCCTGTTGTTTATTTCCTTTTTTTCGATAAAAACATTAACTAAAAGGTAAACAGAATAAACTCTTAGAACATTCATAACAAGATATAATGCGGTTTCCATATATTCACCTCCTATATCACTGTGAGACAGAATTTAGTATATTTTGTGAAAGTCTTTTAATAAATTCGTCCTTTTTCCTTTGAGAGAGCGGCAAATAATCCTGATTATCAAGAATTATAAGTCTGTCCTTAGTAAGGGTTTTAACAAATCTCAGATTGACAATACAGCATCTGTGAGGCATAAAAAACTGATTTTTCTCAAGTTCCGCATATACATCGGAAAGATTTTCATTAACGATAAAATCACCTTTTGTGGTGGTACTGACCTTAAGCTTCTTTTTTTCTTTGATATAGAAGTATCTGATTTCATTCATACTCAAAAAAACAGAACCATCGCTTGTATTCAGAGCAATTTTTTGTGAATTTTTCTCAAAAACCGTCAAAATAAAATCGTCCATTATCAAATCAAAAGCGTTTTTATTTATCGGCTTTACAATATAATCGAAAGCATGTACCTTATAAGCCTTTCTCCAATAAGCCGGATAATTCGTTATAAAAACTATTACAACATTTGAATCCTTTTTGCGGATTATCTGAGCCGCGTCAATACCGCTTAGCGTCTTCATTTCAATATCGAGAAAAATAATGTCAAATTTGATCCCGCAGTTTATTAAATCAGAACCGTCATAAAATTTATATAATTTATAAATTATCTTTTTCCCTTTACAGTAACTGTTTACAAGCCCTCCAATCGTATTAACAATACTTTTTTCATCATCGACAACAGCAATTTTTAGCATTTTTAAAATCCTCCGTACACATAATACATAATTTCACAAAGTAAGATACTTTGCGAAAAGCTTTTAAATCAATTTGTGTTAAAATGAAAATGACTTTGTCGAATAATGAGTAAAGTATACCACAAGATTTTTTATTTGTAAAGCAGAAATTTAAAGATTTTTGATTTTATTTGCTCTTATATAATCATTAAGCCGTCAAAAATTTAGTCAATTTTAAGCATTAAAATCTTAATTTTATAACGATATTGCTTTCTTTTTTAATTATAAAAATGAAATATTTAACAAATTTTTCGTACATCTTTTAGTAACAGTAAATACAAACAGATACGGTGTCAGTTTTTAGCCATTTGACAACTGTTTCGCAAAGTATCTTATTTTGCGAAAAGCCTTTTTAAGTGTCATTTTTGGGAATAAAACGCCCACACAATATGTTAAATACACCCCATAAGTTAGACAATGTAATATTAATGTCTAAAATGGGGTGCATAACATTTTATGAATGGAACGCTTTTGCTTATCTGAATAAATATTATTTCTTTTTTCTGTTGTTATAAAAAAACATTATGACCGCCACGCCTATAATAATAAAGTATCCTAAAAAGCTGTATGCGTCCGGTATTTGCCCAAACAGTATATAGCCGAGAATAGCCGCAAAGATTATCTGAGAATAATCGTATACGGAAATTTCTCTTGCCGGGGCGTAATAATAAGCAGCAGTTATTGAAAACTGTCCGCCCGCAGCAGCAAGACCGGCTCCGAGAAGAGTCAATACCTGAATAAGCGTCATAGGCACAAAGTCAAAAATCAGAAACGGCAATGTCACAAGACAAGAAAATCCCGAGAAAAAGAATACGACAAAAGGCCCCTTTACTCCCATAAGCCCAAGCTTTCTGACTGCGGAATAAGCAGCGCCTGCGCCAATTCCGCCTAACAGTCCGAGAAGCGACGGAATAAGGGCCATATTGCTTATTGTCGGTTTTATTATAAAAAGGCTTCCGCCAAAAGCCGCAAAGACTCCAAGCGCCTGAACTACACTAAGCTTTTCCTTTAAAAAAACAGATGAAAACAACACCGCAAAAAACGGCGACATTTTGTTTAACATTGACGCGTCACTTAGCACAAGATGGTCCACCGCGTAAAAGTTACAAAGTATTCCAAGCGTACCGAAAACCGAACGCATCAGCAAAAAAGGTAAGCTCTCTTTGGTCAGTCTTATTTTCTCCTTTGAGCGGATAAGTATGATAAGCGCAAAGAAAAAGGCTACAAAGTTTCTGAAAAAGCTTTTCTGAACACTCGGTAGATCGCCGGAAAGCCGCACGAACGCATTCATAAATGTAAAACAAAAAGCCGACAAAATAATATAAAGTATTCCTTTATACTTAGAATTTATAATTGGTCTCAAAAAATCGCATCCTTTATTACTTAGTAAATCTGCCCCGACGTTCTTTTTGCCATATTAAATTGTGGAGCAAGCCGCTAATAAAATACCGCCGTTATTTATGAACAGACTATGAATATTGTAAACATTTTGTTACAAAATATGATTTATTTTATGAAGAATGTACGTTTGCGTACATTTTTTCCTGATTTTGCGCTATTAGTAGAGGAGGATAAAAAAATAAAAAAGAGCGGAACATCCGCCCCTTAAAGCTTTATTACTTAGTTCCGGTCGAACCGAAACCGCCTGCGCCTCTCACAGTATCAGAAAGCTCATCTGCTTCTTCAAAGTCTACCTTTAAGAAAGGTGTTACAACTAGCTGAGCGATCCTCTCACCCTGAGAGATGGTCTGAACAGAGCCGGAATGGTTATGTAAAGCGACCATTACCTCTCCCCTGTAATCCGCATCTATCACACCGACCTTATTAGCGGGAGCAAGTCCACGCTTAGACGCAAGTCCGCTTCTGGCATAGATCAGACCCGCATACCCCTCCGGGATCTCGACAGCGAGACCAGTGTGTACAAGGACAGTGGCAGCAGGCTTGATCTCAAGCTCGCCGTCGATCACAGCATACAGATCGCACCCTGCTGAAAACTCACTTCCCCGTGTTGGAATTGTTGCCCTCTCATCAAGTTTTTTTATCTTAATCTTTGCCATAGACAAACCTCGTTATATGATATTGTTTTCATCGAGAAGTACAATTTTTTTCTCTTTAAGTGTTTCCTTGACATCAATAAGGCGCTGATTTTCACTGCCTCTGAATTTAAGGTTTAAATTTTTCTTCTCCTCGACAAACTCACCGTCAACAAGAACATCAATATATCCGATCATTTCGTCGGTATATTCGGTCCTTATCCTGCTATCCGGATTTAATATATCCTTATCAATGGTATATCCTGAGTAACACCACACGGTCTTCTGCGGAAAATAAAGCCTTACCTTTTGTAAAAGCTTAGTTATCTCCGGCTGATTCTGCGGTTCAAAGGGCTCGCCGCCTAAAAGCGAAAATCCTTTTATATAGTCAGGCGTCATCAGCCTTAGGATCTCGTCCACAGTCTCGTCTGAAAACTCTTTTCCATAGGAAAAATCCCATGTTTCAGGATTAAAACATCCCTTGCAGTGATGAGTACAGCCGCTGACAAACAGAGATACTCTTACACCCGGTCCGTTAGCGACATCGCACTTTTTGATCGTTCCATAGTTCATATCTTATCCTAATCAAAATCATCAGAGATGAAGAACTCTGGATTTTATTTCCTTAGTCTTTCCGACATTCCAGAAATTCTCGCCGAGATAACCGCAGGTCCTTCTCGTAACATTCATTTTAGAGTGATCCTTATTGTGGCACTGTGGACACTCCCACTCGTTCTCATCGTTTATCACTATCTCGCCGTCAAATCCGCACTCGTGGCAGTAATCAGACTTTGTGTTAAACTCAGCGTACTGAATGTTGTCGTAAATATACTTAACAAGCGTTTCAAGCGCAGGAAGATTGTTGCGGAGATTAGGTATCTCAACATAAGAGATAGCTCCTCCGGAAGAGATCTTTTGGAACTGACTTTCAAACTTAAACTTTTCAAAAGCGTCTATGTTCTCTCTTACATCGACATGATACGAATTGGTATAATATCCCTTGTCGGTAACATCCTCAATAGTACCGAATCTCTCCTTATCTATTCTTGCAAAGCGGTAGCACAGACTTTCGGCCGGTGTTCCGTAAAGTGCAAAGCCTATACCTGTATCAGCCTTCCACTTGTCACAGGTATCCCTTAGCTTATTCATAAGCTTAAGAGCAAATTCAAGTCCCTTAGGATCGGTCTGAGGAACTCCCTTCATAAGCTTTGTGACCTCATAAAGACCGATATATCCGAGAGAGATCGACGAATATCCGTTCATAAGATACTTGTCTATCTTTTCTCCCTTTTTAAGTCTTGCGATAGCGCCGTACTGCCAATGGATAGGCGAAACATCGCTCTTTGTTCCCATAAGCGCGTTATGGCGGCACATCAGAGCCTCATAACAAAGCTCAAGACGCTCGTCAAGAAGCTCCCAGAACTTTTTCTCGTCGCCCTTTGCGATAATTCCTATCTGCGGGAGGTTTATAGAGACTACTCCCTGATTAAATCTTCCTTCAAATTTATACTCGCCGTTTTCGTCCTTCCAAGGTGCCAGAAATGAACGGCAGCCCATAGGTGAAAAGACATTTCCAGCATAATTTTCCCGCATTTTTTTAGCGGATATATAGTCGGGATACATTCTCTTTGCCGAACACTTTACGGCAAGCTTTGTAAGATAATCATATTTTCCGCCCTTTAAGCAGTTATGCTCGTCCAGAACATAAACAAGCTTCGGGAATGCTGGGGTTATATAAACGCCTTTTTCATTCTTTATACCCTCATATCTCTGACGGAGTATCTCCTCAATGATCATTGCGTTTTCTTCAATATACTCGTCGCCCTCCTCAAGATTTAAAAAGAGGGTAACAAACGGAGACTGACCGTTTGTGGTCATAAGTGTATTGATCTGGTACTGAATAGTCTGTATACCTGACTTAAGCTCACTGTTAAGGCGCTCGTTTACCAAAGCCTCAAGCTTTTCCGGGGAAATATCATCTCCGACCGCTTCTCTTATAGACTTTTCAAACTTTTCCTTGGATTTTCTCAAATACTTTCCGAGATGCTTTAAGTCGACCGACTGTCCACCGTACTGTGACGATGCGACCGCCGCGATTATCTGCGTGGTAATGGTGCAGGCTACCTGAAAGCTCTTTGGAGACTCAATAAGCTTTCCGTGCATAACTGTTCCGTTGTCAAGCATATCTCCGATATTTATGAGGCAGCAGTTAAAAATCGGCTGCAAGAAATAATCGGCATCGTGAAAATGGAACACACCCTCCTCATGAGCCTTTGAAAGCTTTTCCGGTAACAATATTCTGCTTGTAAGATCCCTAGATACCTCTCCGGCAATATAATCTCTTTGCGTCGACGCAAGGATAGTATTTTTATTAGAATTTTCCTCAGCAAGCTCCTTGTTCTCATTTCTAATAAGGCTCAATATCGAATCATCGGTGGTATTTGCCTTTCTTACCAAGGCTCTCTGATAACGGTAAATGATATATGTCTTTGCAAGAACATACAAATCAAACTCCATTAACTTTTCTTCGATGATGTCCTGAATATCCTCGACAAGCATTCTCTTTCTGTTTTTGCTCTCAATAAATTCAAGTATGCTATCTATCTGCTCCGGAGTTGCTCTTTCCTGCTCCTCCACCTCTGCATTTGCCTTCTGGATAGCGATAACAATTTTGCTGCGGTCAAAATCGACCGAACTTCCGTCTCTTTTTACGACTTTCATAGCTGCCTCCCTCAAAATTTTTTTACTCGTTGCTTTTTCCTTTTTTAAAAATCAACTCTTTTGTTCAATAGTTATATAAAAACCTTATTTAGTATATGACATTTTTTATAAAAAAGCAGTTGCATTTGCAACAAAAATGTGATAAAATACAATATATGGTGATTGCACCTCGCCTTAAGGCGCATATGCTGTATACTATTTTTTGTACAGTTGACCGCACAAACACCTATAATACGAGCTTTTTTTACAGATACAAGCACATAAATCAGGAGGAAAATATGGCAAAAAAAATTTTTGACGGAATAAATCAAGGCGAACTAGAAAAACTGCTTGATTGTATGAAAGCAACAAAGCGAACATATAAATCAGGTGAAATAATAATCACATATTCGGGTCAGATCGAACGCACCGGAATAATATCCGGCGGAGAGGCACAGGTAATAAAATATGATATTGACGGAAACAAGACGATATTAGAGCGGCTTTCCGGCGGAGATATGTTCGGCAGACTTTTCACTTATTTTTCAAACGACGGTGATATAAGTGTGATATGCACCCGAAGCTGCGAGGTTATATTTATAGACTTAAAGGACATTACAAAGAGATGTGAAAATGCCTGTACATATCACTCCGTATTTATTGAGAATTTATTGGAGATATTATCAGACCGCTCAATAACACAGAGTGTACGCATAGACATCCTAAGCCAGAGGACTCTAAGAAAAAAGCTTCTCTTCTATTTTGAGCTTGAGTCAAAGCGTCAAGGCAAGCGCAGCTTTACACTTCCCTTTTCCCTGTCAAGTCTTGCTGATTATCTTTGTGTTGATCGAAGCGCTATGTTAAGAGAAATGAAAAATCTCAGAGATTCGGGAATTATCCATTCACACTCACGACAGATACAGCTTTTAAATATGAATAATGCTTGACAAAAATCGGCTAATATGATACAATTACTTCTGTTGAAAAATTTTATGCGGATATGGCGGAATTGGCAGACGCGCTAGATTTAGGTTCTAGTGTTAATTCGTGCAGGTTCAAGTCCTGTTATCCGCACCAAACACCATATGTTAAAAGTCCCGATTTTTCGGGGCTTTTTTACTTTGTGTTTGCAATAGGCTTTTTACTATCAGACTTATTTTGTATATTGCCTGTAAACTTATTTACTTTTCTCTCTTGAAAATCAGTAGGAAATATGATAAAATAATGGATGTAAATACAAATGAATTTATTTTAAAATTTTGGATTTCACACTGAAAGCACTTAAGCGTTTAAGTGTAAAACCCTCGCTTATTTCAAACAGGTTTTTGATATTTAATATAATTTATTATGAAAGAAGTTTTCATCGTGAATAAGCCCGAACTTTACAGCTTTATAGAAAGTACCTTGATCGATACCTTCCTTCAACTGGCAAGAGTAAATATTATTACCGGAGAATATCAGTACCTTAAACAGGATCCGGATATTAAAAAGGATTTTGAAGGCGTGACAAATATTTATGACTATATGAGGAAATTTGCCTCTGAGAAATATGTTTATCCCGAATTTGTAGATGGAATATATGAAGTTTTCCGACCCGGAATATGTTCAGAAGAAAGTATTCGGCGGAACTCAGAAACCGCCAGGAGCTCGTCGATAATTTTAACCGAGATGCTTTGACACCTCTTTACAACAGACACAGATTCAACGTCTGTTTTAGTCTTTCTAAGGGACAGACTTTTCCGGTAGAGATTGGTGTGCAAAGGATTTAAGACATAGGTGTGCAAGCCATTGTCAAGTAAAAATCCAAGCAGATTGTAGGAATAATGTCCTGTGGCTTTAAGTCCTACTTTTATTTGCTTAAATCTGGTGAAACACAGATGCCGCATCAATATTAATAAAAATCATATCATAAGGATACCTCCTGTAAAAATAATATGACGCTGTTTAGATCCACAGGGACTCGTTGCGCTTGTAACCTCGTTCCAAATAAACCGTCGAACGGTATCTAACTGATTAACAAATTGCAAAGAGGCTGTGGCTGGAGCCTTTCAGAAACCGTCAAGCGGTAGGAGTTTTTCACCAATCCACAGCATCTAAACAATTATATCATAGTTCTTGGAGAGGAACTCTAAAAACTACTACTTTTATTATATGAGGAGTTTTTATTATGAAAAAATTTTTCAGCACACCGGCAAGGGCGATAATTTCAATCATTTGCATTGTAGTAATTGTTTTGGCAATTATCGCTGCGGTAATCACAATCATAATCAAAAGCAGTCTTATAAGCAAGTCAGAAGCGGAGGGCATATCATTAAATGATGCAGGCTTTAACAGAGCCGATGTTTCAGCGCTCTATACAAAGCTTGACTTTGATGACGGCCGCTTTCAGTATGAGGTTGATTTCTACAGGGACGGTACGGAATATGAGTATACGATCCAAGCCAAAGACGGAGATATTATTTCAAGGGATATCGAAGGAGGCTCAAATGCTTCTAAACCGAAGACTACTTTATCCACCGAGAAGGATAATACCATAACATCTGAGGTGACAACACAGCCCGTTACAAGCACTGATAATAAGAATCAGATCTCCCTTGACGAAGCAAAAGCGGCGGCTTTAGCGGATGCAAAGCTTTCCGTAGCTGATGTTACCTTCACAAAAGCAAAGTCTGACAATGACGACGGAATTATGATATACGATATTGAATTCTATACTAAGGATAAAGAATACGATTATGAAATAAACGCTTATGACGGAACAGTGTATGAAAAAGGTGTGGAGTTGATAAGCACCCCTCCGACAACTTCCACAAGCAGCAAGAATAATACAAAGGATAATTATATCGGCGTCGACCGCGCAAAAAAGGCGGCGCTAGATCACGCAAAACTTAGCGAAGCAAATGTGAGAATGGTAAAATCTGAGCTTGATTACGACAATGGAAAAGCGGAATATGAAATTGAATTTTACTTTGACGGTAAAGAATATGATTACAAAATAGACGCTGTCACAGGAAGTATCATCGAACACGATGTCGAACCTGTCTGATAAGATAAAATGAACTTCTAAAGAAAAATCCGGAGCATAACAACTCCGGATTTTATTTTTTGAGAAAAGTTACTGTTCTCGATAGTTTATTTAGCGCTTAGCTTTCTAAGCTCTCTTTGTCTTAATATCGTTTCTCTCATAGCAAGGCTCAGTCCTCTAACCGTTTCCTGCGGAAAGGTCGCCAAAAATGTAAGCGCCTGATCGTCGGCATCCTTTTCCGAAAGCTTTATGACCTTTTTGAAAAACAGCTTTACATAGCGATAATTTTCAAAAAGCTCCCTTCCCTTTTTTATGCCTTTTTCGGTAAGCTCTATCTCATTTGAAAAATCCTGAGAAACATACCCGTTATCAGCAAGGCATTTAAGCGTCTTGCTGACGCTCGGTCTTGAGACCTCAAGGCGTTTTGCTATATCTACACTTCTCGCCTTATCCGAGCTCCTTAACAGTTCATAAACTGCAAGCAGGTATTTAAACTGTGCGTGACAATCCTTCATAATTATTACTAGCGCCGTTTATCAAAGACCGTTCGGGTTGTTTTTTGTAAAGTTCCAACCGTCAGCCGTCATTTCATCAAGGTCATATTTCGCTTCCCAGCCAAAAATCTTTTTTGCCTTCTCGGTATTTGCATAACAAATATCAATATCCCCTGCGCGGCGAGGCATCACTTTATACGGAAGCTCTCTTCCGCAAGCCTTTTCAAAGCTGTGCAGCACCTCCATTACGCTCGAACCCTTACCTGTTCCGAGGTTGACCGCCTCTACGCCAGTAGTTTCAAGTACATACTTCAGTGCCGCGAGATGACCTTTTGCAAGATCAACGACATGAATATAGTCCCTCACACCTGTTCCGTCAGGTGTATCGTAATCGTTACCGAATACGCCGAGCCTCTCAAGCTTTCCGACAGCCACCTGTGCGATATAAGGCAAAAGGTTGTTTGGTATACCGTTTGGATCCTCTCCGATAAGACCGCTTTTGTGTGCGCCGATAGGATTAAAATATCTGAGCAAGGATACGCTCCATTCATTATCCGATACATAAACATCCTTTAAAATCTGCTCGATCATTACCTTTGTATAACCGTAAGGATTTGTTGCACTCGTAGGCATATCTTCAACATACGGCGCTTTATTGTGCATACCGTAAACTGTTGCCGAGGAGGAAAAAACTATCTTTTTTACTCCCGCCTCTCTCATAGCTGTTATGAGCATAAGTGTTCCGGTAATATTATTGTGATAATACTCTATCGGCTTGCGGACAGATTCACCGACCGCCTTAAGTCCGGCAAAGTGAATGACTGAATCTATCTTATTCTCTGAAAAAACATTTCTTACTGCGTCAATATCTAAAAGATCCGCCTTGTAAAACTTAAAATCCTTACCGGTGATTTTTTTTATCCTGTTAAGAGCCTCCGGCTTTGAGTTTGAAAAGTTATCTAAAATAACAATATCGTATCCCGCCTCTAAAAGCTCAACACTCGTATGGCTGCCGATAAATCCGGCGCCGCCTGTTACCAAGATCGTACTCATTTTCTCCTCCTAAGTTATATTTTCCCTAAAAACATTTTAACATATAAGTGCAAATTTTGCAAGCATTTTTTAACTCTAAGGACTTGTCCGAATTAAATAATTTGGCGCAGGAAACTATTTCCTGCGCCAAATATACTTACTAAGATATGATCTTGATTAGTTGCATCCGCATCCGCAGTTATCGCAGTTGTTGCAGCCGCAGCCGTTTCCGCTTAAAGCGCTTGTTCCGTTACCGAAAGCAATGATGAGAATGAGAATTACTATCCACCAGCATCCGTTAAATCCACAACCGTTCATTAAAAACACTCCTTTTGTAATAATTTAAAGCATTCTCCGTTTTTTTGGGAGATTTTTTTGCTTTATAGTATAGTTTATGATTTGAATTTAAAAGTGTTACAGACAAATTTAAAAAGCATAATATAAATTAGATTAAAAATAAAAAATCTGACAAAAATTAAATAGTGATATATTAAATATGTGTACAGCTTAGAAGGGAGAGCTATATGGATAAATTTTCAAGGCTTTTAAACGACTTTACTCCACAGGCAAAGGAGATAATAAAAAACAGTGTCACAGCAGCTCAGGAGCTGGGTAGTGAATATATAGGAAGCGAGCATATGCTCCTATCATTTTTCGATCTTTCAAATTCGACCGGCACATACCTTTTAAAAAGGCATGGCGTGAGCCGGCTCGAGATACTTCCATTTTTAAAAAGCAATCAAAACAGCGCAAAAAAGCCTGTTTTGTGTGAAAAAAATCTGTCTCAGAATGCAAGAAAAATAATTCTCGGAAGTGTTTCTCTTGCAAAAAGTCTCGGCGTTTCCAAGGCTGGCAGCGAGCATATTCTTATGATGATGCTGCGCTTGGAAAACAGTGCCGCCGCAGAGATCTTAAGAGAGCTATATGTTCCTGTGTCATCACTTTACTGTGACTGTGCAAACGCCGGAAACGGAAAGCTTAGCGAGAGCGCCGCTCACGAAAAAAAATTCAAGTTTTTAGAAAAGTACTCAAGAGAGCTAACAAACGAGCGAGAGGTCAAAAAGCTTGACAACTGTTTTGAGCGGGACGAGCAGATGGACAGAATATCAAGGATATTACTAAGGCGCAATAAAAATAATCCCTGTCTTATCGGAGAGGCGGGAGTCGGAAAGTCGGCTATAATTGAAGGACTTGCCAAAAGGATATTTGAAAAGACAGCGCCCGCTCCCCTTCTCGGAAAGCGGATATTCTCACTCGACCTGAGCACGCTTCTCGCAGGCGCAAAGTACCGGGGCGATTTTGAAGAGCGGCTCAAGGGCTGTCTTAGCGAAGCCGTAAGCGACAAGGATGTTATACTATTTATAGATGAGATACATTCGATAATGGGTACCGGCGCTGCGGAAGGCGCGATAGATGCCGCAAGCATCCTTAAGCCGGAGCTTGCCAGAGGAAACCTTCAGCTCATAGGCGCTACTACCTATGAGGAATACAGAAGCTGCATTGAAAAGGACGCGGCGCTCGAGAGAAGGTTTCAAAAGGTTTATGTATCCGAACCGACAGTCAGCCAGACAAGACTTATCCTAAAAGGTATAAAACCGAAATACGAAGAATTTCACGGCGTAAAGATACCGGATTGTGCGATAGATGAAGCTATAACGCTTTCCAAAAGATACCTTACCGACAGGTATTTTCCCGATAAGGCTATTGACCTTATCGACGAAGCGTGTTCCAAGGTCAGAATAACACATAGTATGGACGAGGATGACGATATGTATGACATATTCAACAGTTATGTTTCAGGTAAGATAACAAGAGACAAATACCTTGAGCTTATCTCTAAAAAGTGCGAACAGAAAATGCCGGTTTTGACACCGACTGATATAAGAGAGCTTGTATCAAAGAATCTAAGTATCCCCGCCGGAAAGATATCAAGAGATGTTTTAGGTCAGTATGCTTTTGCGTCAGAGAGGATAAAACAAAGATTACTTGGTCAGGACAGCGCTGTTGATACCGTGTTAAACGCTGTAAAGCGAAACCGTTTTGAGCTTGACGAAAGTCCGCTGCCGATAGGTTCTTTTATTTTTATGGGTAAAAGCGGAGTGGGAAAAACCGCTCTCGCAAAAGAAATTTCCGAGGAAATATTTATGGGTTCCCTTATAAGATTTGATATGAGCGAGTTTTCACAAAGCCATACAGTCTCCCGTCTTATAGGCTCGCCTGCGGGATATGTAGGATACGAAAACGCAGGCGAGCTCACCGAAAAGGTAAGGAAGAATCCGTACAGTGTTCTTTTGTTTGACGAGATCGAAAAGGCTCACAGAGATATTTACAATCTTCTTTTACAGATCCTTGACACAGGCTTCTTACAGGACGCAAAAGGCAAAAGCGTATCTTTTAAAAACACACTTATAATAATGACGACAAACCTGGGAGTAACACATAACGGAGCTTTGCCTCTTGGCTTCAGCAGAAGCTCGGATAAGTCTTTTGAAAGTGAAAATATGAAAAACGAGCTTAAAAAGTTTTTATCACCCGAGCTGTTAAACAGAATAGACGAGTGCGTTTATTTTTCGCCTTTGGATGACGAAACTCTCGAAAAAATAGCACAAAACCGCTTGAATACTCTTTCTGACCAGTTAAGGCAAAAGGGCATAAAGCTTAAAATATCAAACAGTATACTGCCGTTTATATTGAAAAAAGCAGACAAAAAATCAGGCGCAAGAGGAATAATAAAAATAATCGACAACGAAATAAAAGCCGTTTTGACTGATGAGATCATAAATGCGAACTGCACACAGATAAAGCTTACAGTTTCAGAGGGAAAGTTCAAAGTTATAAACACACAAAAGGCTCTTGAAGAAAATGCAGTTTAAACGCTGTATCTATCCCCTAATAAAGCGCGTCATAATTTTACGGCATAAACTTATTGTTTTGCACAAAAAAGCCTTCCGGTTTTCACCGGAAGGCTTTAACTGGTTTGTTATATAAGCGCTTTGTTTATCGCTGAAACAAGCGCCTTTATAGATGAGTTTATTATATCGCTGTGTCTGCCAGCGCCCCAGTACATCTTTCCGTTACACTCAATAGCAACATATGATACCGCTTCGCTGGTCGAAGCACGCTCGGTTGCGTGTTCCTGATATGTAACTATCGTATACGAAATACCGAGCATCTTCTTAAGAGCGTTTGACACAGCGTCAAGTCTTCCGTTTCCGTCAGCAGTATGTGTCTCCGCCTTATCACTTCCCTCAAGCATTGCCGTTACATATGCGGTTATGACTCCCTTTGGCTGCTGAACATAATGCGACTCTATGACCTTTAACTTTGTCTCAATATTGAGATATTGACTGCAAAATATGTCATATACCTCATTCGGCATAAGCTCCTTGTGCTGGTGGTCAGAAACGCTCTTTACCGCATATCCGAAATCCTCTCTCATCTTTGGCGGAAGATCATATCCGTACTGCTGCTCAAGGATATATCCTATACCACCCTTACCTGACTGAGAATTGATCCTTATAACATCTCCCTCATACTCTCTTCCAACATCGTGAGGATCTATCGGAAGATACGGTACTGTCCATTTATCGCAATTTTTTTCCTCTCTGTATCTCATACCCTTAGCTATTGCATCCTGATGAGAGCCTGAAAACGCTGCAAAAACCAACGCTCCCGAATAAGGTGTTCTTTCATAAACCTTCATTCTCGTGACTCTCTCGTAAAGCTCAACAAGGCTCGGCATATCGGAAAAGTCAAGCTTAGGATCAATGCCGTGAGTATACATATTCATAGCGATCGTAACTATATCGGCATTTCCCGTCCTTTCGCCGTTTCCGAAGCAGGTACCCTCGATTCTGTCGGCTCCCGCCAGAAGTCCCATTTCACAGTCGGCAACAGCACAGCCTCTGTCGTTGTGAGGATGAAGTGAGATAACAAGGTTTTCTCTGTCGTGGAGAACACCGCACATATACTCTATCTGAGACGCATAAACATGGGGCATAGACATTTCGACGGTAACGGGAAGATTTATAATTACCTTGTTTTCCGGTGTAGGCTTCCAAATATCTATGACAGCGTTGCAAATATCCCTTGCAAATTCCGGCTCAGTACCCGTAAAGCTCTCCGGTGAATATTCAAAGATAATATTGCCCTTTGCGTTCTTTTTGTACTCATTACAAAGCTTAGCGCCGGTCGTAGCTATCTCAATTATCTCCTCCTTGGATTTTCTGAAGACCTGCTCTCTTTGTGCAACAGAGGTAGAGTTATAAAGATGCACAACAGCGTTCTTAGCGCCCTCGATAGCCTCAAAGGTTTTCTTTATTATATGTTCTCTCGACTGAGTTAAAACCTGAATCGTCACATCGTCAGGAATGAGATTTTTTTCAATGAGCGTGCGGCAGAACTCATACTCTGTATCGCTCGCCGCCGGAAAACCAATTTCGATCTCCTTAAAGCCGACTTCAACCAGCTTATTAAAGAACTCAAGCTTCTCCTCAAGGCTCATAGGAATTATAAGAGCCTGATTTCCGTCTCTAAGATCAACAGAGCACCACGCAGGCGCATGATCAATGTATTCCTTTTCCGCCCATTTCATACATCTTACAGGCGGCATATAATAACCTCTTGAATATTTTTCTGAATTTCTCATAATTTTCCTCCTTATAAATTATATACACAGGTATTAAAAGCGTGTTTTATTTTCAGTCATTAACCGTATCAGTCTAAACCGTACAAAAAGGGATGACCGCAACCTTCTGATTTAAACATCTACAACTGCATAGTCGATAAAAAAGCAATTTTCTGCCTATTTTGTATAATCTGTTTATCACATAAACCAAAAAGCTCACTTCCCTTCTAAAATTCGGCATAAAAAAATCGCCGCTCCAAAATAAGGAGAGACGAGACAGCCCGTGTTACCACTCTCATTCATACACAGCTCACACTATGTACCTCAGCCACATCCAACAATGTGTTTCTCTGTAACGGGAGAACCCGACTTGACTTAAATTATTTCGGTCAAACAGCTCCGGGATGAGTTATAAACGCCGCTTAATCGCCGGCTTACACCAACCGCCGGCTCTCTGCGCTTTAAAAGGCGCCTTTTGTTCCCTTCACAGCCTTTAACTTTTTATTAAGTATACATTACTTGGGATCGTTTGTCAAGAGATTTTTCTTAAAATTCAAAATCTATTAACATACATTTATAGTTTATAAGTTTTTTATTGTCTTGACTTTTAATGTGAAATGAGATAAAATTAAATTATTACATATCGGTTACAAAGAGGAAACTTTTTAAATACATATTAAGGTGAGTAATATGCAAAGAAGTATAATTATAAAAAGAATAATATCTGCGGCATTGGCAATAACTCTTGTGTTGCCTGTTGCACTTACGGAAACCGGCAGTATACATACCTCAGCAGTGCCAAACGACGCATCGTATTATCAAAAGCTTGAGGAGCTTGATAAACAAGCGGAAGAAATCGACAAACAACTTCAGGAAGCACAAAAGGATGCTGACAGCGCTCAGGCACAAAAAAATGCCGTAGATAAAAAAATAGCTGTTGTACAGAAAAAGATCGCGGCGATAAATGAGTACAGCACAAAGCTTTCAAAAGATATTGCCGATACAGATGAAAAGATGCGCAGAGCAAAGAAGAATGCTGAAGATAAAAAAGCAGAGATAGAAGCCGGCGTAAAGGCTTTTAAAGAAAGACTTCGTGCAATGTATGTGGGTGGAGCTTCATCTTATACAGAGGTTTTGTTTTCATCTGAAAGCTTTTACGATCTTTTGATGCGAACCGAGCTAATAAGCAGGGTCGCAAAGCACGACAGCGATGTTATAGACGAGCTTACAAGTCTTAAGGATGAGTATGAGAAAAATCAAAAGGAACTTGAAGACGAGGCTTCTTTACTTCAGTCAAAAGCAAAGGAATACAAAGAACAGCTTGATGACCTCAACGATCAGAACACTGAGCTTTTGAATTTGGCTAAGGAAAGCAGTATGACGCTTGATGAGCTTAACCGATTGAAAGCGGAGCTTTTACAAAAGGGATATGATATAGGTGCTCAGAAGGAGGAGCTGAAAACCACTACTGCGGCTAAAACAGAAACTAAAGCGACCACGACTTCTAAAGTAAATCCCTCAACACCAAAAAGCACTACCACCAAGCCGGCTCCAAGTCAAAACAATACCAGCGTTAAAAATACACAAACTGAACCGACTACAACTAAACGACCCGCTCAAAGTACAAGCACAACAACACAGCCGTCTAATAACGAAAGCAGCGGCACTGATTCGGATATAGCGACTGTAATAGCTACGGCCAGAAGTATGGTAGGCGGCGCTTATGTATGGGGAGCCGCAAGTCAAAATGCAGCCGACTGTTCAGGTCTTACTATGTACTGCTACGGAAAAATAGGAGTATCTCTTCCCCACAATGCTGCGGCACAATCCGGATACGGACGAGCAGTAAACAAAAGCGATCTAAGACCGGGAGACTTGATTTTCTTCGGAAGTCCGGCATATCATGTTGCGCTTTATGTCGGGGACGGTATGATGATCCACGCGGAAAATTCTTATACGGGAATAGTTTATTCTTATGTAGATACATTTGCAATGTACAATCCTATTTCCGCAATAAGGAGGATCCTGTAAGAAACATAAAAATGTAAAAGCGGCGAAGTGAATTTGATACTTTAAAAAGTATTTTAAAGCTTGCGCCGTGATATTTGAAAGGAGAAATATGGCTCGTTTTTTTGCATTTGCAGCTGTAATTATGCTGTTGTTATCTATATATGTATTTTTCATTTTAAGGCGTGCAGCTAAATTCTGGGGCATAAATGTTAAAAACAGACTTGTAAATATAATCATTATTGGGCTGTCGCTTTTGATATGTGCGTTGGGGATAAACCCGTTCAGAACACCGGCGCTTATCATTTTACATATAATAGGTATATCTGCCGTATTAGAGCTTATCAACCTGTTTGTCTTTATTGCAAAAAAAATAAAGCCTTTTAGCTTTAAAGCTTGGAATGCTGTATACAAAAGCGGCATAACTCCTATCGTGGTAACTGCGGTGCTTTTGGTTTACGGATTTATAAATATGCACAACCTTGTCGAAACCGACTACACTGTGACAACCAAAAAGAACATTTCACAGGACTACAAGGTTCTGATGCTTGCCGATTCACATTACGGAACGACTACCGACGCAGACGATCTCAAGGAAATAAAGTCCCGTGCGGAGAAACAGGAGCTTGACTTGGTGGTTCTTGTCGGTGATATAGTTGACGAATCCACCACAAATGAAGGAATGCGGGAGTCGTTTAAAATTCTTGGAGATATAAAAAGCAAATACGGAACATACTATGTGTTTGGCAATCACGATAAGGCAACATACACAAGCGACCCTAATTTCACCGAATCAGAGCTTCGTCAGGTCATAGAACAAAACGGCATAACTATTCTCGAAGATGAAAATGTTCAGATAACAGATGATCTTGTCATCGCCGGTCGTCAGGATTTCAGTGACGGAAGAGCTTCGGTTGATACAGCGCTGAATGGAGTTGACAAGGATGATTTTATAATAATGCTTGATCATCAGCCAAGAGATTACGAAGAGGAAAAACAAAACCAAACCGACATCGTCTTGTCGGGACACACCCATGCGGGACAGATATGGCCAGCAAAATATGTAATAGACCTGTTCAATATGGCGGAGCTTTCATATGGTATTGAGACAAATGATGATTTTACAGCAGTTGTCACCTCCGGTGTTTCAGGATGGGGATACCCTATAAGGACGCAAGAGCATTCGGAATTTGTAATAATAGACATTAAAAAGGCTTAAAAAAATACTTGACATGATAAATAAATTATGATACAATAACAAGCGGTGACTTTAGATTACCGCTCATCATTCGGAGAAGTACCCAAGTGGTGAAGGGGCTCCCCTGCTAAGGGAGTAGGTCTCGAAAGGGGCGCGAGCGTTCAAATCGCTTCTTCTCCGCCAGATAGAAATAAACTCCCGATAATCGGGGGTTTATTTTTTAATAGTCGATATATTAGTTGTTTTAAGAAACCTATCGGACATATGTCTCATTTATGCTTTCTTCACACTCACACGGCTATTTGACTGTTAAATTTAGCTTTAACTTGTCAGAAAATACTGTTGTTTCGACGGCAGCCGTTTGTATATCTTATACAAAAACCTTAATATTTAAAAAAATATTAAAAAAGCACTTGAAATTTACGAGTAAATCTGATATAATATTCAAGTGATGTTTTAAGGCATAGCTTGCCCCCATAGTTCAATGGATAGAATAAACCCCTCCTAAGGGTTAGATGTAAGTTCGATTCTTACTGGGGGTGCCATTTATAAATATTATATTTCGAGGTGTGGCTCAGTTTGGTAGAGCGCTGCGTTCGGGACGCAGAGGCCGCAAGTTCAAGTCTTGTCACCTCGACCATACGCCTTAAATAAACCCTTTTTGGGGCTTTGTTTGGGCTAATCTCCGCCAACGCCGGCGGCGGTGAATAAAATATCCGTGCAGAAGTATTTTCTGCACGGATTTTTATTTATATAGATTTTTGATCTTAAGGATACATTACAAAACGATTGGCTCAAACCTAACTCTAATATAAGGGAGTTTTTCGATAGTTGTATAAGTATTTAAAAGTCCGTCAGGCTTAGACAAGTCGTTTTCTCCGCTTGCCGGTGGTGCAAATATTTTAAGAGTCATATCCGCCTCACCGTCAAGAGGCTTTTCGTAAAAAGCGGACATAAGGTCAATTGTTTTAGCCTCAGGAGACTTGTAAAACCACTTTCCGTTTATTTCCATCATAAGATTTGAATCGTCGTCAAATACAACTTCACAGAAGGTCGGGTTCTTTTCAAAATGAATCGGTACAGCAAGCCCCTCGGCATCCTCACTTCCGCCCCAGCGAAGCGTTGCAGGAAGAGTGACCTCATCGCCCAGCTTTATTTCAGGCATAAAATATTCGTCGTGGATTATCTCCTTGTAGGTTTTCATAACCGGCTGTTCGATACCTACATCAGCGTTGTTCGGGTCCTCTATCTCAAGTCCGAGACGACCTCTGTCTCTGAACTGATAGAAGGTAAATCCTGTGTACCAGAGAGCTTCCTCTCTTTTTACTCTGTCACAATAAGCCTTTACCATCTCAGCCTGATCATAAGGTCCTGTAACATCGCCGTCAGCATTGAACTCGCTCATTACCATCGGCTTTGCCACACCGCCGTTAAGATCCTTAAATCTCTCGTAAGCAGCCTTTGTATAGTCGTATACCTCGTCTACCTTTTCACGCTTAAAGGTGTTGCCGCCCTTTTCGGCTACATCGTACGGCCAGCCCCAGTGAAGAGCCATATATTTGTCGATGCTCCATATATCTGTGTCGATGACTGCCTGCTTAAATTCTTCTTCCTTTTCGATTTTTCCTGTACTCGGATCTTCCACACCGCCTGTGCACAAAATGGTCTGGACATTAGGTGCGTATTCCTTCAGTATTTTATTAAAACGGCAGTAAAATTCTCCTATCTCCGCATAAGTTGCTCTTTTTGTGAACGAGAACCAGTCGCCGGTAGCCTCGTGATTTATCCTGAGCATCATTCTTCCAAACGGTTTTAAGTCGTTTGCAATAGCGATAAGATGATCGTCCGTGACATTAGGATCTATCGTCAGTGTAAGAATGACATCCTGACCGTGTCTCCTTACATCTCTCATACAGGTAAAAGGCTCACCCTCTGTATTTCCGTTAAGTCCGCCCCTATAAGGAAAGTAGTCGTCATAAGGATAGTCCCATTGAAACGACACATCAGCGTCCTTCATAACCTCCGATATTCTGCCCGGCCATTCCTTGTCGAGCGGATAATAACAGTACATAAGACTAATAGCCCTATGAGGTCTGCCCATTTTGTGCAGAATATAGTCCTGGTTTACATACTCTCCTCTCTCCGAGCCGTCACCAAGATCCACAGCACATTTTGCTTTGCCCATATGAACGGAAAAAATCTTGTTATCCTCCATATTTCGTTCCTCCTTAATATTTGTTAAATAAGGGCGCAGTTACCCTTTCAAAAAACAGTTTCAAAAAAGTATGTATTTATGAACAAACTATGAATATTGTAAACATTTTGTTACGAAACATAATTTATTTTATGAAGAATGTACGTTTGCGTACATTTTTTCGTGATTTTGCGCTATTAGTAGAGGGATAAAAAATACAAAAAAGCTTACAGCACAACTGAGTTGATTTTATAAAATACGACAGCAAGCTTCTTAAAAATCTCAGCACTTTTTTCCGTTTCCGGGAGTTGATCTGTAAATACTACAAGCACAAACGGAGACTCGGCAAAAACTATCGAGCAGGCGTGAAACTGATTTTTTTCTCCCCAGGATCCAAACTCCGAGCCGTACTTTTCACAAACCGTATATTTAGGCTCAAGAGCATAGCGAATCTGCATATTGACATCAACATCATCAGCGCTCATAAGCTCCTTTAAAAACGAACCGTTCGGATCAGATTTTATAAATTCGTAAATATCAGCATAGTTTTTTAACATCTCCTGCGCTGTGCAGTGCGTAAAAATCCAGCTTGAACCGAGATAACAGTTGTTTGAAAGCCGCGTTTGATTTGCGTTGTACTGATAATAACCGAAATAATTGTGAAGAAGATAATATGCGGTGTTGTCGCTGTAAGAAACAGCTCTTTTCATAAGCTCCCTTACGCTTATCCGGGCTCCGTTTTCAAGGGACGCCGTATATCCCGTGTCGCCGGTAAATTTTGAATACTTGGTTATATTCTGTTCGAGATCAACGCCGCTTTCCAGTAGCGATTTAATGTACGGAGCTTTTATTGTTGAACAGGTCATAAAGTCCTGATACTGATTATAGTCTATTTCAGCGCCTGTGTCCATATTTTTATAACAAAATGACAGAGAAAAGTCATTGTTGCTTGTCAGAAGGGACAGTTCGTCTAAAAACTCTTTAAAATCCTCAACAGAAACAACGCTGTCAAATCCCGTGAGTGAAAACGGATAGTTATATTCGCCGACATTCACCTTTGCCGGTTTATTTTCACGGGTCACAACATCTGTCAGGGTTGCCCTTGTAGTAGTTGTTGTAGCAGAAGTGGTTTTACTTGCGGTTGTATTCTGGCTGCTATCGGTTTTTTCAGGATTTGTAGAGCTGTTTTCAGTTGTATCTGATGAAAAAGAATCGTTCTTTGACTGTTCACCCTTAGACGAACACCCTGAAAAAATCAGTGCCGCCGACAATAAAGCACAAAAAATGCGTTTAAAATAAAGCATTCAGGTTACCTCACATATATTAGCTTTGACCATAAAATTTAAGCCGCTAAATTGTAAAACCGCAGTTGTTTATGAAAGCAGCCGAGAGCTTACCCCAAGCTTTAGCACACTAACACAATTTTACCAGTTTTACTATCTGTTGTCAAGGACTTTGATGTATTTGGATTTAGCGCCCGAAAAGAAACAAAAGGTTATTTAAATACCCCTAAAGACTACGATCAATATATTTTTTGATACCGCTATTAAGTCTTTTTAATCCGTCTGTAAGCCTGTCTCTCGGGCAAGCAATATTTAACCGCAGAAAGCTTTTTCCGTTTGAGCCATACACGCTTCCCGAAGAAAGATAAAGTCCTGTATTCTCCCGTATAAAGCGTGCTAACTTATCCGAATCATCTGTAAAAGCGGAACAGTCTAACCACAAAAGATATGTTGCTTCCGACGGCACAAGCTTCACTTCATTAAGTTCACTAAGTAAAAACTCCGATGTGATTATTTTGTTCTGATAAAGATACGCTCTCAGCTCATCAAGCCAATCTCCGCCCCTTGTAAACGCCGCAACAGCGGCACCGACCGCAAAAGCGTTTGGCTCTGCGACCTCATCGGTATTCATCCCGCGGCAGACCTTATGTCTTAAAAAGGCGTTTGAAACAAATACCGCTGCTGTCTGTATTCCTGCGAGGTTAAAAGCCTTAGTCGGAGCAAAACAGGTAGCGCTTATTTCACGGCAGGTATCATTCACCGAAGCAAACGGGATATAATTACGCCCCGGATCGGTTATGTCGCAGTGTATCTCATCAGATATGACGGTGACGCCGTACATTTTGCAAAGCTCACCTATTTTTCCGAGAGTTTTACGGTCCCAGATCTTTCCAACGGGATTATGAGGATTGCATAATATCATAAGAGTGGTCTGTGGATCGGACAGCTTTTTTTCAAGGTCTGAAAAATCAACCCTGTACTCCCTTCCGTCATACAAAAGCGGGCTTTCTATGACCTCTCTACCGTTATTTAAAATGCTGTTAAAGAAAATATTATATACCGGAGTTTGTATCAAAACCTTTTCCGCAGGCGTGGTAAGCTTTCTCACCATACTCGATATTGCGGGAACAACTCCCGTACAGAAAATAAGCGACTCTTTTTCTATTATAAGTCCGTGACGAACCCGCCACCAATCGGAATAAGCATTGTACCATTCATCAGAAACTACCGAGTATCCAAAGACTCCGTGCTCCGCTCTTTTTATGATCTCATCTCTTATCTCCGGCGCAGTCTGAAAATCCATATCCGCTACCCACATAGGCAGCTCGTTATCCCTGACATCCCATTTAAGTGAATTTGTATTTATTCTGTCAACGCAGGTATCAAAATCGTATTTCATATAGACCTCCAAAAATCATTGACTAAAATTTACCGTTTTCTCAATACAAGAGGCTTTGCTGTCGGCTATGTCCTGATCTCTTAAAATAATTCTGGTTTTATCTGGGTCTACCATACTTTTTTGTATTATAAGACAAGAGATCTTATCAGCCCTGATAATTCCGCCGCTCGGATTAAATACGCTGTCAACACTTCCTGATATATCTGCGTCAACAGTTGAGTATTCAAAAGCAAGCGTGGTGTTTATAAGCTTACAGTTTTTCATAACGAGATTATCTATGTAGCACATTCCCTGATGACTTTCGACTGTACAATTTATCAGCGTCAGGTTTTTTGAATTCCAACCCAGATACTCCCCGGAAATATACGAGTCGTAAACGGTTATGTTCTCACTGTTCCAAAAAGCGTCCTTAGATAAAAGCTTTGAATTTTTTATCTCGACATTTTTTGACCCGTCAAAAGAATAATTTCCGTATAGAGTAAGATCCTTTACAGTCATATTCTGACTGTTCATAGCAAAATAATCTCCCTTTGCGCTGACGCTTTTAATGTCTATGTCTTTACAATTCCACAAGGTCTCCGCTGCGTTTGAAAATGTTACATTATCAAGAGTTATACCGGCACAGCGGCGAAAATTTTTCGGTGCTTCGATGATTGAATCCTCAACTCTTATATTATCGGTATACCAGACACCTGCTCTGGCGCCATCAAACCATTTTGAGCTTTTGACATATATATTTTCAGAATACCAAAGCGGGTACTTCCACCTAAACTCGCTGTCACATATCTCGATATTTCTGCTTTCTTTAAGAGGTGACTCTCCGTCAGCAAACACCGTATCGGTTATCCTTAAGTCGCTGCCTTTAAAAAGAGCCCGCTCTCCTATCAATTTCCGTTTACTTATCTCTTTATAAACACTCAAAAAACAACGCCTCCAAAATCTTATATACTAACACTACTTTTTGCTTACTGATCCGATAAATATTTAAAATATATCATCTTATTTCGTCCATCCAGACCCTCATCTGATTTTCGCCTCTGTTTCCCCATATATAATATGGTACCGCAACGGCAGTTATTTCGGTCTCTTCAGGCGGAACATCACTGTAAAGCGAACCGCCGTCCCTCTTTCTTACCGCGCCGACAGTTATTTTATCGACGCCCTTTAAGGCTCCGTCATCAAGCCTCGACACTCTCATCTCACCGTCTCTTTTTAAAGCAACCGACAGCACATCTCCATCGTTGTCAACACCTTCAAAGCAGTACACCAGCGGTCCTCTCATAAGACATACTTTTCCCGTAAGAGAAGGAATACTCGTGGAGGGATACACCAATCTCGGAGTGTCATCAAGTGTAAGCGTAACATCATCGCCTTCTTTAACCTTAAAAAACAAGTATCCGCTTTTTGGCTCATCAGATAAAACAACACCGTTCACCTTAAGCTCATAACTTCTGCTCCAACCGGGTATCCTTACCGCAAGCTCTCCTCCCCTGTTTATCTTATAACGGATTTTAAAATCGTACGGATAGTTTGTTTCACAAACAAGGCTTACTCCGTTTTTAAAGTTTACCTCACCCGATGCAAACATATGACAAAACGCAGTATTTTCATTTTCTCCGTAGGCATATTTTCCAAAGGATGAAATAAGCCTTGCCGCATTAGGCGGACAGCAGGCACAGGCATACCACCCCGGTCGTTGAGTTATGATATGCTTGTGTGTTTGTGATACTCCCGATATTCCCGGTACCACCTCCAGCGGGTTCACATAGAAAAAACTCTTTCCGTCAAGTGCCATTCCGGCAAGCACTGTATTATAAAATGCTTTTTCCATAACATCGGCATACTCAGAGCTTACCTCGTTTTCAAGCATTCGTGAGGCAAAAAACATAAGACCGACAGATGCACAGGTCTCTGAATAAGCCGTGTCTCCCGGAAGATCATAATCTACGCTGAATGCCTCACCTATCGAGGTCGAACCGATCCCTCCGGTTATATACATCTGCTTATCCTTGATGCTTTTAAAGAGCCTCTTACAGGCTTCAAACAGCTCTTTATCGTCCGTCTCCGAACAAAGCTGTGCCATAGCAGTATAAAGATAGACCGCTCGCACTGCGTGTCCCTTGGCGTCCTTCATCATACGCACGGGAACATCGCTTTGCTGATAGACATTGTCAGCGGGATTATTTCCCCAGACAGTCCAGCTCCGGCTTTTTGTCTCCTTATTATAGTAGTCGGGATCAGCTCCCCTTACATCAATAAAATGCTTCGCAAGCTCAAGGCAGTGCTTGTTTCCTGTAAGCTGATACATTCTCAAAAGCGCAAGCTCGACCTCCGGGTGTCCGGGAAAGCCCTCGTGTCCGTCTAAAATAAACACCTTATATATATGCTCGGCATTTTTTATCATAACATTTAAAAGCTTATCCTTTCCTGTCGCCTCATAATAAGCGCAGGCAGCTTCCATCATATGTCCCGCACAATATAGCTCGTGTGCCTCGTAGAGATTCGTAAAGCGCTTTTCTTTATCCTTTATCGTAAAATATGTATTCAGATAACCGTCTGTGTCCTGTGCGTCAGCAATTTTGTCGATCAAACCGTCGCACATCTCTTCAAGTCCTTTGTCAGGAAAGCTTATAAGAGAATAAGCTGCCGCTTCTATCCACTTCGCAGCGTCGCTGTCCTGAAAAACCTGTCCGTAAAAGCCGTCGCCCGCTCCCTCTCCTCTTAGCACGCCGGCAGCATTTTCAAAGTTTTTGACAACATGGCTTTTTTCCGCACCGGGAGCCATATCGTTTAACACAGAATACTGATACGGGATCACCGTTTCCTTAACAAGCTTCTGATAATCTCTTATAAAGTCTTTTGACCTGTATGAAGAAAGCTTTATCTGCTGTTGTATTTTCATAAAAATCCTCCTGTATCGTATCAATAATATAATACCATATCAGGAGGGTTTGTTCAAGCGGTTTAGTTTAATTATGTACTCTTATTCTAAAAATAAATCTGAACAATGTTCGTATAAGCGGCTGGATGAAAAACAGCTGTGTAAAAAAAGCAAACGGAAAGTTAAAGCAAACAAGTCTGAACCAATTAGCTATAAGCGTTATTATGTCAAACCCCATATAAAACGGATAGTAAATTATTGCAGCAATTAGACTCATCGCCGGACACATTATCGCAACCGTGGCACATATAATAGCTGTTTCAAAAATAACAGGGTGAGTTTTATTTATGTCAAAAACCTTACCAGCCAGTTTAAATGAACACGGACTTCCCACAAGTATTTCAAGAATGTACGCAAAAGCAAATTCTATTATCACGACCGCCCATATAGGCATATAACTTCCGAACATATAAACTCCGCCTTGAGTGTTTATTGCGTCTATCACACTTGTCTTGTTGTTTGCCAGCATAATTGCCGAGCCGTTTACCACATAAAGACTGAAAAAAACATATGCGTGAACGGTGACCAAAACCGTTAAAAACGCAAATACCATTCTTTGAAATTGATTATTTGGCATAACAGATTCCTCCTGATTTAAAGCACAAAAAAACACACGGCCCTTTGCAATTTGATTATGGCGTACCGTAATCAGATTTACACGCAAAGCGCTACATGTGTCGTTCATAATGTGCTGTTTAATTTACTTCTGTATTTTACCAAATCAAATGAATTTTGTCAAGTATTTTTTTACCCGCAATACGCTATTGTGAAATTTAAATAATTGTGTTAAAATAAGATTATTAAAACTTTCAGGGTGATAAAGATGTGTAAAAAAGCTATAATAGCTATGAGCGGCGGTGTTGACTCATCGGTTGCTGCCCTTTTGACAAAACAAATGGGCTATGAGTGTATCGGCGCTACAATGAAGCTTTTCTCAAACGATAATATAAACATAAGCCGTGAAAAAAGCTGCTGTTCCTTATCAGATGTCGAGGACGCAAAAAGCGTTGCCGCACGGCTTGATATTCCTTACTATGTGTTTAATTTTTCAGATAAATTTCAAGAATGCGTGATAAACAATTTTGTTTCATCGTATCTTTCCGGCGCAACTCCGAATCCTTGTATAGAATGTAACAGAAGCCTTAAGTTTGATAAATTGTTTTTGAGAATGAAGGAGCTTGGCTTTGACCTTGTCGTAACGGGACACTATGCAAGAGTTGAGAGGGATTTATCAAGCGGAAGATATATTCTTAAAAAAGCTGTGGACATATCAAAGGATCAAAGTTATGTTTTGTATATGCTCACTCAGGAGCAGCTCAGTCATATATTCTTTCCTCTCGGCAATCTTACAAAAAGTGAGGTCCGTCAGACAGCAGCACAAAACGGCTTTATAAATGCAGAAAAAAAAGACAGTCAGGACATATGCTTTGTTCCTGACGGAGATTACGCGGCTTTTATCGAAAATCACACGAAAAATTCGGCTAAGCCCGGAAACTTTATATCAAAAGACGGACATATCTTTGGTATGCACAAGGGCATATCCCACTACACTATCGGTCAGCGAAGAGGTCTTGGTATCTCACATACATCTCCTTTATATGTCACCGAGATACGAACCGATACCAATGAGGTGGTTTTGGGTGACGAAAAGGATCTTTATTCCGATTCACTTATCGCGGATAATGTGAACCTTATTTCGGTAGAAAAAATAGACACACCTATCAGGGTAAAAGCTAAGGTACGCTATCGCCAGTCAGAACAGCCAGCAGTCGTGCGTGAGCTTTCCGATGGCAGGATATATGTAAAATTTGACGAGCCTCAAAGAGCTATTACAAAAGGACAGGCTGTCGTACTTTATGACGGTGACACAGTTGTCGGAGGCGCAACTATCGTGAAAGCGGGGTGCTTTGATGACGATAATAAATAAGCTTATAAACGAATGTGATTTAAGTGATATTGAGTTTAAAGAGCTACTTGAGTCTGATATATACGATGATGAGCTGAAAAGCTCCGCTGACAGAGTACGGCAGCATTATTACGGAAAAGATGTTTATATAAGAGGTCTTATAGAATTCTCAAACTATTGTAAAAACAACTGCTTTTACTGCGGTATAAGAGCAGAAAACAAAAGCTGTGAACGGTATAGGCTCTCAAAACAGGAAATATATAACTGCTGCGACGAGGGCTATAAGCTCGGCTTCAGGACATTTGTGCTTCAGGGCGGTGAGGATCTTAGCTATACTGACAAAGACATCTGTAAGATAGTTTTAAACATAAAGACAGCTTATCCTGATTGTGCGGTCACGCTTTCAATAGGAGAACGGTCAAAGCAAAGCTATATCGATTACTTTAATGCCGGAGCGGACAGGTATCTCCTCCGCCACGAAACAGCTAATGAAGATCACTACAAACAACTTCATCCAAGCTCAATGAGCCTTAAAAACAGAAAAAGATGCCTTTACGACCTGAAGGAGATCGGCTATCAGGTCGGCTCAGGATTTATGGTGGGAAGCCCTTTTCAGACTACCGAATGTCTTATAGAGGACCTTCGGTTTTTACAAAGCCTTAAGCCCGATATGATCGGAATCGGTCCTTTTATTTCTCATAAGGACACGCCGTTTAAGGACTTTAAAAGCGGAAGCTTTAAGCTTACTTTAAGACTTATTTCAATTTTGCGCCTTATCTTTCCAAAATCTCTTATTCCCGCAACTACCGCTCTTGGCACTATTCACCCTAACGGTCGTGAGCTTGGACTTTCCTGCGGCGCAAATGTAGTTATGCCGAATCTTTCTCCCGTAAGCACAAGAAAAAAATACGAGCTTTATGACAATAAGATATGCACAGGTGAGGAATCAGCTCAGTGCAGAGGATGTCTTGAACGCAGAGTGAATTCAGTCGGATACAGAATCGTAACTGACAGAGGTGACGCAAAGACATTGTCGTAATAAAACGTAACAGACAATAGAATACCCTATTGTCTGTTAAAATATCATTCTTTTACCTTGAGCGCCCTCAGAGAATTTAAAACACATATGAGCGCAACTCCCACATCGGCAAATACCGCAAACCACATATTTGCGTATCCGATAGCTCCCAGAACAAGCACGATCAGCTTTATCAGTATGGCAAACACGATGTTTGTTTTTACTATCTTCATCGTTTTTCTGCAAGCGTTTATAAGGGTGATGATCTTTCCTACATCGTCATTCATAATAACCGCATCGGCAGTTTCTATTGCTATATCCGAGCCGAGCGCTCCCATAGATATACCTATATCGGCTCTTGCCAGAACAGGAGCATCGTTTATTCCGTCCCCGGCAAAAGCAGTTACACCGTCAAGTCTTAACATCTTTTCAACATAATCCACCTTGTCTTTTGGAAGAAGCTCGGAATGATAGTCCGATACACCCAGCCGCTTTGCAACAGCTGATGCGGAAGATTCCCTGTCGCCGGTGAGCATAACCGACTCAATATCCATATCATTCAGCTTAGTTACCATATTCTTCGCGTTTTTCTTTATCTCATCCTCAAGTGTAACGCATCCAATATATTCACCGTCATAACCAACATATACACAAGTAGACGAATTCTCAACAGCGCCGACATTGATTCCGTGTTCGGTCAGCAGCAGCGAGTTGCCTGCTAAAATGAGCTTTCCGCCAAGGCTTGCTGTTATTCCCTTTCCCGAAACCTCATTGACATCGGATACAAGCTCACCGTCAAGGCGTTCACCACGGCTCAAATACTCCTCAACAATGCTTTTCGCTATCGGGTGGTTTGAATTCATTTCAGCATAAGCGCAAAGTCTCAACACCTCATTCTCATCAGCATTCTGAGCTGTGATCCGGCTCACCTTAAAGCGTCCTGTTGTCAAAGTGCCGGTTTTATCAAAGGCTATCCTCCTTACTTTTGACATAGTTTCGATACTATTTGCGCCCTTTATAAGTATTCCCTTTCTTGAAGCTCCGCCTATGCCTGCAAAAAATCCGAGGGGAACAGATACGACAAGCGCACAAGGACACGACACTACTAAGAACAACAGCGCTCTGTAACCCCACATCTTAAATATCTCAAAAGAAAATCCCGATACCAGATAAGGTATGAATGCAAGCAGCAAAGCAGAGATGACTACGACCGGCGTATATACCCTTGCAAACTTTGTTATAAAGCGCTCGGCTCTCGCCTTTTTTGACGAGGCGTTTTCTACCATATCAAGTATCTTTGACATCGCTGATTCAACAAACGGTCTTATTACCTCCAGCTCAACTGTCCTTGTAAGATTTATGCTGCCTGATAATACCTCCCCGTTTTTGTTGACCAAGACAGGTACCGATTCCCCTGTAAGGGCTGACATATCAAAGTCCGCATCGGTATCTAACAGCTTACAGTCGATCGGAACTCTTTCACCTGCTTTAAGCCTGATTATATCACCGATACTAACCTCTTCCGGAGCAAGAGATATGATCTCACCGTTTCTCATAACACTTACCTTGTCCGGGCGCAGCGCAAGCAGACTTGTAATAGATTTTCTTGAACGCTTTACGGCATAGCTTTGAAAAAGCTCACCTGTCTGATAGAATATCATAACAGCCGCCGCCTCGTGATATTCGCCAAGTAAAAAAGCTCCTGCGGTCGCAATAGTCATAAGAAAGCATTCGTCAAACGGGCGAAGCTTTATTATGTTTTTTACACAACCGATGACAACATCATATCCCGATACAAGATATGCCAAGACTATCAGGCAGATAGTAATTACCTTTGGCATAGGGATAAATGATACCGCAAATATTAAAAGTGAAGCTATAAGCCTTACCAGATCAAAAAGCGTTGCGTCTTTTTCATCATCGTCCGACTTTTCTTCGACGACCTTTACATCGGGCTCTATCTCCTTAACAATTTTCTTAATGTCACTTAAAGCCGTTTTATCCACTTCGTCATAAGTCAGCTTTTTTGACACAAAGCTGAGCTCACTGTTTTTTACAGACGACAGCTTTTTGATTCTCTCGGCTATTTTTTCTGTACAGTTAGGACAATCAAGCCCCTGTAAATATAAAACTGATTTCTGCATACTCAATCCCCTTTTAAAGCTTATTCATTTATTCGTTTACATGTTCCAAAGCCATATCTATTATCGTTTTGACATGGTCGTCCGCAATAGAGTAAATAACGCTTTTTCCCTCTCTACGGTACTTTATAAGTCTTGCCTGCTTTAAAACTCTAAGCTGATGAGAAACCGCCGACTGTGTGACATCAACAAGCTCAACTATATCACAGACGCACATTTCTCCTTTTTCAAGTGTAAATAAAATCCTAAGTCTTGTCGAATCGCCCAACACCTTAAACAGCTCAGAAAGTTCATAAGCTTCCTCCGCTCCGTGTATCTCATTCTCAAGCATTTTTACCTTTTCTATATTCATTCCGCCGCATTCTCTGTGCTCATTTTTTATCTCAGCCATCACTCTTCCTCCTTTATATGAATGATTGTTCATATGTCTATTATATCATATATTTATTGTTTGTCAAGCACTTCAGCAAAATTTTTATCCGACCACTACAAAGCATATTACTTTAAATATAAAACCTTAGTGTAGACAAAACCTTTTTGTTATGTTATACTTTCATTTGTGAATGTTTCTCTTAAGGTGATAATTATGCAGAAGATTTTAGGATGTATGCGAAAAGCTGTTGTTGAATTTGATCTTATACAGAACGGTGACAGAATCGCCGTGGGTATATCCGGCGGAAAGGACAGTCTTGTTTTGCTTTCCGGGCTTTCAAGACTCAGGAAATTTATCGGAATTGATTTTGAAATAGTCGGTATAACACTTGATCCTCAGTTTGGCGGCATCACTACCGATTACTCCCCTGTTGAAGAGCTTTGCGAAAAACTCAATGTTGAGTATCACATACAGAGAACAGAAATCGGCAGAATAGTTTTTGATGTAAGGAAAGAAGAACACCCGTGCTCGTTGTGCGCCAGAATGAGAAGGGGCGCTTTACACGATATGACAAAAGCTCTCGGCTGTAACAAGCTAGCTCTCGGTCACCACAAGGACGATGTTGTGGAAACATTTATGATGAATCTTTTTATCGAAGGAAGAATAGGCTGCTTCGCTCCCAAAAGTTATCTTTCAAGAAAAGATATAACGCTTATCCGTCCCCTTGTATTTGCGACCGAGAGAGATATTAAAAAGGCTGCTTCAAAAAGCGAGATTACAATAGTAAAAAGCAGGTGTCCCGCTGACGGACATACCAAGCGCGAAGAATACAAAGAATGGCTCAGAGAAAAAAATCGCCTTGACAGCGGCTTCAGCGACAGGATATTCGGCGCTTTAAGAAGAAGCGGTGTAGACGATTGGGGATTTAGACAGTAAAATATTAACAAACTGTAAACAATGAAATGATTTACGAGTTTTAAAGAGAATTAAAGAAAATTAAAGAGAAACTTAAAGAAAATGTGATATATTTTAAATTTTAGAAAAATTTAACTTGACAATTATAAATTTGAGATATATAATTGTCAATGTTGCGTTTGCTCTGCCATATGCTGTAAAGCAGAGCTTGGAAATCAAAATTTATGGAGGAAAAGATTTATGTCAACTTATATGCCAAAGACAAACGACATAACACGCAAGTGGTATGTAATTGATGCTGCCGGAAAGCCTCTCGGAAGAGTTGCTGCCAAGGCGGCCCACATTCTTCGAGGAAAACATAAGCCGACCTATGCTCCTCACGCAGACTGCGGCGATCATGTTATCATCATCAACACCGACAAAGCTGTTCTTACAGGTAAAAAGCTTGATCAAAAGTTTTACAGATGGCACACCGGTTGGATCGGCGGACTTAAAGAAGTCAAGTATTCAAAGCTTATGTCAGAAAGATCAGACAAGGCTATGACGCTTGCTGTTACGGGAATGCTTCCAAACAACACTCTCGGAAGAAAGGCGGCTACCCGTCTAAGAGTTTACAAGGGTGCAGAACACAAACACGCAGCTCAGATGCCTGAGGTTTGCGAGTTATAATATAGGAGAAAGGAGCTTTAATTATGTACGAATCCAAGTCACCATATTACTATGGAACAGGAAGAAGAAAGCATTCTGTTGCCAGAGTCCGTGTTTATCAGGGAACAGGTGCTATAACTATAAACGGAAGAAATATCGATGATTATTTTGGTCTTGAGACCTTAAAGCTTATAGTTCGTCAGCCTCTTACCCTCACAGGTAACGAGGAGAACTTTGACATCGTTTGCACGGTTGCCGGCGGCGGCGTTACAGGTCAGGCCGGCGCTATCAGGCACGGTATTGCAAGAGCTCTCCTTGAATACAGCGAAGAGCTTCGTCCTACACTTAAGGCAGCCGGTTTCCTTACTCGTGACCCGAGAATGAAGGAAAGAAAGAAGTACGGCTTAAAAGCTGCAAGACGCGCTCCGCAGTTTAGTAAGAGATAATTATTTATCATTAAAAACAAGCCTTCGAAATTTAAGTTTTCGAAGGCTTGTTTTATTTTGTAAACATCTATATCTTGCGATGATCGTTACATTGCTGATTATTTAGTTTTTCACAATTAGTTATCAAATATGTGACTTAACGACAACTCTTTTTCACATCATAAAAAAGATCGTCCTTGTTATTTGAGTAAACTCATATTTTATCCTTCTTTAAAGCGGTCAGAATAATGTATAGTCCTATCAACACAACAGTAGTGATGCCAAGTACCATATACATTGTTAAAATACCCACTCGGTTTTCAAAAAAATCAAAGTTAATATCAATCGAATCCTTTATATTTTCGACTATTTTAGCGGGGATACCTTGATTTAGCATTTCCGTAAGAACGCCTTGCATTGAGTGATTACGAACAAGAACCGTACCATATGTGCTTGGTAAAAACGCAACTATCTTTTGCAATCCTTCCCCGAATGACGAAATCGGCATATATGCGCCGCAAATAAATCCGTATCCCGCACTTATAATTGTTCCTACGGCAGAAATCTGTCCTTGTGTTGATAAGAAAAAGTTGATGATCGAGGATAAAGCAGTTCCGAAAAGGACAAGAAGCAGTACATCAAGGAATAAAAGAATCACATCTGTAAACGACATATACCACCCTATAACAGCCGAATAAACAAGACATATACCTGTTGCAGTAAAACAGATAACTAAAGTTGAAATCAACGCCGCTATATAGTAGCCAATCGACAGTATATTATGTTTAACAGGAGATATTTTAAAATCCTTTATTGTGCCGTTGACTTTGTCCTGTACAATCAGAAAGTTTGAACAGAAGGCAACGGTCACACAAGATACTGCAAGTATTGATGATATAAGCTGTCCTCCTACAAGCCCGATAACCACATCTTGTTATATAATAACATTTATTTTTCTAAATTATAACACTTGCGTGCCTTGTGACATGACAGCCTATATTAACTGCTACCGGGAGCCCTGCAATGTGAGTCGCAGACTGTTCTATATTCACCGCCATTGCAGTTACGGCTCCTCCAAAGCCCTGCGGTCCTATTCCAAGTTCGTTTATACTTTTAAGCATTTTCTCTTCAAGTTCAGCATATCGCTTATTAGCATTTCTTTTACTTACATCTCTGCATAAAGCTTTTTTCGCCAAATAAGCACACAGCTCAAAATCTCCGCCTATTCCTACTCCTACAACTATTGGAGGACACGGATTGCTTCCGGCTTTTGAAACAACTTCCGTTACAAAGCCTATTATCTCATCTTCGGTAACTGACGGCGTCATCATTTTAAGTGCCGACATATTCTCACTTCCGAAGCCCTTCGGCGCAACCATCAGCTTGATTTTATCGCCCGGCACTATTTTAGTATGAATAACGGCAGGAGTGTTGTCGTTTGTATTAACCCTTTCAAACGGATCGGACACAACACTTTTTCTCAAAAGACCTTCGGTATAGCCCTTTGCCACTCCACTGTTTATCGCTTCCTCAAAATCACCGTTTACTATATGTACTTCCTGTCCGACCTCTGCAAATACAACAGCCATACCCGTATCCTGACAGATCGGTATGTTCTCGCTTTTTGCTGCGTCTATATTATCCAGAAGATCACAAAACACACTTTTCCCTGCCTGTGATTCTTCATACAAAGAGCATTCCTTTATTCGTTCTTCAAGGCTTTGCGGCAGCTTGAGATTTGCCTTTACACAAAGCTTTGCGACAGCGTTCTCAATTTCTAAAGCTTTTATTTCTCTCATACACTATTCTCCCGTCAATAACAACGATTTCCGGACTTGACATTATATCAAACGGATTATCCTTAAACACGACCAGATCTGCGTCCTTTCCCTTTTCAATAGTTCCTACCCTATCAGAAATCCCGGATATTTCCGCAGCTACTGATGTAACGCCCTTAAGACCGTCTAAAAAGCTCATTCCGTTTTTTATTGCGACCCCTACGCTTATAGGAAGATACTGAATAGGCGTTTCACTGTGATCACTGCATATAGAAGTCTTGATTCCGAAACCACTTAACACTCCTGCGTTGCTTTCACTGAGATTGGCAAGCTCAGGCTTTGAACGATCGCACAGTATCGGACCGACTATGCACTCTGCATTTTCCTGTTTAAGCTTGTCCGCTATAAGATAGCCCTCTGTGCAGTGGATCAACACACATCTAAGCCCAAACTCCCTTGACAATCTAAGTGCGGTAAAAATATCATCTGCTCTGTGACAATGAAAATGAGCCTTTATATCTCCTTTTAAAAGCGGAATCAGAGCCTCACACTTTGCGTCATAGTCAGGCTCCTCATCCATACTTTTTGCGTTTTCTTTTTGCTGCATATATCTCTTAGCCTTGTTAAGCGCTTCTCTTATAAGCGAAGCGATAGCCATTCTTGTAACCGGTGATGTATCCTTATCCAGATATGTCATCTTTGGGTTTTCACCTAACGAAAACTTCATTCCGACATTTCTGATAAGCATATCCTCTATCCTTGCGCCGCTTGTCTTAACAGCACTAATTGTTCCGGCGATAGGGTTAGTGCTTCCCGGAGAAACCACCGCAGTTGTGACACCTGCTGAAACGGCATCAGAAAAAGATTTGTCAAATGGATATATACCATCTATTGTATTCATCTGCGGCGTGACCGGGTCAGAATCCTCGTTAAAATCCTCTCCCTCAACACCAACGCCGCTTGTAAAGAGCCCGAGATGAGTATGTGTATCTATAAAACCCGGATACACACCGGCTCCTTTAAGGTCGATCCCGTCTTTTGAATCGCCCTGATACACCGAAACAATTTTTCCATCGCTTATCTCTATGCACCCGTTATCTATTATCTGCATATCCGAGTTCATAGTATAGATCTTTGCATTCTTAAGTAACATATTATCCGTCCTTGACACTAATCTTTAATATAGACTCTCTTCATCCGCTGAACCTCTAGTGGTTTGTCACGAAAATCACATTCTACCGATGCGATCTCATCAACTGTATCCATTCCGTCAACTACCTTTCCAAATGCCGAATAGTTTCCGTCAAGGTGAGGGGCGTCCTTATGCATAATAAAAAACTGACTTGATGCAGAATCAGGCATAGCACTTCTCGCCATTGAAATAACTCCTCTTGTATGCTTCAAGTCATTTTTAAAACCATTCGACAGAAACTCTCCCTTGATCTTTTCCTTAGCTCCGCCCATTCCTGTACCTTCGGGATCGCCGCCTTGTATCATAAAACCCGGGATCACTCTGTGAAAAATAAGACCGTCATAAAATCCCTCTCCGACAAGCTTTAAAAAATTCCTTACAGTTATCGGTGCTGTTTCAGGATAAAGCTCAAGGGTTATTTCTTTACCGTTTTCCATTTCAATTACAACCATAACATTTACTCCTAACCTAATTGTTATTTTTTCCTTTAATGATTATACAATAACTCCAATTAAAAATCAATCGGAATTTGATTTTTTACCACATAAATACATTAAATAAAAAATAACAGGAGCTATCTTCATAACTCCAGATGCTTTTGAAATTATCGTTGTACCGGAAGGCCAAGCCGAGCTAATTGTCGGTAATTGTTTTGCTAATGTTTGGGAAGAATCCATTAAAAAGATATAAAAGTATCTTTGTCTGTTAATTTTGCACTTTTACCTAAGCCTTTAAAAGCGGACGCTTGACATTTATTTATGTGATATATTAAAAAATAAATTATGATAAAGGAGAGAATATTATGGCATTAATAAGTTGTCCTGAGTGTAACAAACAAATTTCAGATAAAGCAGTTTCTTGTCCACATTGCGGTTCTACTGCAATAACCACAGGACAAAGAGGTTTTAGTATTGTTACTGGATTTTTAGGCAGTAACAAAACCGTTAATCGCTGCGGCAAGTGCGGTTACAGTTGGAAGCCATAACACAAGAAGACAGTTACATTCTGTCTTTTACTTCTATGCGGAGGATGACATGTTTATATTTATCAGAATTTTTCTTCCTGTCTTTTACCATCCATTCTATGTAAGATTTTGATTCATCAAAAGTATCAAAAGAAACCTTAATGCGTTTAGAGGCGAGATTATTAAACCGCCGCTTGAGCTGCATTATCCATACCGGCAATAGAACGAATAACACAACCAAAAGATATATCCACTCCTGCCTCTATAAGCTGAGTAGTAACACATATTATCGGTTCATCATTTTCCAGTTTTTCACGAATTTGTCAACATTTTATGTCATAATATCGCGATTATTAGTACAAAAAATGTTATTTTGAAATAATCAAGCTTTTATCAAGTAGCTTGACAAAAAAATTGCAAATAATCTTTAATAAAAATTACCGCTAATAAAAAAATCATCGTTTCACATAATATTTTTGCAACCCGAAATAAACGAAAAAGGAGTGAAAACGATGAAGGGAATCACAACTGAGCAGGGCAGACAGACTCTTGAAAAGTTCAAGATGGAGGCTGCCAATGAAGTAGGTGTAAACCTTAAGCAGGGATATAACGGCGACCTTACTTCTCGTGAGGCAGGTTCTGTAGGCGGTCAGATGGTTAAGAAGATGATCGACGCTTACAAAACAGGTTCAGCTAAGTAGTTAAATCTTAAATAAACAATAAAAACGGGATGTGAAAATCATCCCAAAATAAGACTGCAAGTCATCTAAAAAGATAGACTTGCAGTCATTTTTATCTTCTGTGTAAAATTCAAAAACACCCAACACCGCTTACATATTCTTCGATGCTCCATTCAAGAGCATTTCAAAACATTATGCCTATCTTTGATTTTATTTTTATCAAAATTGGGTCACACCTATTTACAACGATTAAGTCACTCTAAAATTTCAAAAAACTCTTGACAAAATTTAGAAAGATGTGTTATACTTTTTTAAACGCTATGACTGAGAGAGTAGGCAGTTCTTAAAGGTCTTTTAGAGAAAAAAGCAAATGGTGAAAGCTTTTTAGGCTGTGTATTGCTGAAGTTCACTCACGAGCGGCTTTGCCGAAGCTTATGTAAAGGATAACACTGTGCATAAATTGTAAGTAAAGACGGTTTTGTTTTAAGACTCCGTTATATGTCTTAGGGAGTGTTGGCTCTTTTACTTTAGGGTGGTTAAACAAGATTATGTCTTGTCCTTATTGGGGCAGGACTTTTTATTTTGTAAACAATTATAATTCAAGAGAGGAAGGTTTTAATGAAGGAAGCACTTGAAAAAATCAGACAAAGCGCGATAAACGCTTTGAACGAAGCCGAGGATTCAAAGATACTTGAGGAGATAAGGGTAAAATATCTCGGAAAGAAGGGTGAGATCACAGCTATTTTAAAGCAGATGGGAAAGCTTTCAGCCGAGGAACGCCCAAAGATGGGTCAGCTTGCAAATAAAGTCAGAGCAGAGATTGAAGAATCTCTTTCAAATGCACAGACTAAGATCAAGGCAAAAATGAGAGAGCAAAGCTTAAAAAATGAGAGGCTTGATGTCACGCTCCCAGGAAAGAAGGTAAAACAAGGACAGCTTCATCCGCTCAATATTGTTATGAGCGAAATTGAAGAAGTGTTTATGGGAATGGGATTTGACATTGTAGAAGGACCTGAAGTAGAAACAGACCACTACTGTTTTGAGGCGCTTAATATGCCAAAGGATCACCCTGCGAGGGATACTCAGGACACATTTTATATTGACGAAAATACTGTTTTGAGAACACAGACATCTTCGGTTCAGATAAGAACTATGGAAAAGACCAAGCCGCCGATAAGGATCATCTCCCCCGGAAGAGTTTACCGCTCTGACACGGCGGACGCTACCCACACCCCTATTTTTCACCAGATAGAAGGTCTTGTTATAGACAAGGGCGTCACTATGAGCGACCTTGTGGGAACGCTTGATATGCTTATGAAACGGCTGTACGGAGAGGACTGTAAGATAAGACTTCGCCCGCACCATTTTCCGTATACAGAACCTTCTGCCGAGGTTGACATAATGTGCTTTAACTGCGGAGGAAAGGGATGCAGTATGTGTAAGCAGGAAGGCTTTGTTGAGCTTCTCGGCGCAGGAATGGTACATCCAAAGGTCTTAGAGGGCTGTGGGATCGACCCGGAGGTATACTCGGGCTTTGCTTTCGGACTAGGACTTGAAAGACTTACGATGGGAAGATTTAACATAAACGACCTGAGACTTTTATACGATAACGATCTCAGATTCTTAAAACAGTTTTAATTAAGGAGGCAGTTAAAATGGATTTATCAATGAAGTGGCTTAATGATTATATAGATGTATCTGATATTGACATAAAGAAATTCTGTTACGACCTTACAATGACAGGTTCTAAGGTTGAGAGATACGAGACCGAGGGCGAGGAAATATCAAAGGTCGTTGTCGGAAAGCTTTTGTCGGTAGTCCCCCACGAGGACTCAGACCACCTTGTTGTATGTATGGTCGATGTCGGAGAAAGCGAGCCTTTACAGATAGTTACCGGAGCGCCTAATGTCAAGGCTGGCGACTATGTTCCTGTTGCACTTGACGGTTCGACACTTCCGGGAGGAGTAAAGATAAAGAAGGGTAAGCTCAGGGGAAAAGAAAGCAACGGTATGCTCTGTTCTCTAGGAGAACTCGGATTAACTACACACGATTTTCCTTATGCGATAGAGGACGGAATTTTTCTTCTGGGCGACGACTGCGACCTTACTCTCGGAAAAGACATAAAAGAAGCGATAGGCTTAAACGACACTTCGGTTGAGTTTGAAATAACCTCAAACAGACCTGACTGTATGTCGGTAAGAGGACTTGTAAGAGAAGCTCACGCTACCTTTGGCCGTGAGAGCAAGCTTAAAGAGCCGAAATATACAGGTGTTGAAGGAAACATAAACGACTACTTAAGCGTAGAGGTAAAAAACAAGGAGCTATGCTCAAGATACATCGGAGGAATCGTAAAGAATGTAAAAATAGGTCCTTCTCCAAGATGGATGAGAGAAAGACTTCGGGCGAGCGGAGTAAGACCGATAAACAACTTTGTCGATATTACAAACTATGTAATGCTTGAGTACGGTCACCCTATGCACGCGTTTGATCTAAGATATGTTGACGGCGGAAAGATAATCGTAAGAAATGCCGTTGACGGTGAAAAGATAATGACCCTTGACGGAGTTGAAAGAGAACTCACTAGCGATATGCTCGTTATCGCAGATGAGAAAAAGCCTGTTGCCGTTGCTGGAGTTATGGGCGGAGAATACAGCGGAATAATGGACGATACAAAAACGGTAGTTTTTGAGGCTGCTTGCTTTGACGGGCCTACCGTAAGGCGCGACGCCAAAAAACTCGGTATGAGAACAGACGCTTCTTCCCGTTTTGAAAAGGGGCTTGATCCAAGAAACTGTATGCCTGCGATACTAAGGGCATTTGAGCTTGTAGAACAGCTGGGTTGCGGAGAGGTATTAAACACTGTTATAGACTGTGACTACGGAGATAATAAAGAGCGCTCCGCACCGTTTGATGCCGACTGGATAAACAGCTTTCTTGGAACTGACATTCCTAAGGAGGATATGATCAAATACCTGGAAAGCCTTGATTTTACGGTAAAGGACGGAAAGGCTATTGCTCCGTATGACAGGGTAGATATTGAGTGCAAGGCGGATATAGCTGAAGAGGTAGCAAGGATATATGGATACAACAATATACCTTCAACTATAATAACGGGAGTTGCAAACGCAAAAAGAACGCCTATGCAGAAATTCAAGGCAAAAATAAAGTCAGCAATGGTCTCTCAGGGCTTTTATGAAACAGCAACATATTCCTTTGTATCACCTAAAAGCTTAGACAAGCTTAATATATCCGCTGACAGTAAGCTCAGGGATCCGGTAGTTATCTCTAACCCACTCGGCGAGGACACTTCTGTTATGAGAACTACGGCTTTGCCGAGTATATGCGAGGTTATGGCTAGAAACTATAACTACAGAAATATGTCAGCAAGCATTTTTGAAATAGCGACCGAATATCTTAAAACAGACGATGTGCTTCCAAATGAAGTGTCAAGACTTGTTATGGGAATGTACGATGCTGACGGAAGCGTTGATTTTTATGTGCTTAAGGGAGTTGTCGAAACGGTTTTTGACAGTATGGGAATAAGCGGCTATGAGATAATAAGAGCAAGCGAAAGCACAAGCTTTGACGAAGCGGTGGCATTCCACCCGGGAAGAAGTGCAGTCATAGTAAAGGACGGCTGTGAGCTTGCGATATTCGGAGAGCTGCACCCTGATGTTTTGGAAAATTACGGTGTTTCGACAAGATGCTACTGCGGAAAGGTAAATATTGACGAGACTCTTGTACTATCCGACGAAAAGAAGGTTTATAAACCTCTTCCTAAGTTTCCGAATGTCACAAGAGATATATCCTTTGTCTGCGATGAAGATATTCCTGCCGCTAAGCTTGAAAGCACTATCAGAGCTGCCGCCGGAAAATATCTGGAAAGCGTAAAGCTGTTTGATGTGTATCAGGGCGAACAGATCGAACCGGGAAAAAAGAGTATATCCTACTCAATATCAATGCGTTCGCACAATGAGACCCTCACCGACGAGCAGGCAGACAGCGCTATGAAAAAAGTAATAAAAGCTCTGTCTGAGCTTGGCGCAGAGCTGAGAGGATAAAAAGCTTTACAAATATATTATTCGTCTTAAGTTCTTAAACTAAGGAAGTGACTTACAAATGATAAAAGCTTCAAAAATCATTCACGGCTTTGGTGCTTTTGCATTTTTCTGTGCTATACTGCTTTCGATTTTAAGAGGATTTGTAAAGATAGCCGTATGGGAAGTTATAGTGGTAGTTATAACGGGAGCGGCATTTTCTGTTCTGGCGGTTTGGTTTTACGGCTTTTTGAAAAAGCGAACCGAGACTATGTCGAAAAAAACGATAAACAGAATTTTCTGGCTTATAGCGCTGTCGGTACTTATAATACAGATTTTTTGTGCCTTTATGCTTAAATGCGAATCTGTCCACGACCTTAAGTATGTAGACAGCGCAGCGAGAAATTTTGCGGTGTCTTGGGATAAAAGCGTTTTGTGCAGTGAGCTGCCCGAGAGACATCAAGTGTATTTTGCGAGGTACCCTAACAATCATGCACTTTTGATAATATTGTCGCTGATATACTATGTGACAAACTCTCTGTTCGGCACAATGCCGCTTATAGCTCCTATACTTATAAACACACTCGGTCTTAATCTGTCATTTATAATGATGTACTTTATTGCAAAGCGCATTTTTCCTGACAAGACCACTCCCCTTTACACAGCTATACTCGGTGCATTATTCTGTGTATTTTACACATATACTCCTTATTACTACACCGACGCTATGAGTATGCCGTTTGTTATGGGTTCTGTGCTGCTGTTTTTAAAGGGAACGCAAAATAAGAAAACAATAAGGTCAATTATTCTGTTTGTACTCAGTTCGTTTCTGGCTATAATCGGATACAGGATAAAAGGTAGCGTTATAATACTTCCCGTTGCGTATATTGCGTATTCTTTTTACAGTTCTGATAAGCAGAATTTTAAAAAGCGGCTTTTGGATATAGCGGTGATAATTTTAAGCTCGGTAGTATCGGTATTTGTAATTTCCTCTGTAATAAACGCCTTTAAGATTGCCGATGAGAGCGAGAAAGAAAAATATGAGTTTCCGCTTACACACTGGATAATGATGGGACTCCATGACCGCGGAGGCTACTGTGATAAAGACTTCTGGTATACGGAAAACTCGGGAAATTATGAAGAAAAAATGCAGGCAAATATTGATAAGATAGAAGAAAGGGTATCAGATTTCGGAGTTTTCGGAATGATAAAACACTTAGCAAAGAAGATCGGTTATACTTGGGACGACGGAACATATTTTATCAAGCAGTATATCGACCACGGAAGCAACAATTTCTTAAGAAGCTTTGTTACAAAGAGTCCGATATTTTACCTATATGCTTTAGCGTATCATTTTCTTATGCTTGTGATGATATTTGTGTCATATTTAGGAGGAGTTAAAGATAACACAAGAAATCCCGTGACTTTAATAAGGATAATTATTTTCGGAGTATTTTTATTTTTCCTTATATGGGAGGCGAGGTCGAGGTATCTTGTAAACTTCACACCAATGTTGATAATAGCATCAGCTTACGGAATAAAGCTTGTAAACAGCCTTGCGGGAAAAATAATTCACAGACGCAAACACGCAGGTTCAGACACAAATATATAAAATTCGTCATATCAGCGCAAAAATATTTTTTAAAAGCATAAAAAGGACTTGTTATTTTAATTAAAATGAGTTATAATAACTTCAAGAGTTATATATTTTACCAAAAGCGGGAGCATCTGCGACATAGTAATAAAGGAGGATTAGATTATGTATGACCAGACGATGACCTTTAAAGTAAAGGATGACAAAGAAACTGAGCTCAAGCGCAATCTTCAGACGATATACTTAGCTCTTAAAGAAAAAGGTTACAATCCGATCAACCAGATTGTAGGTTATATTCTTTCCGAAGATCCGACCTACATAACGACTTACAACAATGCAAGAAGTCTAATCCGTCACATAGATAGAGATGAACTTTTGCAGGCATTGGTAAAGTCTTATCTCGGTGAATGATCAAAAGTAAAGGCTTTTTAGGACTTCGGCTTTTAGGAATAAATCTTAAAAGCCGATTTTTTAATTTTTTTCGTAAATGTCAATATTAAATGCGAAAAAATATAGCGGAAAAATAAATTTTGTGCAATATGTATATTTTGTATCTGCAGATCAGCAATCCTTCAGCGTAAATATTTGTGCAAAATTACTAAATACTATTGATACAAGCGTAAAAAATATCGTTTGAATTACACCACCCGAACATTTTCCTAGGATAGTTATTTATCCAATCTTGCAACTTATCAATATCAGATTGCTTTAAACCGTCAAAACTTGTTCCCTTTGGATAGTGCCTCCGGATAAGCTTATTTTGATTTTCATTGCTTCCACGTTCGTAACTGCTATACGGGTGACAGTAATATAATTGTGTTCGTTTTGATTTGGTAGGGACAGAACGCTCAATACCTTTAAAATCCGAAAACTCGGTACCGTTATCAACTGTGATAGATCTAAACACACTCTTAAACTTTCTGCTGCCTAACTGCCGTTCTATTCTATCAATGGCTTTTATAACGCTACTAGCAGTCTTATCTTTCATAATTTTGACGATCTCTTGTCTTGTGTATCGCTCGGTAAGTACTAATAATGTTTTATGTGTTTCTTTTTTGCCGATAACACAATCCATTTCCCAATGACCGAATGTATTACGCTCTGATACATCTTCAGGGCGTTTTTCTATGCTAGTGCCTCTTGGAGGGCGAGATGTATTATTAGTTTTATTGTGTTTCTTTCTATGATGTTTAACAGGTAAATTTTTATTTGTAAGATTGAGGAAAACACCTTTTTCAATGTAACTGTATAATGTAGAAACACAAATAGATGTATTAAAGCCTTCGGAACAGGAAGCTGCCAATGCTGCAGCAGGTGAGAATCTTTCATTTATTATTTTATCTTCAATAAAGTAAGCAAAGAGATAATCTGAATTGATTTTTAAATCTGAGCCCTTACAAGACAAATTATCCCGATACTTCTTTTCAGAAATATCGGGACTGTAAGAGTCCTCATATTCGTATGTATCACCGTTTAAGCGAGTATACAAACCTCTCTTGATTTCTCTGTAAACTGTAGATATATGTACGCCTAATAGATTAGCTATTTCATTCTTAGGTAATTTTGCCTTAAGATATGCTTCAAGCTGTAGCCGTTGAGTAAATGATAAATGTTTAAAGTGTCGCATAATATCGCCCCCATATATTATTTTAACACAAGTTATTCAGTTTGTAATTCGTCAAGTAATGTTTTATATTTAGGATTAAGACGAGCAGACCTATTTTTAAGATCATCAATAAGCTGATCTTCACCACATAGTTTTATATATGTTTGTACCGCTCCACCGGATTGATTTATAACATAGTTTTGTAAGTTTAAAAAGTTGTATTCCTTTTCACAAGGTGTAAGCCTTGTAATGTTAGAAAACTGAAGAAAATCAGACCACCAGTCAGCTAACGCCCATCTGGCTTTATTACTGTCAGAGCTAGGCTTAAGATATGATATGTAGTGATTTATTACACCAAAGAATATTTCGCCGATATTAGTTGTTGTAAGCTGCTGTAAGAAACTTAATGCTCTTTCATTGCGCATCTGTATTTCAAATCTTACCCAGCTTCCCTCATCTTCCCTGTTACGCTCCACAGCTTTATTATATATCCTGAACATTATGTCAGACGACATAGAGCCGTAATAAAAAGTAAACGCATTTGAAGTAAATGATTTTTCAAGTCGTATATCACGAAATCGTGAACGATAGTTTTTAAGACTAGTTTCTCTCTCAATGGTCTCAAGATTAAGCATATCAGTTCTATCGTCCAATGCTATATCAAGTCGTGTGATATGAAAACGCTTAAGGTCAGACTTAATAATATCGAAAATATCATAAAAATCAAATTTACTGTATGTTTCAAAAGTCCTGCATCCGGCACCGGACATCTCAACCCATAAATCACGATTAGTAGAATTATAGTGTATTGATATGCCATCAAAATAATATCTGTCTTTGTAGCCGTGCATACCGTATATATTTTGCCATTTTAAATTAGATTCCGTAAGACCTAAAAGGTCAATAATATCGGCAATGCTATATACAAAATCAGTACATTCAACAAAAATTTTAGTTGTGAAGCTGAACCAGTCCACAATTAAAATATTATCTTTGTCTTGCATTTTAAATACCTCGTGTATTTCTAACCCCCCTGTTAGCTACGGGGGGTTAAACAGCGAAACGCGCAAGCCTTCGGCTTAGCGCGTTTTACGCTGCTTCAGTCCCCTTACTATTTCATTTGTGTCGTAAAGACTTCTTAACTTGTCTGTTGCAACAAAACAATATTTTAACCTTACATCTCGTTTACGCATTCCGGAATCTTTTTGCTCACCATTAACAGCATAATCTTCCTGCAAATAATATTTGTTTCTAACAATACGAGATTTAAAAAATGACTTACATTCAATAACAAAATCAGCTTGCTCCCTGATTACTTTGTTTACTCTGGTCCAGACCTGGGACGATGCAAAAATACATTTCTTATTTTTCCGTTGCAATGATATGTATGACAATAAATCAGCTGGGGCTGCCTGCCAAGCTTCAGAAGCAAATGTTAAATGAATTTCATCGAAAAGAAATAATATACCCTGCTCATTGCCCATTTCGTCACGATTGGTCAGATCACGCAACTGCTCCCAGTATTCAATTTTGCCGTCGGAAATGTCGCAATCAAAATTAGAATAAATCTTAACTTTAGGATAGCGTTGCTTTATACGCTGCGCCTTTTCGATCATACTGATAGTTTTACCGCACCCGACACGGCCGCAAAACAGATAAACTCCGTAATAATCAAACGGCTTAATTTCTTTTTTAATTCGCCGATGATAGAACTGTTTAACGGTATCCTTCAGGAATAATAAATACCCTTTGATAAAACAACCACCAAAATAGATGTTTAAGATAAAAATAACTAACAAAAAAACAACAAAATAAAACATAGTTAATCTCCTTTAACGACCAAATAATTTTAATACTAATCTAAGAACTAAACCTAAAAAGCTATAAAATAGTACTGATAAGAAAAGGTTAAAAAACAAACCAAAATCAAATATCATTGAAAATGAATTTATTATACTTTTTACATTGCTAATGGCAGAATAAACAGAGTCAGAAAATTCAAGATTATCAAAAAATTCAAAAGAAAGCAACGCTTTTGCAAGCCAACACCAAAGCATTAAGAATCACCTCCGTCAGAGGGCGCTAATCCAATAACCTTACGAATAATACACCATATACACCAAAAATAAAAAATCCAAATTATAACTTGACTGATTGATTTAACATATGAAAAATCAATACCGTAATCATTAAGATTTAACGAAAATTTTGTACCAAAAAAGATAAAGCTTGGCAAAGAAGATGAAGAAGCATCTTGTGATACTGCAGAATAAAGTTGTTTAAAAGCGGGACAGCGTTCATTAGCCATTGCATAAATAGATTCAGTTTTAGGATAAACAAAGTACAATGCGAGCTCCTTCAGATCGCAAACCAAGTTGTATAATGCGATAGTTAAATTCTCCCACAATATAGGAATACAATCAAACAACCATTGAAAAAGACCAATAAAATTTTTAAAACCAATATAAACACAATTTGCAATCCATTTTATAAACGCTAATATCCAATCTAATATACCAGGATCTTCATCATCCGGAAGAAAATCTTCAATGCTAGGAAATCCTTCAACATAATCACTTAGAGAAGGAAAATCTACATAATCTTTTTTTACAGAAAAACCGCCCATAACATTTTCAATCAGATCACGATAATTATATTTATAGCTTTTACAAACTTTCCAATCTCCGGAACTTCCCTTTTCTCTATACACAATAGCAAAACTCAAATTTTCCCGGCTCTCAAATTTTTCAAATTCATAACCGTCAACGCTTTCCAAGCTATCATCATAACCTTGCATTTGGTGTAAATAGTAGTACACAGCTTCGAGCTCGTATGATGCTTGAACGCTTGACTTACTGGCACTGAGTTGCAATCCGTGACTATCATAATTATCTAAATCACGAATAGGAAAATCTTCGTTACCGTTAATTTTAGCAGGGACGGACGGACTATCCATAGCCCATAAATGCACATCATATGTCTTATCTAACTCTTTGTCAGACCAAGCCTTATAGGTCAAGATTTTGCTGTCTTCTTTAAATCCGAATTCACCGTAAATATCGCCAACGAGAGTGCCATCTTCATTATGTTTTTCCTGTTTTTCGTCATCAATATAAACATCAATATTTTTTCCTATGTAAACTGGTGTAAAATCTACAAAAAAAGAACCAGATGCAAAAGCACCAACGCCATCTAATTTGCCATATAAACTATCAAGACTATATCCGACAAATTGACCTTTAGAGCCGTAACCACCAAAACATTGACAGTAAATTACATTAGACATATCATAAACATTACAAGTATTATCTTTAGAATTAAATTGTATATCAGAATCAGCAAAAATAAATCCATATTCTTCATGATTACCACCAAAATAAACGGTATGTTTATATACGACTAAATTATCAACACAAATAATAGAATGGTTAATAAAATCATCATAAGATGGCAATGCAATTGCGTTATTAGAAGTAATGTAATGTGAATACAACGAATAAGAAATGTCATATTGAATTCCAAACTTACCCTTTAAAACATCTACTAAATTATTAGGATTATCAATAACAAAATGTCGGTTATGATTAGTAGTAAATTTTGTAATAAATGGCGGTACAAAATTATAATCATCAATATCCGCAATAGGCATTATTCCGTATTCATCAGACTGCTGATCCTGAGGCTGGCTGTCATCTCACATTATGAATTTTGTTTTTGTTGAATTTGCTATATTCGATGCCGGAGATCTCAGCTCATCGTTTGTTGATTTTGACGAATTCGGCAATCCTGATAAATCATCAGTAGTATGAAAATCTGCCTTTTCGTCGAAGAACTCCCCTGCTTCGGTTTCATCTTCGACAAGGTGATTGTCATTGTAGTACTCTTCGTTAAAATCTGTGTTGAGCTCGTCATCGGCGAGAAGCTTACAATCCGAAGGGACTGTCGGGGAAGGCACAGTATTTGTTTCAATATGGTCAGAAAAAAATCCGGCATAAACAAAGGAACTTGTCATATTAAGAAATAAAATAATTAACACAGACTGAATTATTAATAACTTCTTAAACATAGACAAGCTCCTTTTTAATAGGGGACACTATTATGTGCCTGACATCACTCAGGCACATTAACTGCCTCCTACTTAGAAAATTTCTTAAATAGACGAACTGCAATAGTAGCACCTACTATAATAGCAGCCACAGGAAGCACTATAGGCAGAACTGCAGAAATAACATCTTTTACCTCTATTACCATAGAAGTAATAGCTGTAGTTATTGCAGAGGTGTCAGCGCCTTCTACCGCAAGTAAACTTACCATAATAAAAAACTCCTTTCTCAATGAAACAAAAAACTACTTTATAAAAATGCATTTTTACCAGATTAAATTATAAATAAATTTGCCAAGAAAATAAGATATAACAAAAATAATAACTATGTAAAATACGCCCTTAAAAAATCCAAAGAAATTAATAAGTAATATGTATATCTTATTTAAAATATCAATTATTTCCGGATCCATTTTTTACACCAATTATGCAAGGTCAATGTGATAAAGAACCACACTATTACCAACAGGAATATAATAAGGAATTATTTCCTCATCAAGCAAATCAGAAGGATTTAAATCGCCGAGAATCTTTTTAATGTCTTTACTTTTAATTTTAATTTCTGATGAATATAAGCCCTCAACTTCTTTTTTTAGATCACTAACATAATAAATTATAAGATTATCATAATCAATAACCTCGCCTGTCTGCTGATTAGTGAAACTACCTTTTTTAGTTTCGAAACCTACAACTTTAATCATTCTTAAAACTCCTTTAATTAATTAAATTTATTAAATCAGCATAAGCTGATGTTGACAAAAAAATAGCAAAATTATATAATCATATGGGGTGTTGAAATTGGAAATCGTATTATCGGTTATAGTAATAGTTCTACTAATTTTAATTTTAATTAAAATTGAAAAGACTCTGATTGTTAGAAGAAGAGAAAACGATAAACAAGTATATAAATCTTATAATTATCAACAAGTTGAGGAAATCGAATCAAAACGAGATTATGAAAGCAAATACATAAGAAAAAGCTTATTAAGCAAAAAAGAACTGATTTTTTATAAAAGCTTAAATGTAATATCTGAGAAGCTTAATCTTGTTGTACTATCAAAAGTAAGGCTTGCCGATTTAATAAAAATCCAAAACTATAAAGACAACAGCGAATATTATAGACTATTTGGAAGAATTAAATCAAAACATATTGATTTTGCTCTAGCAAGCAGAGAAGATTTGGAAGTAAAACTCATAATTGAGCTAGACGATTACACACACAATACAAAGAAAGCAATTGAAAGCGACAAATTCAAAAATGAAATTCTACAAAATACAGGATATAAACTTCTGAGAGTAAGAAACTCAGATGAATTAGAAAACAAAATCCAAAATATCCTTAATCGCAAATCTGAATAATAGCACATAAAAAATACTGATGTAAAGGGTAAAATATACGGCTTCGCCGCCCTTGACATCAGTATTTTTATGCGCAAGGGGCAATTAAGCGATTAAGCATAGCTGCGTTTTGCTACGCTTTTTCCTTTCGCATTTAATTATAAAACTTACCTTTTTTAATTTTTTTCATAAAAACACTTGACAAGTCAAAATAAGCGTGGTATAATAATTCTTGCTTGTCAAGCTGGTGTAGCTCAGTTGGTAGAGCAGCTGATTTGTAATCAGCAGGTCGGGGGTTCGAGTCCGTCCACCAGCTCCAAATTATACTATTGTAACAGCATTTCGCTTTTGTACATAAATCTGTAATATTTTATGGGAGTGTTCCCGAGCGGCCAAAGGGGGCAGACTGTAAATCTGTTGCTTTTCAGCTACGATGGTTCGAATCCATCCGCTCCCACCACCGGCGAACCGCCGAAGCCCGTTCGCGTTTCACAAAATGTGAAACGCGAACTTTTTATATCCCTCGTTGTGGTGCATTTTTTATTTACAGTTATTGCGGTAAGTCATTCCGGCTTATCGCTTTTTTAGTTTACGAAAAAGCGGCATCTTATAAATGCCGTTTATATAAAATTAAAGCGGAGCAATAAAAACTTGCTCTGCTTTTGTTTAAAAGCTCTTCCAGCTTTTCCATTTGTAATCGGGATCATCCTCATCGATCTCCGGTATTTCAACATAGTTCTTTTTCGTATAGTGTATTTTGTCATAAAGATTGTTTATCAAAAACAGCTTTGTATTCGTGTCAACAAAATATATGCTCTCGGTCTTGTTGTCTTTTAGTTGAAACGATATACTGCCCATCGTTGTCTGACTGCTCTTTTCAATATCGTCATAATTTATTGTGACCAGTCGCTTTTTCACGCCAAACGCCGGAGGCTGGTAAGACTCGATACGGTCGTCGAAAATTTTAACATATATGTCCTCATCAAGAGCCATTTTCATAGACATAGCCACAATAAACGAGGTGAAGAAAAGAAAAAGCGCTAAAATTGCCAGAACTATTTTAAGCCAAACAAACTTAACAAGAATAGCTACAAGCATAAGCACCAGCATTAAAACCGCACCCTTTATTATCATCTTGTTTATTCTTTTGCGTTCAGCTATCTTCTCACCGGCAAGTTTTATTTTTTCCTGTCTTGAGATGTTTTTGTCAGGATACTCATATAAAAGCTCCATAAAAATTATCCCCTTTAAAGTTAAATTAAGAGGACAAAAGCTATTTTAAAACCTCTGTCCCCTTTTCTTTAGTTATTTATTGTTATCCTCTTCTCGTATCTGAACACGCCTTATCTTTCCGCTTATCGTTTTCGGGAGTTCATCAACAAACTCAACAATTCTCGGATATTTATAAGGAGCTGTTGCGTTCTTAACATAATTCTGAAGCTCCTTTGCAAGCTCATCGCTTGCGGTATAACCTCTGGCAAGAACGATAGTCGCCTTTACGACCTGTCCTCTTATAGGATCCTTTGCTCCGGTAACGGCACACTCTAAAACGCTCGGATGCTCCATTAAAACAGACTCAATTTCAAAAGGACCTATACGATAGCCCGAAGCCTTTATTAAGTCGTCAGTCCTTCCTACATACCAGTAGTAGCCGTCCTCATCCTTCCAAGCGGTGTCGCCCGTATGATAGATGTTGTCGTGCCAAGCGGAATTTGTAGCCTCCTCATTTCGGTAATATTCCTTAAACAAAGCCTTCTGACTTCTGCCGTTTGTCCTTACTACCATCTCTCCGACCTCTCCGACAGGACAGGAATTACCGTTTTCGTCAACAATATCCATATGATATATAGGAACAGGCTTTCCCATAGAACCGGGCTTTGGCTCCATACCTACCATATTTGCAACGCATACAACCGTTTCCGTCTGACCGAAGCCCTCCATAAGCTTAAGACCGGTGTACTCATAAAACTTGTTGAAAACCTCGGGGTTAAGCGCCTCGCCCGCAATAGTCGCATACTTAAGATTTGACAGATCGTAGTTTTCTATACCCTCTTTTATAAAAAATCTGTACATAGTCGGCGGAGCGCAGAAGGAAGTTATCTTGTAGTCCTGAATAACCTTTAAGAGCCTGTCTGCGTGGAATCTGTCAAAGTCATATATAAACTCTGTCGCTCCGCAGGTTATCTGACCGAAAAGCTTTCCCCAGGCACACTTGCCCCATCCCGAATCGGACACCGTCAAATGCAGCGTATCGTCCTGAATATTGTGCCAGTGCTTAGCGGTCGCAATATGTCCTACCGTATAATAATGATTGTGTAAAACCATTTTAGGGTATCCGGTAGTGCCGGAGCTGAAGTACAAAAGCATATTGTCCTCGACTGAATTCTGGATCCTCTCCATAGTCGCCGGGAACTTCATAACCTCGTCCATAAGAGGGGTCCAGCCTTCTTTAACTCCGTGGGTACAGAACTTTTCAACCATTCCGTCATACTTTTGAAGTGCGTCGTCTATGTGGTCGCAAACATTATCGTCAAGAGTAGCACAAATATATTTTACACTCGCAGCATCAAACCTATATACATAATCCTTAGGTAAAAGCTGATTGGTCGCAGGAATTGAAACCGCTCCTATCTTCATAAGTCCGTATATAGCGAACCAGAACTCATAGTGACGCTTAAGCACAAGCATAACCATATCGCCTTTTTTTACTCCGTGTGCAAGAAACATATTTGCAAATCGGTTTGACATCTCGCTTACATCTTTAAAGGTAAACTTATGCTCCTCGCCCTCTTCGTTTATCCAGTAAAGACAAACCTTTTCAGGCTCGAGCCTTGCAAGCTCATCTATTACATCGTAAGCAAAATTATAGTTTTCCGCCGGAGTCGGTTCAAATTTACACAGTATTCCGTTTTCGTCAAATTCTTCTGTTACAAATCTCTTATAAAAGTCCTTCATAAATGTTTTCCTCTTCCCAACCTATGTCATTTTATTTTTTGATAAGTATTGCCAGAAATTCACAATCCTCTCCGCCGACCGCAATCATTCCGTGCGGCTGCTTTGAATTATAGTAAAGCGAATCTCCTGCTTCAACTACTTCGGTGTGCTCACCTATTATAAACTTAAGCTTACCTTTTAGAATGTAATCCCATTCCTGTCCCTCGTGAACAGAAAGCTTTATCGGCTTGTCCTGAGCTTCCTCCTCATAAGGCGCCGTTACCAAAAGCGGCTCAATATCTTTGTTCTTGAACAGATAAGCAAGGTGCTGATAAGCAAATCTCTCTCTTCTCTCAATAGGAAGTCCCTGTCCCTTTCTGATTATCGAGTAGGTAGAAAGCCTCGGAGGAGCACCGGTAAGTATCTCAATAAGATCCACATCAAAGATCTCAGAACACTTGTAAAGAAAAGTTACAGAAAAATCCTTTTCTCCGTTTTCGATTTTCTCATACTCGTCCTGAGTTATTCCGGTCTTTTCGCAAAACTCTTCGACAGAAAGATCACAGCTAAGCCTCAATCCCTTAAGTCTTTTTGCGACATCCTTAATGTTGTATTTCATCTACAATCCCTCCTGTATCAATTTTAAAAGCTCACACGGCTTATTTATAACATAATCGGCTCCGGCATTTACAAGCTCATCGTATGTCCTGAAGCCCCATAAGCACCCGACGCTGATTATACCGGAGTTTTTAGCGGTCAGAACATCAACATCTGAATCACCGGCCATAAGCGCTTCGCTTTTTAAAGCTCCTGATCCTTTTAAAATTTCATCCACTATCCGAGGATCGGGCTTTGCCGGACGGTCATCGCTTTTTCCGAAAACAGCACAAAACCGCTTTGATCCAAAAAGCTTGTCTATTATCCTTTGAGTAAATACATCTGTTTTATTTGACGCCGCCGCAAATTTCACTCCGATTTTTTCAAGAGCCGTTAAAAGCTCATCTATTCCGCTGTATGGGGCGGTTTTGTTGAGATAGCTTTCGTTATATCTCTCTGCAAATATTTTATGCAGCCGATCTATTTCATCAGCGTTTCTCTTATCCTGAGGTAAAGCCCTTTCACAAAGCTTGTAGGTTCCGTTTCCGACAAAATATCGGTACTCGTCGGTTTTGTGTGTGGGATACCCTGATTTTTCAAGAGCATAGTTCACGCTGTCCGCAAGGTCGCAAAGGGAATTTACCAACGTGCCGTCAAGGTCAAAAATTACAAGTCTTATCATAGTCTTTAAATATATCACAAAATTATGAACGCAATATGAACAAACATAGACGATTGTATAAATTACCCACCGAAAAAGGTGTGTTCAACAAATATTTTGATACCGATGGATATAAGTATCAGTCCTCCTACAAGCTGAGCCTTATTGTTAAGGAGTTTTCCAAAACGTTTTCCTACTATAAGGGCGATCACACAAAGCACAAAGGTAGTTAAGCCGATAAGTGCTACGGCAGGAAATATCCTAATGCTCTGTAATGCGGCAAATGATATTCCGACAGCAAGTGCGTCAATGCTCGTAGCTATTCCCTGCACGATTATCATAGGAAAGGTTATTTTTTGTCCGACGCTGTTTTCGCTTTCGCCTTTAAACGCGTCGATTATCATTTTTACACCTATAAACGCAAGCAGTATCAAAGCGATTATATGATCGAGAGCCTTTATATAGTCTGAAAATGCACTTCCGAGAAAATATCCGATAGTCGGCATAACCGCCTGAAACACACCAAAGCAAACAGCCATTATAAGTCCGCGCTTTTTGTCGGTATTTTTATACACGACCGCATTTGTTGCACATACCGCAAAGGCATCCATCGAAAGCCCTATACCTATCAAAAAAACCTCAATATAGCTCATCTGTATCTCCTAAAAAATCAATCGTCAAGCTTATTTGCAAGCCTTTCGGAATACTTGCGCCTGAAGCTCTCGAATTCTCCCCGCTCGATAGCCTCTCTTATGCGCTTTGTAAGCGTGTTGTAAAAATAAAGATTGTGAAGAACCGCAAGCCGTCCGCCGAGCATTTCCTCAGCCTTGAAAAGATGCCGTATATAAGCGCGCGAAAAGTTTTTACAGGCTGGACACTCGCACCCGGGATCAAGCGGACGTTCATCATACTTAAAGCGCTCGTTCTTTATATGCATAATCCCGCCCCATGTAAATATAGTTCCGTGTCTTGCGTCCCTCGATGGCATAACACAGTCAAAGAAATCTATTCCCCGCCATACCGCTTCTATTATGTTGCTGGGCGTTCCTACACCCATAAGGTATCTCGGCTTGTCAGCAGGCATAAACGGCTCTACCGTTTCAATTATGTGGTACATTACATCAGTCGGCTCGCCCACCGCAAGTCCTCCTATCGCATAGCCGTCACAGGTGATCTCCCTTATGGCTTTCATATGCTCGACCCTGAGATCGTCATATGTGCAGCCTTGATTTATACCGAAAAGCATCTGGCGCTTGTTGATAGTTTCCTCGAGCGAGTTAAGTCTGTCAAGCTCCGCGCGGCAACGCTCAAGCCATCTTGTTGTTCTCTCGCAGGACTGCTTTGAATAGCTGTGCTCCGAAGGGTTTTCAACACATTCGTCAAAAGCCATTGCAATAGTTGAAGCGAGATTAGACTGTATATTTATACTCTCCTCGGGACCCATAAATATTTTTCTTCCGTCAACATGGGAGTTAAAATAAACTCCCTCCTCTTTTATTTTACGAAGAGCCGCAAGCGAAAATACCTGAAATCCGCCGCTGTCTGTAAGTATCGGTCTTTTCCAGTTTATGAATTTGTGAAGTCCGCCTAGAGTTTGTATAAGCTTATCACCCGGTCGCACATAAAGATGATAAGTGTTGCAAAGCTCGACCTGACAATTTACCGCCTCAAGGTCTAAAGACGATACTCCGCCCTTGATAGCTCCCTGTGTCGCAACATTCATAAATACGGGGGTTTGAATCACTCCGTGCGGCGTGTAAAACTCCCCTCGCCTTGCGTTACCATCTTGTTTAAGTAATTTAAACATAAAATATTTTACCCATACAGGGTATTCCTCCGTTTTTATTTAAGCATTGTATAAATTCTTATCCTCAAACTTTTCGTAATATCCGATAAGCTCGCCTTTCTCATCTCTTATCGCAACGCAGTAAACATCTTCGTTTGCGCCGTTTCTTGTTTTGTGAAACTCAAAAATTTTGTTTACCGACTTATCCTCGCGCATTTTACTTACATTGTTTTTTATAATATCCTGAGAGCGGCTGTTATGACAGTCAAGGACTGATTTTCCTACTAAATCCGCTCCTCCGCGCTTTTCATAATTCTTGACTGCGGCAGGGTTCATATAAACTATAATGTGGTTTAAGTCGCATATCACTATAGCTTTTTCATCACTGTCGATTATTCCTTTGAAATATTGATCTAAGTTCATATTATTCTCCTTTACAATATCGCCATACTGTCTCCGAACGAGAAAAACCTGTATCTTTCTTTAACAGCTGTCTTATATGCGTTCATCGTCTTGTCATATCCCAAAAAAGCGGATACAAGCATAATAAGCGTACTTTCCGGAAGATGAAAGTTAGTTATAAGCCCGTCTATCGCCTTGAACTCAAATCCGGGATAGATAAAAATATCAGTTTCTCCATCGCTCGGGACAATTTCTCCGCCGTTTTTTAAGGCAACACTTTCAAGCGTTCTGCATGAGGTCGTACCGACGGCTATTACCCTACCTCCCTGAGCTTTTGTTCTGTTTATAAGGTCCGCCGTATCGCTGCTTAGCTCATAGTGTTCTGAGTGCATCTTATGGTCAAGCACCTTTTCCTCCTTGACCGGTCGGAAAGTTCCCAGCCCCACATGAAGCGTTACATATGCAAGATTTATCCCATTATTCTCTAACTCTTTAAGCTGTTCCTTTGTAAAGTGAAGTCCCGCTGTGGGAGCCGCCGACGAGCCGACCTCATTTGAGTAGACAGTCTGATAGCGCTCTTTATCCTCAAGCTTTTTTGTGATGTACGGCGGAAGCGGCATCTGACCAATTTCGTCAAGCGCTGTGTAGATATTGTAGCCCTCTTTCGTATAAAACCGAGCTATCCTGTTTCCATCCTCCAAGACATCCGTTATTTCGGCTTCAAGTATCTTTCCAAAGGTAAACCTTGTACCTTTTTTTGCCTTCTTTCCCGGTCGACACAAAATCTCCCACTCAAGATTCTTTCTCTGTCTTAAAAGCAAAAACTCTATAAATGTGCCGTTGTCCGATTTTTCGCCGTATATTCTCGCAGGCAGGACTCTTGAGTCATTAAGCACCAGCAGATCACCTTTTTTTAAAAAATCGCATAGATTATAAAAATGGCTGTGGGTGATTTCTCCCGTTTGTCTGTCTATCTTCATAAGTCTGGACGCATTTCTGGGCTCTACCGGCGTCTGTGCTATCAAGCTTTCGTCAAGCTCATAGTAAAAATCAGATTTTTTCATATTATTTAAGTCAAGCATATTTTTCTCCGTTGTGTTTTTTTATAACGTTAGTTTTTTGTTTTTTTGACTGTCCTCTACTAACAGCGCAAAATCAGGAAAAAATGTACGCAAACGTACATTCTTCATAAAATAAATACAGTTTATTTACAAAAAATTCATAGTATTCATAATTTATTCATATTCTCGTCGTCAGATTTTCTCTATTTTACAAATTACTGTTGACAGCCGCCTTATAATTTGGTATAGTTAAAAAGTGAAAACAGATAGAGGCGCAGCTAAGATCAGTAGCTCTCTTTTGACACTTTTGTGTCCGCTCCCGATGCGGAGATGTGAAATGCGAGGCTGCCGAAGATTTAAGTGTGGGAAGCTTATTTCTGAGCATAAGCTCAACAGGCTTATGATTGTCATCATACGATGTGATGGGGAGCTATCATAAATTATTGTGTTAATTTATGACATTTTCTATTATATCGCAAGATGGACTGGTTTTCAACCAGTTTTTTTAATATTGGTCATTATTTTTGAAAGGAACTGAAATCAAATTATGAAAAAGTATAAGGTTGGAATCATCGGCGCAACGGGAATGGTCGGACAGAGGTTCGCCACACTCCTTGATAAGCATCCCTGGTTTGAGGTAGTTTGCCTTGCGGCATCGCCACGCTCAAAGGGAAAAACCTACAAGGAAGCAGTCGGCTCAAGGTGGGCTATGAAAAAGCCTATACCGTCATCAATGGAGAATATGATTGTCTACGACGCAACCGCTGACATAAACGAGATCGCTTCTCAGGTGGATTTTTGTTTCTGTGCTGTGGATATGAAAAAAGACGAAATAAAGGCGCTTGAGGAAAAATACGCTCTGGCAGAATGCCCTATCGTATCTAACAACTCTGCTCACAGAGCTACTCCGGATGTTCCTATGGTAGTTCCCGAGATAAATCCCGAGCATATTGAGATCATTAACGCACAAAGAAAGCGTCTAGGCACAAAGAGAGGCTTTATCGCAGTAAAATCAAACTGTTCACTTCAAAGCTATGTTCCGGCACTACACCCACTTATGAAGTACGGCGTAACCAAGGCGCTCGCTTGTACATACCAGGCTATATCAGGAGCTGGAAAGACTTTTAAGACATGGCCGGAGATCGTTGACAATGTCATTCCATACATTGGCGGAGAGGAAGAAAAAAGCGAGCAGGAGCCGCTTAAGATATGGGGTAAAATAGAGGGAGATGTCATAAAGAACGCCACCTCCCCTTCTATCACGACACAGTGCCTAAGAGTTCCGGTATCTGACGGTCACACAGCAGCGGTATTTGTATCATTTGAAAACAAACCTACAAAAGATGAGATACTTAAGACCTGGAAGGAATTTTCAGGAGTTCCTCAGAAGCTTGAGCTTCCGAGCGCTCCTAAGCAGTTTTTAAATTATTTTACTGAGGACGACCGCCCTCAGTCAAGACTGGACAGAGAGCTTGAGGGTGGAATGGCTGTATCAATAGGCAGATTAAGAGAGGACTCTCAGTACGATTACAAGTTCGTATGTCTTTCGCATAATACCTTAAGAGGCGCTGCCGGAGGAGCAGTTCTTATGGCGGAGTTACTTGCGGCAAAAGGCTATTTTGACTGAAATTTTTAGGAGGTTTTACATATGAAAAAGGTTATATTTGAAGGCTCAGGTGTTGCTATCGTAACGCCTATGGACAGCGAAGGCTTTGTAAACTACGCCGAGCTTGAACGCCTTATTGATTTTAACATTGAAAACGGTACGGACGCTATCATCATCTGCGGTACGACCGGAGAAGGCTCAACTCTCAGCTTTTTAGAGCATTGTGACGCAATAAACCACTGTATAAAATATGTAAACAAGAGAGTACCGGTAATTGCCGGATCAGGCTCAAACGACACAAATTTTGCTATAAGGCTTTCTAAAAAAGCTTGCGAGTACGGAGCTGATGCTCTTCTTGTAGTTACTCCTTATTACAACAAGACCTCGCAGCAAGGACTTATAAAGCATTTTACCGCTATTGCGGACAGCGTTGACACACCGATAATACTTTACAGCGTTGCTTCGAGGACAGGTGTAAACATAGAGCCTGCAACCTGTAAGGAGCTTTCCAAGCATCCAAACATAGTTGCTGTCAAAGAGGCCAGTGGAAACCTTTCTCAGATAGCTAAAATAAGAGCGCTCTGCGGCGACGAGCTTTCGGTTTACAGCGGAAACGACGACCAGATAGTCCCGGTTATGTCGCTCGGCGGAAAGGGCGTTATTTCCGTCTTGGCTAATGTTATGCCAAAACAGACGCACGACATAGCCCGACTTTGTCTCGACGGAAAATTTGACGAGGCGTGTGCGCTGTCGCTTGAAACGCTTGATCTTGCAAACGCGCTGTTTTGCGATGTAAACCCCATCCCCGTAAAAGAGGCTCTCAACATTATGGGCTTTGACGCGGGTCATTGCAGGCTTCCGCTTTGTGATATGACCGAGGATAACAGAAACAAGCTTATTGATGTTATGAAGCGTCACGGTCTTGTCGGAGTTATCAACTAAGCGATAACGACACCTAAATGAAAGGAAGTTTAAACCTATGGTAAAAGCAGTCATCTGTGGCGCACAGGGAAAAATGGGTAGAGTTCTTAATGACATAATCTCTAAGCGAAACGATATTGAGATCATCGGCGGAATCGATATTAACGACACAACTCCGTATGCAGATTTTGAAATATTCAAAAGCCCCTCAGAGCTTAAAGAAAAGCCTCAGGTCATAATTGATTTTTCACATCCTTCGGCACTTGACGGGTTGTGCGAATACTGTCTTACAAACGGGGTACCGCTCGTAATAGCAACGACAGGTTACAGCGATGAACAGAAAAAGCTTATCAGAAAAGTTTCCGAACAGATACCTGTATTTTTTACCTTTAATATGTCTGTTGGTATAAACCTCCTTTGTTCGCTTGCTAAAAAAGCTGCGGCTATTTTAGGCGGACAGTTTGATATTGAGATAGTTGAAAAGCACCACAACCAGAAAATCGACGCTCCTTCAGGCACGGCTCTTATGCTCGCCGACGCATTAAACGAAACTCTTGACAACAAAATGAGATATGTTTACGACCGTCATTCGGTAAGGCAAAAGCGTGAAAAAAGCGAAATAGGTATTCACGCTATCAGAGGCGGAACGATCGTCGGTGAACACGACATTATTTTTGCCGGAAGGGACGAGGTCATAACTCTTTCACACCACGCAGCATCCAAAGAGGTTTTTGCTGTGGGTGCGGTGAATGCGGCAGTTTTTATCGCAGGAAAGCCCGCAGGTCTTTACGATATGAAGGATGTTATAGATCTAGGTTAAAGCTTTATTGGATTAAATTGAAAAAATCACAGCCGACAAGGACTTATATCTCCTGTCGGCTGTTTTATTTTTTATTGTGACGACTGTTTTATCCCATACACTTTTTTGTTATTCCCTTTAAGACTATTCTCTCGTCCTGTTCGCTGTCAGCCGAATAGGTCACTGTTGTAGGATAATCGCCGCATTTTTTTACAACTTTATCTCCGTAAAGAAAATAACCGTCTTTTTCGTCCGAATCATCTATCGCATCTCTTATGTCTTCTTTTGTTATTTCCGCCGCGCCGATAAGAGAATATGCTCCTATCATTTTATCAAGTACGCTGTCTTTCGGATTTTTAAGCCCTCCGATCTTGTCGTGACGGCAAGCATAGCTTACCTCAATCGCCTCATACCCGCTGTAATTTCCGACAGTAACCGCTATCTTTACGCTGTCATCCGACAGATAGTATGTCTGTGCATATCCGCCAGGCGTGTCTCCTGCTGCCGCAACATCTAGCTGATAACCGTTTTTCTTCGCATAGCTTTTATATTCAGATTCATAGTCGATTATGTTTTCAAGCGAAACCTCTCTTTTTATCTCCTTGTGGCTCATTGAGCCTAGCCCCGGTATTATAAGCGCTCCTGCGGCTATCACAACAACTATCAAAAACGCTGCTATAATTGTTTTTTTCATCTTTTACGCTTCCCTTCCAAAAGACAAACCGCCGTTGCGGATATACCTTTTTCCTCCCCGGTAAAGCCAAGTCCCTCTTCAGTAGTCGCCTTTACCGAAATACAGGATATATCAACTCCCGATATATCGGCTATGTTTTGACGCATAGCTTCTATATACTTTGAAAGCTTGGGCCTTTGAGCACAAATCGTAGCATCGAGATTTACAAGCTTATATCCCCTTTCTGACATAAGCTTTATAACATATCCCATAAGCTTCAAGCTGTCTATTCCTTTATATCTTTCATCAGTATCCGGAAAATGCTTACCGATATCTCCCAAGGCAAGTGCGCCCAGTATGGAATCCATTATTGCGTGGACTAGAACATCGGCGTCCGAATGACCCAACAGACCTTTTTCAAACGGTATTTCTACTCCGCCCAATATAAGCTTTCTGTCTTCCACAAGACGATGCACATCATACCCGTGACCAATTCTCAAGTCAGTCATTTTCTTCTCCTTAAAGCGTCATATTTAGCTTTTTGACAAAATCTTCTATCTTTTCTCTCGTTATCTCTTTTATCGGCACAAAGCTTACCAGAGATCTAAGGGGCATTTCTCCAAGCGAAATTATTTTATACTCCTCATTTGCGCTCTCAGCCTTGTCGGATATTCCAAGAAGTTCAAGCAAAAGCTTTTTACCTTCAGGATTTTCTATAATATCACAGCAAAGTGAATTTACCGTATACGGCTCTTTTATCTCTTTCTGAGGTGAAACATAAACGCTCTTTTCAAGCCGTATATCTCTTGATGACGAGCCTATTAGAATGTCAAATCTTCCGTATTCTATCCGCCAGTCGGATATTTTAGGATCATAATACGCAAACGCACGCTTGTCAAGCTTAAAGACAAGCTGTTTTTCCTCTCCCGGCATAAGCTCTGTCTTTTCAAAGCCTTTAAGCTCCTTTTCAGGTCTTATCACATTTGAATGTGTGTCCCTAACATAAAGCTGTACCGTTTCCTTACCCTTTACGCTTCCCGTGTTTTTCACATTAACCTTAACCGTCAGAAGCTGATCCTCTTTAAGCTCATCGTGTGAAACCGACATATCGGAATACTCAAAGGTCGTATAACTAAGACCGAAGCCAAACTCATACAGTGGCTCAATTTCCTTCTTATCATAATAGCGATAGCCGACAAATATTCCCTCTCGGTATTTAACGGTGTTCCCCTCACCAGGATAGTTTAAATAAGACGGATTGTCCGAGAGCTTCTTTGGAAAAGTCTCCGCGAGCTTTCCGCTTGGATTTACTGTTCCGAATAAAACATCGACCTGTGCCTTTCCGACCGCTTCGCCTCCGAGATAGCTTTCTAATATTGCCGCTACATTATCAGAAAAAGGCATCTCGATCGGAGAACCGTTGTTCAGCACCACTATTACATTCCTATTGACCTTTAAAACCTCGTCAATAAGCTCGAGCTGACAATTTGGCATCTTCATATGCATTCTGTCAAAGCCTTCAGATTCAAATGAATCAGGCAGACCCGCAAATATCACTACCTTATCTGCTTCTTTTGCAGCCTTTATCGCTTCACTCAGAAGCTCTTTATCCGTTTCGTCACGCTCTGTAATATACCCCTTGGCATATGTCACATCACATATATCCTTTACCGCATCAAGCGCCGATGTTACTTTATAAGAATTTATATGGCTGGAACCGCCTCCCTGAAACCGAGGAGATTTTGCAAATTCACCCAAAAACGCTATTTTCTCATTTTTCTTAAGCGGCAGGATACCGCCCTCATTTTTTAACAGCACTATACACTCGCTCTCAGCCTCAGCGCAAAGGGAATGGTCCTTTTCCTTATCCCATTTGACATTGCCGCTTTTAAATCCGCTCTTTTCCACAAGCTCAAGCACTCTTTTTACGCATTTATCAACATATTTTTCATCAATCCTTCCGGAACGAACGGCTTCTACTATTGCCTTGTCATTTTTTCCCATACTTCCCGGCATCTCAAGGTCAAGTCCAGCATAAACACCCTTTTCTCTTTCATCGACTGCGCCCCAGTCGCTCATAACAAGTCCTTCGTATCCCCATTCGTCTCTTAAAATATCGCTTAAGAGCTTTTTATTCTGACTTGCATACTCGCCGTTTATACGGTTATATGAGCACATAACCGTCCAGGGCTTTGAATTCTTTACAGGAGCTTCAAATGCGGCAAGATATATCTCTCTAAGCGTTCTCTCGTCGATTTCTGCGCTTACAGACATACGCCTGTGCTCCTGATTGTTACAAGCAAAGTGTTTTAAGCTGGTTCCCACTCCCTGAGACTGAACTCCCTTTATAAACGCCGTGGACATTTCTCCCGCAAGATACGGGTCCTCGGAGAAATATTCAAAGTTCCTTCCGCAAAGCGGCGTTCGCTTTATATTAGTACCGGGTCCAAGGATCACTGAAATATCTTCTGATGCACACTCGTTTCCGATTGCCCTTCCGACGCGCTCAAGAAGCGACCTGTCGAACGAACAAGCCAAAGCTGACGCTGTCGGAAAGCAGTTTGCCTTTATGCTGTCCGATTCTCCGTCTAAAACCTTTCTCAAGCCGTGAGGTCCGTCAGAAACCATTATTTCATCTATCCCGAGACGCTTAATTCCCTTTGTGTGCCACATATCCTTTCCGGACAGCAGTCCCGCTTTTTCCTCAAGAGTCATTTCATCTATTATCTTATCAATATTCATCTTAATACCCTCCTTCATAACAACACCAACAAGCAAATATGCCGAGCTGTCTTAACAAAGATATTGTAACATATAAAACATATTTTTTCAATAATACCGATTGAAAACTGTTAAAAAATATGGTAATATAAAAGTAAGAATAAATATGGGAGAATTATTATGGGATTCATTAGAAAGATAAGCATTTGTTTAACCGTTTTAATGTCGGCTTTCACACTTTGTTCCTGCCGTGAAGATGTCAAGACTTTGGTGATGGATATTGAAAGCTCTTTGGCAAGTTATACTGAAAATACTGAGTCGACTGAAAAGACAGAGGAGAAGGAGCCTGAAACCGATGCAAAGAAAGGCGAGGAAACTATCAGCTTTTTGTTTGCCGGGGACAACCTCGTTCACGACACTCTCTACAATCAGGCGTCCCGTGCAGCAGGCTCTGATGGCTACGATTTTACAGCGATTTATGAAAGGATCGCACCGTATATCGAAAAAGCTGATTTTGCCGTTTTAAATCAGGAGACGATCGTAACTGATGACTTCGGTCCGTCTACATATCCTACCTTTGCGTCCCCTACCGCTGTTGGTGACCATATGGTAAACATAGGCTTTGATGCTATGAGCATTTCAAACAACCATGTTCTCGACTATGGAATAGACGGTCTTTTATCGACCCTTAACTACTGGAAGACAAAGCACCCTGACATAACTGTTTACGGAGCATACGAAAGCAAAGAGGATCAGGACAATATAAGGATCGCCGAAATAAAAGGTGTAAAGGTCGCGTTTTTAGGATTTATGGAGCATACAAACGGCATCACACTTCCCGATGAGTATGCTGACTGTGTGACATATCTTGATGAGATCGACGAGATAGAACGAAAGATCAAAAAGGCTGACGAGCTCGCCGATGTGGTTATAGTATCGCCTCACTTCGGAGTTGAGATTTTAAACGAGGTGTCTGATGAACAGTATGAGCTTTCCAAAAAATTCACCCAATGGGGCGCAGATATAATAGTTGGCTGTCAACCGCATACAGTACAGGAATGCGGCTGGGTCGAGGCGGAAAACGGCAACAGAGCATTTTGTTATTACTGTCTCGGAAATATGGTCTCGGCGATGGCTACCTGTCAGACATCTGTCGGAATACTCGGAAGTCTTGAGCTAACATATAATTTCGACACCGATGAGGTAACTATAAAATATCCAAAGGCAATCCCGATAATAACACATATATCCGGTTTATATCAGTGGGATGTTTATGTTTATCCGTATTCACAGTACACCCCTGAGCTTGCGGCTCAGAGTCAGGTCGAGGATATGTCGATCGAAAATATAGAGTATTATCTTAGCTTTATACCTGATGAGTTTTTATCCGTAGAGTAAGGCAGGTGTGTTTTTATGAAATACTATCGGGAACGGATAGAGCTGGATATGGAGATCCCGGCAAAAATATATCTTCAAAAAGGTCAGCATTCCAACAACACCTATCCTCTCCACTGGCACTCTAATCTTGAGTTCAACCTCGTATTAAAAGGACAAATAAACGGTAAGATAGCGGGACAAAACATAACAGTCAATGAAGATGACATATTCTTTGTAAACTCCGACGAGCTTCACGAGACAGACGCCGAGCCGGGCTGTGACATAAACGCTGTGACAATACTTCTTTCAAAAAAAATCTTAAAGGAATACTGTCCTCAAATAGACGACTATTATTTTGACATCTCAAATCCCATCATCAAATCGGAAATAAAGAGTATTATTTTAAAATGCGCTACTGTGTTTGAAGAGAAAAACGATTTTTATAAGCTTGAGCTTTCCTATCTTTTAAGACAGCTTTGCCTTGTGCTTCTGAGAAACTGCCGAAGAAAACGCATAGACGCAGACATAAATAAGTTTGAGCGTGAAAATATGACAAACATAAAAAGCGCTATAAATTATATGGAACAAAACTACGAAAACTCAGTCACCCTCAACGATATTGCAGGCGAAATAGGAATGTCTCCAAACTATTTTTCGCGCTTTTTTAAAAAGACAACAGGAGAAACATTTTATTCTTTCCTAAACCGGATAAGAGTTTTTCACGCGGAAAACGACCTTTTAAACACAGATAAATCGGTCACGGAAATAGCTTTTGAAAACGGTTTTCCCAATACAAAATCGTTTATCGAAATGTTTAAAAAGGTGCATAATCAGACTCCCGCAAAATACAGAAGGCAGAAGTCTCACCTATTAAATAACACTTGAATTGTAAAACAGGATAATAATTGACAAAAACACATTAAAAAAAGGCAATACTTACAGAATTTTTTCTGATAGAATTAAATCATAGGTAAAACTGCACAAAATAAAACCGGTTACAGATTTATTTTGTGAAATATAATTGCACCGACAACAATAATTTATTAACAGGAGGTAAATATATGAAATTTGCAGACGGATTTTGGCTCAATCAACGAGGCTATGAGGTAAACTATGCCAATCAGGCTTTTGAGGTCAATGAAATCGAAAACGGCTTTGAGGTCGTTGCTACACCATTCGTTGTTTACAACAGAGCGATGATGCTCGGCAGCGCTAATCTTGAGATCAGATTCACTTCAAACATTGAAAACTGTATCAAGGTAAGCATTACTCACCACAAGGGATATGTTGACAACGGTCCTCACTTTGAAATCAACGAGGGAGATCTGAAGCCTGAGGTCACTATCACCGACAAGGAGGCTGTGCTTGTTTCTGGAAACACAAAAGTAGTCGTTTCAAAGGAAACGTGGAGCGTGCAGTATTATTATAAGGATCGAAAGCTTACAGGCGGCGGATGGCGCTCAACAGGTGTTATCTTTGAAAACGCTTTTAAACAGCAGGCAAGACTTCAGACTCAGCTTGATCAGACATTCTGGAGCTATCCCGCTGACCCGAAAAGGACATATATCCGCGAACAGTTTGACACATCTGTCGGAGAATACTTTTACGGCTTCGGCGAAAAGTTTACGACCTTTACAAAGAACGGTTCTACTGTTGATATATGGAACGCAGACGGCGGAACCTGTTCGGATCAGTCATACAAATCAATTCCGTTTTATGTTTCATCAAGAGGCTACGGTGTGTTTGTAAACAGCTCCGATAAGGTTTCTTACGAGGTAGCTTCCGACACAGTTTCAAAGGTTTCCATTACCGTTCCGGGAGAAAATCTTGAATACTTTATGATAGGCGGAGAAAACCTCACAGAGGTTTTAAAGGGATATACCGACCTTACCGGTAAGCCTGCGCTTCCACCTGCATTCTCATTTGGTCTATGGCTCACGACTTCTTTCACAACGACATATGATGAAGAAACCATAACATCGTTTATCGACGGAATGGCAGAGCGCGACATTCCTCTTCAGGTATTCCACTTTGACTGCTTCTGGATGAAGGGCTTTGAATGGTGCAATTTTGAGTGGGATAAATCGCAGTTCCCCGACCCTCCGGCAATGCTCAAAAGACTTCACGAAACAAAGGGACTTAAGACCTGTGTATGGATAAATCCTTATATCGGACAGCGCTCAAAGCTTTTTGATGAGGGCGTAAAGGGCGGATACTTTGTAAAAAGGACAGACGGCTCGGTTTTCCAGTGCGACGAGTGGCAGCCGGGAATGGCGATAGTTGACTTTACAAACCCAGAGGCTTGTGAGTGGTATGCTTCAAAGCTGAGAGCTCTGTGCGAAATGGGTGTTGACACCTTCAAGACCGACTTCGGCGAGAGAATTCCGACAAAGGATATTGTTTACTTCGACGGCTCCGACCCGATAAAAATGCACAACTACTACACCCACCTTTACAATAAAACAACATTTAATGTATTAAAGGACTTCTATGGAGAAAATAAGGCTTGTCTGTTCGCTAGAAGCGCAACGGCAGGCGGACAGCAGTTCCCTGTTCACTGGGGCGGAGACTGCTCTGCTAACTACAACTCAATGGCGGAGGTAATAAGAGGATGCCTGTCGCTCTGTATCTCAGGCTTTGGCTTCACCTCTCACGATATGGCGGGCTTTGAGGCAACCGCTACTCCCGACATATACAAGAGATGGGCGGCGTTCGGAATGTTCTCATCGCACAGCCGTCTTCACGGAAATCAGTCATACAGAGTTCCGTGGCTGTTTGACGAAGAGTCCTGCGATGTTCTGAGATTCTTTGCAAAGCTCAAAGGAAAGCTTATGCCTTATCTTTTCGCGCAGGCTAACAAAACTCACGAGATAGGCGTTCCGATGATGAGAGCTATGGTTATCGACTTCGCAGACGATCCTTCCTGTCTCACACTTGACAGACAGTATATGCTCGGTGATAACATTCTTGTTGCTCCTATCTTAAATGAGGACGGAATCGCTCAGTATTATGTTCCTAAGGGAAGATGGACTGACATCATCACAGGCAAAGTTCTTGAGGGCGAAAAGTGGTATTCTCACAAGTGCAATTACTTCGAGATTCCTGCTCTTGCAAAACCTAACAGCATAATCACCTACGGAAACTTTGAAAGAGATGTCGTTTACGATTATGTCAAGGACGCAAACGCAGTTATATACGAGCTTGAGGACGGAAAACAGGCGTGCACCTCAATTTACAGCTCTGAGGCTGAGAAGGTACTTGAGCTTACAGCTAAGAGAACCGGAAACAAGATCGAGATCTCTCTCACCCCTGCTCCTTCCGACTTTACAGTATCGGTTGCATCGACCGACAAGTCTGTAAAGATAAAGGCAGGAGATACGAACGCAGTAATTGAACTTTAACAGTATTTATAAGCGGAAGCCGGAAGGTTTCCGCTTTTTTTATTTTTCCCTCCTACTAATAGCGCAAAATCAGGAAAGAATGTACGCAAACGTACATTCTTCATAAAATAAATCATATTTTGTAACAGAATGTTTACAATATTCATAGTTTGTTCATAGATAGTATGTTTTTATTTATGCCGCAAAAAATGAATATATTATCAAATCAGTACCCTGCCAACCCAAAGATCCTTTGTCGTATTATGAGAAATCTTTCGGTTTGACTTTTATACTATAATCAGGTATAATAGTAAAGTAAACCAGTTGTAAATTAGACGCTTAAAACATTAAACCTACGGAGGATAAAATGAAGAAAAGGATTTTTTCTTTTTCAAACTTTTGGACAACCCTTACATCGTTTGTTCTTCTTCTGATATGTATTATTATTTACATTATCTTCGGACTTCAGATCTCTTCTGCGAATGCAAAGCGAAGCGATCTTGTAAGGTATTCCGCTCTTTATGAAACAAGCTTTATGTATTCTCAAAGTGAGATTAAAAGCTTTGCGGATTCTTCCGCTAAGGAGCATTATAATAACTATTATAAAACTATTACCGGCAACGGTGACTTGGTTTTGTCAAGAAAAATGATTGAGGAAATAGGTCTTGAGAAATCGGAAAAAACAATTTTAGAAGAATTTGATAGTGTTTTTTCAAAGTACATAGAGCCGGCAAATAAAAAAGCAACGGATTATGCCGTTTCAAAATCCGACTTTAAAAATGCGAAAGCCGCTTTGAGCACAAAGGAGTATTCCGAATATCTGACCTACGGAAATTCCTGTCTTAAAGCTCTCTCAGAATCAGTCTATAACAGAATGACAGATACTTTAAAAAAACTCAGCGTAAGACAAAATATTATTATGATATGTCTTATATGCCTGTGCGTTTTCTTCTCGGCTATGCTTATGATCACATATTTCAGATTGAAGGCGCTTGCCAGAATGGCGGAGAGTGAGGACGATACTTCTGACCGCATTCAAAAGGATATGTCTGAACAAAAGTGACAAACCTACATAAAAATTCCATATATGGAGATGATCGTTTGAAAAAGCTTTTGATCGCAATTATATGTGCTGCAATTATATTTTCTACAACTGCTGTACCGGCTTTTGCGGCAGATTATACGCTTGAAGTCGAAAACGGCGAGATAGATGACTACGGTAACATCAAGGCTACTATAAATATTTCCGAAAACTCGGGGATATATTACGGATCGTTTAAGTTCTTGTATAACAGCTCCTGCTTTGAGCTCGGTGATATAAAGGTAAATCAGTCAGACACCAATGGAAAAATCGAGGTTTCTGAGGATACGGACAACGGTGTTATAACTTTTACCTATTCCGCAAACGATGATGGAGGATGCACCTATGGTGGTGAATTTGCCACGCTTGATATGCGTCTTATCGCGACCAGCGAATCTGTTATCTCCTTTAACCTTGATATGGCTAAAATGGAGGATTTTAACGGAAACAGCCTTGAGGCAACATACAAAATCTCTCCGATACAAGTTCCTCAGAGCTTTATCGTGACAGAAGCAGCTACCGAGGAAACTCAGGAAGCTACCCAAAAGCCAATTACTGCCGAAACGGTAAAAGAGGTTGAGAAAGAGCTTAACGGAGGTTTTTTTCACACTCTTTGGAGCATAGTTAAAGTGTTATTCATAATACTGGCGGCAGCTTTCGTCCTCATCATTATAATAAGCTTTTTTACCCGCCGATATTTTAAGAAAAAAAGACGAATGCAAAGGGCTTTAGAACAAAGAAAAATGTCAGAACAAAGCCCTCCAAATAATAATACTTTATAACAAAGCGATATATTCATTAAATCCGACCGGATATTTGTAAAATGAAAATTCGGATAAACTGATAACAGAATTACACGAAAAAGCGGCAAGCAATAATCTGCTTGCCGCTTCAGCCTGTAGAAAAACCCTAATTCCAAATCGAATTTAGGGTTTTTCTTTCTTTTACACTTGTTAGTAAGGGGCTGAAAAAATTAAAGCTAATTATCCTGTTCGATATACCTTCTTATCGCTGAAACGGTAGTTTCATAGTCCTTGCTGACCGTTTCGAGCTGTTGGTTTATCGTGTCGATCGGTTGGAGCTTGCCTGGTCTTAGTGACTCGGTTATAGCGTGAGAGGACTCATAAAGTCTTGTAAAGCTTAAGTTTTGACAAACGCCTTTAAGGGTATGAGCCGCTCTGAAAGCGGTTTCGAGCTCGCCGTTTTTAAGCGAATCTGTAAGAAGCTGATAGCTTTTATCATCAAGAAACTTAACAACAAATTTTTTGACAAGGCTCTCGCTCGGAAGTCTTCCCATCACATCGTTATAATCCCCGTCAAAAGCCTGATACATTTCTTTAAGTGTCATTTTCACCTAACTTCCTTTCTAAAAACTGACAGTTGAAACATCAGAGGCAGCAGCCGTATTATCGTCCTTAATAAGATCGCGCTTAAGCATCTCATCGGTAATACGAACAATCTCTTCCTTATCAAAATCCTTAAAGGACTGTACCTTAAGCTCATCTTGAATGAGGTCGCCGTTTTCCTTTAAGCAATCTAAGAGCATAGGATTAAATGTACCGCATTCACCGTTTAAGATCATCTCGACAGCTTTCTCGTGTGAATAAGCTGGCTTATACACACGCTCGCTTGTAAGCGCGTCATAAACATCTGCGAGCGAAACGACCTGTGCGTAGATCGGTATCTCATCGCCCTTAAGACCGTCCGGATAACCTCTTCCGTCATAGCGTTCGTGGTGCCAGCGGCATATCTCAGAAGAAATTTTCAAAAGCGGTTCATCCTTATTGTAAGGGACCTCCTCTATAAGCGAATAACCTATCGCCGAATGAGTTTTCATAATCTCAAACTCCTCCGGAGTAAGGCGTCCGGGCTTATTGAGGATATTGTCCGGGATAGCGATCTTTCCTATATCGTGAAGAGATGACGCCATACTTATAAGGTTTATCTCCTCTTCGCTTAAGTTATACTTATCGGTCTTTTGACATACAAGCTTAAGCAAAATATTAGTAAGCGTATTCACATGCAGAATATGCATTCCGCTTTCGCCGTTTCTAAACTCGACAACATGAGAAAGAATGTTCACAAGAATACTGTTGCTCTTTTGCTTTTCGTATATCTGATCTGTTACCATCTCAACTAGCCGTCTTTGCTTAGCATAAAGCATAAGAGTGTTATTAACTCTTTTCTGAACGACCTCCGCATCAAATGGGCGGCTGATGTAGTCGGAAACTCCGAGGTCATAAGCGCGCTTAATGTGGCCGGTTCCGTTTTCGGCAGAGATCATTATAACAGGTATCTTTTCGATTATGTGGGTTTCGTTCATTACCGCCAACACCTCGAACCCGTCCATCACAGGCATAACTATATCCAAAAGCACCAAAGAAATATCCGTTTTGTGCTTTTCGAGCGCCTCAAGAGCCGCTTCGCCGTTTTCCGCTTCGACAAGCTCATATCTTTTATCCAAAATCTCAGTAAGTATTGCGCGGTTCATCTCGGAATCATCGACTATAAGTATTTTCTCAACCTTATTATCTACCACTGTATTACCTCCGTATCATCACTTTTAAAGCACTGCATCATTACAATTTGAGCCACTTATTCGTGATGAAAAAATAGTAAACAACTCATTTTAATTTTCATAATAATTATAGCAGAAATGCGGTAATAAGTCAATATGACGGATCACTACCGACTACACTTTTTCAAAAGGATAAACAACTCCCCACTCTTTTCTTAAAAAGTCCATAATCTCCATAACCCGTATCGTTTCGGTATGCGGCATTTCCGTGCATTCTGTTTTCCCCTGAGAAACAGCCTTTATTGAAGACAAGAGTTCATATTCAAACCCTGTTATCTGCTTTGGAGTTTCATAGCTTTTTACCGTAGAATCGTTAAGTATAACCTTTATTCCCTCACAGTTGTTAATATTTTCAAACTCAATTCTTCCCCTGTCGCCGTATATAACTCCCCTTTTGTCGAGGTTTGAGACCATACTGCTGTGAAGGAGCGCTGTTTTTCCGCCTGTAAAGCTCAGTATGATGCTGTTTTGCTCATCAACGCCGTACTCATTCTTGACGCAGCTTGATTTTATATCACATATATCTTCGCCGAATGCCATAAGCGCAAAGTTTATCGGATACACTCCCAGATCGAGCAGCGCACCTCCCGCCAGCTCCGGCTTTTTAAGGCGCTCTACATTTTCAAGCGAATATCCGAGATCTGCCGTAAGAGAAGAGATTCTTCCGACAACGCCGCTACTGATTATTTCATCAAGCACAAACCTCATAGGCAAAAATCTTGTCCATATCGCCTCCGAGACAAAAAGCCCCTTTTCCTCAGCATAGGAAATTACACGCTTTGCCTGATCGGCATTTGCGGTAAACGCCTTTTCACAAAGAACATTTCTTCCGTTTTCAAGACAAAGCATACAGTCCTCATAATGTCTTGAATGAGGTGTTGCGATGTATATAAGATCAATGGCGTCGTCCTTTACAAGCTCCTCATAGCTGCCGTATGCCTTTAACGCTCCAAACTCTTCTGCGAAAGCCCGAGCCTTCTCTATACTGCGTGAACCGACAGCATAAAGCTCCGTTTCCCTAAGTCCGTTTATCGTATCAGCCATTTTCCTTGCAATATTGCCTGCGCCGAGTATCGCGATTTTCATATTTATTCCTCTTATCCTAAATTCTTGATGTCTTTCGTTTTCTCGCTATTACTCATTTCATTTTAACATACATTTATTTTACTGTCAAACCGGGCTGTGAAAATACGAATGCCGAAATATATAGAATTTTTGAATTTTTACTTGACATAACAGTGCTAAAAGATATAGAATATCATTAGAATGGGTATATTGTATTTACTTACAAAATCAATATCAGGTAAGGTGTTTATATGGAAACAAAAAACAGTAAAAAATCCAAGAGGATCAATAAAAGTAAACTAAGAGAAAAAAATATAATAGCTGCGGTATTGGTCACTGTATTTACCCTAGTTATTATTGTTGTTTCATACATACGGATAAGCGTTCTGACAGAACAGAGATGTCTTGAGAGAATGCAGGAAGCTGTCGATACAGTTATGGATGATATAAACAACAAGCTCTCAAGAGACAGTAATATTTTAAATGCTGTTGCTGAGATAATCTCTATGGAGGATAACTTCGATACGAATACTATGCGCGGTATTATGACACAGTTTTCTGCTCTTACCACAGCGAAAAACATAAACCTTTTGCTTCCCGGAGATATTGTTATCGGTAACGAGGGCAAGGAATTTGACGCTTACGGTAAAATCTCCTTTAAAGATGAAGCGGCTAAAGGCGAGCATGTGACCGACAGAATGACAAGCATAACTGATGACGAAAAAATGCTTATAAGGCACTTTGTACCCGTAGTAAAAAACGGCGAGACTGTTGCTATGGTGTACGCTTCTACCCTACTTGAAAACCTTCCGAAATCGCTTAATATCGACAACATTTATAACGGAACGGCGACCGTATATCTTATTGACCGCGCAAACGGCGATTTTCTTATGAACACCCTTCACAACAAGCTCGGAAATATAAGCGATTTTGGCACTAAAGAAACAAAGGGCGGTAGGGATGCCAAAGATGTGCGGAAGGAAATACTTTCAGGAAAATCAGGATATGTCGTTTCAAAGTCTACACAGCTTGACAAATATATGTATTTTTACTATGCACCGGTAAATGTAGAAGAGTGGGAGCTTGGCGAGGCGCCGGACTACAACCAATGGACAGTTGCTGTCGCAGTACCTGAGGATGAGGCTTTTGCTAACCTTTATAAAATAAGGTCGGTATGTTATTTCCTCGGAATAGTTGAGACAATAATGCTTATTATCTACTTTATCTGGACTATAAGAAATACCAACGCTACTCTTGAAAAGGCTGTATTGGAGGAGCGCCTTATAAAAGCGGAAAACGCAGAGCGTGCAAAAACAATGTTTTTATCTAATATGTCGCACGACATACGAACTCCTATGAACGCTATAATCGGTTACACTACCCTTGCCGCAGCTAATCTCGACAACAAGGAACGCGTTAAGGATTATCTTTCAAAAACGATTTCCTCAAGCAATCACCTCTTAAGCCTTATCAACGATATTCTCGATATGAGCCGGATAGAAAGCGGACGGGTCTACATCGAAGAAACCGAGTGCAGTCTTCCCGATGTTTTGCACGACCTAAGAAACATTCTTCAAAGCCAGATGAAATCAAAGCAGCTTAACTTTTACATCGACACTATTGATGTAGTGGACGAGGATGTTTATTGTGACAAGCTCCATTTGAATCAGGTCCTTTTAAATCTTTTGAGTAATGCGATTAAATTTACACCCGCAGGCGGCTCGGTGTCATTGACGATAAAACAAAAGCACGGTGCGCCGGAGGGCTATGCGGCTTATGAGGTAACAGTAAGAGATACGGGAATAGGAATGGCTCCTGAGTTTTTAGACAGAGTATTTGACCCGTTTGAAAGAGAGCTTACCTCCACCGTTAGCGGAATACAAGGAACCGGTCTAGGATTGGCTATCGCCAAAAATATTGTAGATATGATGGGAGGAAAAATCGAAGTCCACAGCGAACAGGGCAAGGGCACGGAATTTGTTTTGTCATTTGAGCTAAGACTTCAGTCGGAAAAGAAGCAGGTCGAGGTTATAAAAGAGCTTGAAGGGCTCAGAGCTCTTGTTGTGGACGATGACTACAATGTCTGCGACAGCGTTACAAAAATGCTTGTTCAGCTCGGTATGAGAGCAGACTGGACACTTTCCGGCAAGGAAGCGATACTTCACGCAAAACAGGCTTACGAGCTTGCTGATGAATTCAACGCATACATAATCGACTGGCAGCTCCCAGATATAAACGGCATTGAAGTAGTAAGACGCCTTCGCAAGGTTATCGGCGAAACAGTTCCTATCATCATTCTCACCGCTTACGATTGGGAAGGTATTGAGGACGAGGCGAGAGAAGCCGGAGTTACGGCATTTTGCAGCAAGCCTATTTTCCTCTCTACCCTTCGCGACACACTTCTTAACGCAACGGGTAAACCTGAGCCTTCCAAGGAAGAACCTTTAATACCGACTTCTACGGAAGATTTAGCCGGAAAACGAATACTTCTTGTTGAGGACAACGAGTTAAACAGTGAGATCGCGGAAACTATCTTAACGGACAGCGGACTAATTGTTGATACAGCAGAAGATGGGACTGTCGCAGTAGAAAAGGTAAAGGCTTCATCCGATGGCTACTATGATATGATACTTATGGACATTCAGATGCCTATAATGAACGGATATGACGCAACTATTGCAATAAGGCAGCTTGAAAATCCGGCACTTTCTTCTATACCGATCATAGCTATGACCGCAAACGCATTTAACGAGGATAAGGAACAGGCTCTTAAGTGCGGAATGAACGATCATATAGCTAAGCCTCTTGATATGGAAAAGCTGTTTGACATTCTAAGAAAATATCTGGGCAAATCTCAGAAGTGATCTTTATATAGTCAGTAGAGGAAAACAATATGCTGATAAGATCAATGGACAATAATGATTATGAGCGGGTATATAAATTATGGATGTCCTGCAAGGGAATGGGATTAAATGACCTTGACGACTCAAAGGAAGGCATTGACCGATTCTTAAAACGCAATCCGGATACCTGCTTTGTTGCAGAACAAAACGGCAAAATTATTGGATCAATTATCTGCGGAAATGACGGCCGGAGAGGATATATCTATCACACAGCTGTAGCCTCCAATTATCGAAAAAAAGGAGTCGGTACAGTTTTGGTGGAAACAACTTTGCAGGCGTTGAAAAATCTTGGTATCAACAAAGCAGCTTTAGTAGTATTTTCTAAAACACCGAAGGAAATGCATTTTGGGAAAAGCTTGGTTTTACAGTAAGGAAAGATTTAGTATACAGAAACAAATCAATAACAGAAATGATTAGGATTGACACCTGAATTTTGATTTATCTTATCACTATTATCCAGAGAAACAAACTTTGGTAAGAATAAAAGCGGGTAATAGTAAGTAGTTTAATTAAAAATGCTAGCAAATTGAAATACACTAAAACTGCATTAAAGCACTTAAATTCAAGACCATATATGAAGTCAACACAAACAATTATAAATATTATGAAATCTGCAAAACCAAAAGTTGACACATCATTACGCAATGGTTTAAAATGGGTAACAAAAGGAAAATATAATGGTAAATCTGGAACAGTCTACAATTACTATAGCGATACAGGCACGCAGATATTGCGTGTAAGTGATTTTTTGAAGAGAATTAATGATGATGGAAATTTCATTACATCATACAAATTTTGAGTATTTTGAGTGATTATTATGACTAGAAAATCAAAATGTATATTATTAATCATTATTGTTTTAGCGTTGTCTGCTATTATAGTGCCGTTCATCACTATGACTTATGTTTATCATGATAGGGCTATGTGGAATGATATGTTGGATCAACAAAAAGAATGGTTTAGTACTAATTCGGAAATAAGCTTTCAGTTTAAAGATTATATGGATTATTCTACAAATTTATATGATGTTTACGAAGGCAAAATAAAGAATAATAATGTATATGTTAGGTTTGGCAGATGGGAGGATTCTGATGGAAAAACTATAAGTTTCTATGACTCTAACACAGATGAGCTACTTGTGAAAGGTGATGTGTCTGATTATTCAGAAAGTAGTTTTGAAATTGAGATTACCGTTGATAATATCGGACTTGAATATGACGAGTATGAAATGAGTGTCAGATGATTTTGGTTTTTGTCGCACCTAAGAGGCTTATGCCCCTTATTGAACGGCAATATTAGACTATAACGGATATTTAGTAGCTGAGTATTCCTACGACGCTTGGGGAAAATGCACTATACTAAAGAATACAAACAATATAGCGAATACAAACCCACTAAGATACAGGGGCTATTATTACGATACTGATACGGAGTTATACTATCTCCAGTCAAGGTATTATGACGCTAATACCGGTAGATTTATAAATGCGGATGAGCCGACATTAATTGGTGCAAACGGCGGAATAGTATCAAATAACCTTTTTGCTTACTGTGATAATAACCCGGTGAACAAGACTGATGATAGTGGAAAGTTTTTTGCAGAAGTAGCATTAGCGGTAAGTATAGTAGCAGTGTTTGTAGTTGTTGTTTGTTATTCGGCAATCGTAAGCTCATCATCTTGGAGTAGTTTTTGTACGACAGTTGGAAATGGACTAAGCTCAGCATGGAATTCTTTGACAAATGGTGCCAGTAGTCTTTGGAACTGGAGTGTAAAGAAGCTAAAAGCACTACTTTCGGCATTAAAAGACTATTTAACAGTTGTACAAGCAGCAAGCAAAATAGCGACTAATGTTAAAAGAAATTCTAAAACAAGATATTGGAGTGCTACCTTAAGAAAAAATTATGTGGACTTAGGGCGAAAATTAACATATTCTCAAGCTGTAAATGAAGTTAAAAAAGGCAAATCCGTATTCACAGTTACTAGTGCAGAGGCAAAAGCAGTTGCTAAAGCGGCAGGAAATAATAAAAAGCCGATACAGCATCCTAAGCATAAGAATACTATTGGGTATTATCCTCATTATCATCCATATAAACATTCTAATGGTGCACATATATGGTATTTATTTTAACAGGGGGGGAGATAAATATGTTTGATATTGTTAATAGTGAAATAAGTGATGAATTAAATAAGAAACTTATTAATATTATGTATAATTATTGTGATGCTTTTTCATTTCACTTAACAAATTATTTTAAAACTTGTAGGAGTATTGAAGGACTAAGTGAATCTGACGGAAATAAATACCTGAAATATAAAAATAATTTATTGCCAATAATTAACGAATTTAGCAATTATGTGTTAACAAACTACAAAAGTTTAGATTATTTAGGATTCCATTATTATAATAAACTAGAAGTTTATGTAATCAAATTTAATAAATACACTAAAGATATTTTAATTAAAAGCAAAGGAATACTGTCATGGAAATTTCCTAATATGCCAGATGATTTGTGCTTTTTCAGTAACGGAGTATGTTTGTTAAGAAGTGTTGCGCATGAGAATTTAATTTTTCTTTACACCAAAGATGAAGCCTTGAAAAAGAAGTTAACGGATGCAGGTTTTATTCTTCAAAGGTCTTTAGATGAAATCGCTCCTAAAATAACTTATTAATTATTAAATTAGATAAAAACGGACATGTTGTCGGCAAGTAGGTAGTAAAATGAATATACACAATATACTCGATAAAGAAGATTTTGAAATGTTTCAAAAATATTTTCTAGCGAACAAAAACAAAACATTTTTTTTCTCAACTGAATCATTAAAAACTATTGATAATGAAAATTATGAACATTTATTTTTTCAAAATGTTCTTAATAAACAAATTAGCAGAGAATCGTTCCAGTTAGCAGAAAATAAAATAATTTCTTTGTTAGAATATTTTTATATTATAAGTGATGAGACATATTGTTTTCCTGCCACTATTGAAAGTGACAAGCCTTTAAAAAAGCAAAGATATGTAAAGCAAAGTAAAGATGTAAAGATTTATCTTGACTTAGTAGCTGACGATATTTATAAGATAAATAAAGTTGATGATATTAACAAGTTAAGAGGATTAGCAATAATCGGTATTAGAGAAATTGGTAATGTATGTTTTGGATTCCAAAGTCCAGATATTCTTGTTATGGTTGACGAATGTAAGGGTATTGTGTGCATTGATAATGAAAGAGACCAACTAGATTTTACAAAAGTGTCAAAGAAACTTGGCTTAGATACAGAACCTTGGAAGATTGATGATAACTAATTAAATAATTTGTTTGATTATTATAACTATATTCATTATTCCTATGACGCTTGGGGAAAATGCACTATACTGAAAAATACAAACCCACTAAGATACAGGGGTTACTATTACGATACTGATAATGATCCGGCTGATTTTTTTGATACAAATTATAGGTAGAATTATAATATTTTTCCGAAATATGTTTATTTAAAAAATGCACATATCGTATATATACAGTTTTTGGTAAAATGAAATATGCTTGTACTTATTTTATATCACAATGTTAATTTATGATGAGTTTTATATGCAGATTGGAGGTAATTTCGTGAAAAAGAAGGCTATACTATTTATTTTAATCGTTGGTATACTGTTTTTATTGATGTGGGGCTTAATTTTTCCTGTAATAAACTGGAATAGATCATACAATGTTTCAAATTTAGATAGCGCTCAAAAATCTGTTGAGTATTATCTTGATGCGATAAACGATAGAAATCCAAAAAAAGCACTTACTATTTATCCTAAGTTAAATGATAGTGAGCCAAAACTGGGTATGTTTTCGTTATTATCTGTTACAAGTTGTGATATAAAGAATATTAAAACTAATAAAAGTAATACATCAAATGATGAATATGAAGTTTATACTGATTTTTATATCGGCTTTATACCAGGTTTTATCCCGGAATGTTTTGAAGGCTTGGTCACTGAATCACAGGAAGTATCATTAATATTTAAAGTGAAATTTGATGCTAATGCACATACATATAAAATTATTGACTCGTATACAAATGTTTAATTATGATATTTATACAAATTACACAATATACGGAGAATGTTTATGAAGTTATCTTAGCTATGACTCTTTCAAAGGCAGGAATTATAAAATGATTATTTTGATTGCAGGAGCATCTCACACAGGAAAAACGAAGTTGGCGCAAAGTCTTCTAGAAAAATATAAATACCCATATCTGTCCATTGACCACTTGAAAATGGGGCTGATTCGTTCTGGACAAACAAGACTGACGCCCGAATCTGACAATCATAAATTGACGGAATACCTATGGCCTATCGTTTGCGAAATAATCAAGACAGCCATTGAGAATGGGCAGAATCTAACCGTGGAGGGCTGCTATATTCCCTATGATTGGCAGAAGGATTTTGACGAAAACTATCTGCTTAAAATCAAATATATCTGCCTTGTTATGACCGAGAGATATATCCGAAATCACTTTGACAAAATCCGAAAATATGCGAGCGTGATTGAGAATCGACTTGATGACAGATATTGTACGCCGGAGCGACTGATTGAAGAAAACCAAAGGGCTTTGCAGCAATGCCAGACCTATCGTCAAAAGGTATTTCTGATAGACAACGAGTACAAAGTAAAGGTGGAATTATAAGCATGAAGAGCGAATCATTAAGTAAAACGGAGAAAAAAGTTTTAATTGCACTTATTGTGGTTGTTATAAGTGTAGCAATAATGATTTTGGGATTTTTTATTTCTATGTACATAGGTTATAACAGTAAAGAGGAATGGTGCAGCTTGCTTGATCAGGAGAAAACTTGGAAAACAAATAATTCTGAGATTGTTTTTTCTTTAGCTGATTACAATTATTATTTAGGACCGGTTTATAATGGAGAAATAAATGGTAGAAAAGTTGATATACACTTGAGTTCTGTTGATGAAAATAATAAGACAATTAGCTTTTATGACAGTGGCACGAATACATTGATAGTAAAAGCTGATGTAACAAATTACTCAGCTGAAAAATTTGACGCAATTATTACTAAAGATAAATTAGGATTATCTAAGAAAAAGTATACTTTTGTTACAGTATAAAAACCAGATATTAAAACATTACTTAAACAGAAAAAAGATAGATTTATTTATGTTGTCAATATAAATAAATCTATCTGAGTAGAGGTACATAGTTTGCAAAAATAATTTTATCTTACAATTTTTATTTTATATTTCATTATAAAATATCTATAATTATTTTTGCTTATTTTTTAATTAGGTATAAAATATGAAAACAAAAACAATTAAACGGATAATAATATTATTACTGTTAGTTATATCAATTATATATTTTATTATATTACCGATTGTAAAATGGAATTTGTATTATGATTTATCTGTTGTCAACACTCCCGAAAAAACAATAGAATATTTCTTTTCTGCATTGTCAGAAAGAAATCCCAAAAAGGCAGTAGGGATATATCCGCAATTAAAAGATTTTGATGATGTCAACACCGGAGTTTTTTCTCTTGATTTCCTTATAAGCTGTAAAATTGAAAAAACAACAGATGTAACAGATAAGGAGTTAAAAAATAAAACTTCAGATGAAAGATTATTTTTAGTTGATTACAAAATTCATTATTTATTTGGTATTTCACCGGGAATTTTGGGACCGTACGAGTCGGGGGAACAAAGTTTAATTTTCAGGGTTAGTAAAGATAACTTAACAGGAATATGGTATATTGAGGAAGCATATCCTTCTGCAATATAAGGCACCTAGTTCTTCGTTTTCATTTATATTTGTTCTTAAAATTGCAGCTAAATCATTATAGTGAACATCATTAAACTACATCAGACTGCTCAATAACGATTTTTGTGGAGTTTAGCTTTTTCAATGTCCGTTTAGCAAGTCGGGTACGGGGATTTTCAACTATCCATATGTTTGCCGCTTCCCATACAGCAAAAGAACCGACTATAGAGATTAGCTCAACCGGAACAGAGCCAAACACTCCATCCAACAGGATTGCCGCTGCAACAAAGACAATTCCGATGCAAAGCAACCACAGTTGCTTTATCCTATTTAGTCGCTTTTGGTTGGAGTTATGTACCTCTTGTTCGCGGATTAATTCCTGAAATGCTCCTCGTATCCGTTCAAAATTTACCGGCCCGTCGCATTTGATTTTCAGAACGATTTCATCGCTGATTCCCTTTTTGCCATATTGACCTGCTAGGTAATCTGAAACATTGTCATTCAGCGTCCGGCAACTCTCATCAAAAGGATTGTATAATTCCTTTTCATCTTGAATTTTAAGATTTATTTCGTACATATTTTCTAAACCTCCATACTTTTTTATATCTCACTCACGCTTGTTATTGATCAGCTGTATAGAAAGCGTACAGCTTATCCCGCAAAAGCTGTTTCATTTTCGCTTCGCCGCCGAAATAATATCTTTTGGCTATCTTATCCGCGACAGCGTCTACGGTGGCTTTGTCAAGTACTCTTCCCGATTTCTCGAAAAGGTCTTTTACTACCTGAGTGTCTACTTGTAGCTTTTTATTTCTCTGATACGCTTTCTTTGCAAGCCTGATGTCTATGTCCTCTAAGAGGGAGTATTTTCTAAAAGGGTCTGTAGAATCCTTTGAGTTTATTTGTTGTTTTCCTCTTTCGGATAAATTGCTATCTCCATTGCCTTTATCGCTGTGTCTATCGCTTCCGCTTTCGTCAGATTTTCGTATTGAAGCCCGTCTATCCACTTCAACATTTCTTTCTGCTGTTCTTCCGTCCTCAATACCATCATTATATTGGTCGTGTCCTCCTCCGGCACTCCTGTTTCCTTTAATATCCTGATTATCTTGTGTTCGAGTTCTGTAAGCATCTTTACTGTCCTTTCTTCGTTTATAATCCTCTAAACTATCGTATTTGCCCAAAATGATATAATTTCCATATTCGTTAATTTTTACTTTATATAAGCCATCCGACAGATAAATCATCTTATTTTCGGGTAATACTTCACCCTTCGAAAATGCTCTCGCAAGCCTTTCGTTCATTGCCGCTTCAATGCGTCTGAATGTCTGCTTACTTACAGTCAGAGGTTTTTCTTCATTATACAGACTTCCGTACTTGTTGTCAATGTCTTGCTTAAACGAAAACTTTCTTGTATCATTTTCGCTGTTTTCGGATATATTACTATTGACAACTGTATCGTTTTGTGATATAGTGTTGTTAATAAGAGAGTTGCGGATATGACTTCTCTGTGTATCTTCTAACGAAAAGAA
>CANQLI010000008.1 GCA_947624675.1 uncultured Clostridia bacterium | reverse complement strand
AATGTCATCAACTCGAAGTAATTTCTTTCTGCCGCCTTCACTTATTGCATCATATTCAGCCTCGGGCAGCATTTTTATTGCTGACGGTACAGGTCTGACCAAAAAACGCCCGTCACAAATATAAGCGGCAACCTTACCGTGGTAATATATTAAGTATTCACCCATCATCATACGGTACGATATTCCGTCAAGAGAGGACAACTGCTCTAATAAAAAGCTCAAATATTCCTTACTTGTTGACATACATTATTCCTCCAATGCTCTTTTTACGGAATCCGCTATCGCAGCAATATTTCAAGCTCTTTTCGTAAGGTTTGTTTCATTATCTCAAGTTCTTCGGCATTCGGTCTGTTATCATCTGAATACATTTTTTCTCTCGGATACCACCAGACCGGCCCTCTGCCTTTGTTCCCAAAGCTACCAAGGTCGCCGTTTACTCTAGGGAATAAATGCCAGTGAAGATGTGCGTCACCGTTACCCAAGCATTCATAATTTATCTTTTCCGCACCAAAGGCTTTTGAAACAGCTTCTGCCACTATCGTCATTTCATCTAGAAATTTTGCTTTTATGTCATCTTCCAATTCAAAAAGTTCCGTCGAATGCTCTTTCAGCAGGAATAAAGTATAACCTTTGAAGTGTTGATTATCGCCAATAACAACATAACCTGTATCAAGTTCTTTTACAAAATACGGGTTTGTTCCAGATTTTATCATCTGTATTCTGTCACACACGATGCACATACTATTCTCCTTCTGTGAATCCCGTTTTGAAGGGCAGATGCAATTATCTTCTCAAAAACTTTCTGTATGCCCAGCTTGTAAATCTTTCAGGCATAATAAACATCACAAGCTGCGCAACAGTGGGTATCATAAAATCAATAAAGGAAGAAAATCCCGCCTTATAAAGCCCTCTTCTAACCTTTATAAAGCTCTTGGTGTTTGCCCAGTTTTTTCTTCTTTTATAGTTATCCTTGGTGACACGGTATTTCACGAGTACCTCGGGCATATTTTCTCCCACTGCTCCCGCCATAAGCATCTTTGTTATAAACTCATAATCCTCGCACCGCTTTATATCAGTATATCCGCCGACCTTCTGTGCAAAAGATTTTCTGTAAATAAGCGTCTGATTGTTAAAGGGACTGCGCCTGCGCGCATATTTTAAAATCTCCTCATATGAAATAGGAGTTTTCTTTATTGCGATAGGCTCTTTTGTAGCGTCATCAAATTCCTCGATATATCCACCTACCATATCAAGCTTTGGATTTTTCAAAAACATCATAAGCTGACGCTGAAATCTGTCAGGAACACATATATCGTCCGAATCCATCTTAGCGATAAGTTCATTCTGACACGCCTTTATACCTTCGTTCGCTGCCATTCCAGTTCCAACATTTTCAAGAAGGCGCACTGATCTGAAAATCTTCTGATACTCACTTTCAAAAGCTTTTATTATGACATTAAGCTCGTCCGTAAGCTTTCCGTCACAAACTAAAATAAGCTCGTCCGGCGGAACTGTCTGAGACAGAATACTCTCAAGACTCTCTGAGAGATTCTGCGGCTTTTCCTTTTCATAAACCGACATCAGAACACTATATGGCGGCAGGTTTTTTCTTATAAAATCAATATCCATAAAATATTACCCGATAATAATATATTAAACTCTCTGATTATACCTAAGTTTAAGAAGCATCGCACTTCTCACACCACAGGCATTAAATTTATATCATTAGTATTTTACTATATAACGACTGTTTTGTCAATGTGATATTGCGCTATAAATTTGTAATAAACTGCAAAATACGACTTGAAAAACCACGATACTTGTGGTATACTTAATTTGTATATCTATGTGTATAACCACAATGATCCGATACTTCGGATCTGATCGAAATTAAGCACTATGACTGTTAGAAAATCGACCGAAAGGCGGGATTTTTTAAAGTGAAGGACAAAGAACAGTTTAAGCGGATGATAATGTTTTTGTTCGCTATGGTAATAGTTGTGATAATGGGTACCGCATTTTACACGGTTTGGCAGAGTTATTACAACTATTCTCCCGAGCTTCAGACAGATACCTTCTGGCGAAGAGGTAATGTTCTTCTTGCGCTCATATATATGCTTATATATATTATCTTTTCAAGACTTGTCAACGCCTATAAAGTCGGTTCTTTAAAAATTTCAGGACTTATACTTTCACAGGTGTTGGCTGTCCTAATGTCAAACTTTATGGCATATTTTCTAATAAGCCTTATTCGCCGAGGCTTCTTATCTCTTATGCCGCTTATCGGGCTTACGGTATTTGATATCGCCGCCGCGATAATATGGAGCATAGCTTCAAAAAAATTCTATGCCCATATATATCCGCCAAAGCGAATGATAATAGTCTACGGAAGTGAAGCCGCAAGAGACCTGGTCCAGAAAATAAGCCTCAGGGTCGATAAATACCTTATATGCTCCTCGGTCAGCATAAGTGAGCCGCTTGAATCCATAAAGGAAAGGATACTCGGTTTCGATGGGGTCATAATATGCGACCTTCCCGCAGAGATAAGAAACAAGCTTTTAAAGTACACCTATGAGAAATCTTTGAGGACATATATAAGTCCTAAGATCTCGGATGTAATACTAAAGGGATGTGATGAGATCCACATCTTTGACACTCCGCTGTACCTTTCAAGAAATATTGGCTTTACATTCGAGGAAAGAATAATAAAACGCACTGTGGATATTATCTTAAGCCTTATCTGTGTTATAGTTACAAGCCCTGTTACACTTATATTTGCGCTCCTTATAAAGCTTTATGACCACGGACCTGTACTCTATAAACAGGTGCGCCTCACAAGAGACGGAAAACAGTTTTATGTTTATAAGTTCCGCAGTATGATAGAAAATGCCGAAAGCGACGGAAAAGCCCGTCTTGCTTCTGAGGACGATGATCGCATTACTCCTGTCGGACGGGTTATGAGAAAGTTCAGAATAGATGAGCTACCACAGTTTTTTAATGTGTTAAAAGGCGATATGTCGTTTGTTGGTCCAAGACCTGAACGGCCAGAGATAGCTTCACAGTACGAAAGCGATATGCCTGAATTTAAATTCAGGTTAAAGGTAAAAGCCGGACTTACGGGATATGCGCAAATATTAGGAAAATATAATACGACACCCTATGATAAGCTAAAGCTTGACCTTATGTATATTGAACAATACTCGCCGCTGCTTGACCTTAGAATACTTCTTCAGACGATAAAAACGCTGTTCACTCCGGAAAGCACGGAGGGAATTTCCCCGGATCAGTTCACGCCAACTGCAAAGGCTCCGGAAAAAATAAAGGAATCTGAAGAAAATAAATAAATGCAGATTGCGCTATAAGCGTTTTCATATTACAGTAACTTAAGAAAGGACAAATATAAAATGAAAAACTTACTCGCAAAGCTTCAAAAGCACGAAAGATCAATTGCCGCTATTGTATTTCTCATCGGAATACTTATGATCTTCTTTTATGTTTACGCTGCGGTACAGTATATTGACTCCGAAACAGCAGAGCTTGAGCAAAAGCTTTCTGCCGCTTCATATGTCGGAACAGGTGAGACATACATCGCAGACTACACCCTTGACATAAGAGTAGACGATAAGACAAAAGAAGAATATCTGGCATCTTTTGATCTTGACCTCGCTACAAGGGTTGAGTACAAGGACGGAAAGTACACGATCTATACCAGTACTGACGATATAGTAGAGCAGTATGATTTTATCGACGATGAGGGTAACAGGATCACCGCAAAAACAACAGACGGTAAGCTTAGCTTTACAAACGCTGCCGGTCAAGATGTGACCGAATTCACGGTAAATACTCATATTGCAACGCTTAAGGAAAACAAGCTTTCGGTAGACGGCTATATTCTTCATATTCCCGAGGGAGCTAAGGCTTCATCAACCGCTAAGACTACTACCACAAAAAAGCCTACCGAAACTAAGAAATCTACCACAACGACCAAAAAGCCTGTTACTTCAAGCACACAGCCTAAACAAACACAGCAGACACAGCCTAAGCAGACCCAACAACCTCAGACTCAGCCTCCTCAGACACAACCGATACAAACTCAGCCGCCTGTAACGACGACAACAACCACAAAGACTACTTATGCGACATATACTCCTACCGGAGATACGGCTGAAGTATTAAGACTTGTAAACCAGGAGAGAGCAAAGTATGGATTAAAAGCGCTTAAGGCTATAGTTACGCTGGATCAGGCTTGCCTTGCACGCGCAAATGAAGCAACCAGAGTATTTGCTCACAACCGTCCTGACGGAAGCTATTTCTCAACTGTTTTTGCCAATTACGGACTTTCATACTCAACAGTAGGTGAAAATCTGGCGGCAGGACAAGAGACTCCTAAAGATGTCGTTGCGGCTTGGATGAATTCCCCGGATCACAGAAAGAACATTTTAAAGGCAGATTACGAATATATGGGAGTTGCCCGCGTATATGTGGAGAACGACCCTAATAACTGCTTTGACTACTGGGCACAGCTCTTTTTCACTCCGCTTTGATAATAGCTTATAAAATCAAATATGACATACTCGCCGCTTAAGGCGAGTTTTGTTTAACTATCCGAATAATGGAGGCGATAATATATGACTAAGCTTAAAAGGGGAGAAGCTGTTGTGGCTGCGATTCTTATTCTTGTGATCGCCGCCGCAGCTCTGGTTTTTGTTTTTCGCTCGGATAAAAAAAGTACGGGAAATGATATGTCCCAAAAGCAAATTTCAGCTGTTTCATTAAGCGGAAACGAGGAGTTTCCTAAACCTAAACCGGATAAAACAGTTACTGTCAGCGAGAACAAGAAATATGTTTCAAGTTTTATGCTTGACGCCGCTACCTTTTTAGAATTTGACGACGCCGGTAAGTACTTTCTTACAAACACATTAGGTGAACGCATAGACAGATCCGAATTTTTAGACGACCTTGGCAATCGCTTAAGCGTTTACATCAAAGACGGTACCCCGCATTTTATGACCGATATGGGCGAGGTGAAAACCTTTCTCGTAAACGGCAAGACCGTTGAGATTTTGGACAACACAGTATATATAAGCCTGATAGCTATGAAAAAGCTAACTGATGAAAAGCCGGAGGTAACAACAAAAGCAAGCGCCGAAATAAAAAAAACAGAAACAAAAAAGACCGAAACTAAATCAAAAAAAGAATCCGATAAAAAGGAAACCGCTCAGGCACTGGTTTTAAACGATGAGGCAGAGCTCATTTTACTCGCAGATGAAAACAACGAGCAAAATGAAACAAAAGCAGATGACAAGAAGGAATCCGCAAATACAAAAAAGACATCTAAAACAACAACCACCAAGAAAAAAACCACTACGACCAAGACAACAACTTCACCGAGAACCCTTCCCACAACGACTACCACACTTCCTAAATACAGTCCGATAGACAGCTATGCGGCAGAGCTTTTAAGACTTGTGAATGTCGAGCGCACAAACAGAGGACTGAGTGAGCTTGTTGCTAAAAACTCCCTCGATCAGGCAGCTCTTTCAAGGGCTAAAGAGACCGCTCTTAGCTTTTCTCACACACGACCTGACAACAGAGAATTAAAAACAATAATGAGTGATTACGGACTCTCCTTTAAAGCGTTTGGAGAAAATATTGCGGCAGGTCAAAAAAGCGCTATTGATGTTGTATCCGACTGGATGAGCAGCGATGCTGCGAGAAAGAACATTTTAAATCCTTCATATAAGTATTTTGGCAGCTCACATTATTATGCAGATGATGATGAAAACTATCGCTTTGATTACTGGACAGCTTGCTTTTACACTCCGCTTTCGGAGGAAACTACCGAAGAGCGTGAAAGCCCTGTGCCGAACGATCCTAAGCAAACTACCACTCCGGCTAAGGTAAAAGAAAGCAAGGAAACCGTGTCTAAACAAGAAAAGAAAGCAGAAAAAACAGTTAAAGAAACTGAAAAAGCTTAAAAAATTAGCTCCGCTAAATTTGGCGGAGCTTTTTGTGTCAAAGTAAATCCCTCCCGCAATTATGCAAGAGGGATTTTTATTTTCTATAAGACTTGATTACTTATCGGAATCGTTATAAAGCTTTGCGAGACGCTTCAGATAGTCGTATCTGTCAGCCGCATTCTTTACAGCGTTCGAGAAGAGTCTTTCTGCTCTTTCAGGATTCTGTCGAGCAAGGGCGTTATATCTAACCTCGCCCATAATGAATTCCTTGTAGTCCTTTGTAGGAGCCTTGGAATCAAGAATGAACGGATCCTTGCCCTCTGCCTTAAGACGAGGATCAAATCTGTACAGATGCCAGTAGCCTGACTCAACAGCCTTCTTTTCCTCAGTCTGTGCTATCGACATACCGCCCTTGATACCGTGGTTGATACACGGAGCATAAGCGATAATCAGTGACGGACCATTGTAGGATTCAGCCTCGGTGATAGCCTTGATACACTGATTGTAATCAGCACCCATAGCGATGTGTGCAACATATACATATCCGTATGTCATAGCTATACCTGCGAGATCCTTCTTCTTGACCTCTTTACCCGCAGCAGCAAACTGTGCGATAGCTCCGGTCGGAGTGGATTTTGATGACTGTCCTCCGGTATTTGAGTAAACCTCTGTATCAAATACAAAGATGTTTACATCTTCACCCTGTGCTATAACATGGTCAAGTCCTGAGAAACCGATGTCGTATGCCCATCCGTCTCCTCCGAATACCCACATAGACTTCTTTCTTAAGAAATCAGCATCCTTGAGTATCTCTTCCGCTGCCTTGGTCTTGCTCTTCTTAAGAGCCTCTATAAGCTCATCAGTTGCCTTAGAGTTCTTTGCTCCGTCATCAATAGTTGAGAGATAACCCTCGATAGCCTTCTTGAGAGAAGCTGTCTTGGTCGACTTCTGAAGCTCGAGAACCTTTGCAACAGTTCTCTGTCTGATGGTATTCTGTGCAAGGAACATTCCGTAGCCGTACTCTGCGTTATCCTCAAACAACGAGTTTGCCCAAGCCGGACCCTTTCCGTCCTTGTTTACCGTATAAGGAGTTGTCGGTGCGCTTCCGCCCCAGATCGACGAACAGCCTGTTGCGTTTGCAATATACATTCTGTCACCGAAGAGCTGTGTAATCAGCTTAGCGTAAGGAGTTTCTCCGCATCCTGCGCACGCACCCGAGAATTCGAGAAGCGGCTGCTTAAACTGTGAACCCTTAACTGTTGTCTCTTTAAACTTCTCCAAAACATCCTTCTTTTCAGGAAGAGTAAGAGCGTAATTAAATACCTCCTGCTCAGCTATCTGAGACTCAAGTGGCATCATACTCAGCGCCTTGTTGCCCTTCTTACCGGGACAAACATTTACACAAGAGCCGCAACCTGTACAGTCAAGAGCTGACATTGTCATAACAAAGTTGTATCCCGGCATACCTGTCATCGGAACTGCCTTTTCCTGTGCAAGCTTCGGTGCAGCTTTAAGCTCCTCATCTGTCATTACCGCTGGCCTTATAACCGCGTGAGGACAAACATATGAGCAGAAGTTACACTGAATACAATTTGCACTGTTCCAGCATGGAACATCAACTGCGATACCTCTCTTTTCAAATGCGGCAGAGCCCTGTGGGAATGTTCCGTCTGCCATATCCTTGAATGTGGAAACAGGAAGCTTATCTCCCTCCTGAGCGTTACAAGGGATCAAGATGTCATTGACAAACTTCTGAAGCTTCTTGTCGGCAAGCTTAACAGCCTTCTGGCCCATCTTTGTATCCTTAGCATTTTTCCAAGACTCAGGAACCTTGACCTCAACGACCTGCTCACAGCCTGCGTCAATAGCGTCGTGGTTCATCTTTACGATAGCTTCACCCTTCTTTGAATAAGAAGCGGTAGCCGCATCCTTCATATACTTTATAGCATCCTTAAGCGGAATGATGTTTGCAAGCTTGAAAAATGCCGACTGTAAAACGGTGTTGATCCTGTTTCCAAGACCTATTTCCTTACCGATCTTTACGCCGTTTATGATATAGAACTTGATGTCGTTCTCTGCGATATATCTCTTTACCTGTCCGGGAAGGTGCTTTTCAAGAGCCTTTTCATCCCACTGTGTATTGAGAAGGAAGGTTCCGCCCGGCTTGATGTCAGTCACGATATTATACTTTGTGATATACGATTCATTGTGACAGGCAACAAAGTCAGCCTGATTGATAAGATAGGTCGATTTGATAGGTGTCTTACCGAATCTCAAGTGAGATACCGTTACACCGCCCGACTTTTTGGAGTCGTATGCAAAATATGCCTGAGCATAAAGATCTGTGTGATCTCCGATGATCTTAATGGAGTTTTTGTTAGCTCCGACCGTACCGTCAGCGCCAAGTCCCCAGAACTTACACGAAGTAGTTCCTGCGGGAGCGGTATCAAGCTTATCTTCGCAGTCAAGAGAAAGATTTGTAACATCGTCCTCAATACCGATCGTGAATCTCGGCTTGAATGTATCCTTCCAGTCTGCATTCCAAAATACTGCCTTTATCTGTGCAGGAGTGGTGTCCTTTGAACCGAGTCCGTATCTTCCGCTTGCAACCGTTACATCGTGGAACTGTGTTCCCTTAAGAGCTGCAACAACATCAAGATAAAGCGGTTCACCAAGTGAGCCAGGCTCCTTTGTTCTGTCGAGAACTGAGATCTGAGTAACGCTGTCAGGGATAACCTCAACAAGCTTTGAAGCAACAAACGGTCTGTACAGTCTTACCTTTACAAGACCAAGCTCAGCTCCCTGAGCGTTCAGGTAGTCGATAGTCTCTTCAATAGTGTCACAAACAGAGCCCATAGCTATTATGATATGCTTAGCCTGTGGGTGTCCGTAGTAGTTAAACAGCTTGTAATCCGTTCCTATCTTCTTGTTTACCTTATCCATGTATTCCTCAACAACTGCGGGAATCTCATCATAATACTTGTTGCAAGCCTCTCTTGCCTGGAAGAAGATATCAGGGTTCTGAGCTGTACCGCGGAGCGAAGGATGCTCAGGGTTGATAGCTCTGTTTCTGAACTCCTCGATTGCCTTCTTATCAACAAGCTCTTCAACATCAGCCTTGTCCCATGTCTCGATCTTCTGGATCTCGTGAGAGGTTCTGAAACCATCGAAGAAGTGAAGGAACGGAACTCTTCCCTTGATAGTTGACAAGTGTGCGATCGTGCCAAGGTCCATAACCTCCTGAGGGTTAGTGGAGCAAAGCATTGCAAATCCTGTCTGACGACAAGCGTAAACATCAGAGTGATCTCCGAAAATGTTAAGTGCGTGTGAAGCTACACATCTTGCTGATACATGAATCACGCAGGGGAGAAGCTCTCCGGCAATCTTATACATATTCGGGATCATCAGCAAAAGTCCCTGTGATGCTGTATAAGTAGTTGTGAGCGCACCTGCTGCCAACGATCCGTGAACAGTTCCCGAAGCTCCCGCTTCAGACTGCATCTCTGCAACCTTTACAGGTGTTCCGAAAATATTTGTCTGTCCCTTTGCAGACCACTGGTCAGTAACCTCCGCCATTACCGACGACGGTGTGATAGGATAGATAGCTGCTACTTCCGTAAACGGATATGACGCCCAAGCAGCGGCATTGTTTCCATCCATAGTTTTCATTTTTCTAGCCATTTTTATCCTCCTCTAAAGATAGAATTTAAACTGCATAAAAATAAGGCTTAACCTTTTTTTGACAGGGCATTGCCCCAATTATGTCTAATATTTATTTTAACATAAGTTATTTGATTTGTAAAGCGCAAATGTGATTTTTTCATTCTATTTTACAAAACAACCGCAATTTGCATTTTAAACGAACTGCGGTTTTACCGTTTAGAAGCTTTTATTCGCCTTTTAATTTTGTGAAAGGCTTTTTGTATTTTGCTTGATTCCCAAAAGCTTATAAAACTCATTTATAAATTTTTCATCCAACAGATAATCATTCGCATAAGTTCCGCGAACAACAAAGTTCGCCTTATCACTATCCTCCGGGCTTCCCAGATAAATGTTGTAACTCTCTCCGTTGCTGACCTGTATTACGGCGTTCAGAGGTGATTGCGACCCCGCATAAACCGGTAATTGATATTTATCATAGTCTAACGGCTCACACTCTAAAGCGTTTTTAAGCATATTGTATACCTCTACCTTAACATCAGCGTCTGTTATTTCAACATAGCTGTATCTGTAAGGATCGTGATTCAAGCTAAAGCCCTCCGTTCTCTGCAATGAAACTTCCGTTCTTTGTAAAGTAATATCCTCCGCTGAAACATCAAATGTTTTTTCCCCGGGTGTTTGCTTTGGCGCTACCGAAACAACCCTTATTGATTTTGTATTTTTTTTAGTTTCGGTTTTCTTTATTTCAAGAGATATATTATTGTCTGAACTATTAAGACTCTCATTATTATCTTTTATATCCATATCTTTTTCTTCCGAACAGGCGCATACCATAAGCATCGCAATAATCACAAATATAAGAAACAATCTTTTCACAACGATATACTCCTATCTCAAATCAAAATACACGAAGTAATCTATGTATATATCGCTGACACCAATGTTATCGTTGCCCCAGCCGTCATCGACAATAACTGAGTTTATCGGCATTCCTTTGCGTATTTTTGTTTTATATTGTTTAAAATCTGTGTTAAATGTATCGCATCTTGCAAAACAAGTATATTTCTTTTTATCAGTCAATTTGATAATATATCGTAGTACATTAACATAAGAATTTAAGGCAAATACATAAACCGACATTTAAAATAACATTACAGCAATTGTACATATACCTGAAAGCTTTTTTGGAACCATTAAATTTCCCGCCAGATTTATAATTAAATTCTATCATAAGTAATTTACAAATTGCTATATACAACATAAACAAATTTTTTATTATATTTTGTGCATATGTTTTAATTTATATATTTATATTTAAAATAACAAAAAAGAACGAAAGAAAGCTCTTCCGTTCTTTTTTCTGTTTAATGATAATCTAATTACTTAAGCTCAACAGTAGCGCCTGCTTCTTCAAGCTTAGTCTTGATCTCTTCTGCTTCTGCCTTCGGGCAAGCTTCCTTGATAGCCTTAGGAGCACTCTCAACAAGCTCCTTAGACTCCTTAAGTCCAAGACCTGTGATCTCCTTAACAGCCTTGATAACAGCCATCTTAGCATCGCCGAATGATGCCAAAATTACATCAAAGTCGCTCTTCTCCTCAGCAGCTGCCGCAGCGCCTCCCGCAGCAGGTGCAGCCGCAATCGCAGCAGTTACTCCGAATTCCTCCTGAATTGCGTCAACGAGCTCAGCAAGCTCTAAAACCGACAACTCCTTGATATCTTCTACAAACTTTAAAATCTTCTCTGAAGCCATTTTAATAACTCTCCTTTTAATAATTTTGTTTTTGGGCATTTTACCCTTTTAGAATAATGTCAGGCGGCACAATAAAAATTATGCAACCTCTCCCTCCTTGCTGTCGTGAACAGCCTGAAGTATTGCTGCAAGCTTCTGAATTGGTCCTTGCAGTGATCCGACGAGTTGTGCAAGCAATACATCCTTTGAAGGAATCTTTGAAAGTGCAGTTACTCCTGCCTCGTCATAAATCTCTGTTCCGATAAATCCTGCTTTGAAGCTGAACTTGTCGTCGTGCTCGCTTACAAACTTACCAAGAATCCTTGCCGGAGCTGTCTGGTCATCATTTGAAAGCGCAATAGCGGTCGTTCCCTCTAAAACTCCTGTAAGATCATCAAGTCCTGCATTTTTAAGTGCAAAGCGAAGCATAGAGTTTTTCTCAACCGTATAAGCTACTCCTGCTTCTCTGAGTTCCTTACGAAGTGCAGTATCCTCCTCAACAGTGATTCCCTTGTAGTCTACAAGCACACCAGCAGCAGAGTTCTTGATAGCATCGGTAAGAGCCGCTACCTTTTCCTGCTTTTTAAGCAAAATCTTTTCACTTGGCATCCTTTTCACCTCACTGGATATAAAATTTATCCGTATCTTATGAAAAAATCTCTTTTCATCCAAAGACAAAAAGAGATAACAAAGTCGTAATAAATCGCTTTGCGTTACGCTACGCGTTATCCTCGGCAGGACTTCCGCTGTAAAGCTGCCTGCTGTCTTTAGATACGAATGTTTTATTATTATAACAGAAAGCCTTTCTCTTGTCAAGTATTTTCTATAAATTTTTATGGTTTAATAAAAATGCCCCGCAAGGATCTCTCCCTGCGGGGCGGAGGTATAAATCAATTCAAATCAAAAGATCAGAATTGTTATACGCCTTTAGCGATTTTATTTATTAGTCCGACATCTACCGTTGTTATCTTACCGTCTGAGTTTGCGTCCGCAAGCTTAAGCTGCTCGTCGGTGTACTCTTTTGTGCCCTTGGCAAACGAGTTTATTATACCTACATCTACTGTTGTTATCTTGCCATCGTATGAAAGGTCGCCGAGTGATTGCTCGCCGTCAAGGAGAATGTAATCAAATCCATTATCTATGGCGTACTGCTCGCCTGCAGTGCCTGAATAGCAGTAGATTTTGAAATCGTCAAGCTTAACGCGATCATCTCCTATATAACCGAAAGCGTTAGGACCAATTTGTTCAATGTTCCTTGGTATAGTAATACTTGTAAGAGATGAGCATCCTAAAAAAGCCTCAACCAAAATTGTTTTAACGCTGTCTGAAAATGTGACGCTCTTAAGATTTGAACAATTCAAAAAAGCCCATTGACTAATGGTCTCAACACCATTAGGTATTATTATTTCGGAAAGACTAGAGCAAGAGTCAAAAGTTGCATAGGGAATCTCTTTAACATTTTCAGGAATTCTAACACTTTTTAGGTTATTGCAAGAAGCAAAAGCCAAAGAACCTATATATGTAACACTATTTGGTATATTTACAATTTCAAGATTATCACAATTCCAAAATGCATGAGATGCAATAGTTGTAATGCTATCAGGTATTGTTAAATTTATAAGACTAATGCACCCTTCAAAAGCGCTATATCCAATGCTTGTAACGCTTTTACCGTCAATCTCACTCGGAATATTAACCTCCGTCGCATCACCTGTGTAATCCGTAATTTCAACAGTGCCGTCCTCAAGCACTCGATATTCATAATCCCCCGAAATAATCGGCTCTGGGTCAGTCGGCTCGGTTGTGATGTCTGGTCCTGTGCCGTTATAATGTATAGTAGCGTTTAATAATGGTTCGTTATAATAACCTATGTCTATACTATTCCACTCTTCTTTTGTACCTGAATAATACACATCTGTCAGACTTTTGCATCCTTCAAAAGCACTTTTATAAATTGTTTTTACTTTACTGGAAAGTGTTACACTTTTAAGATTAGAACAAAACTCAAACGCCCAGTGACCGATTGATGAAACTGTATCTGGAATATAAACACTAATAATGTTTGAGCAATTCTCAAATGCACCAGTGTCAATTCCGACAACCCTCTTTTTATCAATCCACGAAGGAATGATTAACTCTGTTTCACTGCCCTTATAACTAGTAATTACCACGCCATTATCAAAAACTTCATACCCAAAATCGCTTAGATTGTCAGGTTCAGAGATGTCAAAGTTATAGTGCACTGTAGCGTTTAATAGATAATCATTACCATAAGACTTAATATCAATATTACTCCATTGTTCTTTTGAGCCCAAATAATATATATCCTTAAGTTTTGAGCAGTATTCAAATGCACTTTCGCCAATATTTGTTATGCTCGTAGGAATGATTAAACTGTCAAGGTAGGAACACCTTGAAAATGCAAAATCTGCAATTACTCTTGTCCCTGCCCTTACTTCATATTCTTCTTCGTCCCAAAACCCAAGATTAACATCAATTAGATTGTTGCCGATGTATAACGCTTTTCCATCCCAATTAGAATCTAAATTATAATATCCGGTATTTACGAAAGCTTGAAAACCTATTGTTTTTATGCTTTCTGGAATATTAATATGTGTAAGAGATGTTGCGTCCTGAAAAGCTGACATGCCAATATACTCAATTCCTTCGGAAATAATAACTTTTTTAATTGTCTTATTCCCTGTAAGTATAGGCAACCCTCTATCTCCTTCAGACTCATTAACAAACGCCAAAGATCCTATTCCTTTTACTTTTTTTCCGTCAATTTTACTAGGAACAGTAACTTCTGTCTCATCACCCATATAATGCGTGATTTCTACAGTTCCGTCATTGAACACCTCATACTCAAAATCACCCGATGTAATCACTTTTCCTGTGGAGTATGATGGATTGGTGGTTTCTTGAGTGGTTGCTTGAATTGACTTTAATACCTTTCCTTTTGCATCAAGGTATTCAAGTTTCTGTATTGCCCATACATAATCCTTTGCAGTAATCCAGCTATATGTCAATGCTGAAATGGTTACGTTATTGCCCGTCTTTATCTGAGAACCAAACTCGCACTCAATAGATATGTTCTTCTCTCCTGTTGTTCCTTCGTCTTCGCCCCTGTATTTTTTATTAATCTTTGTTCCTTCGATATTTACCTCAAGTTCAATCATATCCGCAAACATATTATACGCAACATCAGGTGCACAGTCGAATGTTATTCTTATTTTGGTTGTGCCTGACACAGCAGAATCGGCTGTCCCCTGAACAAGGATAGTGGGTACTCCTCCAGAATAAATTTTTGTATTTGTTATTTCATCCGCCCCCGCGCTTACCGTCGGAATAACACCCCCTAAACCGACAATCATAATAATTGCAGTAAGCATACTTAAAAATCGTTTTTTAATAATTGTCAAAAAAAGACCTCCTTTTGTTATAAATTGTATCTCTAGATATTACTTACAAAAATATTTTAGCATTCAAATGAATGCAATTCAAGTGTATTTATATGAATTCGTGATAAAATCTACATAATCACCAAAGAACGGAGGAAATTTTGTGTATTTTTATCAAAGAATTCGTGATTTGAGAGAGGATAATGACCTCTCACAGCAGTTTATCGCAAATATTCTGGGAATAACAAGACAGCAGTACCAGCTTTATGAAAGCGGTAAAAGAGAAATGCCGATGCGGTTATTCATCCTGCTGGCAGACCATTACAAAGTATCCTTAGACTACATCGCTGGAAGAACATCAAAAAAATAAGCCCCCGAATCATCGAGGGCTTTATCTATTGCCGAAAAACTTATTTAAAGAAGTCCATAGGGTCTATTGCCGTACCGTCCACTCTGACCTCAAAGTGTAAATGATCGCCTGTTGACCAGCCGGTAGAGCCGACATTTCCAAGGCTTTGACCCTGAGTAACGACCTGACCTGTTTTCACCTTACATTTAGACATATGTCCATAGATCGTCTGATAGCCGTCGCCGTGATCTATTACGCAGTAATTTCCCCAACCCCAGCCGCAACCGCAGCTTTCATCCTTACCGTAGTCGTGGGTACAGGAATTGTTTGACATAATGACTGTTCCGCCTTTTGCGGCAACAACATTTGCGCCTCTGATCCCACCATCGCCGATATCCATTCCGTAGTGGAACGATCCCCAGCGTGCTCCGAAATCGGAGGTGATAAGGTAATACCCCGGACAGGGCCATATAAACTCCTGATTTACCGTCGGCTTTTTAGTGGTAGTAGTGGTCGTTGTTGGTTTTGTCTTAGGCCGAGTAGTAGTGACAGTAGTAGGCTCCGTTTTTGAAGGTTTTTTATCCGAGTTGGGATTCTTCACCGTCGTGGTCATCTTTGCGGTCGTAGTGGTAGTCGTAGTAGTTGTAGTTGTGGTTGTTGTGGTCGTGACCTTAGCTGCATTAGCCTTTATGGCTTCCTGAAGCTGTCTTTCAAAAGCGTCCTGCTGTGCATCATACTGTGACTTCTGGCTGACATATTTATTTTTCTCAGCTTCAAGCTGCTTAAGGTTTTCACTGCTCTTTGTATAAAGCTCATTTAATCGCGCAAACTCATCGCTCATAGTCTTCTTTTGTTTTTCATAGTCCTTTTGCTGTGAGGAGAGTTCTTTTTTCTGTGCATTAAGCTTGTTTGTCTGCTCGTCAAGAATGTCCTTTTTCTCAACAAGATCATCTAGCATTTTATCATCGTGGTCGGCTACTCTTGAAACAAGCTCTACCTTCATAAGCATATCAAAAAAATCACCTGAACCGAATATCACCGAGGTATAAGAATCATTTCCGGCAAGATAAAGTGCTCTTAGCCGTTCTTTAAAGACAGAGATACCGGTAGCTATATCACTCTTTTTCTCGTTTAACTGAGCCGTTGACACACTTATTTTTTCCTCGAGATCTGTTATACTTTCGCCAAGATCCTTTATGTAGCTATCAATAAGATTTATTTTCTCAGTAGTTGTCGCTATCTGGCTTTCTATTAGGGCATTCTGTTCTTTTTCCTTCTGAATATCTCCCTGCATATCGGCGATTTTCTCTGCCAGCTCTTCCTGCTTCTGCGCTATTGAGTTGAGTTTTTCCTGATACTCATCGCTTTCATCTGCATAGATCCTTCCGTCAGATGTCGCTAAAGCAGTCGAAAAAATCACCGCTGCCGAAATGATAAGCGAAACCGATCTTTTTATCTTCAGCCTGCCTTTCATGCTGCCTCCTGTAATGCTTTTCACTTTTGTTGTCTTTTGTTCTTTATCTTATTTATTAAGGGCTTACAAAGTTTTCCGGGTTAAGCGCTGTTCCGTTAAGTCTTACTTCAAAATGACAGTGATTTCCCGTTGAATGTCCGGTTGACCCAACATATCCTATGGTTTCGCCCTGTTCTACCTCCTGACCCACAGTGACGATACAATTTGTCATATGTCCGTAAAGGGTCATATACCCGTTTCCGTGGTCTATTATCGCATATCTTCCGTAACCGCCGCCGCATCCGCAGCTGTAATTTTTACCGTAATCGTGCGGACAGGTGTTCTCCGCGACAACTACCGTTCCCGCATCTGAGGCTATTATCTGCGATCCGCCGATGCTGGCGTCATAAATGTCTATTCCCGCGTGATAAGCGCCCCATCTCCAGCCAACGCCGTATGAGATTATGTAGTGCCCGGGAACAGGCCATATAAAGTCTCCCGATGTTCCGGTAGTATAATCGGTGTCGTTAGAGGGATCATAGTTGTTATTTTGCTGAGCCGCAAGTGCTTCAAGCCTTCTTCTTTCCTCCTCGGCAGCTTTCCTTCTGGCTTCCGCTTCCTCATACAGCTTGTTCCACATCTCCTGAGCCTCTTGCTCACGCTCAGCATATGCTTCCTTCTGCGCCTCATGAGCTGCCTTTTCAGCCTCTAAAGCCTCCTGATGAGCCTTGCTCTCTGCCACAAGGGTGCTAAGCTTATCCATCTGTGTCTGCTGCTGAGCCTTTTTTGACTTATATGTCTTCTGCTGTTTTTCAAGCTCCGCCTTTTGCTTTTCGACTTCCGACTTCTGATCCTCAAGGGTTTTCTTTGCGGCTTCAAGCTGGTTTTTCTTCTCAACAAGCTCGTCGATCATCTTGTCGTCGTGATCGGCGACCCTCTTTACAAGCTCAGCCTTCATAAGTGCGTCATAAAAATCCTTTGAGCCTAAAAGTATTGAGGTATACGAGCTGTCTCCGGCAATATACATCGCTCTTAAACGTGTCTTAAAGTCGGCAATACCGGATTCGATCTCCGCCTGTTTTTTCTCTATTGTCTTTTGCGTTTCGTCTATCTTTTTGTTCAGAGCGTCTATGTTCGCCTGAACCTTATCAAGGCTTTCTCTTATATCAGCGATCATCTTGCTGTATTCATATATCGTAGCCTGAACTGTTTGGATCTGAGCCTCGATCGCCGCCTGATTTTCCTGCTCTTTTGCAATATTTCCATCAGTTTCAGAGATTTTTGCATCGTATTCATCCTGCTTTTGCTGATACTCCTCTATCTGTTTTTCATAATCCTCCATAGTGTTTTCGGCAGAGGTCAGTAGAGGCTTTTCAGCAGTATTTGAAAGCGTCGTGCTTATTCCGGTAGCGATCGCAGCTACAACGGTAATACTCAGTATGCGTTTTAAAACACTTCGCACTTTAAAATTCATATATGTATTTCCCTTGCCTTTCCGTATAAAAGAACCTGTTGATACTTATGAGCTTTACAAACATAATACGCAATGTCAAGGCAATATTTTACACCTTGACATACTTTCTTGTGCTTATGATCGTTCCTAAAGCGCCTATAACTCCGCCGACCACAACATATCCTCCGAGGACATACCACATAATGTCTTTAAAGTTATAAAGCGACCTTACACCCAAAATATTTAAGATCTGAGGATTTTCCGTGAGTATTTCGGCGATGCCGTTATATACGAACATAGTTAAGAAAAATGCCGCGACAGCAGCTAATATTCCGACAAGCATTCCCTCAATAAAGAACGGGATATTGATAAACCTGTTGGTAGCTCCGACATACTTCATAATGTTTATTTCTTTTCGCCTTGCATAAACGCTTGTTCGGGTTGTATTGGAAATAATAACAAGAGATACTACCGCGAGTGCGATAATAAGCGCAATCGCAACTATCGAAAAGATGTTTCTTATACTCAAAAGTATTTCAGCAAATTCCGTAGGTGCCAGAACCTTCTCGACATTTTCAATATCGGTAAGCTGGTTTGTCGAGTCAGCAAGCTTTTCAATATCAGCCACGGTTACACGGTATGTATCGGGAAGGGGATTATCGTCCTCAGCATACTTAAATACCTCCTGCTGCTCAGGAGTCATATCTGCGACCATATCCTTCCAGGCGTCATCCTTTGAGTAAAAGCTTACACTTGAAATGTTTGAAAGCTTTTCTATATCGCTTCCGACAGCTTTTGTTCCTTCTTCGTCTGTGCCGTCAAGAACAATTACAACTACTTCGTTTTTTCCTTCGATTCCGCTAATGACCTTATTGAGATTTATAGCGGCAAGTATACAAAGTCCGACCAGAAGAAGCGAAACTAGCATTATGCAAAACGAAGCAAAGGTCATCATTTTATTTTTCCATACACTTTTTATACCCTGACCTGTGAGGTATTTTACACTACTGAACTTCATTTGCTCCTCCAATCACCTCATCAAAAACAATACTTCCGGCATTTATATTTATTATTCTTCCGCCAAAATGGCGCACTATATCGTGCTCATGCGTTACCATAAGTACTGTTGTTCCACATTCGTTGATGCCCTTTAAAAGCTCAACGATCTCGTATGAAAGAGCAGGGTCAATATTTCCCGTAGGCTCGTCCGCAATAATAAGCTGCGGATCGTTTACCAATGCCCTGGCAAGAGCAACTCTCTGCTGCTCTCCGCCTGAGAGCTCATCCGGATAGCTCTTTGCTTTATGCGCAAGTCCCACAAGGCTTATAACATAAGGCACTCTTGAAGAAATGTATTTTAACGGAGCGTCTATAACTCTGAGTACAAACGCAACATTTTCATAAACCGTCATAGTCGGAATAAGTCTGAAGTCCTGAAAAACTATGCCTAAGGTCCTTCTTAGATTCGGTATCTTTCTTCTCTTGAGTTTTTTTAGATTAAAGCCGTTTACCAGAACTGTTCCCTCGGTTGCATCTATTTCCTTTAGGATAAGCTTAATAAGCGTTGATTTTCCTGCTCCGGAGGAACCTACGACAAAGGCAAAATCCCCGTCGTTTATCTTAAGGTTTACATTATGCAAAGCGTCAACTCCGCTTGAATATGTAACCGATACGTCCTTAAATTCTATCAAATCTACACCTTCTTTAATAATTTGTTCTACCCATTATCTCCTTTTTCCGCTTAGAATTTAACGGGATTGGCTGACAGATATTTCTTTACCATAAGAGCGATCTTAAAAACTATCGCGTGATCAAACTCTCGCAAATCAAGCCCCGTCAGCTTCTTTATCTTTTCAAGCCTGTAAACGAGAGTATTCCTGTGAACAAAAAGCTTTCTCGATGTCTCGGAAACATTCAGGCTGTTTTCAAAAAACTTATGAATTGTAAACAGCGTCTCCTGATCGAGCGCCTCGATAGAACCCTTTTTGAACACCTCTTTTAAAAATGTTTCACAAAGCGTTGTCGGGAGGTGATATATAAGACGCGCAATACCTAGGTTGTCATATGAAACTATGACCTTATCGGTATCAAACACCTTTCCTACCTCGAGGGCTATCTGTGCTCCCTTAAACGATGAAGCAAGATCCTTTATTCCCTCAACGACCGTACCTATTCCGACATTTACTCTTGTGTAAAACTCAGAGCTTAGAGTATCGGATATACTTCTTGCAAGCTTTTTAAGGTCGTTGGTATCGGTGCTTGACTTGACCTCCTTTACAAGAACTATATCGCTTTCGGTGATATTAAACACAAAGTCCTTGTTCTTGTCCGGGAAAAGGTTCTGAATGACATCAAGTGCCGAAACCTCATTCTGCGAGATTATTCTTATGAGGAAAACCACCCTTGAAATTTCCGAATTAAAATGAAGCTCCCTCGCTTTTACATGAATATCGCCCGGTAAAACATTGTCAAGCACAACATTTTTAATGAAGTTGTTCCTGTCATATTTCTCATCATAATACTGCTTGATGCTCGTAAGGCACACTCCGAGAATGTTTGCATATTTTGCAGCCATCTCATCTGTTCCCTCGACGAAAACAGCATAATCCGCTCTCATCTGTGAACCAAACGGCTTATAGGTGTAACCGTCTCTTATAAACATATCGCCCGTATCGTTCATATCGATCGATACATACTCGTTCATCGTTCCTACTCTTGAAAGATCCGAACAAGCCACGACTGTTGCGGTATCATCAATAACTCCAAAAACACAGTCTATTGAATCATGCATCTGATGTATAACGCCCTGAAACAATCTATTAGACATTTTTACATACCTCTTTTCTTCTTAAAAGCTTAAATCAGTCAGCGCTGTCAAAAAATGATAAAAACCGTAAGCGCATACTCCGATATATTACAAATTGTAACACATTTTAAAAGCTTTTGTGTTAATAAAATATGAATAACTCGTAATTTTGCTCTGTTTTTAAGCATTTTTCACAAAAACATCACAAAAATTCGTGTTACCAAATTGTAATAACTGATATTTAAGGTAATTTTTTCCAAATTTACCAAAAAAATAAAAGCCGAGGATATTCACCTCAGCTTTTGCAAGCACAATATTTACGACACAAATCAGTTAGCGTCGCCAAATCCGCTTTCGACGAGATCAACAAGACCGCTGACAGCGTCCTGCTCATCTGCTCCGTCAGCAATGATCCTGATAGAGGTACCGCCAACGATGCCAAGGGACAAAATGCCAAGAAGGCTCTTTGCGTTTACTCGTCTTTCCTCCTTTTCGATCCAGATAGATGATTTAAACTCATTAGCTTTCTGAATGAAAAATGTCGCCGGACGCGCATGCAGTCCTACTTGATTTTGAACTACTACATCTTTTACAAACATACCTAATCTCTCCTACTCGATAACTAAAACTGATAAATGATTACAAGATAATTATACTCGTTTATTTTTCAAAGTCAACTAAATTTGTGCTTTAAAAATAAAATTCTGCTAAATGATTATCAAGCAAGCAGTCAGACGGCTTGGTTTTGTACATTTTCACTAAAAAATCAGTCTCTGTCTTTACACATCAGACAAAAATTTTTAACAAATATCAAAAGCCGATACTCAAAACTAAATTTTTCATCAATATTTTACATATTTTTACACATAAAAATCAGGTAAAACCTTCCTTATTATCGCTATATCTTCTTCATTTAAATTTTCCTTTTTAAGCATATCCGGTCGCTTTTGTGCAGTTTTGATAAGGGACTGCTCGTGGCGCCATTTTTCAATGTTTTGATGGTGTCCCGACAAAAGTATCTCGGGAACTCTTTTATTATGCCATATCTCAGGTCGTGTATACTGCGGGTACTCCAAAAGTCCCGAATAATGGCTCTCGTCCATATAACAATCCGGGCGTGAAAGCACACCGTCAAGCATTCTTACCACCGCATCGGTTATACAGAGCGCTGGAAGCTCGCCGCCTGTAAGCACAAAATCTCCTAATGATATTTCTTCGTCCGCTATCTCCTCAATAACGCGCTCGTCTACTCCCTCATAGTGTCCGCAGATGATTATTATATCCTTTCCCTTTGAAAGCTCTACGGCTCTTTTTTGTGTAAAAGGCTTTCCCGCAGGAGTTACAAAAACCGTATGAACATCTCGTGAACCCTTTACCGCCTGATGGCATCTGAATATCGGCTCCGCCTGCATAAGCATACCCTGCCGCTCGCTGTAAGGTGTATCATCAACACGGCGATGCTTATCCTCGGTATAATCTCTGATATTGTGACTTAAAGCCTCAAAGATGCCTTTTTCTCTTGCTCTTCCTACTATACTCTCACTGAGATAGCTCTCGACAAGCTCCGGAAAAAGCGTTAAAATGTCAATCCTCATCAAAAAGCCCCCTGAGCGGCGTTATTTTCATAACCCCCGACTCTATATCGGTTTGTTTAACGACATCGGCAATCGCAGGAATATAATACACCTTACCGTCATCCGCCTTTATGTGATAAACATCATTTGCACCTGTTTGTGTAACGGAAACTATCTCACCGTAAAGCTTGCCACTTTCAAGGTCCATAACCTTCATCCCGATAAGGTCGGCAACAAAATATGTGTCTTTAGGGAGCTTTATACTGTCTCTGTCCGCATAAAGTATTTTTCCCCTAAGCTTTTGAGCCTCTTCGACGGTGTTTACTCCGTCAAGCTTTAAGATTGCCATATTTTTCTGCGCTCTCGCATTTATTACCTTGAGCTCCTTTTCACCCTTAGAAAAATAAAGTTTTTTATGCCTGCACAGATCCTTTGGACTGTCACACCAAGGCTCAGCCTTTACCTCACCCTTGAGTCCGTGTACGCTTACGATTTTACCGATCTCTAAAAATTTTTCCATATTATTTTACCTTTTGAGGTCAGAAAAACAGCTTTTATACTTTATTCCCTGAAAGCTGTTTCGCCTCAGCATTTCCTTATCTATATCGTTTATGACACAAAACTTTTTTAAGCTCCACATAGGAGATATAAGCTCATCTTTTTTACCGTCACCGGTCAATCTGGCAATAACAATATCACTCGGTAGTATCTCAAGCTGATCACACACGGTTTTTATATAATCATCCCGACTTATCTCTTGAAATTCGCCGTTTAAAAACTGCTCGCTTAGGCGTGTACCCTTTAAAATGTGTAAAAGGTGAAGCTTTACGCTGTGCGGCTTAAGATAAGCCACAGCTCTTGCCGTATTCATCATATCCTCATATGTTTCTCCGGGAAGTCCGTTTATTATGTGGATACATATGTTAATATTACGGCGTATAAGCCTGTTATAGCCCTCCAAAAACTCTTCATAGGTGTGGCATCGGTTTATCCTGAGAGCGGTTTTATCCGACACCGTCTGAAGTCCAAGCTCGACCTCAAGGTCTGTTTTCTCCGAAAGCTCAGCGAGCATATCGGCGCATTCTTCGCTTATACAATCCGCCCGGGTAGCAATATTTACCCCGACAGCGTTTTCAAGCTCCGCCGCTTCAAAGAAAGCCCTCCTTAAAAAACCTATGTCCGAATATGTGTTGCTTCCCGCCTGAAAGTAGGGGATATACAAAGCGTCCGGCCACTTTTTGTGGAGCTTTTCCCTGACGCTGTCAAACTGCTGCCTGACGCTGAAGGAAGGATCTCCCGCAAACTCTCCGCTTAACATTCCCGAACAGAATGTACAGCCGCCTACTCCCTTTGTCCCATCGCGGTTAGGACAGGTCAGCCCAAGATTTACAGGGACCTTAAACACCTTTTTTCCATATGTCATTCTAAGATAGTAATTATAGGTATAATACCTCTTGTTGTCGTTTGAATACTTAAATCCGCTTATCATTATTCCTCAGCCTGAGCCTGTTCTTCCGGAAGCTCTCCGACCTCGCTTCCGTCCTTGCTTATATATCCAAGTCCGTAGCTGAGCTTGACATTTACCGAATCCCCGTTCTTTATCTCCGAGTTAGCTCTTGGGATAAACCTTATGGCTATCTTGATGTTGCCCTCGATGTTGCTCACATCAAACTCTGTTTTTGAATCAGTAGGATTTACATTTTTTCCGATATTTCTGCCGTTATATTCAATATACGGACGAATGAAGTAGCTTCTGGTCTCTCCGAAAAACCTGTACGACAACAAAAGCTTATCTATGTCGGTGACATCAAATTCCGGCTCTATCACAAACTCGCTCAACAACGCTCCGTTTTCGTTCTCCTCAAATACAATATCCTCTAGGTCTATCTTAACAGTTGTGGTCGTCTGAGTTTCCTCCGGCTCGGTAGTGGTTGTCGTCGTCTTCTCGGTTGTAGGCTCGGTGGTAGGTTCAGTAGTTTTTTCGGTAGTCTTTTTTGTTGTAGTTGTGGTTATAATGTTGGACTGCGGTCCTATATAAATATCATCCTTATTAATTTTTATCGTCGTGTTTGTAGTCTTGCCCGTAAAAATAGTTGTTGTGGTAGTGGTCGTAGTAACTGCTGTAAGAGTGTTTATAACATTTCCGTTCTCATCTACCGGGGGTATAAAGTTCTGGTGCGTATTAAGGCTTTTTGCGCCGTAAATGTGTGAAAAAAGCCCGTTTATCCTTGCAAGAATCGACTTTCCCGGCAAAGCATTTTCATAGCTCTTTGAAAGGTAGGAGGTATAGCTGCCGTCATATATGCCCATTATAGTGGGCTTTACCGTTTCCTCATCTGGATCTGAGCTGTTTCTCAAAAGCGCAAAGCTCACCCCTAGGATCAGCACAAACATAAGTATAACAGCGACATTTATAAAATTAAACTGTCCTCTTCTTGCGTCTGCCGCCATACTTCTGAGGGTGCTGTCGGCATTATCAATTTGCTTTTCCTCACCGCTTTGCGTGTAAACAGAAGCGTTTTTTATAAGCTCTTCATAAGAAGCGTTGAGCTTACTTTTCTTGTCGTTTGACATATAACTTCTCCTTTTGATCAGTATACTACCCTTGATGCGGTGCTCATCAACAGCACAGCCACAAGCGCCGCTGTGGTCAATATCCTGACACAGCCATAGGCTTTTTCGCTCTTCGCCGAAGCCTCTCGTATCGCCTTTTTAAGCTTATCCTTAAACGGAGTAACCATAAACACTGCAAACACCAACAGCGCACAGTATGCCAGTATCTCATTTACGAGTGACTGCGATATGATTTTCCCGCTGTCGAACATAAGCCCCGACAGCCATATCCTGTAATCGTGAATGTTTGAAAAATACACTATACTCCACCCTAAAAATATCAAAGTTAGGGTATATATCCCACAGATCACCGCAGGAAGCTTTTTTAAAAGCCTTCTTAAAAAAAGCGTTTCTAAAATTATTATTATACCGAAATACAGACCGAACAGCACAAACTGCTTTGAAAATCCGTACCAGAGTCCCACAAGCGCCGAACATCCAAGCGTCGCGACACAGGCGGAAAGGGGAGACCTTGAGAGCGGACTTATCAGACAGTCGTTTACAAGCTTTATCAAGGTGTGATTAAAACCGAAAACAGCTCCGGTAACTCCGTTTTTCACCCTGAGCGGGAGAAAGCTCTCCGAATAAGAAAAGCCGTTTAAAAGCCCTAGTCCTATCGCCATATCGGTATACCCTGAAAACAGATAGTAGACCTGCATAACAAAAGCCGCCATTCCTAAAAATGCGCCAAAAAATGTCATATCTGTGACATCGAGCCCAATGCTTTTAACATAACCGAGCGCCGCCGCCAGTATAGAAGCCTTTCCAAGTCCGACGATAAAGCGTGTTATACCGTCGTTTATTTTTTGTCCGGTTATTATCCTGAACCGTATCTGATCCCTTACCTCGCCGTACCTTACAAAAGGACCGACAAGCAAAAGCGTATAGTTTATCATAAAGGTCAGAAAACAGAATAAGTTTTTTTCACATTTGGTTTTTCCCAGTGCAACATCAAAAACATAGCTTGCCGAACGAACGGTGTAAAACGCAATTCCCACAGGGAGAATTGAAGCTTCTATGCTTAAAGCGGTATCTGAAAAAAGGAAATTATAGTTTATAACAACAAAGATCGCCGCATTCATTACCGACGACAGCAAAACTCCAAAAAACCTTAAGTTTCTCGAGCGAGAGCCTGCCAAAAGTCCGAATGCCCAGTCAAATACGGCAGAAAGAAACACCAGACAAATATACATTGGTTTTCCCCAGGTAAAAAACACAATAGAGGACAACACAAGGATAAGGTTTTTGTACTCGGTGCTTCTGTCGCACATAGTTATCAAAACCGTTATCGGTAAAAAAGCATATATAAAAATCAAATCTGTATAAAGCAATTTATGTTACTCCTTAAAACAGTCATATTCGCTTGACCTGCCTGTGTATTTTATGATACCACATCTTATTGCTTTTCGCAAGGGGAGACGCATTTTTTAAAATGCACCTTTTAGTTTTTCAATAATGCATTAAAAGGAAAATAATTCGTTTTGTAGATCAGATATAAAACAAGGTAATTTTGTCCCGAAAGCGCAGGCGAGTAATCATCAATAAGAAAGCTATAAATATGAATAAACTATGAATATTGTAAACATTCTGTTACAAAATATGATTTATTTTATGAAGAATGTACGTTTGCGTACATTTTTTCGTGATTTTGCGCTATTAGTAGAGGGGGATTAAACCGAAAAAAAATCCCCGGTAGCTTCCGGGGATAAAAAGCTTAAAGACAAGACAAAGCTACTTTGAAGCGTATCTTGAGAGCCAGGCGTTAGCGATGTCGAGCGCTTCATAAAGACTTTCCTTTTCAGCGGTTTTGTTTATTCTCTCGTTCGGAGGGAGTGTTTCGTCCGTTGCCATTCTGAAGAGTCTGATTTTGTTTGCAATATCGAGATCTCCCTGTTTTTGTGTTGAGATAATCTGCATCATAACAACATAATCATCTGTCATATTGCCGTAATATATTTCTCTTCCCTTTCTGACTAGCGGAAGTCCCTTGTAGGTAAAAAATCCTCCTGTTTTTTCCATAGTTATGTTTCCTCCCTTTATTCTTATTTACCTGTTAAAAGGCAGTTGATTTTCTTTAAAATTCGGCGGCGCAAATTTAATTATAAACAGACGCTTTTAAAAAATGTGTCAGAATCAGTATGCGTCGGCATTTATTTCCTCGCCGTCTCTTACTTTCTGTATTCCGTTTATTATAGCATCGACCCAACCGCTTTCGATTCTGAAAGAGGTCTTTCCGTTAAGCTTTACGATATACCTTCTGTCGGTTTCCTTAAAGAGCTGCATTGTGTCGGTAACGCCGTCAAGCCGCATTATATCGACAGTCACAGCCGGAGTTTTTTCCTTAGGCTCGGTAAAGTATATTTCGTTTGTAGGACATTGAATAAGGAGCTGATACCAGCCCTTCCAAACCTCCGGATCAAGCTTTGTCTTTTCGTTTTCTGTGACACTTAAAACCTCTTTATTTCCGTTTTCATTTTCCTCAGAGATCTCAAGTGCATAGCTCACATCTATATCCTTTGTGCTGAATCGTACTCCCTTAAGGTCCATTACATTGTTGGTAGTCATAAGTCCTGATATAACATCCGACGGACCGAATGACGCCCAGGGAAGGTCATCCGCCGCACAATAAAAGATAACATCCTTACCGTCCACTCCGGAAATATATGCGTAATAGCCGTCGATAGTCTCTGTGTTATCGCCGTCGCTGTCCTTGACATATTCCGGGTTTCCGATAGTCAGTGTGTACTCACCGTCTATACATTTTAGCTTTGCTGTCGCGGTAGGATCAGACAAACCGTACTTTTTCATTTCCTTCTCGCCGGGATGCACCGCAACCGCTCTTTGTGCGCTTAGTCCCCACATTCCGTGAGTGACCAATGACGAATTTGTGACATCAAGATAGCTGAATATAGGCGAGGTCATAACCTGTGAAGAAACCATCGAGCTGTTTTCATCATCGTCATTTTCAAATACAATATCATAATCCCTTGCCTTCTGTTTAACAACAAGAGAAGTAAAATACTTTTCATCGGCGTCGCTCGGAAGAGCGCTAAGCATAGACAAGCTCACAAAATCCTCATTGGTGTAGAAAAAGTATGAAAGCGAGCTTGAATAAACAGTATACACCGTTTTCTTCCCGGATTCACAGAGGTAAAAATAACTGTCCTCCGGGCTTTCATCACCTATCAAAAATGTTTTTTCCTTTGTCTGTCCGTCTATGTTAAACCTTGCCGTAAAGGTAGCCTGAGGAGATGTAAGACCGTATTTGTCCATATTTTCGGCATTTTCCTCTACTAAGTCCTTTGCCTTAAGCCCACATACAGTATCCGCCACTGCCGTATAGATAGTCTCGGTCTGAGTGATGCCGTCGAGGGCGCTTATCTTAAAGCTTTCCTCACCTTGTTTTTCCTGTTCGATCTTTACCTTGCCGTTTTTGCTTTCAAACTCAATAGCTAAAACCATACTGCTGTCAAGCTTATCTGATACATCCGACAAAAGAGATATGTCTCCGTGTCCCTCGGATGACTGTGATACAGGCTCATCAGATGACGAATCAGTCTTTTTTTCAGGAATCAACTTAAGCACCAGCAACATCGCGCCAAGACAAAGCAATACCACAAGACATATGATTATTCCCTTAACCTTTGAACTCATTTTATTTCTCCGTTTCCTTATGCCTTATAAAGACAACTATCTGTTCTTTCTCCTGAGCCATACGACAATTCCTATTATAAGGACTATCGCCGGGATAACAAGATTGAACACCCACTTGAATATGCTTATCTGTGCGGCTGTAAGATCAAACAATGTTCCGCCGATCTTAGACGGCTCAACAGTTATACCTGTTGTTGTCTTTCCTGTTATGTGATTTGTTACGCTTAATATCCACTGGCTGTTGACATACTGCGTTCCCTGCATAATAGAGTCATACAGGATATGATCCGAACCCAAGGCGAGAACCTGGCTGTAACTTGTAGTGTTGTCGTCATTGAACACTGCCTTATAGCCTACCGCCGCAGCGATCTGTTCTCCGCTTGACACCTTCTCACCCGTTTCAAGATCCGCCTTAAAGCCTGTGTCGGCAGTCTTTAATAGCGCTTTAGTCTCCTTCATATTTTCTTCTTCAAAAAGGAGCTTTATAGGCTTTGTATATATCGTTGTAAACATAGCAAGAGAATCGTCTTTTATATACGAATCATAATCCTCGCCGGTTAGATTCAACTTAAGATATAAATTGCTGACATTATCATCGTTTGAATCGTATATATTGTAGTCCTCATACTGTATTCCGTACTCCTCCAAAAGCTCGTCGATATTCGGCGTATCAGGCTGATTCATACTCTCGACATACATAATGTTCTTACCGAGCTTACCGTCATTGTTCAAAAAGTCAGAGACCTTCTTTATTTCCTCGTCGGTATAATCGACCGTCGGAGCGGAAATAACCGCTAAATTTGTATCAGACGGTATCTCATCGGTGGTTATATCTATGCTGTCCACCATATATCCGTTAGCCTTCATAAGCGTCTTATAATAATTTAAAGGCGCAGCCTCCGATCTTCCTGTAAGGAAGGTTATCTTTGTCGGATTTGAGTCGGTCACTACCATAAGAGCTGATGTGAATGCCTGCTCGGCGTTTGAGGAATCTATATAGCTTTTCTTTTCCCCCTGAGAGTCCGTATAGGTAGGCGACTGTACAGAATAGGTATACAAAAAGTTCATTTCGTTTCCCGCAGCGATAGTATCTATCGTTACTCCCGACTGTGCAAGGCTCGCAACAACATCAGACGAAAAGTTTACAAGGTCAAGAGGCGATACAACGCTCGTCCTCTTATATTCCTTTCCGTCATCACCCTTTGCCAATGTTTCAAAAACTATATCATATGCGCTAAGGTCATCGTCATATTTGCTCGCGACATCGGGGTTCGTAAGTATATCTACATACTCTATCGTTATTTTGGAATTGTACTGAGAATACTTCTGAAGTATCTCGTCCGCCTGAAGTGTATATGCGTTAGCCGCATCAAAATCCTCCTTTTCGGCGAATACAGTTACCTTTACATCGGTCTTTATACCCTTTACATATTCTATCGTCTCGTCGGACACTGAATATGACGACGAAGAGGTCATATCAAAAGAAAGCGGAAAGCGCTCAAATATCTGAGTCGCAACAATGTTTATAAGAACCAGTACCGCAACAAACACCACTGTAAATATAGCCGCAACAGAACCGTGCTTTAGCTTTTTATGGTTCTTTTTGACCTTATCTTTGGGCTTGTTTTCTTTTTTTACCTTTTCATCAGCCTCTTTAGGCAGTTCGTTTTCTGTATTTTTATCCTTTTCCTCCATTACCTCATCGGTCTTTTCCGTATCTTCTGAGTTATCAAAGAGGACCTTATTATCATCATTCACAGTTTTAAGCCTCCTTTACTTAGCTCCAGCGGCGTTTTTCCAGCACCCTTACAGTGAAGAATAAAAATGCCGCTGTAACGCTCACAAAGAACAGAATGTTTGATAGATCAAACGAGCCGTAGGTAAATCCGTTGTATCGGTCTAAAAACGAAAGGCTCGTAAATATTCGCGCAATAAAATCTACCGGAATAATACTAGCGATAGCGGAAAACAAATACAGTATAACCATTATCGCAAACGACAGGACAGCTGAGACCACCTGGTTTTCGGTGAGGGACGAAACAAATACTCCGACCGAAATAAAAGCGCTTCCCAAAAGGATAAGACCGAGTATGTTTCCGAATACCAAAAGCCAATCGGGAGTCGAGATTGCCGCAACTACTACCGCAAACACGAGTGTTATCAATACGCCCATAGCATATACCAAAAACGCTGCCAAAAACTTTCCGAAAACTATTGCGCCAAGAGTTACAGGCGCTGTTAAAAGGCATTGTTCGGTCTTGTTCTTTTTCTCCTCTGAAAAGGTCCTCATAGTAAGGATAGGTATCAAAACTATAAGTACAAACATCATCATCGAAAATACAGTGTTAAGCTCTGTCGTGCCCTGCTGAATTGATGACAGCGTAAAGAAAAATCCCGCCGCACAGTAAAATATAGCTAAAAACACATAGCCTATCGGGGAGGTAAAATAAGATACAAACTCTCGTCTGAATATAGCCGTCATTGTCTTTTTCCTCCTTTTAGCTCTATTTTTTCGCCCATAGTAAGACGAAGGAATATGTCCTCAAGCGACAGTTCGCTTGTTTTAAGCTCAATTATATACCAGTTTCTTCCCGCCATTCTTGAGAAAAGTTCTCGCCGTATATCGGTGTTTTCGTCAGATTCTATCGAAAACTCACTGTAACTTTCACGCTCTGCGATAAGCGTTACACTTTTGACGCCCGGTATTGATTCGATAAGCTCCTTTACCTCTTTTGAAGGTCCGTCGATCTTTACGCTGAGCTTATGTTCTCCCGAAAGAGATGAGGAAAGATTTTCCGCCGTGTCGTCCGCAACGATCCTGCCTTGATTTATAACCACTATCTTATCGCATATCGCCTGTACCTCCGACAAAATATGTGAGGACAGCACTACCGTGTGGTTACGACCCAGCTTCTTTATGAGCGTCCTGATCTCAATTATCTGCGATGGGTCAAGTCCTACCGTCGGTTCATCCAGAATAAGAACATTCGGATTTCCGACAAGAGCCTGCGCAAGACCGACCCTTTGTTTATAACCCTTTGACAGGTTTTTTATAACCCGCTTGTAAACATTGTCAATCTTTACAAGCCGGCAGATGTCGGCAATATGCGTGTTTCTCGGCAGAGTGCATTTCTTAAGATCGTATATGAAGTTGAGATACTCCTTAACCGTCATATCCATATAAAGCGGCGGCTGTTCCGGAAGATACCCGATACTCGCCTTCGCCTTCACGGGGTTTTTAAGTATGTCATTTCCGTCTATTATCGCCTCGCCCTCCGTTGAGGAGATATACCCCGTTAAAATATTCATCGTCGTGGATTTTCCCGCACCGTTCGGGCCTAAAAATCCAAGTATCTCTCCGTCGTTTGCGGTAAACGAGATCCCATCTACCGCCTTTTTATCTCCGAAGTGCTTTGAAAGATTCCTGACTTCTATCATTTGATGTTTTCCTCCATAAAACTTCTATGATTTGACGATTTCCTAATATAATCATATATATTTAGTTGTTTTTATCTTCTACGACTTATATTATTAGATAATGCGTTTTATATAAGCCTCTAATTATTGATGTTTAGCTATAATTCAACTTCTAATATTTGACTATGCGAAATACTTCTACTTATATTATTTGATGTTTATGTGCTTTTCAACATTTATTATTAGTTGTCCCATTCGGGTACGCTAATATGATTTGTTGTTTCGCATCATAATAACATATAGCAGTATAAGTATCGGTTGTTATAGACTTGCTAAATTAGATGTTTTGCCATTATATGACTTATAATAATTGATTATAAGCCCTGCGCAATCTTCTATAATTATAAGTATTGCCATCATAAAACATCTATTTCTAGATGTTTTCATAACAGTATCAAGCTGTACTCTAATTGACAGGATCGTAAGGTCTTGTTTTAGCCCTTATCATTATAAATAACTTTTGTGATAATACTATGAAAGCTTTTCGATTCCCTTTCTGATCCTCTTTAGCGACTCTTCCTTTCCAAGGATATAACAAAGCTCTATTCCGCCGCCGGGTGTAAAGCTCTTTCCTGATACCGCCACTCTTAACGGCCAGAGAACTATGCCATTCTTTACTCCCAGTCGCTCTATAAGCGAGAACAGCGCCTCGTGTATGTTATCGGTCGTCCAGTCAGTGACCTCTTCAAGTACAGGCAATATCTCCTTAAGTGATGCGAGCGAATTTTCCTCATTGGTCTTCATCTTTTTGTGGCAGTAAAGCGAGTTGTCATACTCGGGAAGTGTGTCTATAAAATCGACCTGTTCCGGAATCTCAGTGAAAAGCTCTGTTCTTGGTTTTAACAAGGACGCTATAAATGAAATGTCCGCGTCAGGCTTTTTCACCGTTTGTCTTATATATGGCTCAGCTTTCCTGGCAAATTCGGCATCGTCCATCTTCTTTATATAAACTCCGTTCATCGCTCTTAGCTTAGCAGGATCAAAGATAGCCGGTGATTTTGAAATGCCTGATATATCGAACTCGTCTATGAGCTCCTCAAGAGAAAATATCTCGTTTTCTCCCTTCGGCGCCCATCCGAGAAGCGCAATATAGTTTATTACAGCTTCTTTCAAATATCCCTTTTTCATAAGGTCCTCATAGCTTGCGTCACCGTCGCGCTTTGAAAGCTTATGCTGCTTGTCCTTCATAATATGCTCGACATGTATATAAACCGGCACCTCCCAACCGAACGCCTTATACAAGAGATCGTACTTAGGCGCGCTCGAAAGATACTCATTTCCTCTCACGACATGGGTTATCCCCATAAGGTGATCGTCAACAACATTTGCAAAATTATATGTCGGAAGTCCGTCGGTCTTTATTAGTATCTGGTCATCAAGTGTTGAGTTCTCTACGGTTATGTCGCCGTAAAGCTCATCGTGAAAGGTAGTAGTTCCATCAAGCGGTACCTTTTGTCTTATGACATAAGGCACACCTTCTTTTAGCTTTTTTTCTACCTCCTCTTTGGAAAGGTTACGACAATGGCGGTCGTACATCGGCATTACTCCGCTCGCCTCCTGTACAGCCTTAAGCTCCTCAAGCCTGTCCTTATCACAGAAGCAATAGTAAGCCTCGCCCTTTTCTACAAGCTCCTCGGCATATTTCTTAAACATTCCCATTCTCTCAGACTGTATATACGGTCCGACCGGTCCGCCTATATCGGGACCTTCGTCCCAGTTAAGTCCGCATTCCCTGAGAGTATTGTATATAACCTCGGTTGCTCCCTCGACATATCTTTCCCTGTCGGTATCCTCTATACGGAGAATAAAATCTCCTTTGTTTTTCTTTGCGATAATGTAGGTAAAAAGCGCGGTCCTTAAATTTCCGATGTGCATATACCCGGTTGGTGAAGGTGCGAATCTCGTCCTTACCTTGTTCATTTACATTACTTCCTTTCCAGCATTTTCTATATCCTTTAAAACCTGAAGCTTAAGCTCGGTTACAGTATCAAATCTTATCTCCTCACGCATAAATTTTTTCAGCTCGACCCTAACCTTATTTCCATAAAGACTTTCATTTAGTCCAAGGATATGAGTCTCAATAATCGGGTCGTTTTTTCCGACTGTCGGCTTTACCCCGACATTTGAAACGCCTCTGTATTTTTTTCCTTTGTAAGACACCTCGGACAGATATACTCCGAACCTCGGTAGAACCGTACCCGACGGTATTTGTTGATTTATTGTCGGAAAATCAAGCTTTCTTCCAAGCTCACGACCGTGTATTACCCTTTCAGAATATCCGAATGCTCGTGAGAGCATATCGTTTGCAGACTCTATATCCCCTGAAATAAGCGCATTTTTTATCCTGGTTGATGAAACAGCCTGTCCCTTATATAAAACGGGAGGAACAACTTTTAACCGTATCCCGCTACTGTCACACATTTTTCTAAGCTCGCTTACTCCTGCCGAGGCATTTTTTCCGAATCTGAAATCCTCTCCGCAGCATATTACTTTTGCACCGAGCTTGTTTATAATGACATTATTAAAAAATTCCTCTGCGCTTAGATCCTTTAGCTTATAAAACTCGGGGGAGTAATAAAAATCTGCGCCAAGAGAATCAAAGATCTCCCGTTTTGTTTTTTCCGGGTAAATTAGTCCTATACTTCCCTTGGTTGTAACAGAGCCGCTCAAAAAAGTAAATACCGCTGTTTTAAGCCCGCTTTTCCGCTCGCCTTCGGCTGCTTTATAAACCTCTCTGTGCCCTATATGAACGCCGTCAAATATACCCAACAAAACGGCGGTTTTTGTCCCTTTAAGACTGCCGCTTTCAGAAATATCCGTCAATCAGCGCTCACCCTCTTAATAGAAATTTTTAAATTGGTAAACCTTGTCCCGGCTTTCGTTTAGCCTGCAAAGTCCTAAAAACTCACCGTCAAAGCCGTAAACACGAGCAGTTTCCGTCGAAGGCTTTTTGACCTGTGACGCTCGTAATACAACTCCGTTTTTATAAAGCCTTGTCAGCTTCTGATCAAGAGCTATACTCTCGTAACAGTAAAAAGCACTGTCCGGCGGTATCACCGCCTCGTTAAGCTTTCCGTCCTCTTTGAGCTTTTGTATCTCATCAAGCGTTAACGCTTTTTCAAGAGAAAATCCGCCCGACCGTTCCCGACAGAGCGATGTCATCACTCCGACAGTTGACAGGCTTACGGCAATATCAGAGATAAGTGTTCTTATGTATGTTCCCCTTGAACACACCGCCCTTAAGGTACCGCTTTGAGCGCTTTCATCAAAGTCGAGTATCTCAATAGAGTATATCGTGACCTTTCTTTTCGGACGCTCTACCTCTATCCCTTTTCTCGCAAGCTCATAAAGCCGTTTTCCGTTTATCTGAACCGCTGAGTACATAGGCGGGGTCTGAAGTATTTCGCCTTTAAACTCCTTCGCCTTTACAAGAAGCTGAGGCATTAAAACACAGCTTTTCTCTCTTTTTATCACCTCTCCCCAGATGTCCTCGGTAGTGGTTTTTATTCCGAACTTAAATCCGGCGAGATATGTTTTTTTATCATCAGGAAGAATGTCACTTGCCTTTGTGGCTTTCCCTATGAGTACCGGCAAAACTCCGGTTGCCATCGGGTCTAAGGTTCCGGCGTGTCCTATTTTCCTTGTGCCGAAAACTCCTCTCAGCTTTTTACAGACATCAAACGAGGTAAATCCCTCCGGCTTATTTACAACTACTATTCCGTCCACTTTTTAAATGTACTCCGATATTTTTGCGACGACCTTGTCTATTACATCGCAAAGCTCTCCCTTTATCTCACAGCCTGCCGCTCTTATGTGACCTCCTCCGCCAAAGTCTGAGCATATCCGGGAGGCGTTAAGCTCATCTGTTGTGCGAACGGATATTTTGTATGTTCCCTTGGCCTTCTCCTTGACTGTGACGCCTGCCGCAACTCCCTCTATCGTGAGCGCAACCGAAGGTATCCCTTCAAGCTCAGCCAGCTCTACACCGTACTTTTTGAGCGTGTCAAGGCTTATTACATTCACCGCTACCTTATCATTTAAGTAAAATTTCATCTGGGAAACAATAGCTCTTTCAGCCGCAGCGACATTTCTGCTCTTTAATTCAAACATTTTTCGGTTAATGGTATAAAAATCTATTCCTGTCTCTATGAGATTTGCCGCATACATATGCGCCCTTGAGTCGGTATTTTCAAACCTGAAGCAGCCGGTATCAGTTGATATTCCCGTATAAAGACAGGCGGCTACCTCCTTTGTTATCTCGCCCATTCCCGAGAGTATCTCGTACATAATCATTGCCGCAGCGCCCGCTGTCGGGTCGAGCAAGGTCTCTTTAGCATATCCCGTATTTGAAATATGGTGGTCTATACACAAGTCAACAGCACCCGGCTCCTGATACCTTTTAAGAGCATCACCCATAAGCTTTGCGTCGGCGATATCCACCGCGACAACGCACTCCTCCTCAAACTCCTGAGGATAATAGCCCTCACATAAAAATTCATATCTGTGGGGTACTTTGTCGCCGTTTATAACATTTGCTTTTTTACCCATGCTCCTTAAAAATCTGCAAAGGGCAAATCCGCAGCCCAGTGTATCACCATCAGGACTTATGTGCGTCAATATAGTGAAATTATCCTTTTCATTTAAAATTCTTCTTACGCCGTTGATGTCCATTGTCAAGCAATCCCTTTCCGCACTTTATCGTTTAATAATGTCCGGTATATAAACCTTTTTAATATACTCAATCTTTTTTTAAAAGCTCGTTTATTCTGGCGCTGTGTTCGGTTGAATCATCCGCGATAAACTTCAGCTCAGGACATTTTCTAAGCCGCAAGACCGAAGATATTTCTCTTTTTATAATGCCTTTTGCACTCTCAAGTCCCTTTACCGCTTCAAGCGCCTGATTATGTCCGTCAAAGGATGAGATATAAACCCTGCAATAGCTTCCGTCGCTTGTAACCTCACATCTCATAACCGTGAGCATAGTCGCACCCGAGATCCTCGGGTCCTTAAGCTCCGTAAGCTTTGCTGATATTATCCTCTTTATATCTTCACCCATTCTGTATGCTTTTACGCCCGGCATAAACTAACCTCTCTTAACATTTTATTCTCTGTATTCCTCCATATAGTAGGCTTCCAATATATCGCCCTCTTTTATATCGGAAAATCTTTCAAGCGTTATTCCGCACTCGTAGCCCTCGGAAACCTCCTTCATATCGTCCTTAAAACGCTTAAGCGACGACATCTTATCCTCGGCGATAACTATACCGTCACGCACTACTCTTATCTGATTATTTCTTCCGACTTTACCGCTTAAAACATAGCTTCCGGCAACCTGACCGACACTTGAGATCTTATAAACCTGTCTTACCTCGACACGGGCGGTTTCAACCTCTCTGAACTTAGGCGCAAGCATACCCTTCATAGCGTCGCCTATTTCCTCGATCGCGTCATAAATTATCCTGTAAAGTCTTATATCGACTCCGTCATGCTCCGCATTTTCCTTTGCAATAGGGTCGGGTCTTACATTAAAGCCGACGATTATCGCATTCGATGCCGATGCAAGCATAACATCTCCCTCGGAGACAGCTCCTACTGCTCCGTGAATGACCTTTACTCTTACCTCATCGTTAGAAAGCTTTTCAAGCGACTGTTTTACAGCCTCGACAGATCCTTGAACATCCGCCTTTACTATTATAGGAAGCTCCTTTCTCTCGCCCTCGGATATCTGACTGAAAAGATTTTCGAGCGTAACCTTTGTCTGCTGATTGAAAAGCTCTTCTTTTGCTTTGTGCTTTCGCTGTTCTACAAGCTCTCTTGCGAGCCTTTCGTCAGCGACCGCATTAAAAGCATCTCCTGCTAACGGCACTTCCGAAAGTCCGGTTATCTCGACCGGTGTGCTCGGATAAGCCTTTTCTATATCCTCGCCCTTGTCGTTAGTCATCGTTCTTACTCTTCCGACAGCGGTTCCCGCAATTATCGGATCTCCCAAATTAAGCGTTCCGTTTTGAACAAGAAGTGTCGCTATCGGACCTCTTCCCTTATCAAGGCGAGCCTCTATTACCGTACCCTTTGCAAGACGGTTCGGATTTGCCTTAAGCTCTTTCACCTCGGCAACAAGCAGTATGTTTTCCAAAAGCTCGTTTATTCCCATTCCCGTAAGCGCCGAAACGGGAACACATATAACATCTCCGCCCCATTCCTCTACGAGAAGGTCGTGCTCGGTAAGCTCCTGTTTGATTTTTTCGGGGTTCGCACCCTCTTTATCCATTTTGTTTATGGCAACGATTATAGAAACTCCCGCCGCCTTCGCGTGGCTTATAGCCTCGACAGTCTGCGGCATTATTCCGTCATCTGCGGCAACAACAAGTATTGCGATATCCGTTGCCTGCGCTCCTCTTAGCCTCATAGCGGTAAACGCTTCGTGACCCGGCGTATCCAAAAATGTTATTTTCTTTCCCTGATACTCGATCTGATAAGCACCGATATGCTGTGTAATTCCTCCGGCTTCTCCCTCGGTCACATTAGAGTGTCTTATCTTATCGAGAATTGAGGTTTTACCGTGGTCAACATGTCCCATAACAACGACGACAGGACATCTTTCCTCAAGATCCTCTTCCTTGTCCTCCTCGTCCACGATAAGCCTTTCCTCAATAGTTACAATGACCTCTTTCTCAACTTTTGCACCAAGCTCTTCCGCAACAAGCGAAGCTGTATCAAAGTCTATTACCTCGTTGATTGATGCAAAAACTCCGAGTCCCATAAGCTTCTTTATGACCTCGGTAGCAACTACCTTAAGTCTTGACGCGAGCTCCGAAACGCTTATCTCTTCGGGTATCTTGACCTTGAGCTTCATCTTTCTTGCGCGCTCAAGCTCAAGCCTTTTTTCCTTCTGCTGTTCTGTTTCGCGCTTTGTGGAATACTTCTGCTTTTTATACTGCTGAGACTTCTGCGTAAGCTTTTGTTTCTTTGAGTAATTATCCCTTCCTCTGCCCTGACGGGAATCAGCAAGAGTGTCGTACTTTTCGTTGTATTTATCAAGCTCAACATAAGAGCCTCTTGTGTCGACCGTTCTGCGGTTTGAATCCTTGCCCTGCTCTGATACGGTATATCCTCCTGAGCTTTCGCCTCTTCCGGTATTGAGCTTAAGTCTTTCTCCCTTTTCCTTCTTCTTAGGTGGCTCTTTTTTCTTTTGAGGCGGCTTGACCGCTTCCTTTTTCGGCTGAGATTCCTGCTTTACAGGCTCCTTTTTAGGCTCCTCCTTCTTAGAAGTCTCATCTTTCTTAGGCACAGGCTTTTTAGCCTTTTTCTCTCCTTCCGGCTTACTGTCCTTTTTAGGCTTTTTGGTCTCTGTGTTTTTAACTTCACTAGGCTTAGCCTTTTGCTCAGGTTGTGGCTCAGGCTGTTCTCTGTTGTTAGCGCTGTTAAAATAATCGCTGAAGCTCTCAACAGAGTTTTGCTGTGTAAAAAACTCCAACACATAATTTATCTCGTCCGCATTAAGTGCGCTGACGGTTTTCTTTGTCTGACCAAAAGCTTTTTCTATACACTCTATGACCTGTGCATTCTGAAGCTTTAGGTCCTTTGCAAGCTCATTTAATTTATATTTTGTCGCCATAGGTAAAAACTGCCTCCTTAATAAGTGATCCCGTCTGCTTTAATTTCATTTAAAAGCGTCCTTGCTTTCTTGTAAAAGCCGCTGTCAAGCACGGCTATTATTCCTACCTTTTTTCCGAGCTGTTCACCCGTCTCGCCGATAGTCATTCCCAAAGAGTAGATCGGCACGCCGTCAAGCGAGCAGAAAAACTTTATTTCCTTTAAGCTTTTTTGCGATAGATCGCTTGCAACCAAAACACATTTTGCCGCTCCCGACTTACAGGCGTCCTTTGTCATATCCATACCGAGCGCAAGCTTTGAAGCCTTTCTCGCAATAGTCAGAAGCCCCATTATCTCAGTCATTTAACAGCTCTTCCTCCATTCTTTCATAAACCTCGTCCGAAATGGCACACGAAAAGCTTTTTTCAAATCTGTGCTTTTGTCTTGCCGCCTTAAAGCACTGTAAGCTGCGGCAGATATAAGCGCCGCGTCCCGATTTTTTTCCTGTTGTGTCAAGAGAGATCTCTCCGTCCTTGCTCTTTACGACCCGGATCATTTCTTTTTTTGGCTTTGACTCACCGCATCCTAAGCAAAGCCGCATCGGAATTTTTTTAGTCTTCATATGCCAATCCCCTTATCAGTCGATTTCGATTGTATGCTCCGGTCCGATGTCTATCTTATATCCGGTGAGCCTTGCGGCAAGCTTTGCGTTCTGACCCTTGTTTCCGATAGCTAAGGAAAGCTGATTGTCAGGTACGACAACCGTACAAGAACGGCTTCCGTCCTCGGCTAATGTTACGCTTATGACATCTGCCGGGGAAAGTGCCGCGGCAATAAATTCGGCGTCGTCCTCGCTATAAGGTATAATGTCTATCTTTTCGCCCTTAAGCTCCTTTACGATAGATTGTATACGGCCTCTTCTGGGACCTATGCAGGCACCGATCGCATCGACATTCTCATCCTTTGACCAGACTGCAATCTTACTTCTTGAGCCGGCTTCTCTCGAAATAGCCTTTACCTCTACCGTCCCATCGTATATCTCAGGTACTTCAAGCTCAAACAAGCGCTTTACTAAGTCCCTGTGGGTCCTTGAAATTCTTACCGAGGGGCGTCTTTCGGGATTTACTATTCCCACAACATAAACCTTTATTATGTCTCCCTCTTTAAGCACCTCTCCCGGTATCTGTTCACTTTTAACAAGATACGCCTCGTTTTTGTCAACAGTAAGTACCGCGTTTCCGGTTGCGGGCTCTACCTTAAGCACAGTTGCGGAAACGCATTCATGCTCCTTTCCCTGATAGGCTGCAAGAAGCCTTTCTCTCTCAAATTCCTTTATGTCGTGCTTTATAGACTGCTTTGCCGACTGTGCGGCAACTCTTCCGAACTTCATCGGGTCGAGCTTTATTGATACCTGAGAACCTATTTTCGCTTTCTTTGACACCTTTAAGGCGTCCTCTAAGGATATTTCGTTTTCGGCGTCCTCAACAGCTTCCACGACCGTTTTGTTTAGCTTAAGCTCAAATTTTCCCTTTTCGGGATCTATATTGACACAAATATTTTCCTCTAAAACTCCGGGATGGTCTCTTTTTATTGCCTTTACTATTCCGTCCGCTATCTTATCTGCCAGATCCTCGGTGTTGATTTTGTTTTCTGCGCCAAGGTTTTCCAGCGCATCAAAAAATTCCTTGCTCATTTTTTCTTATGTCCTCCTTAAAATATTTTTAAAACAATTCGTCATCTGCAGCTCTTACATAAGCGCAGTCCGAAAGTAATATATCCGCCATTTTTTCTTCGTCATCTTTAAGCTCTATTTTCTTCCTATCCTTATCATATGACAGCAAAACTCCTTTAAGCTCCTTTTTTCCGTCTACCGCCTTAAAAAGCTTCACTTTTATTTTCTTACCGATATAGGCTTTGAAATGCTCCTCATTTTTAAGCTCTCTTCCAAGCCCCGGAGAGCCGGCTTCAAAGACATACGGTTCATCTATCGGGTCCTCGTTGTCGAGGATAACATTAAACCTTCTTGAAAACTCCTCACAAGAGCTTAGATCAAGTCCGCCTTCTTTATCTATAAGCACCCTGAGATAATGTGTTGCTCCCTCTTTTTCGTAGCGAACATCCCAGAGCGACAGTCCCATACTCCCACATACGGGCAAGGCAAGCTTTTTTATTCTCTCAACGGTTTTTCCGCCTTTTTTCTCTGCCATACAACGGATACCTCCCAACAAAAACGAAAGACCGGAAGTCAAGCTCCAGTCTTTTAATAAAAAACTATTGTATATAGTATACCACCATTTTTTGTAAAAATCAAGCCCTTAATATAAAAAATTACCACAAAATCTCTCGACGTTGCTTACCATTTGAATTATTTTGAGTAATTCGGACACGCTAAATAAAAAGGAGTGGTAATATGGATCCGATTTGGGAGATAAATACACATTTACCGGAGTTTAAAAGCCTGAAAAAAGATATATCAACAGATGTTCTTATAATCGGAGGCGGACTTGCCGGTGTATTAACTGCATATTTGCTTCATAAAAAAGGCGTAAACTATGTACTTGTCGAAAAAAACAGGATATTAAGAGGAGTGTCCGGACACACAACCGCAAAAATAACCTTTCAGCACGGACTTATATACAGCAAGATCCTGAAAAGCTACGGCACGCAAACTGCTCAGATGTATTTAAGGGCAAATATGGCTGCTTTTGATATGTATAAAAAGCTTTGCGAAAATATCGACTGCGACTATGAGATAAAAGACAACTATGTTTATTCGCTAGTAGACAGAAAAAAGCTTGAGGACGAGTTGTCGGCTGTTGAAAAGATAGGGTACCACGCATCTTTTTGTGAAAAGCTACCTTTGCCGATTGCTACTAAAGGTGCGGTAAGGTTTTCAAATCAGGCACAGTTTGACCCTCTAAAGTTTGTATCCTGTATTTCGGGCGGACTTAACATCTATGAAAACACATTTGTCAGAGAGATGATAGGGAACACCGCAGTGACCGACTTTTGCAAAATAAATGCCAAGCGAGTTATAGTAACAACTCATTTCCCATTCATAAACAAGCACGGAAGCTATTTCCTAAAGCTCTATCAGCACCGATCATATGTTATTGCCCTCGAAAATGCACAGGATGTAAACGGAATGTATGTTGATGAACAGAAAACCGGTCTGTCCTTCAGAAACTACGGCGAACTCCTTCTTCTTGGAGGCTCGGGACACCGCACCGGCAAACAAAGCGGAGCTTGGAGCACACTCAGAAATTTTGCAAAACAAAAGTATCCTAACTCAAAGGAAAAATACTTCTGGGCGGCACAGGACTGTATGAGCCTTGACGGTATACCTTATATAGGGCGTTACTCAAGGAGAACTCATAATTTATTTGTTGCGAGCGGATTTAACAAATGGGGTATGACAGGCTCAATGACTGCGGCAATGATACTGAACGATATAATTTTACACGGACACAGCGAATACGAAAACGCCTTTGATCCGTCAAGAAGTATTTTAAAGCCTCAGCTTTTTATAAACGGCTGCGAAGCGTTGTCAAATATTTTGACATTCTCGAAAAAAAGATGCCCGCATATGGGCTGCGCTTTAAAATGGAACAGCGCCGAGCGCTCCTGGGACTGTCCCTGTCACGGCTCACGCTTTGATGAGAAAGGTCACATTATAGATAACCCCGCCAACGGCGATCTAAAAAAAGAAAAAGCCAAAAAACCCAAGCGTCAATAATACATTGTTGCTTAGGGTATAAAATACAGCCAAGTTAAAGGCTTGGCTGTACTTTTTTAACATTACCTCTGATAATTCTGCTTTATCGCTTTTATCAACGCCTCAACATCCTTTTGCTCCGTTCCCCATCCGGTTACCAAGCGAATCGGTATCATTCCGTCCTTTTCCTTAGCCCATCTATAAAAGCAGAATTCTTTTTCAAGCTCATCGACAACCTTTACCGGCAATATAGGAAAAAGCTGATTTGTCTGTGAAGAGCTATAAAAATCTATTCCAAGTCTTTTTAATTCATCCCGAATGATCTTACACATTCTGTTTGCATGCTCTGCCATTTCAAAATATATACTATTTTCTCCGCCGTCAAGTAAAGCTTCAAATTGAACTCCGATAAGTCTTCCTTTAGCCAGTAAATTGCATTGACGCTTCATCATAAAACGAAAGTGGTCATTCATTTTATTGTTACAAATAACCAGAGCTTCACCGAACAATGCGCCGTTTTTAGTCCCGCCAATGTAAAACGCGTCACAAAGCCTTGCTAACTCTCTGATCGACAAGTCATTATCCTCTGCTGTCAATGCCGCTCCCAATCTTGCGCCATCCACATATAGGTACATATCATTTTCGATACATTTTTTACGAATTGCCGCCAACTCAGCCTTACTATATATAGAACCACACTCGGTAGGTTGAGATATATATACCATTTTTGGTAGTGGCGTATGCTCATCCTCATATTCCTCCCGGGCCTTATCAATTAGTTCCGGGGTCATTTTCCCGTTTTCACCCTCTAAGGCAACAACTCTGTGACCGGTTGCCTCAATAGCGCCCGTTTCGTGAAAATATATATGACCTGTTCTCAGCGCAACTACGGACTCATATGGTCTGAGACTTGCTGATATTATTGTAACATTACAGGGAGTTCCTCCGATCATCATATATACTTCACAGTTATCTATACCTATTATATTTTTAATTATTTCCATAGCCTTTTCACAATGCTCATCTAAGCCATATCCGTTGCTATGCTCCATATTCGTTCTCTCGAGAGCCTCCATAACCTTTGGATGTGCTCCCTGACTATAATCTGATAAAAAGTATATCATACTGCTATTTTCCTCCTATAATACTGCCTATCTATATTACGGTTTCAGATAATTTTTCTGTATTTACCATAATTATATCAAAAGTAATCTTATCCGTCAAACCGCAGATACCGGAAATTAAAATTTATTATTATAAAACAAAAAAGCCTCAATAAATTGAGACCTTTTGTATAAATATGGTGACCCGTACGGGAATTGAACCCATGATTCCGCCGTGAAAGGGCGGTGTCTTAACCTCTTGACCAACGGGCCGTATGGTGGCTGTAACTGGATTCGAACCAGTGACACTCCGGGTATGAACCGAATGCTCTAGCCAACTGAGCTATACAGCCAACTTTTAAAGCGACTAGGTTATTATATAATACTTTTGTCCTTTTGTCAAGGGTTTTTTATTTTTATCTTGCGTTTTTTACAATAACTTCGCTTTAGAAGCGTATTAATACCTTCAGCTGAGATCAAATCCGTGCGAACCAAATTCCTCCAGGACATTTTTAAGCGGAAAGTTTTTCACCTTATGATAAGATGTCTTTTCCGAATTTGTGTAGATTTTTAAGTCGCACTGCTTGTTGAAATACTGCGCGACAGTTTGCTTTGTCGTTGCGATAGATATGCGCTTTATGGGAACTACTACCGTGTGAAAGCTGTAAAAACGGCAGTAACTCAGCGTTGCGTAACCGTTATGAAAGCCGATCCCTGTTGTGAAAACAGCGGCAAACTTCACAACGATAAACCAAAAGCCCGGAATGAAAAACATAACCATCAAAAACATTGTGACCGACTCCCATTCGGGGAAGATCCAGGAAATTACATATGCCGCCACAGGAACAGCCGCGACAACAAGCGTAGGAGTGAGCAAAAACGAAAGTATATAACTGAGCCTGCTTCTAAGGGTGAGCGTCGGTCTCGGGAACTTCGGAATAAGCACCTTTAATGACATAAGCATCTCCTCGTTAGTCGTTATCGGAACAAGTACCGATATCTGACGGTTGCTCTTTCCGTAGCCCGCACAGCTTATGTTTACCGAGCATATCTTGAATATTCTCATAAGAAAGCTCTGCCGAATATCTATAAAGTTTATTCTATTGATGTCTATGATGTTAATGCGCCGTGTGATTATACCCGACTGGATTATGATGTTCGAGCCCTGTCTTACTGCGGTGAAATCCCAGTGGCGTACCAGGTTTACCAAAAACGAATAAAGCCATCCTACAACTATCACAAGAACGATAGCTACCGTTATAGGCGGAAGGTTTACTGTAAGGAAATCAGAAACCTGTTTGTTTATGTCTAGAAGAAGCTGCTGTTCTATTTCTCGTCCGATTATTCTTGAACCCTGATAGAGGATAGTTGCTATAAGTACCACTCCCGAAATCGTTGAAGAAAACAAAAGCGAAAAAATAAAAAGCTGCGTTTTTTTCGGTTGGTAAGAAAACTTTGCAAGTCCCTGTCCGTGAGACTTTATAATAGAATAAAGCTTTTCAAACTCTCTTTTTTTTACTATAAGAGTCACATTGTGCTTGGAAAAAAACCTCGCATTCGAGTTTGTATCTATGTTTATCTTATATGCTCTGAAAAGCCGCAGAAACGCCCCCTGTGAGCAGGTAACAGACGAAGCCTGATTGTAATATATCTTTGACCTTAAAAGTCCGAAATATCCTGTTGCGGTCTGTATATATTCGTCCTCAATATGAAAGGAAATAAAAAACCATCTCAAAAAAGCAAAGCCGAAAATCAACGACACTATCAAAATATCGAGCCAAGCTCCCCGTAGCCACTGTGCAATATTAAACCTTGTCGCGATAAGGCTTCTTGTAAGAGGGATAAGAAGCAGCCAAAAGCCCCTTGTTATATAATTAAAAATCGTCAGTGGGTGCTGACGGTATTTAAAAAGATACGAAAAAAGACTTTTTTCCGCCACTTGTAAATCTCCCTCCTTTTGAGTAAAAATCCTATGGATCACTCGCCCATATCTCTTCGCTTGATATATTCTTCGAGATAATCAATTATCTCTAAAGCGTCATTTCTTGACAAAAACATAAATATGACCCGTCCGCCAAATGCGTTTATTGTAACAAAGTTAAGTCCGGTAAACTGTGAAAGCGGAAATATTACAGAAGAAACATACTGTATAGATTCAAGCTTTATATACTGTTTTGTAAAAAACAGCATTCCCGCTTGTTTTTTTACTTCCTTTTCCCCTAACATATACCTTGAGGATTTAAAGTATATTGGGAGAAATATAAACCCGTAAACTATCATAGCTCCCCAGAAAAGCCCTATCACAAGCCACATTATTATAGGATAGCCTGAAAGGTAAGAAAAACAAAGGTATGTGACGGTTAAAGCGACCGCGATCATAGCGATCCTAAGAAAAGTTTTCGCTGATTTGTTCATTTTATATATTTTCATTTTCCCGGTCGCCTCCTCTCTGTTTTCGATTTGTAATAGCCGTCGTTTAATAAAACAAATAATAAATTACTGTTTTATTTACGCTTTACTTTCCTCTTGTTTAAAGTTTTCGGCAGAAAGTCCGGGAACCTGTATCCTTGTAACAACAAGCTTTGCTATCTGATCCCCGTCGGAAATACTTCTCATCACCTTAGAAGAGTTTATCACAGCTACGCATATCTCTCCCTTTTGCTCTCCGGCAATCACCGCAAGTCCGTTTGCAAGATATAACCCTTTTTCCTTTACCATCTCTTCACTCGGCATCACAAGTACCGAAAGGTCGGGAAACTCCTTTTCCTGCATCGAAAAGGTAATTCCCGTCCTTATTACTTTTATATCCCCGGGGAAAAGTATCCTGTCCTCATCAAGGTTTGCAAAAAGCATAAATGCCGGGGGATTTCCTTTAGTGAGCACAGGTGTTTTTGCAGTTTCTCTTAACTTCTTAAAAACCAGTTTCAAATTTAACAATCCTTTCTTTTTCTGTTTTAGCCGACGATCAAAGCACTCCTCTGTAATAAAGTCCTCTTGTAAACTCTCCCGAGGGACACCGATTCTCAAGATATGATAAAAACACTTCTTTTGCCTCATCGGCGTTTTCTTTCGTCAGCATTATAGTTTCAAAATCCGGCGGTACCCGCTTTTTATCAAAAAGATAAAGAGGCTCGCCGTTTAAAAGCTCAAAATATCCCTTGTCCTTGTGACAGGAAATATAAAATCTCTTGTTTTTTCTGTCGCGTAGATAGCCCTTACATCCACTACATCCGACCTCGGAGCTTATCGGACAGTTTCTCATAAGCATCAAAGGGAGATGTCCGTAAACGATAACTCCTGTCGGTATGTCGCCAACTATCCTTTGAGCCTTAATTTCTGTAAGCTCAAACGAAAGCTCTGCATCGCTTGCTCCAAGTCGGGTTACAGTTTCCAAGGCGTCAGAGTTTGTGATATTCATAGAATATCCCGCGTGAATTTTTATATCCTTAAGACCTTTTAAAAGTCTAAAATGCGCTATGTTCTGTGCAAGAAAATGAGTTATCCCGCCATCATAAGCGTCTTTTATCTGTTTTCGGCATATATTTTCATCGGTCATAAATCTGTCAAGCTCAAGGCACAGCTTCTCCCTTGAAACATCGGCTTTTTTAATTTCCGGAAACGGAAGTGATATAAGCTCAATTTTGTTTTTATCAAGATAATAAAGCTGCTCGGCTTTATTGGCTCTTATTCGTAAAAGCGGTTTGACAGTACCTGTTTTTTTCTCTGAGCGCTTTGTCTTTATAACTTTATCATTAAAATTCTTTACTACGGTATTTTTTAAATACCTCTTTTTATCCAGCTCCTCGACAGCCCTTCTCCTTAAGTCGTTTAATTCCTTAGCGCTTACAAAAAGACCGTTGTCAAGCTCTACCTTAGCGTCTTTAAAATCGTATATAGTGCCGCCGAGTTTTTTTATCTGCCTGATTATTATATCATCCTCTGCCGCTCGTTTTGTGGCAAAGCTTGGCGGATCTGAGAAAACTTTAACAGCCGATCCCTCGCCGTCATTTATTTCAAGAGATATTTTCTCACCTTGTTTTACTCTTATCTCAAATGATACCTCAGCGCGCTTTAAGACCTCCGAGTAACCTTCTTTTATCTCTGAAAAAGTCTCTCTTGCGGCAACCGCATCCTCCTTGGTCCTTACGCCGAACATATCCTTTCCGAGCTTTCCATCCAGATACCCGTTTGTAAAGCCGCTTCTTGAAAACACCCGCCTTAATAGCTTTAGATCGTAGCTTCCTTTTTTAAGCGCCGAGACGCATTCTCTTGTGGCTGCGGCAACATATTCGGGTCTTTTCATTCGTCCCTCTATTTTAAACGAACAAACACCCGCTTCCTTTAACTCATTTAAAGACTTAAACGCACAAAGGTCCTTTAAAGAAAGCGCATACTTATCCGCCGGGTTTTCACACGCTGAAAACGGCAGCCGACAAGCTCCCGCACAAAGTCCTCTGTTTGCGCTTCTTGAGCCGAGCATAGCAGAAAGATAACACTGTCCCGAAACGGACATACAAAGAGCGCCGTGTACAAAGACCTCCGTCTCTACTCCCGTAGCTGCGATCTCCTTTATAGTGTCGACCGGACACTCTCTTGAAACCACCACTCGCTTAAATCCCATTTCCTTTGCCAAAAGCGCGCCTTCCGCTGTGTGTACAGTCATCTGTGTAGATGCGTGAAGCGGCATTTCGGGTACACACTCAAGGGCTGTTTTTACAGTCCCGAGGTCCTGGACGATAATAGCGTCTATTCCGTTTTGCGCCGCCTGTTTAAGCTCGTTTAAAAGCTCGCTTTTTTCATCGTCAAAGTAAAGAGTGTTTATCGCCTGATATATCTTGACACCTCTTTTGTGGCACTCAAAAACAGCCTGTTTTATCTGTTTAGAGTCAAGGTTCTGAGCGTTCTGTCTTGCGGAAAACCTCTTAGACCCAAAATATACGGCGTCCGCTCCGCTTTCAAGCGCAGCAAAAAGCGACTCGACACTTCCAACGGGGGAAAGTATCTCGCACATTATTTCTTAAAAAACGATGTCTGCTCGCTTGCCAGGCGGTCGGAGTTGAAATTATGTCTCTGTTCCTCTTTGTGCTTCGGGGCGAAAACCTTTCCGCCGACAGCTCTTTCGGTCGAAGGCGAACCGGTCGGCTCGCTCGCACCAGAACCGCCCTGATTTTTCTCAAGCTCCTTTATTCTTTGATTGAGCTTAGCTATCTCATTTTCACATTCAAGCACCTTCTGCCTTGCCTGAGAAGCGTCGTCCGCATACTCCTTTATCTGATGTCTTATGCTTTGTGCGCTTTCCTCGCTCTTGACCGCTCTGTCAAGACAATCGAGCGAAACAAGTACAGCGGCATCGTTAAGCGTAAGGTTACCGACTCCCTGTGTAAGCTCTGAGAGCTTCTGATTGAGCTTGTCGGCAAGTGCCTGAGTATACTCAAGTGTCTGATCGGTAGTTATATTAAGTTCCCTGTTAAATATCTTGATTTTATAGGTGTTCATAAATAAACAACTCCTTTTTCATAGATACGATTAAAAACATCCGCTTATCCTGTATTTTACCATATTTATTTAAAAAAGTAAAGAAGGGCGGCATATTCCTGCCGCCCACAAATATTTTACTTAACGCTAAACCGGTACAGTCTTTAAAAATCAATATTGCTCAAGTCTAGAGGATAAAGCGCCTACTCCTTTTGCCGACTGAATAATGCTCTCTACTATTTCAGCGGCATCGGTAACGCACCAATCGCTTCCGAATTTAATGACTGTAAGCGTTTCGGTGTTGCCGTCAGTGTTAAGTCCCGACAAAATTCCGCCGCCGCGAGCCGATATCTCAACATCAACAGTGTACCCCTCGCTTACCTCATATCCGTCTGCCTCGTATTCCTCAAGTTCGTCTGATGACATTTTCTGTGCGTCGGTGATCTTGTAATCAACATCCATATCCACAAGGCCATTCATTTTCTCCATTATCTCACAGCCCTTGTAGAAGGTGTCCATATCGCTTCCGCACTCTTCCTCAACATAATAAATAAGTGCATCTTTTCCTATTGCCTTTACAAGATCATCCTGATCATAAGACTCCGTATACTCAACATAAGCGTCTATCGCCTCCTCATATCCGCCGCCTGAGAAAACCAAAAAGTAAACAAGGATTCCTGCGCCGATAACAAGTGCCGCTATAATGATAATAAGAGCGATAAGAAGTCCTTTTCCTCTTGACTTTTTAACAGCTTCACCTTGTACCCCCGGCATCTGCTGAGCTTCGTAAGGAACGGCTCCTTCCATATTAGGTGTGATCTGATAAACATCCGGTACAGCACCAACAGGTGTTGTTTCCGGCACAGGCTCATTTACGGGCGCTGCTTCTGCCGTAGGCTCTGCGGAAGGCTCCGTAGTCGGCTCTGCAGCGGGCTCTGCAACGGGTTGTGCGGCAGGTTCCTCAACCGGCTTTTCTGTATCAGTCACCTCTGCACCGCAAGCAGCGCAGAACCTATCGTCGTCATTGATAGTTGCCTGACACTTTGGACAAATTTTTGACATATAAATCTCCCCCTTGATATTTTTATATATTGTAACATAAAAAACAAAAATTGTAAATAGTTAATTACATATCAAAAAATTGAGATTTTATTATATTCTCATAAGAGCCCTGATGTCCTGAGGCAGCTCGCTTTCAACTGTTATCTTTTTCCCGTCTGTTCCTACAAATGAGGCGTATCCGCAATGAAGCGCCTGCCTTTTTATGTCACAAAGCTCACCGCCGTACATATCATCACCCGCGAGCGGATGACCGATATGTGAAAGATGTACTCTGATCTGATGCGTTCTTCCTGTGCCTAAGATAATTTTTAACAGCGTATACTGTCCGCTAAGGCTGTTTAGAACCACCTCATATTCGGTAACGGCTCTCTGTCCGCAGTCGGCTACTCTGCGTTTGATTATCGAGTCATTTACCCTTGCTATCGGAAGGTCGATAACGCCCTTACCCTCGATTTTTCCGCAAACCGCCGCATAATAAACCTTTGTTATGCTTTGTGACACTCTGCTTGCCGCAAAGGCGTTCTTTGCACATATGCACACACCGGAGGTATCTCTGTCAAGTCGGTTTAGTGGACGAAATGTAATGTCCTTATAGCTTGCGGCGAAAAGATTCCCGAGGCTGTCATCATAATGCTTAAGTGAAGGGTGGACAGGCATATCCGGAGGCTTGTCATAAACGACAACATCTCCGTCCTCGTACAAAACCCTTGCAAAAAGCTTCGGATTCGGGGTCAATGTCTTTTCATCTGAAAGTGTTATCACGACGCTTTCACCGGCTTTGACACTATCTATCGTTCTGATGTGAGTTCCGTTTTTAGTTATCGCGCCGCGTGTTCTCTTAAGCCGTCTTAAAAGCCTCTTTGAGACTCCGCTTGACACTAAAAGCTCTTCCGCCGTACAGTCAGCATCCGCTTTAAAGCTTATCGTTCTCATATTCCTCCGAGTCGCCGTAGGGAAACCTTCCCATTATCTCAAAACAGCCTGAACGCTGCCACATTGACGCTGTGACAAGCACCTCGTATCCCTCTCCGAAATCACACGGGAATTCCATAGGTGAAAGCTTAGGAAGTCCAAAACAGGACAACATATTCATTATGATGCCGCCGTGAGTTATGACGGCGCAGTTTGTAAGTCCTTCACTCATCATATCGCCTATTATGAAATTGAGAGCTTCAAGACTTCTTGTTACGACCTCTCTTATGCTTTCGCCGTTCGGTGGAGGGTTGTCAAGTCCGCCCTTTAAAAACTGCTTATACTCTGGCGTGTTCATTATGTCCTCGGCTTTTTTTCCCTCGAAATCTCCCATATCCATTTCTCTTAGCCCTTGAACCGCCACAGCTCCGACCTCGGGAAAAAGAATCCCCGCTGTCTGGGTACATCTTTTGTACGGAGATGTATATACTCTCTGAGCCCCTCCGTATTCATACTCTGCTATCTTGTCATAAAGCTCATTTACACCCTGAGAACAAAGAGGAAGATCGGTCTTTCCTATATATACACCGTTTAAATTAGCGTCAGTCATTCCGTGGCGAATAAGCTTTATCCTGTATCCCTTCATATTTTTTACAGCCTTTCTTTATTAAAAAATTCTTTACATTTTGTCATAATTGTATTATAATGATGTATGTATGTAATAACGCTCTGTTTTAAACAAAGAGCTTTTATTGTTATTTATTACATTTTAACATTATTAAATAAAAAATACAACTGTTTTTTACAGGAGGGATTTTTTGAAAAGCAAACGGCTGATCCTGATCATATCGGCTGTCGCTTTGGTGACACTTGCGTCATTTTGCCTTTCTTTGGTTATCGGGGAGGATAAAACAGCCTACAATTTTTTTGCCTTTGACACAGCCGGAACAGTTACACTTTACGATTCGCCGGACAGATCGGGAAAGCTTTTTTCCAATATTCGTGATACGGTGAATATGCTTGACAAAAAGCTTAACGGTTTTTCGGAGGATTCTTCGCTTTCAAGGCTCAATATTTCCAGACGCTCTTCGGACAAAGCTCTTATCGATATAATAAAAAAGTCAAAAGAGCTTTATGAAAGGTACGGTTATACCGATATTACGACAGGCGGTCTTATCTATCTTTGGAACATATCAGACGGCGGAAAAACCGTTCCCGATGAGAATAAAATACTCTCGGCGCTTGACGGTGTAAATATGAAAAATGTCCTTATAAACGGTGATGAGGTAACGCTTTCGGGAGATACCGAGATAGAGCTTGGCGCGGTTGCAAAGGGCTATGTCCTTGACAAGCTGAATGAGCTTCTTATAAAAGACGGGATAAAAAATGCAGTAATTGATCTCGGCTCATCTGTGCTTTTATTCGGCGAGTACAGAACCTTTACGGTCGATATAAAAAGTCCGTTTAAAGGTAATGAAACTGTCGGAAGACTTTACCTATCTCAATCGTTTGTTTCAACAAGCGGCGGATATGAGCGGTTTACAGAGATAAACGGAAAGAAGTATTCTCACATTTTAGATCCTGAAACCGGATACCCTGTAAAAAGCGATCTAGCTAGCGTTACCGTCGTATGTGAAAACGGTATCTTGAGCGATTTTTTATCAACTTCTATTTACATAATGGGAAAGGATAAGCTTGTAAACAGTATCGACCGGCTCAGAAAAGACGGTGTCGAAGTTATCGCCGTCTGTGAGAACGGGGAAATACTTGTATCTGAAGGAATAAAAAACAATTTTAACGCTGCTGAGGACAGCAGAAAAATAACGATGATCTGAGAGGTGTTTATTCTTGGGACTTAACAAAATATTTATAAAGCATTCTAAAAACACCGAAAACTGCCCTACCGAAAAATATTATCCAAAAACGGTACGGATCCCGCTGAGTCAGGGAATGGGTGCGCCGCTCGCACCGCTTGTACTTGAGGGTGACGAAGTAAAGGTAGGTCAGAAAATAGGTGACAGTAAGGCGGGCTTTTCCTGTCCGGTACATTCTTCTGTATCGGGTAAGGTAACAGGCTTCAGTCAGCTTCTTGTTCCGAACGGCTCGGTCATAAACTGTATCGACATTGAATCTGACGGAAATTTCACACTTTCCCCTGACATAAAAAAGCCTCGGTTCAAAACAAAAGAGGAGTTTATAAAGGCGGTAAGAGAAAGCGGTCTTGTGGGGCTCGGCGGAGCGGGCTTTCCCGCACACATAAAGCTCAACTACGACCCTGATGAGACGCCTGTTGACACTCTCATAATAAACGCTGCGGAGTGTGAGCCGTACATAACAAGCGACTACCGTGAAATGATAGAAAATCCCGACGGCGTGATCGGCGGTATCCGTCTTGTAAAGGATACCCTCAACATAAAAAATGCGATAATAGCTGTTGAGAGCAACAAGCCTGAGGCGATACGGCTTTTGACACAAAAGCTTTCCGGCACAGAGGACATCAAAATCAAAACGCTAAAGTCCTCATATCCTCAGGGAGCGGAAAAGGTCATAATATACAACACCGTTAAGAGAGTCGTAAAGGAAGGGGGACTTCCGTCTCATGTCGGCGTTGTTGTGATGAATGTGTCATCTGTCGCATTTTTAGACGGTTACTTTAAAACCGGCATACCGCTTATAAACAAGCGTATAACCGTAGACGGGGAAACAGTCGGCGAGCCTAAAAACCTTCTCGTTCCGATAGGAACTGTCGCAGACGAGCTTCTTTCCTACTGTAAAACCGACACGGAAAAAACAAAACGGATACTGTTCGGCGGAATGATGATGGGGGTTTGCGCCTTTGACAGCTTTTCCCCGGTGACAAAAACAAATAATGCCGTTCTTGCTTTTAAGGAACAAAAAATCGCATCGCAGACTGAATGTATAAGATGCTCGAGCTGTATAAAAGCCTGTCCGCTTAAGCTTATGCCATGCGAGATAGAGACAGCTTATAAGAAAAACGACACCGACGCTTTAAAGGCACTTAAGGTAAATCTTTGTATGAATTGCGGAAGCTGCACATATGTGTGTCCCGCAAAAAGAAAGCTTGCTGAAACAAATCAGCTTGCTAAGCGTCTTTTGATGCCACGCTGACATAAGGAGTTTTGATATATGGAAAATTTAAATGTATACTCCTCGCCGCACAGAGTAAGCTCAAGAACCACTCAAAAAATAATGCTCCATGTCATTATAGCGCTTGTACCGAGCATTATCGCGGCGACGGTTATTTTTGGAATTAGAGCGCTTTTGCTGATACTGGTAACAACCGGAACAGCCGTTGTCTGGGAGGCTGTCTGCTGTATGCTAAGAAAAAAGCCGACGACAATAAACGACCTTTCCGCTGTTGTTACGGGGCTTTTGCTTGCGCTAAATCTTCCTGCGACACTTCCGTTCTGGATGGCAGCGCTCGGCTCGTTTATCGCGATAGCCGTAGTAAAAGAGCTTTTCGGCGGACTAGGAAAAAACTTTGCTAATCCGGCTATTGTCGGAAGAATAGTGCTTATGCTCTCATTTACAAGCGCTATGACAACTTGGGTAAAGCCATTTTATTACACTGCAGATGAGATAACTACCGGCGCTACTCCGCTCGTTACAAAAAACGCCGGTTATCTCGACCTGTTTTTGGGAAACTGCGGCGGAACAGTCGGAGAGGTATGTGCGCTTGCTCTTATTATCGGAGGGATTTATCTTGTGGCGCTTAAGGTCATTTCCCCTGTCACACCTGTATGCTTTATAGGAACCGTCGCACTGTTTTCTTTCCTTGCCGGAGAGGACGCGCTTTATCAGATATTATCGGGCGGCGTTATGCTCGGAGCTATATTTATGGCGACCGACTATGTGACAACTCCTGTCACAGGCTTAGGAAAGCTTGTTTTCGGTATAGGCTGCGGAGTTATCACCTGCGTCATACGGTTTTACTGTTCTATGGCGGAGGGCGTTTCGTTTGCTATTCTGTTTATGAATATTCTGACTCCGTTTATTGATATGGCTACTAAAACCAGACCGTTCGGAGCGGTCAGGAAATCAGGAAAGGCCGGTGACGAACAATGAATTTAAAAACTACCGTTCTTCCGCCTCTCGTCCTTACAATAATATGCACAGTCATATCCGGTGCGCTTATATTTGTGAACAATATCACCAAGGAAAGAGTAGAGGAAATAAACAGGGAAACCTTAAACGAATCACTTACCTCGGCTTTCGGAGAGGGTACATACACCCAGACCGACAAGACCTTTGACGGAGTTGATAAGATAATAGAAGGAGAAGGCGGACTTTATGTTTATGAAGTAACCACCGACGGCTACAATTCCGACGGGATTCATATTCTCGTAGGGATCAAGGACGGCGCAGTCGAGGGAGTATCGTTTATCTCCTGCTCCGAGACCCCGGGGCTTGGAACAAAGGTAAATAATGATGACTACTTAAAAACATATGTCGGATTAAAAAGCGAAGCTGATGCGGACGGAGTCGATGCCGTAACAGGCGCAACATTTTCATCAAAGGGACTTAAAGCCGCTGTAAAGCTTGCTCTGGCGGCAGATATGGAGGCAAGACAATGAGTAACTTAAAGGAATTTACCAAGGGCTTTATAAAGGAAAATCCTACGCTTGTCACCCTTTTGGGAATGTGTCCGACGCTTGCGGTGACAACACAGGCTTCAAACGGAATAGGAATGGGATTAGCGACTACCTTTGTGCTTGTCGGCTCGAATATTGTAATATCTCTTCTTAAAAAGATAATTCCCGATGCGGTAAGGCTTCCCTGTTACATAGTTATAATCGCAGGCTTTGTAACGCTAATTGAATTTTTATTAAAAGGATATGTTCCGACACTCTATGACAGTCTTGGAATTTTCCTTTCGCTTATCACAGTAAACTGTATCATTCTTGGAAGAGCAGAGGTTTTTGCAAGCAAAAACAAGGTAGTTCCGTCTATACTTGACGGTCTCGGAATGGGACTCGGCTTTACGCTTTCACTTACCCTTATGGGCACTGTTAGAGAGATATTGGGAAACGGAACGGTATTCGGCTTTTCCTTACCGCTTCTAAACGAATCTCCTATGACGATATTTATTCTTCCTGCCGGAGGATTTTTTACCCTCGGTATTATTATAGCGGTCGTAAACAAGCTAAAGCATAAAAAACCGCCGAAGGAAATAGGCTGTAAGGGCTGTCCGAATATGGCGTCGTGTGAAAAGCTAAGAAACGGAGGTATATAAAATGGCGGTGCATCTTCTTGTAATAATGCTGTCGGCTATTCTCGTAAACAACATAGTATTGTCTCAGTTTATGGGTATATGTCCGTTCCTCGGAGTTTCAAAGGTACTTAAAAACTGTCTCGGAATGGGCGCGGCAGTCATCTTCGTAATGCTTTGTGCAACTGCGGTAACATATCCCGTATACAAGCTTCTTGAATCTCTTGACATCGAATATCTTAAAACAGTAGCGTTTATCCTTCTTATCGCTCTTTTTGTACAGCTTGTTGAGATAATCCTGAAAAAGATAATGCCTCCGCTATATAAAGCTCTCGGCGTATATCTTCCGCTAATAACCACAAACTGTGCCGTACTCGGCGTTACAATCACAAATATAGACGAGGGATACAGCTTCTTAGAAGCTATGGTAAATGCCCTCGGAACCGGCGTGGGCTTTACTGTTGCGCTTTTGCTTTTTTCAGGCGTAAGACAAAAGATAGATTCCTCGGACAGCGTTCCGGCAATGTTTAAGGGCGTTCCGGCAACACTTGTCGCCGCGAGCATTGTTTCTCTAAGCTTTATGGGCTTCGGCGGACTTTTTTCTTGATTAATAAATTAAATCAGAAAAAGTATTGATTTAATTCTAATTTTTCTTTTAGATTGGAGTAGAGTAAATGGAATATCTGTTACCGATAATATTGTTTGCGGCTCTCGGGCTCGCAGCAGGCGTTTTACTCACCGTTGCGGCTAAGGTTTTTTATGTTAAGACCGACGAGCGGCTTGAAAAAATCGAAAACGCTCTTCCGCAGATAAACTGCGGCGCCTGCGGCTTTACGGGATGCAACGCTTATGCGGAAGCAATAGTGAAAAACGGCGAGGAGCCGAATCTTTGCCGCCCCGGCGGTGAAGACGCAGCAAAAGCGATAGGAGAAATACTCGGTATTGAAGTAAAAGCAAAAAGCAGATATGTCGCTTTTGTAAAGTGTTCGGGCGGACGCGACAGCGCAAAAAGACGCTTTGAATATCAAGGTATGCAATCCTGTCTTGCGGCGTCTCAGTTTTATCAGGGCAGCAAAATGTGCACAAACGGCTGTCTTGGTTACGGAGACTGTGTAGAAGTCTGTGACAATAATGCTATAAATATCATCAACGGGGTATCTGTCATAAACAAGAGCCTTTGTATCGGCTGCGGAAAATGCGCTGATGTTTGTCCTAAAAACATTATTGAGATACGCCCCGCAGAGCTTCGCTACGAAGTAAAGTGTTCATCTACCGACATAGGAAAAATCACACGCTCAGTCTGTAAAAACGGCTGTATAGGCTGCAGGATGTGCGAGCGGGCTTGTGAGATCGGTGCGATCAGGGTCGAGAACAACTTCGCTAAGATAGACTATTCAAAGTGCGTAAACTGCGGAAAGTGCAAGGACGCTTGTAAGATGGGAGTAATTAGAGATCTCTGTGAGGAGATGGGCGAGGACAGTAAAAATTCTTTAATAAACACAGTGAATACATAAAATTCCCCCGATAAGATTATTGCATCAAGCCAAACGGCGCTAAGCCTTTTGGCTTTTATTTTTTTTTTGTCCCTCTACTAATAGTGCAAAATCAGGAAAAAATGTACGCAAACGTACATTCTTCATAAAATAAATCATCTTTTGTAACAGAATGTTTACAATATTCATAGTTTGTTAACAAACCAGGCTTTATAGTAACGGGATCATTTTTATTAACACTCCGCTCTTTTCCTTAACAGCAAACTGTTTTTTCCGGATAATATTTTAATTTGATAATGATACTTGATTTACTCTTGTACCTTTCGCTGATTTAATTTTTTTGTGTTGACATTTAATATAAAATGATGTATACTAATGGGTAATACTCAAACGGATTATATTTATGACACAAGGAAAGGATGGTTTCTATGCTCAACACAAACTTCAGCGAAAAATTTACTAAGGAAGGGCTGACTTTTGATGATGTTTTGCTCATTCCTGCTGAAAGTGATGTTACCCCGAATATGATCGATCTTCGCACAAGGCTTGCGGGCGACATCTATCTTAACAATCCTATAATGACCTCCGCTATGGATACGGTCACCGAGTCGAGAATGGCAATAGCTATCGCAAGAGAGGGAGGTATAGGCATAATTCATAAAAATATGTCTATAAGCGAGCAGGTCGATGAGGTCGATAAGGTAAAAAGATCGGAAAACGGCGTTATTGTAAACCCCTTTTCACTTACGGCTGACAAAACCGTAGAAAAAGCCGACGAGCTTATGAGCAAATATAAAATATCAGGCGTTCCGATCGTCGATGAAAAAGGAAAGCTTGTCGGAATATTAACAAACAGAGATCTCAGATTTATAACCGATTACAGCATTAAAATCTCTGAGGTAATGACCAAGGAGGAGCTTGTGACCGCCCCGGTAGGAACGGACCTTGAGGGCGCTCAGAAGATCTTGATGCAGCATAAAATAGAAAAGCTCCCGCTTGTTGACGAAAACGGGATATTAAAGGGGCTTATCACTATCAAGGATATTGAAAAAGCAGTCCAGTACCCTAATTCTGCAAGAGATTCAAGAGGCAGGCTACTTTGCGGTGCGGCGATCGGAGTTACGGCAGATGTGCTTGAAAGAGCGGGCGCTCTGATAGACGCTTCCGTTGATATTCTTGCTCTTGATTCAGCCCACGGACACTCAAAGAATATAATCGAATGCGTTAAGAAGATAAAAGCAAACTTCCCGAATATTCCTGTTATTGCAGGAAACATCGCTACCGCTGAAGCGGCTGAGGCTCTCATCGAAGCGGGAGCAGACTGTCTTAAGGTAGGAATAGGTCCCGGTTCTATATGTACAACAAGAGTTGTCGCTGGAATAGGCGTTCCGCAGATCACCGCTATATATGATGCTGCCTGCGTTGCACAGAAAAAGGGAATACCTGTAATAGCAGACGGCGGAATAAAGTATTCCGGCGATATTGTAAAGGCTCTGGCAGCCGGAGCAAGTGTTGTTATGCTCGGCTCGCTGCTTGCAGGCTGTGAGGAAGCTCCGGGAGATGTCGAAATATATCAGGGACGCTCCTTTAAGGTATACAGAGGTATGGGAAGCTTGGCTGCTATGGCAGCAGGCTCTAAGGACAGATATTTCCAGGAGGGCAGCAAAAAGCTTGTTCCCGAGGGAGTTGAGGGAAGAGTTCCTTACAAGGGCGCTGTTTCAGATACGGTGTTCCAGCTTTGCGGAGGTATCCGCTCGGGTATGGGTTATTGCGGCTGTAAGGATATTCCAACTCTTCACGAAAAGGCAAGATTTATAAAGATAACAGGTGCGGGACTTAAGGAGTCTCATCCGCACGATATTTACATCACAAAGGAAGCTCCTAACTACTCAGCACAGTTTTAATCTTTAACTTTTTTAAAATATAACAAAGCGATCAAGGTAAAAATCCTTGGTCGCTTTTTTGATTATAACTAATCACAGATGTCCGTTCGGCTCACTCAGCCCAAAATTATATATCATAAATAAAAAAATAAGCAGCACCGAAAATACGATACTGCAAAGATAAAATAAAAAAACTATGTGTAGAACAAAAGAAAGGAGACAACAAAACGAATGATATTTTATGTAATATAAAATATCACCATTTGTATTATAGTATACCTCCAAATAAAAGTCAAGCTTTTGGATAAAAATTCATTTTTTGTTCAAAACTAATCGGCATTCTGACTAAATTTTAATACGCAGTTTTGTGCAAAAGTTTCAAAGAAACTGCACTTTTAAGATAATAAAAAAGAAAAGAGAGCTTTTTTATACAGCATTTCTTCATTGCTAAAACCCGATCCTCAATGAAGTATATGCAAAAAGCTCTCTTTTCTTCAAGCCCGTGCACCTTTGCACAGGCTTTATTAAGGAAGCTATTCCTCTGCTTTTATAAGAGAATGTTCCTTGAAGTACAGCGATATGCACCAAAGCGCACACGCGGCAATTACGATATACACTATTCTGCTCAAAAGCGATGTGGACGAGCCGAATAAAAACGCTACCAGGTCAAACTCGAATATTCCTACGAGTCCCCAGTTAAGTCCGCCGATTATAAGCAGAAAAAGCGCTATCTTATCTAACATAAGCAATACCTCCTTTAGCGCACACCATTGTGCTAAAAGTATATTGCCCCGTGTATTAAACTTTATTCAATCAGCCTAAAAAAACTTTTGGGAAAATATGTTTAATTGTGTAAATTTTGTTGCTTATAAAAAAATTATGTGTTATACTTTAATTGTATGCAGAACTTTTAAAATAATACTTTTAGCGGAGGAAGCTTTATGTCATCAGCAGAAAAAATTGTTTTTAAAAACACAAGCTGTGTGCGCCTTTGTGCGGGCGGATATGAGGCGGTGATTTGTCCGTCAATAGGAAATCAGGTCTTAAGACTCAGAAATATTCCGCTTGACTGTGAGATATTCAGATACCGTGACGATGTTTCTATCGAAACGATAAAGGAAGCTCCGGCTATATGGGGACTTCCGACAATGTATCTTCCGAACCGTTTTGACAGGGGAATCATAAAAACCTCCGACACCACATATCAGATGCCTATAAACGAGCCGGATTATCAAAACTACATCCACGGATTTGTTTTTAAACGCCCGTATGAGCTTAACGAGCTGAAAACGGATAAGGATAAAGCGGTTATGTCCGGTTCTTTCACATATAATAAAGATGACGAAATGTATAAGTATTTTGATGTTGACTTTAAAATAACAATTACATTTGAGCTGTCGCAAAACGGACTTTACCAAAAAATACTTCTTAAAAATTTGTCAAAAAAAGCTCTCCCCGTGTCAATATGCACACACACCTGTATAAACGCTCCGCTTGTAAACGGCTCAAGCGAAAAGGATATGCGCCTCTGCGTCCCGATAGGTGAAAGGTGCGAGTTGAGCGAAAGGTTTTTGCCGACCGAGCGGCTATTAGCGCTGAGCGACTGGGACATCGAATATAAAAACGGCACAAAACGCCCTACCGGACAGGTCATCGAAAACGATATGTATACGGCAGTTCCCAACACCTTTGACGGAAAACCGTTTAACGGAACGGTAGTTTACGACGACGCAAAAGGTATCGCTCTTCTCAACGAGGTAAGCAAAGAGTTTAAGTTTTACAATATGTGGAACGATTCTGGAGATAAAGGATACTTTTGTCCCGAGCCTATGACGGCGATGATAAACGCTCCGAACCTTGAGCTCGACGCCGGTATATCAGGCTATAAGGAGCTTTTATTCGGCGAGGAATTTTGCTGTTCACAAAGTTTTAAGGTGGTAAAGCTTTAAACGCTTCAGGAAATCAAAGCTTACTGTCACATATATTATTTACTGAAAAAAATAATTTGTTAAATATTAAGGAGAGGAAAAGTTATGAAATTCGGACATTTTGACGACGCTAACAAGGAATATGTCATCACAGATCCAAAAACCCCGTATCCTTGGATAAACTATCTGGGAACACAGGAGTTTTTCTCCCTCATTTCAAACACGGCGGGCGGTTATCACTTTTTTAAGGACGCAAGATTAAGAAGAATAACAAGATACCGCTATAATAATGTGCCGGTAGATGTCGGAGGAAGGTACTTTTATGTAAAGGACGGCGATACAATATGGTCGCCCGGTTGGAGCCCTGTGAAGACGGAGCTCGACAAATACTCCTGCCGTCACGGAATGGGTTATACAATAATAAGCGGAGAAAAAAACGGCGTTTGTGCCGAGGTAACCTTCTTCGTTCCTCAGGACTTTAACGGAGAAGTTCAGAAGCTCGTCATTAAAAACTCCTCCGACCAGAAAAAAGAGCTTAAACTCTTCTCGTTTATCGAGTGGTGCTTGTGGGACGCACAGGACGACTCAACGAACTTTCAGCGAAACTTCAACACAGGAGAGGTAGAGATCGAAGGCTCGACAATATACCACAAGACCGAGTATAAGGAAAGACGGGATCACTTTGCATTTTATACCGTAAACTGCCCTATCGACGGCTTTGACACCGACAGAGAGTCGTTTATCGGACTTTATAACGGATTTGACAATCCTCAATGTGTGCTTAAAGGCGAGTCCTCCAATTCAGTAGCGGACGGCTGGTCGCCGATAGCATCACATATGATAAACCTCACTCTTGAGCCTGATGAAGAAAAGACCTTGGTATTTTTGCTTGGATATGTTGAAAACGGCGAGGACAAATGGGACGAAAACGGCGGAATGAACAAGCAGAAGGCTTACGATATGATAAAGTCTATGAATACCGCAAAAAAAGCCGACGCCGCTTTAAAGGAGCTTAAGAAAACCTGGGACGAGCTTTTGTCAAAATACTCTGTAAACACACCCGACGACAAGATGAACAGGATGGTAAACATCTGGAATCAGTATCAGTGTATGGTGACCTTCAATATGAGCCGCTCGGCGTCATATTTTGAGAGCGGAATCGGAAGAGGAATGGGCTTCAGGGATTCAAATCAGGATCTTCTCGGCTTTGTACACCAGATACCCGACAGAGCAAGAGAGCGTCTTATTGATCTTGCATCGACACAGTACGAGGACGGCGGCTGTTATCATCAGTATCAGCCTCTTACCAAAAAGGGCAATCACGAAATAGGCGGAGATTTTTCCGACGACCCGCTCTGGATGATATATGCGGTAGCTCAGTATATAAAGGAAACAGGTGACTGGTCTATTCTCGATGAAGAGGTTCCTTATGACAACGACATAACCCGTGCCAAGCCGATGATGGACCACCTTACACAGTCGTTTTACCATATCGTAAACAACCTGGGTCCTCACGGACTTCCCCTCGCTATGAGAGCAGACTGGAACGACTGTATAAATCTCTCCTGCTTTTCGGAAACTCCCGGAGAGAGCTTCCAGACCTCGACCTGTCCGAAATACGGCGAGCTTAAATACAGCCGTGTGGCGGAAAGCGTTATGGTCGGCGGAATGTTTACCTTTATCGGTCCCGAATATGTTTCCATTTGCCGTTATAAGGGCTTGTACGATGAAGCGTACAAGGCTCACGCCGAGATAAACAAGATGGCTGACGCACTTTTAAAGTACGGCTTTGACGGCGAATGGTTCATAAGAGCATATGACGATTTCGGCAAAAAGATGGGCTCAAAGGAATGCGATGAGGGAAAAATCTTTATAGAGCCTCAGGGCTTTTGCGTTATGAGCGGTATCGGAAAGGACGAGGGACTTGACATTAAAACCCTCGACAGCGTAGATAAGTATCTTAATTCCGAATACGGACTCGTTTTGAACAATCCTCCGTATTCAAAATACTATGTAGAATACGGTGAGATCTCTACCTATCCCGGCGGATATAAGGAAAATGCCGGAATATTCTGTCATAACAATGCTTGGATAATCTGTGCTGAGGCTTTTGTCGGAAGAGGCGACAAGGCTTTTGAGTACTACTCAAAGATCGCTCCCGCTTATCTTGAAGATATATCGGAAATACACCGAACGGAGCCTTATGTCTATGCACAAATGATAGCAGGAAAGGACGCAAAGCGGCATGGTGAAGCTAAAAACAGCTGGCTAACCGGAACCGCCGCTTGGAACTTTGTCGCAGTATCACAGTATATACTCGGAATAATACCGGACTATGACGGGCTTAAAATAGATCCGTCAATCCCTTCTGACTGGGAGGGCTTTACGGCTGTAAGAAAATTCAGAGGCGCTACCTACAACATCACCGTCAAAAATCCGCACTTTATATCAAAAGGTATTGAGAGCGTAACGGTAAACGGCGAAAAGCTTGAGGGAAACATCATTCCCGCTTTTGAAGAAGGAAAAACCGTTGAAGTAGAAGTCGTTATGGGATAAAACTCCCACTTGTTTTTAAAAAATCCCCTTTTCACCCGATGCACCGGCTGCTTCGGGTGAAATTTTACCCGTTTTTTACAAATTTCAGTCTTTTTTGGTTTATCACTGTTTACAAAAAAATTTTTTGTGCTTGTACTGCACACAAAATATATTTTTCGTCCGTGATCCTCGCTGTTTTCTCCGAAAATACCACACCATATACTGTATGCGTATTTATTTCGCATACAATTTATTTCTATGGATATAAGGAATTTATCGCTGAAACTTTAAACACTTGTCCGTAGAAATTATTTAAAATTGTTTAAAACTTTGTTTAAAGTGTTAAAAACTCTCTGTTTTTGGGGTATGTTTTCAACGGTTTAAACTGTTTTTTAAACAACTGTACACTTTTTCTCCCGAAAATTTCACTGTTTTGCGACAAGCTAAGGTTTTATTCGCTGTTTTTACACCAAAAACCTCGCTGAAATGTGAAAAAATATTAGAAAAACAGCTTTTTTAAAAGAAATTTAAAAAGAATACTTGCAATTAAACACTATTTGTGGTATACTTTAATCATTATATATACTACATATACACCATAAATCTATATGTTGTTAACATTATCGGTCAAACAGGCTTATCCCACATTAAATCAAAAGGAAGCTGCCAAAAAGATTTTTGGGTCGCCTAAATACAGAAAGGGAGAAAACTTATGAGATGTCCGTTTTGCAATTATGAAGACACAAAGGTTATAGATTCTCGGCCGAGCGATGAAAAGAAGCGCCGCCGTCGTGAATGTACAAACTGCGGAAAGCGCTTTACAACATATGAGGTCGTAGAAAAGCCAACCCTTATGGTAACCAAGCACGACGGAAGCATTGAGGCATTTGACCGGGATAAGCTTGTAAAAGGTATTCTGAGCGCACTTAAAAAAAGACCTATAAGCGTCGATCAGGTAAACAAGCTTGTCGATGAGATCGAAAATAATTACGCAAACGCTATGCAGACCGAAACCACAACAAGCGAGATCGGCGACAGAGTGCTTCACGGACTCAAGGATCTTGATCTTGTTGCATATGTAAGGTTCGCCTCAGTCTATAAAGACTTTAACGACCTTGATAACTTTATATCTATAATAAAAGAGCTTAGCTAGAGTATACTGTGCAGGTACGGGTATTCGCTGTCATATATAAGTCGCACACCGTACTTTATAGATTCGCACTCGCTAAGAAACTCGTCCTTACCCATAAGCGCCTTTAGCTTTGAGATCGACTGTGCTACTTCCTCAAGCTTTGTGCTTTGTACAATATAGGACGCTAAATTGTAATAATCAGACCAAAACCGATTAAGCCGCGTTAATTCCTCCTCGGCAAGATCGGTTTTGTTTTGTTTATAAAGCTCTTCCGCCCGCTCTACATAAGAAACAAGCGTGTGATTTGCCTTATCAAATGCCGAGAGAGTGTAGACGCTCGTGGTGACTATCGCCGCTAGTATCAGAAAGCTTATAATAAGTCTTTTCATTTAATGATCCTTCTTTATAAGAGTATAGTTTTTATCCTCGTCGGAGCTAAGCATAAATACATCTTTTGCTTTTACCTTGTTTTTATTCAATACGCCGTTAAGCCACTTGTCGTTTAATCCCAAAACATCAAGTGCTTTTTTTATTATTACGCCGTCATCTATTATGACCTGTGGCGGATTTGTGCTTGCGGAGTTTTTGTTCTCAACAATATCAAGCGTAATTGGCTGATAATCCTTTTTCTGTAAAACACTTATCTTTCCGGTCGTTTCAACTATTGCATACTGTACCTCGGTAATGTCGAATATGCCCTGCTCACGCAGGCTTTCCATAAGATCGTCAAGAGAATATCTGAGCTGTTTCATAGCGACCTGATCTATCTTTCCGTTTATTACGATTATTCTCGGATTTCCCGAAACTATCCGCCGCACCTTTTTAAACTTAAGCGTGACCGATGACATTATAACATCAAAGCAGACCAGCGAAACTATCGGGATTATTCCCGTTAAAATAGGAAGATTTATGTCCTCTATCGGAAGCGTTGCAATATTTGATACAAGTATCGTTATTACAAGCTCGCTCGGCTGAAGCTCGCCTATCTGTCTTTTTCCCATAAGACGCACGGAAAAAATAACCAACACATACAAAATAAAAGCTCTTAAGAAAATTATCAGCATAAATTGTGCCTCCTAAATGCCATTAAAAATAATTTTCCCATATTTTTTAGTGTCATTCGTGAATATAAAGGCTTTTTTTACAGATATTAAAATCAAAACATAAATTTTTTACAGGGAAGTGAAACTATGAATATAGATGACAAAAATTACGCCCACACACTTTTGCCGAGGACAGCGGACGAGTTTAAAAAAATGCTAAAGGCTGTGGCGGGAAACACAATGGATGTCAACATAAGCGATATTATGGTATCGGGTCACAGATGTGTTTTTGTTGCGTCGGAGGGAATGATCTCGACACAGGCCCTTTCCGACCTTGTTTTCCGTCCTCTTATGGAATTTGATATGGGGCGAACGGCGAGCGCCGAGGAGATATACACATTTCTTACGCGCCAGAGTCTTATGACGATCGACCGTCAGGAGCTCACTACCTTCGGCGAGGTGTTTATGCGGCTTTTTTCGGGCTTTGCAATAATTTTTATCGACGGTCTTAACAAGGCTATAAGTCTTGGTATTCAGGGATATGACAAAAGAAGCATCGAAAACCCCTCGTCGGATACAAATATTATGGGAGGACAGGACGGATTTATCGAGGCTCTGAGGACAAATGTGTCCCTTGTGAGACGAAGGATCAAATCTCCTCTTTTAAAGTTTGAGCTGATGCAGGTCGGAAAGGTCACAAAAACCGATATTGCAATTTCATATATTTCCGATAAGGTCGACAAGAAGGTCGTAGACGAGATAAAAAAACGACTTATGGATATAGAGCTCGACACCGTTTTCTCGTCCGGATATCTAAAGCCGTTTCTCGAGGACAAGCATAAATCTATTTTTTCAAGCATATCCACAACCGACCGCCCCGACTCTATGTGCATAAAGCTCAATGAGGGAAAGGTCGGCATACTGATAGACGGAACTCCGTTCGCAACTATACTTCCTTCTGAATTTATCGAGGAATTCCGAACGGTAGACGACTATTCGACAAGAAGCTTTTACACGGTCTATATCCGCTGGATAAAGTATCTGTCGTTTCTTCTTGCGGTGGCGCTCCCGGGACTGTATGTGTCAATAGCATCATTTCACCCCGGAATGCTAAGTCACAGACTTCTGTTAAACCTTGTCGCATCACAGGAATCAACCCCCTATTCTCTAACAACGGAAGCTGTAATAATAACGATAATGTACGAAATAATGAGAGAAGCGGGAATAAGACTTCCTAAGGCGGTCGGCGGAGCTGTATCTATCGTCGGCGCACTCATTATAGGAGATGCCGCGGTGACATCGTCGCTTATATCCGCACCGCTTCTTATCATAATCGGACTTACCGCCACAGCGTCGTTTGTAATCCCGGGACTTAATCAACAGACTTCGGTATTGCGCCTTGTTTATATCGCCGCCGGAGGACTTTTCGGGCTCTACGGCATAAGTATACTGACAATAATTATCATAGCAAATACCTGTGTGCTTACAAGTATGACCGTTCCGTACACGGCGCCGCTCTCTCCTTTAACAACAAACAGACTTACAAATATACTTGGACGGCCCTCTTTCTTAAATCTTCAAAAAACCAAAAGAAGAGTTGAGGACCTAAACGGAGTAAAAAAATAACTCGGTGAGTATCTGTAAAATCAGTCTTTTGCCTACTCAAGGGATCCACATTAAAACAGGGTCAAATAATTTATGTGAGGTCATTAAATGAAAATATCATCCTGGCAGCTTTTGATACTGCTGTTTTTATCCAGAATATTCATAACCATAACCTACTTTACACTAGAGGATGTTTCCCCGTCCGTAATGATGAGTACCACCGCTTTTTCTGTCGCGGCGGATATGATACTGGTCATTCCGGCGATCATTCTGTATAAAAAATACCCCAATGAAAATGTTATCCGCTCTGCGTTTGAGATAAGCAAAAGCTTCGGAATTGTTTTATTTGTACTGTATTTTATTTTCGCGATTTTTATGATCTTTCGCACAGTCAGATTTTTTCTTTACTTTTTTGAAAATGCCTTTTTAAATCTTTTGCCTACGCTTGTTGTCGGAGCTATGCTTATTGCCGCTGCTGCATATGTGGGACACCTCGGTATTGAAGCCGCGGCAAGAAGCTCGTCGATAGTTTTCGTCGCTTTTCTTCTCCTTATTATCGCTGTTATCGCCACAACAGCAGAGGATTTCGACCTAAACAATTATTATACAGAGCCTGTCGGTACAAACGATATATTAAACGGCGTAGTACACGGAATATCCCGAAGCAGCGAGATGGTAGTGCTTGTTCTTTTGCTTCCGTACCTTAAAAACGGCATCGGAAAATCCGTTTACGGCTTTTTGATATTAAAGCTTTTGTTTGTTGAGATGATCGCTTTACTGTGCATTCTGTTCCTCGGCGGATATATGGCAGCCGTACCTTTTCCGTTTTTCACGGTATGCGGCTTTGCAAAAGCGCCGTTTGTAGAGCGGTTAGACGCCGCATTTTTAGTCGTTTGGACGCTTATGGGAGTTATAAAGCTTTCGCTTTATACAATATCGCTCCGCCCCTCCGCCGTCCTTTTAAAACCGCTCAATAACAATGCGGTAACAAATCTTGTACCGTTTGTGTTGGGCGGAGTGCCGGCGCTGTACTTCGCTTATAAGGAGCAGATGATAATACCGCTTCTCGACAACGAAATAACCGCTTGCGCCGTGCTTTTATTAGGTTCTCTTGTACCTCTTGCGGTGCTGATATTAAGGAGGCTTAAGCATGAAAAAAATTAGTATCATTTGCGCCATAATCATACTTGTTTCAATAACACTTACAGGCTGCAGCGGAAGAAAGCCGGACAATGTCGGTATAGTCCACGCCATCGGCATAGATAAGGCGGACGACGGCTTTGAGCTTTCGCTTCAGGTATTCAGGGTTTCGTCCGCCGGCTCACAGACACCTATCGACTCAAGCAAAACCAATGTGGAAATAATTTCGGCTAAGGGAAAAACGATTGCAAACGCAGTTGAGCTTTGTGAAAATCAGCTCGGCAAGGAAATGTTTTTCGGTCATAATCAGCTTTTGGTGATAAACAAAAAGGTAGATGATATTTACAGCTGCCTTAATTATTTTATCAATAACGATGATGCGTATATCGGTATGATAGTTGCCGCTAGCGAAAAAAGTTCAAAGGATATAATAAGCGCAGACATTTCAAGCGGAACTGTCGCTGCGGAGACAATGAAAAAAATATTTGACATATCAAAAAAGGACGGTTACAGTATAGATTCAAGATTTTTTAAGGTAGTGTCTGATTATATCGACACCGACGGAACTATGGTTTTACCGCTTATCGAAAAAAGATCACAGGCTATCGCAGATAAATCAAAGGAAAGCGGAGAACCTGCACAGGATTCACTCGAAATCAAAAAAGCAATACTTGTAAATAACAGCAAATTCTCAAAGGTGCTCGATATAGATGAGGTGTTCGGTATAAACTATTTTCTCGGAGATATTGAGGACGCTGATATGACAGTCAAGACATCCTACGGCACCGAAAGCGTAACTCTTAAAAGTATAAAGGAAAAGGCTGAGGTTTCCGAAAAAGACGACGGCGTTAAAATTGAAAAAAATATAACGGTAGGCATTACCCTTGAAAAAGAAGAGAGCAAAGAGCACAGAGATGAGATCAAGCAAGAGGTAGAAAAAAAGGTGACCGAGTATATCAATAAAGCCGTAGAAAAAACACTTAAACAGGACCTGTCAGATGTGCTTGAAATTACCACACTTATCCGGCAGAGGGATTACAACCTTTATAAGAAACTCACAGCCGACCGCGAAGAGTTCTTAAAAAAGGTAAGCGTCAGCGCAAAGGTCAATGCTGTTTATTAACGACTAAGTCAAAAGCTTGATTTTTATAACTCCCTCTACTAATAGCGCAAAATCACGAAAAAATGTACGCAAACGTACATTCTTCATAAAATAAATTATGTTTTGTAACAAAATGTTTACAATATTCATAATTCGTTAATATTTATGTGATCCACGGAAGTGACCGCAGATAGCTTTATCCCCCCCTTTTTCAAAAGGGGGATTTTTGCCATTCCTCCCGGACAGATCACTTGTTATTTTTCTAATAAACACAAGCTTTTAAAAAAACATTGCATTTTCTCTCAGTTTATGGTATTATGTCTTTAAGTATTTCAGTGCAAAACTAAAGAGGGTGACAACTTGAAGGTCATTGAAAACCACTTAGGTGAGATAATCATAACCGATCAATATGTAAAAAGCCTCGTTTCTCAGTGCGTCGTCGAATGTATCGGCGTTGCCGGGCTTGAATGTGTCGGTTTAAAGCAAAGTTTAAAAAAGCTGTTGAAGCTTACCGATAAAAACACAGGGGTAAAGATAACCTCCGATAAAAACGGAGACCTTATTATCGACCTTCACATAACAGCTACTTACGGAACTAATATTTCAGCCGTCGCAAACAGTATTGAGGAGAAGGTTAAATATGCGCTTTTATCCGAGGCGCACATATCCGTTTCAAAGATAAATACCTTCGTGGACGAGCTAAAAGCATGACAGAATCAGGGGAGGACCTTTTTGATGATAAAAGGAAGCGTTTTAAAAAATGCGTTCATAAGCGCCGCTAACAGTATTTCAAACGAGCGTGTCTCGGTAGACGAGCTCAATGTTTTTCCCGTGCCTGACGGCGATACAGGAACAAATATGTCTATGACGATGGGTAACGCTGTCGCTGAGCTGAAAAATCTTAGAGACAGCTGTACGGTCGCCTCGGTTGCCGAGGTAACCGCTTCAGCCCTTCTCAGGGGCGCTAGAGGAAACAGCGGAGTTATCCTTTCTCTTATTTTCAGAGGCTTTAAAACAGCATTTAAGGATAAGACTCAGGCAGACGCCAAGGACTTTGCAGAAGCACTCAGCATCGGCGTTGAATGTGCGTACCAGTCCATAATGAAGCCTACCGAGGGTACTATACTGACTGTCGCAAGGGTAGCTTCCGAGACCGCTGCTAAGATCTCTTTGGAATGCGATGATATGACCGAGGTTTTAGACAAGACCCTTAAAGCAGCAGAGGATGCTCTTGAAAAAACTCCCGAACAGCTCCCGGCTCTAAAAAAAGCCGGAGTAGTTGACGCAGGCGGCAAGGGCTTTATAATAATCCTTTCGGCAATAGCCGATGTAATAAACGGAAAAAAAGCCGTTAAAGCAAAGGATCCCCAAAAACCAAAGATAACAACCGAAAACTTTTCTACTGCCGTCGGCGATTTCGATGAGGAGATAAACTTTACCTACTGTACCGAGATGCTCATAAAAAAAGAACCCGACTGTAAGGACTCAAAAAAGCTCAGAGCATATCTTGAAACTATCGGCGACTGTGTTGTCGTTGTTGAGGACGACGATATAATCAAGGTCCATGTCCATACGAATAATCCGGGTAAGGCAATAGAAAAAGGTCTTGAGTTCGGAAGCATAAACCTTCCTAAAATAGAAAATATGCGCCTTCAGCACGACGGAAAGAAACGATCTTCCGGTAAGACGGAGTTTACCCCTGTTAAGCCCGAAAAGGAATACGGCTTTGTGGCGGTCGCGGCAGGATATGGGCTTGAAGCGATATTTAAGGATATGGGCGTTGATATTGTCGTTTCAGGCGGACAGACTATGAATCCGTCAACAGACGATATTCTCGCAGCGATATTTTCCTGTCCCGCACAGACGGTTTTTGTGATGCCAAACAATAAAAATATCATAATGGCTGCGGAACAGGCGGCAAAGCTCGCTGACAGACGGGTTTGCGTTTTACAGACAAGAACTATACCGCAGGGAATGAGCGCAATGTTCGGATTTGACCCCGATGCGGATTTTAACACAAACCGAACAGAGATGACAAAGGCTTTTGAAAAGGTCTCAACGGGACTTGTGACTTTTGCCGCAAGAGACAGCGAGTTTGATAACCACAAGATCAAAAAAGGTGATATTTTAGCTCTTGAAGAAAACAAGCTGTCGTTTGTTGATGACGATGTGCAAAAAACTGCCTACAAGCTCACTAAAAAGCTTGTTGACGGCGACAGTCAGTTTATTACCGTCATATACGGAGCCGATGTTTCAGAATCGGATTCACAAAAGCTTCTTGTGCAGCTTCAGAATAAATACCAGAACCTCGAGGTAAGTATGATAAGCGGCGGACAGCCTATATACTATTACATTATTTCAGTCGAATGATAATACGGAGGAATGACAAATGACAAACAGCTACGAAAGCCCGTTTTGTACAAGATACGCAAGCAAGGAAATGCAGTATGTGTTTTCTGCGGATAAAAAGTTTACTACCTGGCGCAGACTTTGGGTAGCTCTCGCAAGAGCAGAGATGAAGCTCGGACTTCCCATAACTCCCGAACAGGTCAGGGAGCTTGAGGAAAATGTTGATAACATAGATTACAAAACCGCTGCTGAGCGGGAAAAGCTCGTTCGACACGATGTTATGGCGCACGTTTATACATACGGTAAGGCTTGCCCCAACGCAAAGGGTATAATCCACCTTGGAGCTACCTCCTGTTATGTCGGTGATAATACAGATGTTATAATTATGAGAGACGCGCTCAATATCATCAGAAGAAAGCTTGTCGGCGTTATAGCACAGCTTAAAGATTTTTCGCTTAAGTATAAAAATCTTCCGTGCCTTGCTTATACGCATCTCCAGCCGGCACAGCTTACCACCGTCGGAAAAAGGGCAACTCTCTGGATAAACGAGCTTCTTATGGACCTTGAGGATATAGATTTCAGAATAAAAAATCTAAAGCTTTTAGGCTCTAAGGGAACAACAGGCACACAAGCCTCCTTTGTTGAGCTTTTTGAAGGGGACGGCGAAAAAATAAAGGCTCTTGAGAAAATGATCGCAGAAGAAATGGGGTTTGATGCTGTCGTTCCAGTTTCAGGTCAGACATATTCGAGAAAGGTCGATTCCGCAATAGTTGCTACCCTGTCGGGTATTGCACAAAGCGCTTCAAAATTTTCTAACGACATAAGAATCCTGCAAAGCTTTAAGGAGATAGAAGAACCGTTTGAGAAAAATCAGATAGGCTCTTCTGCTATGGCTTATAAGCGCAATCCTATGCGCTGTGAGAGGATCACCTCGCTTTCACGGTATGTTATGGCGGATATGCTCAACCCTGCGTTTACTGCGGGAACACAGTGGTTTGAGCGCACGCTCGACGACTCCGCAAACAAGAGGATCTCCGTCGCCGAAGCGTTTCTTGGGGTCGACGCGATCTTAAATATTATGCTTAATGTCACCGACGGACTTGTCGTACACGAGAAGATAATAACAAAGCGTGTTATGGCTGAGCTTCCGTTTATGGCGACAGAAAACATTATGATGAACGCTGTTAAAAAAGGCGGCGACCGTCAGGAGCTTCACGAGAGAATAAGAGAGTATTCAATGAAAGCAGGCGCAAGAGTAAAGGACGAGGGTCTTGATAACAACCTCTGTGAGCTTATTCTTTCCGACCCGATGTTTATGATAACAAAAGAGGAGCTTAATGAGATACTGAAGCCTATCAACTTTATCGGAAGAAGCTCCGAACAGGTGGACGAGTTTATAAAAGACTGTGTTGAACCGGTACTCAAAAGCAGTGGATACAAAAAAGAATCGGTAGAAATAAATGTTTGATAAGCTTTGGTCAGCAATAAAGCTTTAAGGATGCAAAACTATGAAAAATCTAAGCACAAAAACATATATGCTAATCGCCGGCATAGGCTGTGCCGCGCTTACTGTTCTTGTGATAATCGCCGTGGCTTTTGGTAAGCTAAGCGTTATATTCGTATTTCCGCCCGCCGTATTTTCTATCGTCCTTATAACGAGCGCTTTTTCTCTTGATACCTCTAAACCTCAGAAAAAGCTCGTTAATAAAAAGAAGCCTTCAGAAGAAGAATATGTTTCGCCGTTTTTTATTGAAAATGACAACAAAAAAAATAATGCGAAACGAAAGAAATAATCACTCACATTATTTTATGAAAATATCCGCACCCCAAAGCATCAGCTTATTTTACGGGTGCGGATATATTTATCTCATTTTTTATTTTAATACTCTTGCGCCGAGCGGCTCAAGCTCAATTTCTCCCGAAAGAATTTCACCGCTTAGAAGGTCGGTGTAGTCCTTTCCCTCGGGGAGAGATACCTTTACGCTGTCACGGAGAAAGTTTTCTATAAACAATACCTCTCCATTTTCGCCCTCTCTTATCGAGGCGGTAACCCCGAACGGCAACGGTGCGTTTAACGCACGCCTTATACCGTGCTTGTCGATAAGGCTTTCGTAAAACGGCTTTAACAGAGAATAATCCGGATGTGTAGCAAAATAATATGCCTCTCCGTCTCCGAAGCGATTTTTTGTCAGCGCCGCCATTCCCTTATACCAGTCTTTACCGTATCTTCCTATCACCTCGGCGGTAGTAGGATGAATAAGATCGCATATGTATATAGAAGTATGACTTCCGGATAAAGCCCCTGAGTTTATAACTATCTCATTTGACTGATGATCGCAGAGCGCATCGATATCCTCCTCCCAAAAGCCGAATACCTCGTTAAGTCCGAGCGCTGGAAGATCTCCGTTATAGCACAGGTCATTTTCATTTACAAGACCTGTGAAATATGTTGATACAAGCGTCTTTCCGCTTTTTACAAACTCCGCAAGTCTCTTTGCCACGTCGTCCTTTAACATATACAGCATCGGCGCAATAAGAATATCGTACTTTGAAAAATCCTTTGTCGAGTCTATTACATCACAGGCAACGCCGTTTTCCCAGAACGCACGGTAATGTGACATAGCTATATCGTCATAGTGCATCCCGTCATTTCTCGGACCCTTGGAATCCTCTATCGCCCACTTGTTTTCTATATCATAAATTATTGCGACTCTTGCGTTTACGGTTGTGTAATAAAGGTCATCGTTCAGTTTTTTTAGTATCTCTCCGACCTCAGCCACATTTTTAAATATCATCGTATCGTCTTTGCCGCGGTGTGAAACAACCGCACTGTGAAACTTTTCACAAGAGCCGTTTGACTGCCTGAACTGAAAATACTGTACCGTATTAGAGCCGTGCGCAAGCGCCTGTATCGACGAAAGCTTTAACATTCCCGGCGCCTTAAGCCTGCAAGAACCGTGCCAGTTGGTGGTCGATGGGGTGTTTTCCATCATCATAAACGGCTTATCCATATACGACCGCATCCAATCGTGATTAAACGCTGTTGCCAACGCATTTCCGAACTCGTCGGTGTGGTTGTGCCACATAGGATACGCGTCCCACGATACCGCATCAAGATATGGCATAAACTTGCTGTAATCAAGCACAGTGTGAAACATCATAAGATTTATTGTGCAGGGTATGTCCGGATTTATCTCTTTAAGCGGCTTTATCTCCTCACGGTAAAAATCAACCGTCTGTTCCGTACAGAATCTGTTCCAGTCGAGATTAAGCCCGTGCATTACCGTCATTCCGTTTTCAACCGGCGGCTCTATCTGTTCCCAGTCGGTGTATCGCTGACTCCAGAAGGTCGTATACCACGCGTCATTCAGCGCTTCCAGGGTAACATATTTTTTCTTCAGCCACTTTCTGAATGCCGCCTGACAAAGCGGACAAAAGCACTGTCCTGATATTTCGTTTGAGATATGCCACATAATAACCGCCGGGTTATTTGCGTAGCGCTCAGCAAGCCGTGTGTTCATTTCTCTTGTTTTCCTTCTGTAAACGGGAGATGTGTAACAGTGGTTATGCCGTCCGCCGTGACGATTTCTCACAAGGTTTCTCTCGACCCTTGATACCTCCGGATACTTGTGCGTCATCCAGACAGGACGCGCGCCGGTAGGAGTCGCAAGTATAGTGTATATTCCGTTTTCATAGAGCGTATTTATGACCTTGTCAAGCCAGCTGAAGTCGTAAACTCCTTCCTCCGGCTCAAGCATCGACCAAGAAAAAACTCCTACGGTAGCACAGTTAAAGCCTGCCTTTTTCATATATTCGATATCCTTTTCAAAAATCCCCGGTACCTTTAACCACTGCTCCGGGTTATAATCCGCACCGTGAAGGAGTTTAGGCAGCCTCGGAGTTATCTCGTATTTGTTCATATTTATCATTTCCTCTCATTAAAATTTAACAGAAAGTCACAGACTTAATTTACCGATATAGACGGAGATATATTCGCAACATTTACTACATACCATTTTAAACCTATCTTTGCGACATAAACCTCGTAATAAACCTTTTCCGTTAGCTTTTCGCCTTTTATCTCAGCGTCGGTCGAAAAGATGCTTGCTTCCTTTACCGTTATATCCTCGCCGTATTTTTCTTTATACTCCTTTTCATAATCGGTGATAACGCTTTGTTCTACGCTTTGTTCCTTTCCGATATTTGCGTCTATTTTAAAGTCATCCCCGTACTTCTCACGATAGTCGGCATATAGAGTGTCAAGAGCCTTATCCTCCTTAAGCTCCATTTCATCCGCCGATTTTTCATATGAATCCTTTATCTCATCCGGAAAACAGCTTAAAAACTCGTCAAAATCCCGGTCGCTTATGCTCTGAAAATACTTTGCGGCGACCTCTCGCTTATCGGTGTTGTTAAAAATATATCCTCTCTTGTAAAGCACAAAAAGGACTATCGCCGCGACAAGAATACCGCAAATCACAACCGTAATTATCTTAAGCTTCTTTGAATTATTCTTCTTACCTGTTTTATTTTTCTGTGCGGGATGTTCTTTAAAGTACTGCGCCTTTTCCTCCTCGGTCATATGACGAAGAGGTTTTTGTATCTTTTTATACTTATCCGCCGCAACGGTCTTTAAGTTTGGGTCGCCATAGCCGCAGTTTTCACAAAAATCTCCTTTGTATTCTTTTCCGCAGCTTTTACAGATCTTTGTCATATGAAGCTCCTTTCAAGCAAATAAAATATCAAAACTAACTGTCAATATATTTTTTTATCAGCCCGGTATGTAAAACGGAAAGCCGGGGTCGCCTGTAAAAGCGCTTATAGGTATTTTCATAATGATCCCCCTATGGCAGTATTATGCTGATAAATGGCATTATACATATTGAAATAACAAAAAAAATATGTTAATATTATTGTAACACACTATCCCGTGATTTTCAAGGAGGAATTTATTATGCCAAACCCTATTTTGCCGCTCTGGGAGTACATTCCTGACGGAGAGCCAAGAGTATTCGGAGACAGAGTGTACCTTTACGGCTCTCACGATAATGCAAATTCAGACAAGTTCTGTGACCACATATTGAAAGTGTGGAGCGCACCGCTAAGCGACCTCAACAACTGGACCTGTCACGGAGTTTCTTTTTCAACTTCCGACCCCGATTACATAAAAGCAACAGATGAAAATGCTCCCGAAAAGCTTTTATACGCCCCTGATGTTGTGGAAAAAGACGGAGAATACTACCTTTATATGTATGTGTTTTTCGCAAGAGGTATCGTCGCAAAATCAAGCCGCCCAGAAGGCCCTTTTAAACTTATCTCACACTATAAGGTAGACAAAGACGACGAGGGCGACGAGGGAATTTTCAACGATCCCGGAGTTTTGGTTGACGACGACGGAAGGGTGTATATATATTACGGCTTTGAGCGGTCGCACTTTAATGAGATAAATCCCGAAAATATGGTAGAAATAAAAAAAGGCTCTCTTAAGCTTCATATGGTCGGCGACCGAGACGATGAGGCAAAGTTTTTTGAAGCGAGCAGCATAAGAAAAATCGGCGATACATATTATTTTATCTATTCTCCGAAAAGAGGCTGCCGTCTTGCATATGCAACTTCAAAACGCCCCGAAGGTCCTTTTGAATACAGAGGCTATATAATTGACAACGGTATTGACTATCCCGGCGGAAACGACCACGGCTCTATCGCGAACATTAACGGACAATGGTATGTTTTTTACCACAGAATGACTAACGGAACTATTTTGTCGAGAAGAGCTTGTGTCGAAAAGATCACGATACTTCCCGACGGAAGCATACCGACAGTAGAAATGACCTCTCTCGGATTTGAGGATTCGTTAAATCCGTATAAGATAACTCCTGCGGAAATTGCCTGTGTATTAAAAGGAGATGCCTTTATAACCGAGTATGATAAATTTACCAGAAATATCTGCGGCATAAAAAACGGCTGTATAATAGGATATAAATATTTCGATTTCGGCGATGACTTTTCAAGCGATAATATAACAATATCCTTAAAGGTTCGCGGAAAAGGCTGTACATCATGGGTTAAAGTTCTTATTGACGATTACGAAAACGGTGAGGTTATAGGAGTTGTCAATGTAGATACACACGACGGTGTATACAGCGAGAAGGTCAAGGCTATAACCGGAAGACATTCGCTGTTCTTTAAAGTCGAGTACACATATGAAGGCTGCTTCACAAGAGACTTTGAGAACCGTGAGCTTTTTGAGCTTGAATCTTTTGTGTTTGATAAATAAATTGTAAAAAAACAGGGCGTTTACTTTTCGCCCTGTTTTTTCTATATCAATATGCCTTGCCCCAGAGTACCATATGTCTGGCTTTCTTTCCGCAGCAAACGCACTTATCGTCAATATGCTCCTGTTCAAACGGTATACAGCGCGAGCCGACTCCGGTCACTTCCTTTACCTTGTCCTCACACGCTTCGTCACCGCACCACATAGCCTTTACAAAACCGTCGCCGTTCTTTTCAAGCGTTTCGGTGATCTCTTCCATCGTTTTACAGGTATATGTCCTTTTCTCTCTGTTTTCAAGAGCAAGCTTGTACATACCGTCACGAACATCTGTAAGCTTCTGCTTTGCGGTTTTAACGAGCGTATCATAATCATTTTCAAGAGACACTGTTGTTTTCTCTCTGTTGTGTCTTGTGACCATAACGCACACACCGTTTTCAATGTCTTTAGGACCTATCTCTATTCTTACCGGGATTCCCTTCATTTCCGCCTCTGAATACTTCCAGCCGGGCGAGTTGTCCGTGTCGTCTATCGCCGCTCTTATTCCTTCGGCTTTGAGCTTTGAAAGAATTTCGTTAGCTTTATCGAGAACTCCCTCCTTGTGCTGTGCGACAGGTATAACTATCACCTGAACGGGAGCTACCGCCGGCGGAAGAACAAGTCCGTTGTCGTCGCCGTGTGTCATTATTATTGCGCCTATAAGTCTCGTGGTCACACCCCATGAGGTCTGATGAGGATAAGTAAGCTTGTTGTCCTTATTGGCAAACTGAATGTCAAAAGCTTTAGCAAATCCATCGCCGAAGTAGTGAGATGTTCCTGCCTGTAAAGCCTTTCCGTCGTGCATAAGCGCTTCTATCGCATATGTAGAAACAGCTCCGGCAAATTTATCACTCTCGGTTTTCTTTCCCTTTATTACCGGGATCGCAAGATATTCCTCACAAAACCGCGCGTAACAGTTAAGCATCTGCTCTGTCTCGGCTACTGCCTCCTCAGCCGTCGCATGAACGGTATGACCCTCCTGCCACAAAAACTCTCTCGACCTCAGAAACGGCCTGGTGGTCTTCTCCCACCTTACTACCGATACCCATTGGTTGTAAAGCTTCGGAAGGTCTCTGTATGAATGAATTATGTTTGCGTAGTGCTCACAGAAAAGTGTTTCCGATGTCGGTCGGATACAAAGCCGCTCCTCGAGCTTTTCGCTTCCGCCGTGGGTAACCCACGCCACCTCCGGCGCAAAGCCCTCAACATGATCCTTTTCCTTATTGAGAAGGCTCTCGGGGATAAACATCGGCATACAAACATTTTCGTGTCCTAGCTCTTTAAACATAGAATCAAGAATTTTCTGAATATTTTCCCATATAGCGTAACCGTACGGACGGATTACCATACAGCCCTTTACGCTTGTATATTCAATAAGCTCGGCTTTTTTGACTATATCCGTATACCACTTTGCAAAATCCTCGTTCATCGAGGTGATCTGATCGACCATCTTCTGATTATTCTTCGCCATTTTTTCTACCGTTCCTTTCTGAGTAAAAGCGATCCCTTATCACTTTCGTTTTTTGTTGCTATTAAAATTCAAGCCGTAAATGTCCTCATTATATATTTTGTAATTAGGATCAAAGTCCTCTTCCTTCTGAGCGTCATAAATGCCCTTAGCTTCGTTTTCATCATCACCGACGATAAGAGGTTTTTTTGAGTTTTTTCTGTGCCTGTCTATAAGCTTTGCGAGCCTTGGAGTCAGCACCGTCACAAAAGCTATGACAGCCATAATAACTACCATTGCTCCGAAAAACTTCAAAAGCGTTATTATAAGCTCGTTGTTCACCCTTACCGCCTCCGTTAAATTATTTCTTATCGGCGTCAATAACCGTCTTTATGTGAAGCTCATCAAGCTGTACCTCGTCTACCGATGACGGACACTCGCTCATAAGCTCGCTCGCATTCTGCACCTTTGGAAATGCCACAACATCTCTTAAGCTGTCCGCACCGCATATTATCATTGAAAGCCTGTCGAGCCCAAAGCCCATTCCACCGTGAGGCGGAGCGCCGTACTTATACGCTTCAACTAAAAATCCGAACTTAGCCCCGATCTCCTCCTCGGTAAGTCCCAACGCCTCAAACATCTTCTGCTGAAGCTCGTAATCGGTTATACGCATAGAGCCTGAGCAAAGCTCCGTTCCGTTCAGTACAAAATCAAATGCCTGCGCCCTTACATTTTCAGGGTCGCTTTCAAGCATATCAAGACACTCTGTCATCGGCATAGTAAACGGATGGTGCATAGCTACCCACTTTCCCGTTTCCTCATCACGCTCAAAAAACGGCATCTCTGTTATTACCGCAAAATTATAGGTGTCCGGGATAATGTCAAGCTTTCTTGCTGCCGCAAGTCTAAGTGCGCCCAGAACGGAAAGCACCGTTTTATCCCTGTCGGCGACTATCAAAACGACATCTCCCGTTTTTGCGTTTACGGCGGACAGTATATTATCAAGCTCTCCGTCCTTTAAAAACTTCTTGAATGAACAGTTGACACCGTCGTCGGTAAGACGAATGTACGCAAGTCCTTTTGCACCTATTCCCTTTGCGTGCTCTGTCAGCTTGTCTATTTCCTTTCTGGTATATACTGACGAACCGTTTTCAACTACTATCGCCCTGACGCTTCCGCCTGATTCCAGAGCCGATCTGAACACAACAAAGTCTATATCCTCGACCGTTTTTGAAATGTCTTTTATCTCCATTCCGAATCTTGTATCCGGCTTGTCCGAGCCGTATCGCTCCATAGCCTCTTTAAAGGTGAGCCTTGGCATAGGAAGCTCAACATCAACGCCCAGCGTTTCCTTAAAAATGTGTGCGAGCATCCTTTCTCCCGTTTCGATAAGCCCCTCAACATCTACAAACGACATCTCAAGGTCTATCTGTGTGAATTCGGGCTGTCTGTCTGCACGAAGGTCCTCATCTCTGAAGCACCTTGCAAGCTGAACATATCTGTCAAAGCCCGAGATCATAAGCAGCTGTTTGTAAATCTGAGGCGACTGCGGGAGAGCATAAAACTTTCCTTGGTGTAGCCTTGACGGAACGAGATAATCTCTCGCTCCCTCGGGGGTAGACTTCATAAGCATAGGAGTTTCTATCTCGATAAAACCGTTTTGATAGAAAAACTCCCTTGCCGCACGAGCTACATTATGCCGCATTATGATATTTCTCTGAAGCTTTGGATTTCTTAGGTCGAGGTATCTGTGCTTTAATCTTAGCTCGTCGTTTACCTTTTCAGAGGATGATACCTCAAAAGGCGGTGTCTGTGCCGCCGACAGTATCCTCAGATCGCTTACGATTATTTCATATGCTCCTGTTTTTATTTCTGTGTTTATATTTTCCCTTTTTACCGCTTGTCCCTTTGCCATAAGAACATATTCCGCCCTTACGCTCTGAGCCTTTTTAAATACACTTCTGTCGGTCTCATCGTTAAACGAGAGCTGAACAATTCCCGTTTTGTCACGAAGGTCGATAAAAATAAGGTTTCCGAGATCCCTTATTTTTTGAACAAAGCCTCCGACGGTGACCTCGTCCGCCTCGCTCAATACCTCACCGCAGTAATGAGTTCTCTTTAGTCCGTTCATACTATCAAGCATAAAAATTAACTCCTGTCATTATTTATTTCGTCGCAAATGGAACTTATATATGTTTTTATAATATCTGTTTTTCCCTCATCCCAGAAAAACAGCCAAAAGCACAACGCTGTCAGCGCAACACATACAAAGCCGCCGATAATATTCTGTGTAAAGCAGCACACCGTGATAATGATCCACAAAACAAGGATAGATACTGCCATAACCGTATTTTTTGTGCTTCGCTGAAATTTTCCCTCAACGGACACCCCATCGGATGACGGCTTTACAACACCCGAAAAGTAAACCGAATCAAGGTCCCTTTTTCTTGCGGAATGATGGTGTATCGTAAGCTTTCGGTCTTTGACGGTACCGTAAAAAACAGGCGTCATAAGCCATTGCTTTCTGAGCTCATTAAAATTTAACTTCGGCACCTTTTCTATACATTTCTGTTTAAAGCGCTCTTCTGAGCATTTTACAAAAAAGCTGTATTTCTTAGGAAAAACTACAAACATATCCTTCTCCAAAAGTTTATTTTAGTCCAGTGCAAACTCATCGCCGAACAAATATGAGTTAAGAACATCGGAAAATCGGTCATAAAAGTTTTCGTTGAGCTTTAGATTGTCTATTTCCCCCGTCTCCATATTTTTAACTTTTATGACGCCTTTTTTAATATCATCGTCACCTATTACAGCGGAAAACTTTGCTTTTATTTTATTTGCATACTTCATCTGAGCGTTCAAGCTTCTTCCTACTATGTCATACTCTGCGATAAAGCCCATATCCCTGAAACCTCTTGCAAGCTGAGCGGTTACCAGTAAAGCGTCCTTCCCGATAGAAGCAAGATAAATGTCACAGCTTAAACGGTCAATAAACTCCGCTCTGCTGCGTTTTGCCGCAAGCAAAAGCCGCTCTATACCCATTGCAAAACCAAGCGCGGGCGTATCCGCTCCGCCAAGCTCCCGTATAAGCCCGTCATATCTTCCGCCGCCGCATACGGTCGCCTGTGCGCCGATGCTGTCACAGATAAATTCAAACACCGTCTTTGTGTAGTAGTCAAGTCCTCTTACAATTCTCGGGTTTACGCTGTATTCGATCTCCATAGCGTCAAGTATGCACTTAAGCATATCAAAATGCTCCTTACACTCATCGCACAGATAATCAAGTATTACAGGCGCATCCTTTGCTATTTCTGAGCATACGGGCGATTTACAGTCGAGTATCCTCATAGGATTTTTCTCAAGCCTTGAGATACAGGTATCACATAGAGTATCGGTGTGCTGAGAAAAGTATTCCCTGAGCGCTTTTGTATATTCAGCCCTACAGGTTGGACAGCCTATTGAGTTTATATTAAGTCTTGTGTTATTTATACCTATTCTTTCGAGAACATCTGCTGCGAGCATTATCAGATCGGCGTCTGCAATAGGGCTTTTTGTGCCTATCATCTCACAGCCGAACTGGTGAAACTCTCTTAAGCGTCCTGCCTGTGGCTTTTCGTGACGAAAACATTGAGTTATATAAAACAGCTTTTGCGGAAACGCCTCGTTTAACATTCCGTTTTCAATAACCGCTCTTATAACTCCGGCTGTTCCCTCGGGCTTTAGCGTAAACTCGGAATCTCCTTTAGAAGTAACGGTGTACATCTCCTTTTGAACCACATCGGTCGCATCTCCGACAGATCTTACAAAAAGCTTTGTATCCTCAAAGGTAGGTGTGCGGATCTCAGAAAATCCATAATCCTCAGCCGTAGACTTACAAACTCCTTCTATGGTCTGCCATTTATTCACCTCTATGGGCGTTATGTCCTGAGTTCCCTTAGGTCTTTTGATATTAAGCTCTGACATTATTCAGTCAATCCTTTCAAGAGTACATATAGATGTTTTTATTATACACGCTTTTTAGGTGTTTGTCAAAGATTATTTGGCTTATTTTCCTAAATAAAGCGTCGCATATTGACAATCCGTAAAATTAGTGATATTATAAAAAAGAACTGAATAGGGGAGCTTTTTTGCTGAGAGGAGGTTCGACCTCGACCCACATAACCTGATACGGATAATGCCGGCGTAGGAAAACGAATATCGTGTTTAGTTGATATAAAAATTTCTGCGTCCTGTAAGTTTTGCTTTCAGGGCGCTTTTCTATTCAGTAATAATTTAAAAAGGAGTTGTTTTGAAAATGCAAAACACAAAAACATTAAAGCTCGTCGAAGGCGCAATAATGGTAGCGCTTGCCGTTGTATTGAGCTTTATCAAATTTAAGTTTCTGCCTTTCGGCGGATCTATCACACTGGTATCTATGATGCCTATAATGATTTACAGCATTCGTCACGGTGTGGCTTGGGGAATGCTCGCCTCGCTGATTTACGCCCTTATCCAGATGTTTCTTGATCTCGGTGAAGTAATCGGCTGGGGACTAAATGTTACTATGCTTATCGGATGTCTTTTGTTTGACTACATAATAGCCTTTTCGGTATTGGGGCTTGCGGGAATGTTCAGAAATAAAAATGTTGCCGGAGGTCTTGCGGGAATAATTGTAGCAATAGTTTTAAGATACATAAGCCATGTAATAAGCGGATTTGTTATATTCAAATCTGCGGGACTTATATGGGAGGGACTTGAGATAAACAACTCCCTGCTTTACAGCTTGGCGTACAATGCTACCTACCTCCTTCCTGAAATGGTATTTTCTGTTATTGTGGCTGTTATCTTGTTTTCTATTCCACAAACAAAAAAGATCATCTTAGGTAAATAAGCGATTTTTTAGTGATCTGCCGCCTGTCTTATTTAGTAAAGACAGGCGGTTTTGCTTTTTTAATTTAAAGTAAAAATGCGGTTCTTAAGGAAATATTTGTGTAAACTGACTAATAAAAGATGTATTGTATTAGAATAATTGACAAATATTTTTATATAATAAAAAAAACTCTTTTCAAAACCGGGATTTTATGATAGAATAATATTACATCAGTGTAGCAAAAAACCAAGCATTCATTTCAGTAATTCAGGGAGGGAATTGTATTGAACATTGCACTAATCGCACACGACTCAAAAAAAGAACTAATGATACAATTTTGTATTGCCTACTGTGGAATACTAAGCAGACATAACCTCTGTGCTACGGGTACTACCGGAAAACAGGTCGGAGAAGCCACAGGGCTTATGATACAAAAGTATTTAAACGGCTCACAGGGCGGCGATGAACAGATCGCATCGCGTATCGCCTGTAACGAGATAGACCTTTTGATGTTTTTCAGAGACCCGATAACGCCAAAGCCTCACGAACCGAATGATATGAATCTTTTGCGACTTTGTGATGTGCATAACATTCCCGTTGCAACAAATGTAGCAACAGCGGAAGCTCTTATCCACGCCCTTGACAGAGGCGACCTTGACTGGCGTGAGATAGTTAATCCGACTATATAGCCGGGTATGCTGATTTTTATAACTTAATGACAGTGTTATTCTTATCGTCCTTATAAATTGATTCGGATACTCCCCTGCACCTTATTTAGCGGGGGCGTATTTGTTTTAGGTAAAAAATGTGAAAAAGCCCTTGACAATACGCCTTGTCTGTGGTATTATGTAAATACCTCTTTTTGAGGTTTATTTTTTTGCGCCCTTTTTAAAGGGCGGTAAGACCTCATACCGATGAGCTGTCGGCATACGGCAAAGCCGTGTGGAGGGAGGCAATAGGATAATGCGCTGTTTGTTCTTTATGGCGCAAATTTTGTCAGGAGGTGCCGAAAAATGAGAGTTAAGGTAACACTGGCTTGTACAGAGTGCAAGCAAAGGAACTACAACACAAAAAAGAACAAGAAGAATGACCCTGACAGGCTTGAGATGAATAAGTATTGCAGGTTCTGTAAGAAACACACTCTTCACAAGGAAACTAAGTAAGGCGAAGGGGGTTTTAAGAATGGCTAAGGACTTATCGACAAAAGAAGTCAAGGAAAAAAAGAAAAAAGGTCAAAACAGGTTTTTAAAGTATTTAAGAGACCTAAAGAGCGAGATCAAGAAGGTAGTTTGGCCAAGCAGAAAACAGGTCGTAAACAATTCCGCTATCGTGCTTACGCTGATGGTGATAGTTGCGCTGTTTTTAGCTGCGGTAGATTACGGAGTATCGTTTTTGGTAAAGCTTTTGCTCGGAATAGGGCTATAAAAGAAAAAACGGTTTTTAACAAAAAGGAGGTTGTATCAGGTGTCAGAAGCGGCAAAGTGGTATGTAGTCCATACCTATTCGGGATATGAGAATAAAGTGGCTCAGAATATCGAAAAGGTTGTTGAAAACCGAAAGCTTCAGGATCTTATCTGTGAGGTAAAGGTCCCGACCGAAAAATATGAAGAGGTCGGAAAGGACAATCAGATAAAGGAAGCTGAGAGAAAGCTTTTTCCAAGCTATGTGCTTGTAAAAATGGTTATGACCGACGAAACATGGTATATCGTAAGAAATACCAGAGGAGTTACGGGCTTTGTAGGTCCCGGGTCAAAACCTGTGGCATTAACCGAGGCGGAAGTTGAGGCTCTCGGCGTGGGCGCAGATTCAACAGGCACAATAGAGGTTAACTTTACCGTTGGGGAAGAGGTTTCGGTTACGAGCGGCTCATTTGCGGGCTTTACCGGAACTATAAAGGAAATAAACCTCGAGGAAAAAACGGTAGATGTTTTAGTATCTATGTTTGGACGCGAAACGTCCGTTACTCTGCCGATATTACAGGTATCAAAACTGGATTGACAGATTCTTTTATCAGAAGCAACAGTAAAATGCCTTGCTTTTGAAAGTGGGAGAGTTAAAATACTTTTCATTAACTCGCCTCAAGTATACACTGCATCGGTAAGATAAGGTCTTACGAGCTATAAATGGTGTATGCTTTCACCACAAATTTTATGGAGGTCAAAATATGGCACAAAAGGTAGTAGGCTTAATAAAGCTGCAGATCCCGGCAGGAAAAGCAACTCCTGCACCACCGGTAGGACCGGCACTCGGTCAGCACGGTGTAAACATTCCGGCATTTACAAAGGATTTCAACGAGAGGACAAAAAATGACGCAGGTCTTATTATCCCGGTTGTGATCACAGTCTATGCCGACAGATCATTTACATTTGTTACAAAGACTCCGCCGGCGGCAGTTCTTATCAAAAAGGCTTGCGGAATTCAGTCGGGTTCGGGAACACCGAATAAGACAAAGGTCGCAAAGATCACAAAAGAACAGGTACAGAAGATCGCCGAGCAGAAGATGCCGGACTTAAACGCAAGCTCTGTGGAATCCGCAATGAGTATGATAGCAGGAACAGCCCGTTCTATGGGTATAGAGGTCGTTGACTGATAATAAGTCAGCATCAGATGTGGGAGGATTATTCCGCTAACCGCATAAGCGCAGTAAAGCTTGGCGGTATCACCACTATATGAGGAGGAAAATTTAATGAAACATGGCAAGAATTATGTCGAGAGCGAAAAGCTTATCGACAGGTCAAAACTATATGAGGTAACAGATGCCCTTGACCTAGCTTGTAAAGCATCTAAGGCAAAGTTTGATGAAACAGTTGAGTGTCACATTCGTCTCGGAGTTGACTCTCGTCACGCTGATCAGCAGGTAAGAGGAGCTGTTGTACTTCCTAACGGAACGGGTAAAAAAGTAAGAGTCTGCGTGTTCTGTAAAGAGGATAAGTACGAGGCGGCTAAAGCTGCCGGAGCAGATTATGTCGGCGGTCAGGACCTTGTTGACAGGATCACAAAAGAAAACTGGATGGACTTTGATGTAGTTGTTGCAAGCCCTGATATGATGGGTCTTGTAGGTCGTCTCGGTAAGATTTTAGGACCCCGCGGTCTTATGCCGAACCCGAAGGCAGGAACTGTAACACCCGATGTCGCAAAGGCTGTTACAGAAGCTAAAGCCGGTAAGATCGAGTATCGTCTCGACAAAACAAATATTATCCACTGTCCGATCGGAAAGGTTTCCTTCGGAGCTGAAAAGCTCGGCGAAAACCTCGAAACACTTATGGATGCCGTAGTTAAGGCAAGACCTGCCGCTCTTAAGGGTCAGTACCTGAAGAGCCTTACGATAGCATCTACAATGGGCGTCGGTATCAAGATTTCTACCGCTAAATACGGAAACTGATTTGTTTTATAATAGTAAAAGGAGTGCGTTTCAAATGCACTCCTTTTTTCTATTTTCAAAAGCTATATTTTTCCTGACGCTTTTTTATTCTTTTCCAGTTAAAAAACCCGTAAAAGTCGTTAAGAAGAAACATCAGAAAACAAACTATCATAGGAAAATATGATATATTTTCCTCAGACGCAAGCGCCCATAAAACGATAAGTACAATATCGTTTGCCGCATATGCGAGAGCATAAAACGGACTTCGGAGAAATGTTAGAGAAGAAGCGAGAAAGCTTGTAGCTATCGACACGGTACTGAATAAAAGGTTTGCGTTTCCAAGAGCCTTGAGCAAAAAGAAAAATGCCGCCGTCACAACCGCCGTAAGTATTATAAGTACCGTAAAGCTCTTTTTTGTCAGACGGCTTACCCTTACCTCCTTAGTGTTTTCAAAAGGATTTTTTATCCAGGAAACAACTGCCATGACCGCTATCGGTGCGGTCATACAAAGATATGTTATCATCTCGCCGTAATATTGAAAGTAAAATGATATTATGCCGTAAAAGACCGAAAATACGACCGTCAGTATCTGTCCGAGAACATATCCCTTTGATACAAAGATAAGCGCCGTAACTCCTATTAGCGATGCGATAAGCGTAAGATAGTCGTCTGATGAAAGTAAAAATGAAAGCGTTACCGCTGCGATTGAAGCCAGCCAGAGAATAAGCTCAAACTTTGAAAGCGCCTTAAACGAACCATTAAGCTTCATACCGACCTACTTTCCGACACAAAAACGGGAAAAGACTTCGTTTAATACCGCCTCACTCGCTTTCTCGCCGGTAAGCTCAAGCAGCGGAGAGAGCGCCCCGTCCGCCGCCGCTGTCACAGCGTCAAGTGTCTCACCGTTATTCAGCGCATCAAGCGCAGCCTTGAGAGAAACGCAGGCGCGGCTCGCACAGCTTTTCTGTCTTTCGGACGCAAAAACAGTTTCCTGTGAGGAAAATCCGTCTGTACAAAGTAGTTTTTCAACAGCCGATTTAAGCTCATCTGTTCCTGTTCTTTCCTTTGCGGAACAAACGACAGTCAAAAAGCCTTTAAAGCTTTCTGTATCAAGCTTTTGCCCAAGGTCGGACTTGTTGAGTATTATAACGGTGTTTTTCGGTGAAAGTGAGTATAAAAGCTCCTTATCGCTGTCAAAAAGCTCCCTTGAAATGTCAAAAACCGCAAGCACAAGTCGAGCGGAAGAAAGCGTTTTCTTCGAGAGCGAAACACCTATGCTCTCAACGGCGTCATTAGTTTCTCTCAGTCCCGCTGTGTCACAAAGGTGCAAGACTATATCTCCCAACCTAGCCGATTCCTCGACGACATCTCGGGTAGTTCCCTCTATATCGGTGACGATAGAGCGGTCAAACCCAAGAAGCATATTCATAACCGATGACTTTCCTACATTCGGAAGTCCGACTATCGCCGTAAGGACACCTTCGCGAAAGACGATCCCGTCGTCAAAGCTTTTAATTAGCGCCGAGAGCCTGTCTATACAGTCACAAAGAGTAAGCCGTATGCTTTGTTCATCAACACTGGGTATGTCGTCGTCTGGATAATCTACCCAGGCTGCCAATGAGCCCAGCATAGCGACAAGCTTCTCCCTGACCTCTGTTATTCGTTTAAAGACCGCTCCCTCGCGCATATTATTTGCACTTATTAGCGCCCTTTCACCTTCGGAGGAAATAATGTCCATAACCGCCTCAGCCTGTGTAAGAGTGAGCTTACCGTTTAAAACCGCGCGTTTAGTAAACTCTCCGGGAGCGGCAGGCACCGCCCCGTTTTTTACCAAAAGACCCAATATTCTTCTTGTCACATAACTTCCGCCGTGACAGGATATTTCGACTGTGTCCTCGCCCGTATAGCTTTTCGGCGCACGAAAAACTGTTAAAAGCACATCATCGACAGTTTTACCTCCGTCGATTATCCGACCGTAGGCACAGGTATGTCCTTTCATATCGCTTACTCTTTTGGCTGAAAAAGCGGAAAATACCCCATCAGCTATTGAAACGGCATCCTCTCCGCTCATTCTTATCAAAGATATAGCTCCTGCCGCCGCAGCCGGAGTTGAAATAGCACAAATAGTATTCATTTTCCCTCCAGAATATCAAAATAGGATAGATGTATCAAAAAAAGCGGCGAGGTGCCGCTTTTTATTAGAAATAGATTGTTTTAAATATCTATCTTTGTGTAAAGTCCGGAGCCTAAGCTGTCCTCGGGCTTCGGCTTTTTATATTCCTTCTCAAATGAGCTTACAATATCGTAGCCCTTACCCATTTTTTCCTTTCTCGGTCCGCGCTTGTTATATCCGCCTCTATGAGGTCTTTTGTCGGTGGAGGTAATAATCACTCTCCTGTAAGGCTCCTCTCCCTTTGAATGTGAAGAAACGCCGTCAATATCAGTTATCACCGAGTGGATTATTCTTCTTTCATAAGGGTTCATTGGCTCAAGAGAAGATGATTTTCCTGTCCTCTTGACGGTATTTGCGATCTTTCTTGCAAGCCCTTCGAGCTGAGCCTTTCTTCTTTCACGAAATCCGTTACAGTCGGTAGATATCCTGTAATACTCCCTGTCGATCCTGTTGCATACGAGCGATGCAAGATATTGTAACGAATCAAGGACCTCTCCTCTTTTTCCAATAGACTGCTCAACTCCGTCACCTGAGATCTCAAGGCTTGCGCCGTTATCAAGCTCTGTTATCTCGATAGAAACATTTTCGCATCCCATCTTTTCAAACACATTTTTGATGTATGCGGCTGCGAGCTTAGCCTTAGAAGCCTCATAGCTTGCCTCTACCTCTGCATCCTCCTTGACCTTGCCGAAAAGCGACTTTTTAGGTTCTCTTAAAACGGTAAATTCAATGTCCTCTACCGCCGCATCAAACTCCTTCGCCGCCATTTCCTTAGCAAGCTCCACGCTTTCCGCTGTAAATACTTTTTTCATATTTAAAACTTCCTTTCCGTTAATATCCTTTAGTCATCAAGGTATTCGTCGCCGTATTTTTCCGCCATTCTCTTTCTTGCCTGTGCAAGGAGCTGACGCTCATAGGCTTTTTTCTCTTCCTTGCTCATCTTTTTCTCCTCGCCGTTTTCGTCTAAAACGACAGCTCTTGAGCCGTTCATATTTGCAGGAGCATTACCCTGCGCCGCAAGAGCCCTTTCGTACATACTCGGACGGCGTTTTTTGTTTTTCTTCTGTTCTTCCGCAATTATCTTCTCAACGCGCTCAGGCGTATATACATTGTTTAAAATAACCGTCTGAATGAGGGTGTAAACAGCCGAAAGTGTCCAGTAAAGACCAAGTCCCGCAGGGAAGCTGAACGAGATCCAGAACGAGAACAGCGGCATTATAAGCAGCATTATCTTCATTCCGCCGCCCATCTGAGCAACGTTTTGGTTGTTCTTTTTCTGATAATACTGAGAAACCAAAGTGAGCGCGATCTGCGCGAGGAACGAGATTATCGGTATCAAAACATATATTGACGACCAGCTCGGCATAGCTGAAAGCGGAATACCGAAGAAGGTGTAGTCTATTTTTTCAAGTTTATCTCCGAGTCCGTCTTCGATAACATCGTAGATTCCGGAGTAACCCGAGTTTGCTATCTGTAAAAGCAGAAGCTGCGGTCTGTAATACAGCCTGTCTGAAACCTCATCGTGATTTGTAAGGTACTTACTGAGCTTTGCGTCATCAGGAAACTTCTCAAAGGCCTCCCGAGCCTTTTTCACAAGGTCCTCATCGTTTTTAAATTCTTCATAGCTTGAAAAATTGATAGGCGTTCCGTTTATATCAAGAGGATCGTCCTTTAAACCTGCCTTCTTTAGCTTTTTAAGGTGAGCCTCCTTCTCATTAAGCGTGTTGGTAGAAAAAATAAGATCTTTTTGTTCATCTGTAAGCTGATTATAGCTTTTTCCGTCCAAAAGATTAGCAAACACTATCATATCATCAGTGAATGCCTCGGCTTCTGTAATCGTTTCGTTATGAACAGAAATAAGGCTGAAACTGCTCTTACCGATATTTGAGATGAAATTCAGCGGCTGGTAAACAACACCGATAACTCCAAAGAGTATTACCATAGTAACAATCATAGGAAGACAGCTTCCCATCGGGTTTACACCCTCTTCGGAATAAAGCTTCATCATCTCTTCCTGATACTTTTGCTTGTTGTTTGCATATTGCTTCTGAAGCTGTTTAAGCTTCGGGCTGAATTTTGCCATCTTTGCGGTGTTTTTTTGCTGTTTGATCTGAGACGGCACAGTTATGAGCTTTACGATAAGTGTAAAGACAATAAGTGCAAGACCGTAATTGCTGAAACATAACCAGTAGCACAGCTTCATCAGATAGCCGAGTATAGGGGTTATGATAGGTATGTTCATCATAGGCTTTTATTTCTCCTTCATATTTTTTTTGATCTTTTAAAAGTAAAGCGCTCGGGAACAGGATCTATCCCACCGTTTGACCATGGATTACACCTTAATATCCTGTAAGCGGAAAGTATCCCGCCTCTTATTATGCCGAAGCGTTTTATTGCCTCAACTGCATAGCTTGAACAGGTCGGATAATACTTACACCTCGCCGGAAAAAGCGGAGATATGAGCTTTTTATAAACGATAACAGGGAACATAAAAATATATTTTATATACTTCATTTTTTAAAAGCCCTTTCGTTCTCGCTCCTTCTTATCTCATCTGGAAGCCTTCCTTTAAAAAACCTTTCGATGTCGGTAGACTTTTTCCCAATTATCCCGCTTCTCGCGACGACCACCATATCAAAACCGATAGGAATAAACTCCTCACTGAGTCTGTAAGCAGCTCTTATTATCCTTCTTGCCCGGTTTCTTTGTACGGCGTTTCCAAGCTTTTTAGAGGTGGTGATCCCAAGTTTGTTAAAGGGGGACGAGTTCCGTATATAATACACGCAAACCTCTCTGGATACACAGTATCTTCCTTTATTATAAGCTCTTGAAAACTCCTTATTGGATTTCATCACAGTGGTAAAAAGCATCTTTTCCCCTTTGTCTTAAAGCATTAAAAAATAAAAAACCACCCTATTACTTTCTAATTCAAGTAGTTTAGGTGGTCAGCGAATTAGTAGCTTAATTTTTTTCTGCCCTTAAGTCTCCTGCGAGCAAGAACCTTGCGTCCGTTTGATGTGGACATTCTCTTTCTGAAGCCGTGGACCTTCTGTCTTTGTCTCTTCTTAGGCTGATATGTTCTTTTCATTTAGGACATCCTCCCTTCAGGTCGTGATAATTTATCCAAACCGATGTTTTTTTCATAAATTACGAAGTTTTAGCCCCGTAGAAAGTTATTATACAATACAAAATAAGGGTTTGTCAAGGACTTTTTTAAATTTTTTCCTATTATTTTGTTAAGCTACAATATATTGTATATTTGATATTTAATAAATACAATTTTATTTTTAATGGTGATTTATGAATTATCTATGAATATTGTAAATATTATATGAATAAACTGTATTTATTTTATGAAAAATGTACGTTTGCGTACATTTTTTCCTGATTCTGCGCTATTAGTAGAAGGCTATAAAAAATAAAAAAAGAAGGTGATTTTATGACTTAAAAAATCCACAAAAAAATAAAATAAAAAGGAGATGCTTGTTAAATTCTGACAATACTATAATATATATATACAATTTGACGAAAAAACGGCATTAGTCTAATGAGTTTTTTTACATTTAATGATTGGAAAAGTTAGCGTGATTTTGTTGAAAAATAAATGATTTTATGCTATAATTTATTGTGGATAGCCTTTTATCAAAAAATGATAAAAAGCTTTTTAAAAAGTGTCGTAAATATGATTTTAACTGATTTTAAAACTTAAAGAAATAAAAAATAAAGGAGGAAAAATATTAAAATGCAGTCTTTTTTTGAGGCTTTGGAAAATGTCAAAAAATACTGTCTTGCAAGTAAAGATATAAGCGAAATCGGCTTTAAAAAATGGATAGAACCTCTTGAACCGGTAAGCTTTGATAAAAAAACCGTATGTCTTTGTGCGGAAAATGATTTTTCAAAACAGATGGTAAACGATTACTATCTTGAAACAATAAAGCTTGGCTTTGAAGAAATATTGGGCTTTGCGGTAGATGTCAAAATAACCTCACCAGAAAATACCGCAAATGAAAATTATGATACGGCATCGGAAACGAATCAGTTTAACAAACTTGTCGAAAATGAAAAGAAATTAGAGCGGGCAATGGAAAACGGAAGGTATAAGCTTACCTTTGATAATTTCATAAAAGGAAAATCAAACGAGCTTGCATATGCGTTTTGTTATGCGGTTGCAGGAAAACAGGATGCCGATTCGATAAACAATGTTGAGATATTCAATCCGTTATTTATTTACGGTGATTCGGGACTGGGAAAGACTCACCTGTTAAAGGCTATCGAACATAAAGTGAGGACAAATCACCCTGAACTAAATATAATATATGTCACCGGTGAAGAGTTTACAAACGAGATAGTAAAAGCGATCTTAGATAAAAATACAGCTCCTTTTCAGGAAAAATACAGACAGTGCGACTTTCTCCTTATGGACGATGTACAGTTTATTGCAGGAAAGGAAAGCACACAGGAAGAATTTTTCCATACCTTCAACGCTTTGTACAACAGCGGAAAACAGATCGTTCTTACGAGCGACATTCCCCCTTCAAAAATACAAAAGCTCGATGACAGAATAAAGAGCCGTTTTGCAAGAGGTGTTCAGGCTGATATACAGCCGCCTGATTTTGAAACAAGACTAGCTATTGTAAAAAGAAAGGCAGAGCTTTTAAATATTGCCATATCAGATTCTGTATCAAAGCTAATTGCCGAAAAGGTAAAAAATAATATAAGAAACTTAGAGGGAGTAGTAAATAAGATAAAAGCTCTTACGATGTTTACGAGTGAGCCTGTGACATATCAGACTGTACAGAAGATCATAAGAGAAAATTCAATAAATTCACAGCCTGCCGATATAACTGTCGACAGAATAATGAACGATGTATCCGCAGCATTCAATGTCACACCGGAAGAAATACGCTCTCCGAACAGATGTGCGCCTATATCTCTTGCAAGAAAGGTTTTCATATATGTAATAAGAGAAATAAAGGGATTAAGCTATGCACAGATAGGCGATGAGCTAAACAGAAATCACGCGACTATTACCTTAAATTATCAGGATGTCAAAAAGATGCTTTTAAAAAATTCCGATTTTAAAGAGACAGTTGACGACATTATAAAGAACCTTAAGGAAAATTGATATATAAAGTCGATTTAAACTTAAAATAAACCGGTTTTAAACAATTTAAACAAATTTTTAAACAACTTATAATTCCCTGTTTTCATTGATTTTCGTAAGAAACAGAAAAATTTTTAAACACTTCAAACTGTACCAAAAATTGTAATAGTTTAAAAATTTGTAATTTGTAAAATAAAGCAGGATTTTTTAAACAGAGTTTTTTATGTTTAAACAGATAAAAATTAAATAGGCTTATTTAAACCTGTTAGAAACTATTTTTATAGATTTAAAACGGTTTAAATATGTTTACAATCAAAAGATAAATTTTTCCGTTTTATTACTTAAAAAACTGACATTATTAAACAATCTAAACACTTCTATTATTACTACTATTTTTTATTATTTTATTTTTTCTTATTTAATAAATTTTTTTCAAAGTGAGGAATTATTATGACTGTAATTTGTAATGCAAAAGAGCTTTATGAAGCGATAATGAATGTTTCTAAAGCGGTATTTGAAAAATCAACTCTTTTAGTTCTTGAGGGAATAAAAATAGATGTAAAGGAAACCTCGATAGAGCTTACTGGCTATGATCTTGAGATAGGTATAAGGACCGAAATATCTGCTAAAAGCACGGGTGTAGGAAAATTTGTTGTAAACGCAAGACTTATGTCTGATATAGTTAAAAGGCTTGACAGCGAAGAAATAACTCTTGAGGTTATTGACAACAGTCAGATAAGAGTTACCGGAAATAATGCACAATATACTGTAATGTTTATGAGTGCGGAGGAATTTCCTTCTCTTCCTGAAAAGGACAGCACCGCAAAATGTATAGAAATATCTCAGCCTGTTTTAAAAAGTATGATAACAGAAACGATCTTTGCCGTGGCACAAAACGACACAAAGCCTGTATTAAAGGGCGAGCTGTTTGAAATAGAAAACAATGTACTTAAGATAGTGGCTATTGACGGATACCGGCTTGCGATAAGAGAAGAAATGATAAAGTCAGGGGAAAACACAAAGTTTGTGGTTCCGGCAAAGGCTCTTAACGAGATTTCAAGAATGCTGAAGGACAACGACGAAGCAGGCTGTGAAATATTTATAAGTAAAAAACATGTTATCTTTGAGTTTTCGGGATATACTTTTTATTCAAGACTTTTAGAGGGAGAATTTCACAATTACAAGGGTTCTGTTCCCGAAAGCGGAAATACTGAGGTAATTATAGACAGAAAAGAGCTTATAACCTGTCTTGAAAGGGCTCTTGTACTGATAAACGAAAGGATAAAAAGCCCTGTAAGATGTACTTTTGACAATTCAGAACTCAGTATTCTCTGTATTACCTCAATAGGAAAAATAAGCGACAGAATATCCGCCGACATAAGCGGTCCGATGATAGAAATAGGCTTTAACTGCAGATTTTTGCTAGACCCGTTAAAGGCGGTAGGTGATGAAAAGGTAAAGCTTCTTATGAACGGCGGAAATCTTCCGATGAAGATTGTACCTGTAAACAGCGAGGAGTATACTTACCTTGTACTTCCGGTAAGACTAAAAAGCGAATAAATATGAAAAAAGAAATCGTAAGGATAAAAACAGAGTTTATAAAGCTTGATTCTCTTTTAAAATTTTCGGGAGTGTGTGAAACAGGTTCACAGGCAAAAGAAATGATACTTTCGGGTCTTGTAAAAGTAAACGGCGAAAAGTGTCTTATGAGAGGAAAAAAGATAAGAAACAAGGATAAGGTTTATATTGACGAAGCTATGCTGGAGCTTGAGGTCAAAGATGATAATAAAAACACTTGAAACAGACGGATTTAAAAATCTCAGCAATGTAAAGCTTGATTTTCACAGAAATCTAAATGTTTTTTTCGGCGAAAACGCACAGGGAAAGACAAATCTCATAGAAGTGATATGGCTTTGTACAGGGCTTAAAAGCTTTAGAGGAACAAAGGACAGAGATTTTATAGGACTTGAAAAAGAAGCCTTTCACACAGAGCTTTGCTTTGAAGATAAAGATAGAACACAGACTATAAGTTATAATATGTCAAGAAACAACCTGAAGGAAAAGGCTGTGTTTTTAAACGGTGTGAGACTAAATTCTCCGTCAAGATTGTTTTCAGCGTTAAACTGTGTAATATTTACACCCGAAGACCTTGAACTTTCAAAGGGAAGCCCTGAAAACAGAAGGCGATTTTTAGATCTTTCGGTAAGTCAGATAAAGCGTTCTTATGTCGGAGTAGTAAACAAGTATGACAGCATAATAAATCAGCGCAATAAGCTTTTAAAAGACATTTCTCTCGGCGTCAGTAAAAAAGAGGACCTCGAGGTATGGGATGAGCAGCTTGCAAAGCTCGGCGCGTATATAAGCGTTTTGAGATATGCCTATACTGTAAAGCTTAACAAGGTCTCTTCGGTGCTTTACAGCGATATAACCTCCGGAAAGGAAAAGCTTTCGCTTAAGCTTTCATCGACGGTGTTTGAAAATCTCGAGGGTCGAAACGACTACGGCGGAGAGATGTATCTTGAGTATCTCAAAAAGCTTAGAGATAAGCTTGACGAAGATATACGGCTTGGGTTTACACAGATAGGCGTCCACAGGGATGATCTTGTGACATATATAAACGGACTTCCGTCAAGAGAATATGGCTCACAGGGTCAGAACAGATCGGTAGCTCTTGTTTTAAAGCTTTCACAGGCTTATATACTTTCCGAAGAAACAAAAGACAGTCCCGTAATACTTCTCGACGATGTGCTTTCGGAGCTCGATACAAACAGACAGGAGTTTGTTATGTCAAAGATAAAAAATATGCAGGTATTTATAACCTGCTGTGAAAAAAACAAGATAAATGTGCTAAAAGACGGAAGTATTTTCCTTGTCGACGGCGGAGTTGTAAAGAAAATAAAAAGAGGATAGGCTGATGTTTCTTCATATAGGTAACAATAGAATTATAAACACAAAAAATCTCATCGGGATATTTGACATTGAAAAATCAAGTGTGTCAAAGCTTACGAGAGATTATCTTAACAATGCCGGAAAACAAAACAGAGTGGAGTATGTTTCATACGACCTTCCGAAAAGCTTTGCGGTGTGTTTTGATGAAAATCTTAATGAAACGGTCTATGTATCGCCTATCTCCTGTCAGACGCTTATAAAAAGATTAAAACAAAACAGAACATTTTAACTTATAAATATTTTGAAAGGACGGAAAACCCTTGGAAGAAAACAACGAACTTAATTCTCGGGATATTTCAAAGATCAGCGAGAACAACAATTATGACGAAAGCCAGATACAGGTCTTAGAGGGTCTTGAGGCGGTAAGAACAAGACCGGGAATGTATATCGGCTCAACGGGAGAAAAAGGACTTCACCACCTTGTCTATGAGATAGTTGACAATGCGATAGACGAGGCGCTTGCGGGCTTTTGCAGCGAGATAAGAGTAAACATTCTCCCGGGAGATGTTATCGAGGTTTCTGATAACGGAAGAGGTATTCCGACAGGAATACATCCTAAGGAGGGTATCTCGGCGGCAACGGTCGTGTTTACCGTTTTACACGCGGGAGGTAAATTCGGCGGCGGCGGATATAAGGTCGCAGGAGGTCTTCACGGCGTCGGCGCAAGCGTTGTAAACGCTCTTTCCGAGTGGCTCGAGCTTACGGTCTACGACGGTGAAAACATTCATTTTCAGCGGTTCGACAGAGGTAATTACACCGAGGAGATAAAGGTCATCGGAAAAACCGATAAGACCGGCTCTACGATAAAATTCAAAGCAGATCCGCTTATTTTCCAGACAACGACTGTTTACAATTACGATACGCTCCTCAGAAGATTAAGAGAACAGGCTTTTTTAAACGCAGGCGTAAAAATCGTGTTTTCAGACCTGAGAGATGAGGAAAATGTTCAGTCGGAAACTCTCCATTACGAGGGCGGAATAAAGCAGTTTGTTGAGCATATCCACAAGGTGAGAGGTCTTACTCCGCTGTTTTCCGATGTTATATACTTCAGCGGCTCACAGGGCGACAGCTTTGCGGAGATCGCTTTTCAGTATAACACAGACGACAAGGAAACTATCCTGTCGTTTGCAAACAACATCCACACCATTGACGGAGGCTCTCACGAGGACGGATATAAAAACGCTGTCAAAAAGGTTTTAAACAATTACGGAAAGAAATTCGGTCTTATAAAGGACGGCTCGGTGTTCAGCGGAGAGGATGTAAGAGAGGGACTTACCGCGATAATATCGGTAAAGCTTACAAACTGTGAATTTGAGGGACAGACAAAGGGAAGACTCGGAAATCCCGAGGTAAGACCTCTTGTTGATAAGATAGTTACCGAAAAGTTTATGAACTATCTCGAGGAAAACCCTACTGTTGCGAGAATGATATTTGACAAAGCGGTGCTTGCACAAAAGGCAAGAGAGGCGGCTAAGAGAGCAAGAGATCTCACAAAGAGAAAATCTGCTCTTGAATCGGCTCAGCTTCCCGGAAAGCTTGCGGACTGTTCCGAATCGGGAATAGAAAACACCGAGATATATATCGTCGAGGGAGATTCTGCGGGAGGCTCGGCTAAGGAAGGAAGAGACAGACGCTATCAGGCTATTCTTCCGCTCTGGGGAAAGATGCTGAATGTCGAAAAGGCAAGGATAGATAAGGTCTACGGAAACGAGAAGCTTATGCCTGTTGTTACCGCGCTGGGCACGAGCATAGGCGAGGACTTTGATATAACAAGGCTTCGTTACGGAAAGATAATAATTATGGCGGATGCCGATGTAGACGGCTCTCACATAAGAACTCTACTTCTAACATTTTTCTTCAGATTTATGCCTCAGCTTATAAAAGAGGGTCATGTTTATATCGCACAGCCTCCGCTGTTTAAAGTATACAGGGGAAAACAGGTTAGATATGCGTTTTCCGATGAGGAAAGAGATCAGTTTATAAAAGAGCTCGAGGGTGAAAACAAGCTTAAGGTCGATGTTCAGCGTTACAAAGGTCTTGGTGAGATGGATCCCGAACAGCTCTGGGAAACGACTATGGATCCGGAAAGAAGAACGATGATTAAAATTTCTCTTGAGGACGCCGCAAAGGCTGATGAGACCTTTACGATACTTATGGGCGACAATGTAGGTCCAAGAAGAGAGTTTATAGAGAAAAACGCCAGATATGCAAAGGATCTTGACATTTGATCAAAAGGAAAGAATTATGAAAGATGACATCAAAAAAATCTCAAAACAGGTTATGAATATTGAAAACGAGGCGAAAGAGCTTCTCGACCGTGAGGAACACGCTCTCGCAATAGTAGAATACGATGTTAAAAACACCGAGGAAAAGGAAGCCTTTATGGCTTTTCAGAAAAAGTTTGTTTATAAACAGAATATCATTAAAACAATAGTTTTTGCTCTTGTCGGTATAATTTTTCTTATAAGAATTATATACAAGCCGGATAACGCTGTTTTCTGGCTCGGACTAGTGATATGCCTGGCGGCGATATTCATTTTCTGGTACAACCCGATAAAAATAAGAAAAACGCTTATGGAGTCGCTTAAGCCGCTCGAGGACGACAGATATATTTTTAAGCTTTACGACTATAAGTTTTCTATCGAAACTATCCTTCCTGAGGACGAGAGATTTGACGAGGATGGAAAAGAGATAGTTATAAAGCCAAGAGTTGTACAGTTTTCGGACATAGGTCTTAAGATACTGGAAAAACGGGATATGTTCTTGCTGTTTTTGAAAAAAGAGTCTATCTATGTGCTTCCGAAAAGATGTATCGAGGACTATCAGATAAATACGATAAGAAAAACCTTTGAGGAAAAGCTTGGCGAGGATTACGAAATAGAAGGCAAAAAGAAAAAGTGAGAAACAATACCAAAAGACATATTAGAAATGAGAGTGATTAAGTGACTACAAACGATAATCAGATAACGGAGCCTAAAAAGGACCATAAGATAATCATAAGAGATATAGAAAACGAGATGCAGACCTCGTTTATCCAGTATTCGATGGCGGTGATCGTCTCCAGAGCGCTTCCCGATGTAAGAGACGGTCTTAAGCCTGTCCACAGAAGAATACTCTATACTATGTATGAAAACGGTCTTACTCCGGAAAAGCCATACCGTAAGTGTGCCGATACGGTCGGAGCCGTTCTCGGAAGATACCATCCTCACGGCGACGCTTCCGTTTATGATGCGTTAGTGCGTCTTGCACAGAACTTTTCGCTGAGGTATCCGCTCGTTGACGGACACGGAAACTTCGGCTCTGTTGACGGAGATCCTCCGGCTGCTTACCGTTATACCGAAGCTAAAATGGCTAAGATGGCAGTGTCTATGCTAACCGATATCGACAAGGACACTGTTGAGTTTATGCCGAACTATGACGACAGACTACAAGAGCCTTCGGTACTTCCTTCAAGATTTCCGAATATGCTCGTAAACGGCGCTACGGGAATTGCGGTAGGTATGGCGACAAATATTCCTCCGCATAACCTTTGCGAGGTGGTAGATGCGCTTAAGACGCTCGCACATAACCCCGACTGTACTCTTGATGAGATAATGGAGTCTATAAAGGGCCCTGATTTTCCGACCGGCGGCGTTGTTATGGGAAGAAGTGGCATAAGAGCTGCGTACGGCACAGGACGCGGAAAGATAATTCTCCGAGGAAAGACCTCTGTCGAGAAGATAAAAGAAAGAGAAGCGATAGTGATCACCGAGATACCTTATATGGTGAATAAGGCAAGACTTGTTGAGAGCATCGCAAACCTTGTCAAGGACAAGCGTATAGACGGAATTCACTATATCCGTGACGAATCCGGAAGAGACGGTATGAGGATAGTTGTCGAGCTTAAAAAGGACGCTATCGCTCAGGTCGTTTTAAATAAACTCTATTCTTATACACAGCTTCAGGATACGGTCGGAGTAATAATGCTCGCACTTGTAAACGGTGTGCCTAAAATATTGACGCTTAAGGAGATGCTTCAGCATTATCTTGACCATCAGGTTTCCGTAATAGAAAAAAGAACAGAGTATGATCTTAAAAAGGCGAAAGCCAGAGCGCATATACTTCAGGGTTACTGTTTAGCTATCGACAATATAGATGAGGTAATCTCTATCCTCCGTTCAAGCAAGACTGTTTTAGAGGGTAAGGAAAGAATTATCGAGCGTTTTAAGGACGAGGATATGGCTATACTTCTCGGCGGTAATGCCCTAACAGAACACACAAAGGGTCTTACCGAAGTACAGGCGGACGAAATAGTTAAGATGCAGCTCGGAAGACTTACCGGACTTGAAAGACAAAAGATAGTCGATGAGTTTGAAAAGCTCAAGTCGGTCATAGCCGATCTTGAGGACATTCTCGCAAACAGAGAAAGAGTTATCGACATTATTCTAGAGGAAACAGAAGAGCTTAAGAAAAAGTTCGGTGATGAAAGAAGAACTTCTATCGAAAATGTAAGCGGAGAGGTAGATATCGAGGATCTTATACCTGTTGAAGAGAGCGTTGTCACATATACAAACAACGGTTATATAAAGCGTATGCCTGTTTCCGTGTACAAGACACAGAACAGAGGCGGAAGAGGCGTTACAGGTATGAAACAGAGAGAGGACGACTTTGTTTCAGAGATGTTTATATGCTCCTCTCACGACCATGTTCTTTTTATCTCAAACAAAGGGATAATGTATAAGCTTAAATGCTATGAGGTCCCGGAGGGCTCTAAACAGTCAAGAGGTACAAATATAGTAAATCTTCTGCCGCTTTCCGAGGGCGAAAAGATAGCCCAGATGTTAAAGGTCGAGAACCTTGACGACCAAAACAAGTTCATCGTTATGGTAACTAAAAACGGCAAGATAAAAAGAACTCGCCTAAGCGATTATAAAAATGTGAGAAAGAGCGGACTTAGAGCTATCGGAATAGACGAGGGCGATGAGATAAACGGCGTAAGACTTACCGACGGAAGCAATCAGCTTCTTGTCGCTACACATAAGGGAAGACTTATACGCATAGATGAAAAACAGGCAAGAGTTATGTCAAGGACAGCTCACGGAGTAAGGGCGATAAAGCTGAAAAACGGCGACTATGTTGTTTCAATGGCTAAGGTGCGTGACGGCGCAACTGTGCTCACCGTTACCGAAAAAGGCTTTGGAAGAAGAACAGCTCTTGAGGATTACCGTGTTCAGAACAGAGGCGGTATGGGTATACTCAACTATAATCCAAAGAAGATGGATATAAGAGGTATGGTATGCGGAATCAAGGTCGTTGATGAAGAGGACGATATTATTATGATCTCTTCAGACGGCGTCGTTATAAGACTTCGTGCCGCAGATATAAGAGTTATGGGAAGATATGCCGCAGGAGTAAGACTTATGAGGCTTTCCGATGAGGAGGCTCAGGTAGTTACCTTTACCCGTGCGGAGCATGATGACAGCGAAGAAATTTCCCAGGTCGAACAGCTGTCGGACGAGGAGGCTAAGGCTCAGGAGGATGAGGCGATCGCAGAAGCAGCCGCCGATACCGGTGAGCAGGATGAGGACACGGAAAATACCGAGGAACCGGATGAGGAGCTTACTGACACAGACAACACTGAGGAATAATAACAATATCCCCGACCATAGCCTAAGCTTTGGTCGGGGTTTGTATCGTATAAAACCGTCATCACGGAGGATTTGTTATGCTTGAAAACTACGATGTGATAGTGATCGGCGCAGGTCATGCCGGCTGTGAGGCGGCGCTTTCCGCTGCACGCCTCGGAGCAAAGACCGCACTGTTTACCCTTACGCTCGACGCTGTCGCAAATATGCCCTGTAACCCGTCGATCGGCGGAACGGCAAAGGGGCATCTTGTGCGTGAGATAGACGCTCTCGGCGGAGAAATGGGAAAAGCGGCTGACGCGACCTTTCTTCAGAGCAGAATGTTAAACAGGGGCAAAGGCCCTGCCGTTCACTCCTTGAGAGTGCAGTCTGACAGAGTAAGATACCACGGCTATATGAAAAAAACCGTCGAGTCTCAGGCTAACCTTGACTTAAAGCAGGGAGAGGTCACAGAGATACTGCATAGCGGCAAAACTGTATGCGGAGTAAAGACACGAACAGGAAGCGAATACGGCGCAAGGGCAGTCATAGTATCCTCTGGAACATACCTTAAGGGGAAGATTTTTGTCGGGGAATCGTCATATGAGAGCGGACCTGACCACACACTTCCCGCGAATTTTCTTTCAGACAGCTTAAGGGAGCTAGGCGTAACCCTTCGCCGATTCAAAACGGGAACTCCCGCGAGGGTACACCGCCGTTCTATTGATTTTTCCCGTCTTGAGCGTCAGGACGGGGATCAGAAAATAACTCCATTTTCATTTGAAACCAAAGGCGAGCTTAAAAATACGCTCCCCTGTTATATCGGCTATACTAACGAAGAGACTCACAAGGTCATACTTGAGAATATTTCCCGCTCGGCGATGTACGGAGGTCAGATAGAGGGCGTTGGCCCCAGATATTGTCCGTCTATCGAGGACAAAATCGTGAGATTTTCAGACAGAAGCCGTCACCAGCTTTTTATTGAGCCTATGGGACTTGATACGGACGAGTTTTATCTTCAGGGAATGTCCTCGTCGCTTCCTGAGGAGGTACAGCTTGAGTTCCTTCGCACAATAAAGGGACTTGAGAATGTCGAGATAATGCGGAACGCATATGCGATAGAATATGATTGCTGTGACCCGACAGAGCTTTATTCTACTCTCGAATTCAAGGAGGTACACGGGCTTTTCGGCGCAGGGCAGTTCAATGGAACATCGGGATATGAAGAGGCTGCAGCTCAGGGGCTTATTGCCGGCATAAACGCAGCAAGGCTTATACAGGGAAAGGAGCTTATAACGCTCGACCGTGCAAGCTCTTATATAGGAACGCTTATAGACGATCTCGTCACAAAGGGCTGTACCGATCCGTACAGAATGCTCACCTCAAGAAGCGAATATAGGCTTGTGCTGAGGCAGGATAACGCTGACCTCCGCCTTACGCCGCTCGGATATGAGATAGGTCTTATAAGTAAGGAGCGGTATGATGCGCTGATGGAAAAAAAGGCGCTTATCGAAAGGGAGATAAAGCGTGTGAACTCGGTCAACATCTCCCCTGACAGCGTGAACGATTATCTTATTTCACAGGGCACAGAACCGCTGTCTACCGGCGCAAAGCTGAGCCAGCTTATTCGCCGGCCGCAGCTGAGCTATGACGGACTCGCACCGTTTGACGACGGCAGACCGGAGCTTTCAGATGATGTGAGGGAGCAGGTTGAGCTTTCGGTAAAGTACGAGGGATATATAAAGATACAGCTCGAGCAGATCGAAAGTATGAGAAAGCTTGAGAGCAAGCCCCTCCCGACTGATACCGACTACGCAGCTATACGGGGACTTCGGCTCGAGGCGGCGGAAAAGCTTAACAGGATACGCCCGACAAATTTAGGACAGGCAAGCCGTATTTCCGGGGTGAATCCGGCGGATATATCGGTGCTGTTGATATGGCTCAACAACAGAGATTAGCCCGTTCATATCAAAATAACACACACTAAAACACCTTGAAAGGACGCTAAAATGTTTACAAAGCAGAGCTTAATTACGCTGTTTGAAAATTCGGGCATAGCATTATCGGACGAGCAGTTTTCAAGGCTCGACAGCTATGCGGAGCAGCTTGTCTCGTACAATCAAAAGGTAAATCTTACGGCGCTCACCTCTCCCGAGGATATAGCAGAAAAGCACTTTTTAGACAGTATTTTGCCGTTTTGTCATTTTAAAATAAAAAGCGGCGCAAGCCTTATTGATGTCGGAACGGGAGCGGGTTTTCCCTCCTGTCCGTTTAAGATATTGCGTGACGATATTAAGATAACTCTTCTTGATTCATTATTAAAGAGGGTTAATTTTCTTACACTGATTTCAGATAAGATTGGGCTTTGTGCGGAATGTGTACACGCAAGAGCTGAGGAGCTTGGAAGGGACACAGACTACCGCGAGAGATATGATATTGCTGTTGCGAGGGCGGTTGCGGGATTGCCGGTGCTGTGCGAATACTGCCTGCCGTTTGTAAGAGTGGGCGGTTACTTTTTAAGCCTTAAGGGAAGCCGGGGCGAACAGGAGGCTAAAGAGGCATACACGGCTATAAAGACGCTCGGCGGAAGGCTTGAGGAGGTCTTTAGGTATTCCTTGCCGTCGGGTGATGAGCGAACTCTTGTTGTTGTCAGGAAAATATCGCAAACTCCGCCAAAATATCCCCGAAACAAAGGACAGATGACTAAAAAACCGCTCTAGTTTGTCATATTACAAGATAATTGGGTTTATTTTCAGGAAAACTTTATGTGGAAATATTTTTCCGGGTGTGCTATTCTTAAAGTAGAGAGAACAGCACATTTTTTTGTGCACAAAAGAAAGGACAGACAAAAATGGTAGGAATAAAGACAAAAAAGACACAAACCGACCTTGGGCGGATCCTGGAAATACCGATCACAAGCATCAAACCGAATCCTGGTCAGCCGAGAAAGAATTTTGACATTGATGATCTTACACGACTTGCTAAAAGTATAGCTAGAGACGGTATCATACAGCCGCTTTCGGTTCGTCGCCGAGGAGATGGATATGAGCTTATTTCAGGTGAACGCAGACTCCGCGCCGCGAAAATGGTCGGATTTAATTCGGTCCCCTGCATACTGTTTGAAACAAACGAGCGAAACTCAGCGCTTATGGCGCTTATTGAGAATATCCAGCGCTCGGACCTCAGCTTTTTTGAGGAGGCGGAGGCGATAAATAACCTCATACAGGTGTACGGGATGACACAGGGAGACGCCGCTCTTCGGCTAGGGCTTGCACAGTCAACAGTTGCTAACAAGCTGAGAGTGCTGAGACTTCCGGAAGATGAGCGAAAGCTGATAGTTGCAATGGGACTTTCCGAGAGGCACGCAAGGGCGCTCGTACAATTAGAATCAAAAAAGGACAGGATATTTGTGCTCGACAGGATAAACCGCTTTAAGCTCAATGTCGAGAGCACCGATAAGCTTGTAAGATCGATTCTCAACAAGGACAAGCTTAAGCGCTCATATGTTAAGAGAGCGCCGGTTTTAAAGGATGTCCGTCTGTTTATAAACACTGTCAACAAGGCGGTAGAGGTGATGAAGCTTGCAGGCGTCAAGGCTAACGCCGTGAAAAAGCAGAAAGGCGATGTTATCGAATATCTGATCACCATACCTATAAACAGCTAAAATGTTCCACGAGGAACATTTCTCTCCCTTTGTTTCTCGTGGGACGATTTGGCTAATCGTTAATTTTAATTATATAAATCAGCTCACGCCCCTGATTTTACAAATCGGGGGCTTTATCTTGTGTCATAAATGTTCCACGAGGAACATTTATTTTTTAAGCCCTTGAAAAATCCGTATTATGTGTTATAATAAATGTATGATCGTTTTATTAAAGAACGAAAGGAATTTTTAAATGGGAAAAGTAATTGCTGTGTCAAATCAAAAGGGCGGCGTCGGGAAATCCACCACCTGTGTTAATCTCGCCGCGGCGCTCGGACTTAAAGGTAAGAAGATACTTGTTATTGATTTTGACCCACAGGGCAATACTACGACCAGCTTCGGAATTGAAAAGCGTAGCATCAGAAAAACAGTTTATGAGGCGGTGCTGGGAAGCTGCCGTATGGTAGAGGCTATTGTTGCGACAGGCTTTCGCGGAGTAAGCGTTGTCCCTGCGACACAGACCTTGGCCGGCGCGGGAATAGAGCTTCTTGAAACCAACCGCCGAGCTCAGCGCCTTAAGATGCAGACGCTTTCTGTAAAGGATGATTATGATTTTATTTTTATAGACTGCCCGCCGTCGCTTGACCTTCTGACAATAAACGCTCTTACGGCTTGTGACAGTGTTCTTGTGCCGATACAGTGCGAGTTTCTTTCGCTCGAAGGACTTGTGGAACTCAACGAGGCGATAAAACGGGTGAAAAAGAGCTACAATCCGAATATCCGGATATGCGGAATATTGCTTACAATGTACGCAAAGCGCTACAATCTCACCGAGCAGGTCGCAAGCGAGGTAAGAAAACACTTTGGTACGGCTGTGTTTAAAACTCATATCCCCCGGAATGTTGCACTTTCCGAGGCGCCGAGCTTCGGAGAGCCTGTACTTTATTACAGCCCGAAATGCAAGGGCGCAAAGGCTTATGAGGAGCTTGCGGCAGAGCTTTTAAAAAGAGAAAAGAAAGAAAAATAGGATAAATCTGCGGAAATCGACGAAAATATATGATAAGCTTGTCAGATATTGTCTATATATATAAATAAGGTAAGCTATATCGGCGATTATGATAAAAGGAGAACCGTGTAAATGAGTCAAAAATCAAGAGACGGTGATAAAAAAAGTATAACACAGCGTATTAAATCGGCGTGCAATACGACAACGCTTATAATTGCGGCGGTTGTGATAGTATTGTTGCTTGCAGTCGTTGATATGCTTGGGTTAGCAGACCTTTCACCACTTTCGGGGGCGTTGCTGCTTTTGGCGGCTATGATCGTCGCCGTAATTATACTCGGTCAGTTTACATTCGGACTAAGCGAGAGAATGGTCAAATTTATAAAGAGACTGATCGTTGTTACAACTATCCTTGAGATATTTGTCTTTAACTTTAATTCCTTTCACCTTATTTTCGGGGATTATAAAGAGCAGGTTTTAGACCTTAGCCGCGCGACAGTCACAAATTTTGACACAAAAACAATGAGTAATCTATCGGACGGAGTCACCTCTTTAGAGTTCTTGTCATTGGATATGCCGGTCGGAACTCTTACGGTGGACGCTTCTTCCGACAAGAACGCAACGGTGGAAATAGATATTGATTTTACCGATGACACATATTCCGCCCGTTACAGGACCGGCGAAGCCAATATAACCCCTATATATGGGAATGAGAGAAGCCGTACTGTACCCTGCAATTTTTCAGGAGATGTTCACAAACTTAAGCTTTCGTTTAAGGCAGAGGGCGGAGAAAAGGTAACAGTAAAAAGCATAGCTGTAAACAAGCCTATTGACTTCAGCTTTTCGCCTGTCAGGTTCTTTCTCATAATTTTCTTGTCTGTCACGGTTTATATGCTCGCCTTTTCGGGAAGGCTCAAAAAGAGCTTTTCAGAAAACGAACGCACCGTCAAGGGTATTGCTTATGTGTTTACTGCGGCACTTATTGTTATTGCACTTGTACTTACAAATGCAGGCAGATATAAGGATCAAAGCCACAGCATTATAAAGGACCTTACGATGACCTCGGGAAATCAGCTTACACAGGAGCTGGTTGACGCTTTTGAGGACGGTCACACATATTTAAACATCGAGCCGAGTGAAAAGCTTATGGCGCTTGAAAACCCCTACGACCGTTCACAGCGGGATGAGGCTCAGATAGGTCCGCACCCTTGGGATCACCTTCTTTATGACGGAAAGATCTACTCATATTACGGTATAGCGCCGGTCGTGACACTGTTTTTGCCCTATCACCTTCTTACCGGGCATTATTTCCCGTCGTCTTGGGCGGTATGGCTTTTCGGCTGTATAGGAATATATTTTTTGACTAAGCTGTATCTTGCGTTTGCCGGAAAGTTTTTTAAGGATATACGCTCATCTCTTGTGCTTATGGGACTGTTTATGATGCAGATAATAAGCGGAGTGTGGTTTAATTTTCATATCGCAAACTTTTATGAGATCGCACAGACATCGGGCTTTGCCTGTGTTACTGCGGGAGCGTACTTTATGATAAAGTCAAATGTGATCGGCGATGGAAAGGTCAGCAGACTAAATGCAGCGCTTTCTTCGGTTTTCTTAAGTCTTGCGGTTTTATGTCGACCGACCCTTGCGGTATATTGTGTCGCGGCGCTCATTTTCATAGCGGCAGGAGTTTTAAAGCTCAGGCGGGACAAGAAACAGGAGGATACTTTTGTTAAGACATATCTCCCCTACCTTTTGTGTGCGCTGTTGCCGTTTGTGCTGATAGGCTCTGTACAAATGCTGTACAACTATGTGAGATTCGGTTCGGTATTTGATTTCGGAATACAATATTCGCTTACGGTAAACGATTTTACAAAGGCTGAGTATCACACGCATTTTGTCATTATAGGACTGTTTAACTATCTTTTTGCTATACCGAGGTCTTCGTCAACTTTTCCGTTTTTAAACTTTTACTCAGTCGAACAGTTCAATTCCCAGGGCTATTATTTTGTGGCAGTAGCCTCCGCCGTCGGAATTATCTGGAGAGCACTTCCGACGCTTGCCTACGCAAAGGGAATGAGAGCATATGCCCTATCTGACAGGAAAAACAGAGGGCTTTACACAGCTATGCTGATTGCGGTTTGCATTATAGCGCCGTTTATCATAATGTTTTCTATCTGGGAGTCGGGATACAGTCCCAGATACGGGCTCGACTTTAACTGGCAGATGCTTTTGGGCGCGCTGATTATATCGTTTATAATTTACAGAAGATGTAAGGAAAACACAAAAAAACACCTTAACAGCCTTATGATTATTTCACTTATAATAAGCCTTATACTTTGCTTTGCACAGACATATAATTTTGTGATAGACTCACTTCCGCTTGAGCTTAAGGCACAGGCTCTGTCGTTTGGCAGGTTATTTGAGTTTTTGAGATAAATAAACTAAACGGGAGGATTTATGGCTAAAAAAAGACTTGGAAAAGGAATGGATGCCTTGTTTTTTGAGGCCTCCGATGACGAGCAGAAAGAAACGGAGGTATCTACCTCGGACATACGCCTTTCGGAGATAGAGCCGAGCAGGGATCAGCCGAGAAAAACCTTTGACCAACAAGCAATTTCGGCGCTTGCCGATTCAATAAGGGAGCACGGAGTTTTGCAGCCGATACTTGTGAGACCGATAGCGGGAGGTTATAAAATAATCGCCGGCGAAAGGCGGTGGCGTGCCGCAAAAGAGGCGGGTCTCACCGAGATACCTGCGATAGTAAAGGAGCTTGGGGACGCACAGGCGGCTCAGATAGCGCTTATAGAGAACCTTCAAAGAGAGGACCTTAACCCGATAGAAGAGGCTCAGGGCTATGACCGGCTTATGAAGGCTTTTGATATGACTCAGGAGCAGGTTTCTCAGGCGGTAGGAAAATCCCGTCCGGCTGTTGCAAACTCCCTTAGGTTGTTAAAGCTTGATGAAAAAACCGCCGAGTTTGTTAGAAATGGGGAGCTTTCTACCGGACACGCAAAGGCTCTTCTCTCGGTCGCCGACAGCGTCAGAAGATATGAGTTGGCAAAGGAGGCTGTGCAGAAAGGATATACGGTGCGGCAGACAGAAAGGATTGCCGCAGCAATTTCCGAAAAACCAAAGCCGACAGGAAGGATAAAGTTTGACGATACCTACGCGATGGAGATAGAAGCGGCGCTTGTCGAGCACCTGGGCTCGGGAGCGGTTTCGGTAAGACCGAAAAAGAGCGGAGAATATCAACTCACCGTAAAGCTTTCCGACAAGGAGCATCTAAAGCGGTTTGCACAGATGTGTATAGATTATACCGACAGTAAAAAATAATGACACCGTAAAAGAATAAAAAACCGAAAGGATGAATAAAATGATAGATATTAAAGAAATAAGAACAAATCCACAGAGGGTAAAGGAAAACATCAAAAAGAAGTTTCAGGACGAAAAGCTTCCGCTTGTCGATGAGGTATATGAGCTCGACGAAAAATACCGTGCGGCAAAAATCAAGGGCGATGAGCTAAGAAACAAGCGGAATGTTATGTCAAAGCAGATAGGCGGACTTATGGCAAAGGGCGAAAAGGATGCCGCTGAAGATGTAAAGGCACAGGTCAAGGAGATCGGGGCGGAGCTTGAGGGTCTTCAGAAGGAGGAGGCTGAGCTTGAGGCGAAGATACGGGAGATAATGCTGAAAATACCGAATTTCATAGACGACAGCGTTCCTATCGGACGGGACGACAGTGAAAATGTTGAGCTTGAGCGATTCGGAGAGCCGTATGTTCCGGATTACGAAGTGCCTTATCATGTTGATATAATGGAAAACTTGGGCGGCATAGATATAGACGCAGCAAGAAAAACAAGCGGAAACGGCTTTTACTATCTGTGCGGGGATATTGCAAGACTTCACTCGGCTATTCTTTCTTATGCGAGAGATTTTATGATAAACCGCGGCTTTACCTATTATATTCCTCCGTTTATGATAAGGAGCAATGTTGTTGACGGCGTTATGAGCTTCGCAGAGATGGAGGGTATGATGTATAAGATAGAGGGAGAGGATCTGTATCTTATCGGTACAAGCGAGCACTCTATGATCGGAAAGTTTATTGATACTATTATAAATAAGGATTCCCTTCCTCAGACTCTTACGAGCTACTCACCTTGTTTTCGTAAGGAGGTTGGCGCTCACGGAATTGAAGAGAGAGGCGTATACCGCATACATCAGTTTGAAAAACAGGAGATGATAGTAGTATGCGAGCCGGAGGATAGTATGGAATGGTTTGACCGTCTCTGGAAAAATACGGTAGACTTTTTCCGAACCCTCGACATTCCTGTGAGGACACTTGAGTGCTGTTCGGGAGACCTCGCAGACCTCAAGGTAAAGAGCGTCGATGTTGAGGCTTGGAGTCCGAGACAGAAAAAGTATTTCGAGGTAGGCTCGTGCTCAAACCTCGGCGATGCACAGGCAAGAAGACTGTCGATAAGGGTAAAGGGAGATGACGGAAGCAAATACTTCCCCCACACCCTCAACAACACGGTCGTTGCACCTCCGAGAATGCTTATAGCATTCCTTGAAAACAACCTTAACGCTGACGGCAGCATAAGGATACCAAAGGCGCTTTCTCCGTATATGGGCGGCGCAGAGGCGATCGTTAAGAGATAATAGAAAAACCGCCTGCACAATCGTAGGCGGTTATTACTGTTTAATTTTTACTCGTCAAGCTCTTTGTCGGACGGATACTTTATTATCTCCATATCTCATACTTTCCTTTGCTAATAAAATTGCCCTATATTGCACGGTGTACATAATAGGGCTGATTTTGGAGCTGATAGTCGGACTCGAACCGACGCCTCTGCATTGGCTGTACTGCGTACAGCCTTACGAATGCGCTGTTCTTAAAGGCAAAAAACTAATTGTAAAAATAATGGAGCTGATAGTCGGACTCGAACCGACGCCTCTGCATTGGCTGTACTGCGTACAGCCTTACGAATGCGCTGTTCTTAAAGGCAAAAAACTAATTGTAAAAATAATGGAGCTGATAGTCGGACTCGAACCGACGACCTGCGCATTACGAATGCGCTGCTCTACCAACTGAGCCATATCAGCATATTTATCAAGGCTTGAACCTGCGACTCTGCATTGGCTGTACTTTGCACAGCCTTACGAATGCGCCACCTCAGCTTGCTGAGGTTATCTACACAACTGTGCTACACCAGCAAATGTTAAATTTTTAGGGAATGACCCTGCTTTGTGTGAACTGAGCAACCCTCAGTCAGCTCACTTTAAAAGGTAGCTTTTTAAATACTTATTAAAATTGCTGTTTATATTTTTCAAATTGTTTCAATCTTTTTTGAACAACCTTATCAATTTCCTCACAAACCGCTTTAAAACGATCGTTAATATCTGTATTCTTGTATCGTAAGACTATCAGATCATATTTACCGAATACAAGAGAACGCTCTCTGTCATATTCCTTAGCATTCTCGTGCTGCTTACCATCAAGTTCGATAACCAGCTTAGCTTTATCACAATAAAAATCCACTATAAACCCGCTTATAATTCTTTGACGATTAAATTGTATAGGATATGACTTTAAAAAATCGTACCACAAATGATTTTCCTCTTTTGTTGCATTATTGCGAAGATATGTTGAATACGGTTTAAGCGATTTATTTCGAGGAAGAAACCTTAGCTTTTTATCATTCATAACGGCTTCCTTTTAAAAATCATAATTTTTGTAGTTCACGCCAGTGCCCTCTTTTGAAAGAGGGTGGATTTTGCGACGAAGTCGCAAAAGACGGGTGATTGCATTACAGACGGGTAATTGC
>CANQLI010000007.1 GCA_947624675.1 uncultured Clostridia bacterium | reverse complement strand
TTTACAGAGGATACACCGATCCATACAAGCTCGCCATACAGCGCATCAAAGGCAAGCGCAGATCTTCTTGTTCTTGCATACCACAGGACATACGGACTACCTGTGACGATAAGCCGATGCTCAAACAACTACGGACCTTACCATTTTCCGGAAAAGCTTATACCTCTTATGATAGCTAATGCCTTAAATGACAAGCCTCTTCCGGTATACGGAAAGGGGGAGAATGTTAGAGACTGGCTGTATGTAGAAGACCACTGTAAGGCGATAGACCTGATAATTCACAAGGGAAAAGAGGGTGAGATTTACAATGTTGGCGGACATAACGAGATGAGAAATATCGACATTGTAAAGCTTATATGTAAAGAACTGAACAAGCCGGAAAGTCTGATAACATATGTTACAGACAGAAAGGGACACGATCTACGATATGCGATAGACCCTACAAAGATCCATACTGAACTTGGCTGGCTGCCTGAGACAAAGTTTGAGGATGGAATAAAGAAAACTATACGGTGGTATCTAAAAAACCGCGATTGGTGGGAGGAGATAATATCGGGCGAGTATATGAATTATAGAAACAGGTAAAAATTAGACAGTTGTAACAACAGTATATCTACAAAGAGCTGATAATTTTCGAAGGCAAAGTTTTTTATCAGGCATAAAAGACAGGCGCTTTATCGTCGAGTTTGATTGACAAATCACTCAAAAAAGTTATAATGTATATGTATATGAAATTATAAATCCTTCGGGATAGATTTGAGAAAGAAAAATCATCAAAGTACAGGGGTAAGGCGATTTTATGAAACTTGAGGCGAAAAGAATATACTTATCGGTTCTGGAACGAGAGCATTGCAGAAAGCTTTGGGAGGATTTCGAGTATGATTTTGAAAATCCAACTGAAGAACCGAATATTGGTCACTCGATAGAAACGGCAGATAATTGGTTTGATGAGATACAGAGGCTTCAGGGGAACACCAATGTCCGTCTTGGGATCTTTCTGAATAACGGAGAGGTGATAGGCGATATTGCCCTGCAAAACATCGACCGTGCAAACCGTAAATGTGACTTGGGAATGGGAATACCAAAGCTTGAGAATCGTTGTAAGGGCTACGGCAAGGAGGCTTTGGGACTTATGCTGAGCTATGGGTTTAACTATCTTGGACTTAAGCGCATTGAAGCCAACACTCTGAGTGTGAATATACCTGCGCAAAAATCGCTTGAAAAGCTTGGGTTTGTACTTGAGGGTGTTCAGCGTAAAGCTGTATATCTTTGTGGAAAATATGTTGACCGAATGATGTATGCTATATTAAAAGAAGAGTATTTGAAAACTGATAAAAAATAATATATTGTAGGAGTTTTGAGAAATACAATAAGCTCGATAAAAACAGGACAGTTTACACCTACTGCAAAGCTTGCGCCGGTGCTTTGGATAGCACTTGACAAAAAGTTTGAGGAATTGTTTTATTTTAAACAGAAAAATTGACATAAAAAACACTCTATGGTAAAATGTTCATAGAGTGTTTTTATCGTGTTTTACACAAACTACCGATAGAAACGGAGGAGTTTTATGTTTGTAGATATAGCGAGAATTTTTGTAAAAGCAGGCGACGGAGGGGACGGCGCTGTTTCATTTCATCGGGAAAAATATGTAGCCGCGGGAGGCCCTGACGGCGGCGACGGCGGAAAGGGCGGAGACATTGTTTTTGTTGCCGACAGCAATATGTCAAATCTGATAGACTTTAAATACAAGAAAAAGTTTATCGCCGAAAAGGGTGAAAACGGAAGCAAAAACAGATGCTTTGGAAAAAACGCTCCCGACCTTATCGTAAAGGTTCCGATAGGTACCGTGGTTTTTGATGATGATACAGGAAGAATACTTGCGGATATTTCCGACGATGAACCAAAGGTCATCGCGATAGGCGGAAAGGGCGGAAAGGGAAATGCTCATTTTGCTACATCCACAAGGCAGGTGCCTAAGTTTGCGAAGCCTGGCTTTAAAGGGGATTCTTATAACCTTCGCTTGGAGCTTAAGCTTATTGCGGATGTAGGACTTGTCGGCTTTCCGAATGTCGGAAAAAGTACGCTTATTTCCGTTGTTTCTGCGGCAAAGCCAAGGATCGCAAACTATCATTTCACGACATTGACGCCTGTCTTGGGAGTTGTAAAGGCAAAGGGCGAGTCGTTTGTTATGGCGGATATTCCGGGGCTTATAGAGGGAGCAAGCGAAGGAGTAGGACTTGGACACGAGTTTCTGCGCCATGTTGAAAGGTGCAGGCTTATCGTGCACATAGTTGATGTTTCCGGCTCTGAGGGTAGAGATCCTAAGGAGGACTTTGACATAATATCCCGGGAGCTTATGAATTTTAACGAGGAGCTTGCGGATGCGCCGACTATTGTTGCCGCAAATAAGTGCGATATGGCGACCGATGAACAGATAAAGGAATTTAAGGAATATATAAATAAAAAGGGCTTAGAGGTGTTGGAGATTTCTGCGGCGACTACAAAGGGAACTGACATACTCGTTGATAAAATCGCAGAGGCTCTATCAAAGCTTCCGCCGGTAAAAAGGTACGAGGCGCAGCCGCTCACAAAAGAGGAGCTTGAGAGTAAGCTTACTTCAAATCGTGAGTTCAGCGTTACCGAAGAGGACGGGATTTTCTTTGTTGAAGCTGACTGGCTTTACGATATTCTTAGGGTCGTCAATATGGATGATTACTCCTCACTTCAGTATTTTCAGCGTGTTTTACAGACAAGCGGAATTATAGACAAGCTTGAGGAAATGGGAATAAATGAGGGCGACACGGTTGCGATTTTCGACTTTGAGTTTGAGTATATGAGATGACAAAAGCTTTGGAGGAGTTAAAATAACCTATGGACAGAAGAGAAGCAAAACAATACAGCCCGTTAGCTCTTGCGTATCTCGGGGATGCAGTGTATGAGAGGCTTGTGCGGAAGATGCTGGTGAAAAGAGCCAATATGTCAGCGGGAAAGCTTCACAAAAAGGGAGTTCATCTCGTAAACGCACATTATCAGGCGGGCTGCGTCAAAGTCTTAGAGAGTTGTTTGACTGAGGAAGAATCGGATATTTTAAGAAGGGGAAGAAACGCAAAAAGTCTCACTGTTCCAAAAAATGCAGATGTGATCGAGTACAAGCTTGCGACCGGTCTTGAGGCGCTTTTCGGATATTTAGAGCTTATCGGTGACAAGGATAGGATAGATGAGATTTTTAAAATGTGTATGGACATAGATGACAGCGGAGGAAATGAAAATGCTTAAAAAATACAAAATAGGATTTGATGTATGGGCGCTGTGGATTTTTGCGGCAGTAATGCTTCCGAACATAATATGGCTTTTATATTTGACGCCGAATGATGTGCTTCATAAAGAAACGGTAACGCCTACTGTTGATTTAATAATGAGCATATTTAGGTGGCTGACAATAGCGGCACTTTGCTTTATAAAAAACAGGTCGTCAAACCGTTCAATAAAAAGCTCTCTTCCGGCAATTTCCGGAGCGTGCTGTATGTTTTACTACTCTGCGTGGATATTTTATTACTGTGGAGAAGCAAGCAATTTGATAATAATATCGCTTTGCATTTTTCCGTGTATAGCTATTTTGGTTTATTCTTATTTCAGAAAGAATCCGTTTGCCTTTGTGCTTGGAGCGGTCTTCACAGTTCTTCATATAATATCAACCACGGTAAACTACATAATCTAACAAAAGTCCGCCGAAGATAAATTCCTCGGCGGATGTTTTTTTACAGATCCTGCAGATCCGCGAATGGAATGTCGTTTTCGACATTATCTCTTGCAAGATCATTATCTATTACGGGGTATATGTCTGACACCGGTTTTTCAGCCTTTTGCTTGTGTGGAGTGTCGTGAAAAACCTTTTGAGCCGGAGCGTGAGTTCCTGAAATTATCGGGCGCGCTTGTTTGTCTGAGTGCTTTGCTTTTCCCTGTATTTCAGGAACGGGAGCGGTCGAATTGCGTGAGTGCGTGTGGGTCTGATCCGGACGCTTCATACCTTGTTTTGCCATATGGATACTCCTTTCGGATATTTTAATTTATGTTAGTTTTCCCATTTAAAAAGGGTATATCCGTATGGTTGATAAAGATATTTCTCTACCTTTATTTATTTTACAATTACTTGAAAAAACATAGTAGGTGTGATATAATAAACTCAGTAAAAATTATGAAATCAAAAAAGGATTTTAAATTTACATATCCGGAGGGAATTATGAAAAAATATACTCTTTTTGAAATTTACAGTGAAGATAAAATAGAATATCAGACCGAAAGGTATAAAAAAGCAGCGGAAAGCTATAAAAGGATTTTCGGTGACGGAGAGGTAAGGTTTTTTTCCGCACCCGGAAGAACAGAGGTAGGCGGTAACCATACCGACCACAATTTCGGAAAGGTGCTCGCAGCGGGAGTGTCGCTTGATGTTATCGCAGTAGCGTCGGCAACCGACGACAGCATAATAGAGGTTAAAAGCGAGGGCTTTGAAAAGGATGTTGTTGATACAACCGATCTGAGCGTGTATGATGATGAAAAGAATACCTCGGCAGCTTTGATAAGAGGAGTCTGCCGAAAGATAAAGGATCTTGGATATAATATCGGAGGATTTAAAGCGTATACAACTTCAAATGTCTTGAAGGGCTCCGGACTTTCCTCATCAGCAGCCTTTGAGGTGCTTTTGTGTACCATATTAAACTGTCTTTACAATGACGGAAAAATAACAGCGGTAGAAGCCGCACAAATATCGCAGTATGCGGAAAATGAGTATTTTAAAAAGCCTTCGGGACTAATGGATCAGATGGCTTCAAGTGTTGGTGGATTTATAACTATTGATTTTCTTGATCCGAAGAATCCTGTTATAAATAAGATAGATGTTGATATAAATAAGTACGGATATTCATTGTGTATAGTCGATACAAAAGGAGATCACGCCGATCTTACGCCTGAATACTCAGCTATACCTAACGAGATGAAAAGTGTTGCGAAGCTTTTCGGAAAGGATGTTTTACGTGGTATATCCAAATCGGAAATACTTGAAAAAGCTTCCGAGATAAAAGAAGAGTGCGGTGACAGAGCCTTTTTAAGAGCGCTTCATTTTATAGACGAAAACGACAGGGTGGATGCACAGGCAAAAGCTCTTACATCAGGAGACTTTGATGCATTTTTAGATGAAGTGAACAAGTCGGGGAATTCGTCCTATAAGTATCTTCAGAACATATACGCCAACAAATCTCCTGAAAAACAGGGACTAAGCGTCGGTCTTTATCTTGCCGAAGAGGTTCTGGACGGAGAAGGCGCATCAAGAGTCCACGGAGGCGGCTTTGCAGGTACTATACAGGCATTTGTGCCGAATGATAAGCTGGGTGAGTTTATTTCCGTATTGGACGGTGTATTCGGAAAGGGCGCTTGTCATGTACTGACGATAAGACCGTGCGGCGGAGTTGAGGTATCTTTATAGATGAAACTGGTTATTCTTGATTCTCAGACTGTTTCAAAAGACGGAGATGTGTCGTTGGAGCCTGTGACCTCGCTTTGCGATACAACTGTTTACGGAGCTGTTTCAGACGATAAGGTTTCAAAAGCTATCGGTGATGCGGACTGTGTAATATGCAATAAATGTCTTATTACAAGAGAGGTTTTTGAGACTTGTCACAATCTTAAATATGTGGGACTTTTTGCAACGGGATACAATAATGTAGACCTTGATGCCGCAACAGATTTTGGTGCGGTGGTAGCGAATGTTCCGTCGTATTCTACCGACGCCGTAGCCCAGCACACCTTTGCGCTGATACTTGACTACTTTAATAAAATATCTGATTACAGTGCATCTACAAGGTCGGGGGACTGGATAAACTACAAGTTTTTTTCATACTTTTACGACCCAATCTATGAGCTTTCTGGAAAGACTATCGGAATAATCGGTTTCGGGGATATAGGACAGAAGGTTGCACAGATCGCTGAAGCGTTCGGTATGAATATTTTGACATATACAAGAACGCCTGATAAGGCAAAAGGAAAAGCAAAAAGCGTTTCGTTTGAAGAGCTTATGAAGGAGAGCGACATTATAACATTACACTGTCCTCTCAATGACAGCACGAGAGAGATCATAAATAAGAGAAGTCTTGCTCTTTGTAAGCCGACAGCGATGATTGTCAATACTTCGAGGGGCGGAGTCATAAATGAAAACGATCTTGCGGATGCTTTAAAAGCCGGAAGTATCGCTTATGCATCTTTAGATGTACTGACATATGAGCCTATGAGAGAGGACTGTCCGTTTATAGGGCTAAAAAACATAACGATAACACCTCATATCGCGTGGGCTCCTATTGAAACCAGAAAGCGTCTTATAAAGAGCGTAGCATCAAATCTTAAGGCATTTTTGGAAGGGAACCCAATAAATAAAGTCAATAATTAAGGAGAGTGACAAAATGATCGCAATAGGAAATGATCATGCTGCCGTAAGGCTTAAAAAAGAGATCGTTGAATATTTTAAGGAGAATAATATAGAGTATAAAGACTTTGGCTGCGGTGAAGGAGAAAAGTGCGATTACCCCGATGCCGCAAAAGCGGTGTGTGAGGCTGTTGTAAGAGGGAAAGCAGAAAAAGCAATACTTATTTGCGGAACGGGAGTAGGTATCTCTATCGCGGCTAATAAGGTAAAGGGTATCCGCGCGGCTTGTTGTTCCGATTACTTTTCCGCAAAATACACCCGCCTTCACAACGATGCGAATGTGCTATGCTTTGGTGAAAGAGTCGTTGGCGCCGGTCTTGCGAAAGAGCTTGTTGATGTGTTTTTGAATACAGAGTTTGAGGGAGGAAGACACGCAAGAAGAGTCGATCTTATAAAGAAAATGGAGAATGAGTTCGGAAAATAGTAATTATTGGGGATTGCATTTTTTGCGGTCCCTATGTTTGTATAACTAAGCGCAGATGTCCCCATCTCTTAGGTGACGGGTTTCATTTGAGATTTCATCAGTGAACATAATCCCCGCTTAAATCTTACGAGGCTAACGCTCCGCTACGCAGTTATAGCCGTCGCAGCTTGATCAAGCGAGCTTATCAAAGTTTTCTCCTGCATAAATGTGAACCTTTTTTCGCTTTGCTTCATATTATGAAATAGTAAAAGTGAAAGGAGGATTTTTGTGGACGAAGATCTGATCGTTGTCAGCAGTGTGAATCCAAATGTAGTGTATACCGCGAATGAAACGGTAACAGTCTTTCTTGAGGTTACAAATACTTCAAATGAGACTTTGGAGAATGTTACTGTGACGAGTAATTATACAAATCTCGGAACACTTCAGGGAAGTGTCCTTGTAAACGGACTTCCGACAGGTGATGATATTGCTTCCGGAGTTTCTATCGCTTCTATCGGACCGGGAGAAACAGTTACTATAAGCTATGAGGTGTTGGTTACTGATTTAACACAAAGACCTGTTTCTATAACCACCACAGCTTCAGATGCTGCGGGCACAGCTACCGCTGCCGCAACAAGTATTGTATATGTATCTCCGTATACGAGATACACAAGTGTTTCAGCTTCTATCTGCACAGAGGACATAGGTTGTGTAGAGGAGATCTTTGTTGAAAGAGAGCCTGTAAGGTATGTGAATACCTGTGATACGACCGTTATAACGGCAGGCTTTTTTATCGGGATCAAATACGAGAACTGTAAGGGTAAGAACAAGACGGCAAAGCGCCACGAGATGGCTACATTTACCGTTCCGACAGATATGTTTAACCCTGATACCCTAGAGGTAAACATAGACCGTATCTGTACCGCTTGCCGTGATTATGCACAGTGTGTTACTGTATATCTAAGTGCGGATTTTCCGCCGACTGCTTCGTAAACACGGCTTAAAGATTTTATCGGAGCCTTACCAAACGGCAGCAATATCTTTATTTTCCGTAATTAAAATAGGCTTTAGACACGCTCCCCTGTTTATGCTTATTTTGAAATATCGTCAGCGGACAGAAGAATGTAAAAACACAGGAGGGTATATTTGTGATAAAGGGTCTTATATTTGATATGGATGGTCTTATTCTCGATACCGAAAAGCTGTATAATAAGTTTACTAAAAAAGCGTGTGCTGATTTCGGATTTGACCTGAGTGATACTGCGGCGCTTTCTCTGAGAAGTCTTTCAGGAGAAAATGCGAAAAAAAGGTTTTTTGAAATTTTTGGAGAAGAGTTTGATTATTTTAAAGTAAGACAGCACAGAATAAAGCTTATGGACGATTATATAGAAAGGTATGGGGTAGATCCAAAACCGGGCGCGCGGGAATTTCTGTGTGCGGCAAAGGATAAAGGATATAAGCTTTCCACCGCAACGACATCTCCGTATGTGCGAACGGAAAGATTACTTAAGTTGGTAGGACTTTTTGAGATGTTTGACGCGTTTGCGTGCGGTGATATGGTAGCTCTGAGTAAGCCTGAGCCGGACATATATCTTCTTGCCGCAAAAAAGCTTTCGCTTGACACATCGGAATGTATGGGCTTTGAGGATTCACCTAACGGGATAGAGTCTATGATCAGGGCGGGCGTAAGACCTGTTATGATACCGGACCTGAGTGAGCCGGACGATGAGCTGAAAGAAAAGCTGTTTGCTTTAAGGACAAGCTTTTTTGAGGCTTTTGATCTTTTATGATTTGACAAAGACGCAAAAAAATAATATACTTTAAGTTAAGACAAGAGAGAAAGGAGCCCGGTATATGTCCGACAAAACGCTTGATGAGCTGCTCAAGGACAGCTTTTCAAGAAAACAGAGAAAAGAAAAAAGCTTTGCCGACCTTTATGACATAGGATATGAAAAAAATGATAACAGCATAAACCAAAACGACGATATTTTTGATGCCGAAAAAGTCTTAGGTAAGACCGAGAGCAGAGATTTTGACGACTTCTTGAAAGACTTTGACGATGAGAAATGGGACAAGCCCCAAAGCGCTCGTTCTTCCGGCGCTACTGACGAAGAGATTCAGTCCGCAAGTAATGCCGAGCTTTACGGTGAGATGCCTATTGATGTATCTGCGGCACAGCTTGTAAATCAGAAATATGAGGAAGAAAAAAACGAGCGCTTAAAGAGAAGAGAGCTTACTGCCGTTGTGAGTGAAAAGCCCGAAGCTCAACAGGTACAAAACAGCTTGTATGCGCCTGATCGTCCTAAGGGTCATCCAGCTAACAGTCAGCACTCGGGTTATGTTCCGTATAACGCTAAACAACCGGCTCAAAGAAATAATACCGCATCGTCAGGAAATGGTAAAAAGGCAAAATCGAATTCTGATGATATGAGACAAAAAAATCAGAACACTCCACGCAACTATAATTCTAAAAATAACGGTAAACAAAATAGCTTTGAAAATAAGAAAAATAAAAATAAAGGATCGGGTGAAGGGCAAATTAACGGAGAAAAATCAAAGAAAAAAAGTAAACTCAAAAAGGTAGTTATTATCATTCTTCTGATATTACTGATAATCTTCGGGCTTATCAGCGCTTTGATTTTCAGATATGCCGGTATGCTGAATATTGTCGAAAGCCCCGAGCAGGGCGAAACGGCAGCCGATGTTGTTGACGCTTCGGGTGTTAAGAATATTTTGCTTATCGGCTCTGATACAAGAAATGATGAGACAGGGCGCTCAGACACTATGATACTCGTTAGCATTAACAGCAAAACTAATAAGATAGTTCAGACCTCGTTTATGAGAGATATTCTAGTTTCAATTCCCGGCTACGATAACGCTAAGCTCAATGCCGCATACGCTTATGGCGGCGCAGAGCTGGTTATGGATACAATTGAGCAGAATTTTAAAATCAAGGTCGATAAGTATGTTCATATTGATTTTCTTTCGTTTGTCGGAATTATTGACGCTGTGGGCGGACTAGAGCTTACTGTCAATGATGATGAGGCGCTCGCTATGAACGATCCGATGAATGAGGTAAACGATATTATCGGAAGAGCCCACAACACTGGAAATCTCTCTTCGGGCGGAACCTATCATATGGACGGAGTTCAGTCGCTCGCTTATGCGAGAATAAGATATGCCGGTGACGGCGACTTTGACCGAACCCGCCGACAAAGAGAGGTCATCGAAAAAATTATCGGGAAGTTTGAAGAGCTGAGCTTGTTTGAGAAAAATAAAGCGCTCGAAATCATACTCCCTGAGATCACTACTAATATATCAAAAACAGAAATATATTTCTTGTGTCTGAGGCTTCCGTTTATTATGGGCTACGATATGGCACAGTTTAGAGTACCTTACGGTGAGCTCGGCGGAGGATTCTGGACCTACGGAAATTATAACGGCGAATCGGTTCTCGAAATTGATTTTGACAAAAATAACGCCTTGTTAAAAAGTGTTGTTGTCGACGGCGAGGAGGTCGAAGAGTAGCTTTCTCGGTAAAAATTTCCTGTATGTCTTTTTGCAAATTTATGTCGCAAATTAAATTATTGGGCATAATATATAGAAGCGGTGGTGAAAAAGACGCGGCAGAAGCGGCGAGCTTTTCGCCGTAGGGGAGCTTTTGCGGAAACGCCTTTTTTGAAACCGCTTGATATAAATCAAAGCCGTGTTCTTTTGAGCGCGGCTTTTTTTGTAGCCCCTCTACTAATAGCGCAAAATCAGGAAAAAATGTACGCAAACGTACATTCTTCATAAAATAAATTATATTTTGTAACAGAATGTTTACAATATTCATAATTTGTTAATAAAATAGCACTTCAAATTTAAAAATCATATTAAACTAAACTGTGGACTTACTGGCTTTATTTGGCTTAGCTTTTAACAGTTTTCAAAAAATTTCTACAATTTTTTTATTCTTTATTATCCGTGACATATCTATTCTATACCTGCGGTCATCACCCTCCCCCTATGTTTTTTACACTTGATTTATTTTAACAGATATGGTATTATATCAATGTATATTAACATCAGTCAATGAAAGGAGACATTGATTATGTGTGGTATTGTAGGATATATAGGTAAAAAGGAATGTACGGAGGTTTTGCTGAACGGCTTGTCCAAGCTTGAGTACAGAGGATATGATTCGGCGGGAATAGCTGTATTTGACAGCAAAAGCAAAGACATTAAAACGATAAAAGCAAAAGGCAGATTAAAGGATTTAAATGATAAGCTTAAAACCGAGGGAGGGCTAAAAGGTAATTGCGGAATCGGACATACAAGATGGGCTACCCACGGTGAACCGAGCGATATTAACAGTCATCCTCACGGTAATGCGAGGGTGACTATTGTACACAACGGAATTATTGAAAATTATAAGAAGTTAAAGGAGTTTCTGGAGTCACAGGGATATGTATTTGAAAGTCAGACCGATACCGAAACGGTGGCAAAGCTTTTAGACTATTATTATGACGGAAAAGATCCGTTGGAGTGTATCAAGGAAGTTATAAATGAGATAGAGGGCTCATACGCTCTGGGGATATTATTTAAGGATTTCCCTGACACCATATATGCCGTAAGGAAGGATTCACCGCTTATTGTCGGAAAGGGTGAAAATGAGTCGTTTATAGCATCTGATGTTCCGGCTATTTTAAAGTATACAAAGGATTATTACCTCCTTGATGAGGATGAGATCGCCGTTTTAGACAGCTCTGGCGTAAGATTTTTTACTAAGTTTGGAAAACAGATAGATAAAGAGGTCTTAACAGCGGATTTTGATGAGGAATCAGCGGCAAAAGGCGGCTTTGAGCACTATATGCTTAAGGAGATCTATGAACAGCCGAATGCTATAAAGATGACTGTAACTCCAAGAATATCAAACGGTATGCCTGATTTTTCCGAAAGCGGTCTTACCGACGAGATGCTTAATGGGTACAAGAGAATATTTATCATAGCCTGCGGAACGGCAATGCACGCAGCAACTGTGGGTAAGTATGTTATAGAAAGGCTTGCAAGAGTTCCGGTAACGGTCGATCTCGCTTCGGAATTCAGGTACAGAAATCCGATTTTGAGTAAACAGGATCTGGTTATACTTGTTTCACAGTCGGGAGAGACTGCGGATACCTTGGCAGCTCTGCGGCTTGCGAAAAATGTAGGAGCCGCGACGATGGGAATTGTCAATGTAAAGGGCTCGTCTATCGCAAGAGAATCCGATATAGTTTTGTATACCCACGCAGGACCTGAAATATCCGTTGCTTCAACAAAGGCGTATATGGTACAGATCGCTATGTTCTATCTTCTGGCTTTTAAGCTTGCCTTTATAAAGAAAACGATTTCAAAGGACGAGTGTAAACGACTCGTTTCTGTAATTTGTAAGGTACCCGAGATAATCGAAAAGGTTCTTGAGCTTTCTGACACCTGTTCTTATGTCGCTTCAAAGCTAATAAGCTCGGAAAACCTTCTTTACATAGGAAGAGGTCTTGATTATGCGCTTTCTATGGAGGGTTCTCTTAAGCTAAAGGAGATCTCATATATACACTCGGAAGCATATGCGGCGGGAGAGCTTAAGCACGGAACAATATCTCTTGTCACAGAACAGATGCCGGTCGTTGCGGTAGCAACTCAAAGAGAGCTTTTTGATAAGACTATGAGCAACATAAAGGAAGTAAAGTCAAGAGGTGCAAAGGTAGTTCTTATAACGCATAAGTGTATGAGTGTCGATGAGGAAGCCGCTGACTATGTTATAAAGCTTCCTACTGTTGACGATATGCTTATGCCGATGATAGCGATAGTTCCGCTTCAGCTTATAGCATATTATTCCTCTGTATTGAGGGGAAACGATGTTGATAAGCCGAGAAATCTTGCTAAGAGTGTAACGGTCGAATAGCCGGTTAATTTGTTGTAATTTGCGGAAAGGACGGTAAAATGAAGTATTCTGTATGTATATTTGATTTTGACCTTACTCTTGCGGATTCAAAGCCTCCGATCCTTGAATGCTTTAAGTTTGCGTTAAATACACACGGCGTAAGTGTTCCCGATGATCAGACTATTGTAAAAACCATAGGACTTACGATAGAGGATGCTTTTGAACAGTTTTTGGGTTGTAAGGATGATGAGCTTATTGATAAGCTCTCGGTAACATACCGTTCAAAGGCAGACGAGATAATGACCCCTATGACGAGGTTCTATGACGATGCTTTAGGCGTTTTACAGCTGTTGAAAAACTCAGGAATTAAAATAGGAGTTGTATCAACCAAGCGCGCTTACAGGATAAAAGAGGCATTTGAACGGGAAGGAAATCTTTTGGTTTTGGACAAAATAACCGGGATAGAAGATGTCAGCGCCTGTAAACCTGACCCGGAGGGACTTATTCGTACAATAGAGTATTTTAACACAGACAAGTCAGAGGTCTTATACATAGGCGACAGCTACATTGACGCTATGACAGCGCAAAATGCCGGGGTCGATTTTTGTGCGGTCCTTACGGGAACTACCGATAATTCGGAGTTTGAAAAATACCCGAGAGTTGCGGTATGTGAAAACCTTACCGAGATGCTGAGGACGGTATTTTAATTGTTAATACTATGTAAAATTTATATGAAGGTAATGTTAATAAACATTGCCTTTTTTTGCTTACTGTGGTACAATATTTTTAAAGATATACAGTTGTCAGAGGAGAATATAAAGTAAAATGTTAAAAAGTATGACAGGTTTCGGAAGAGCGCAGGAGGTTATCAACAACAGAGAGATTTTAGTTGAGATAAAGGCGGTAAACCACAGGTATTATGAATTTTATTCCCGTGTGCCGAGAGCATACGGTTATCTTGATGAAAAGCTAAAAGGCTTTTTAAATGGAAAGGTATCAAGAGGAAAGGTTGAGGTTTCTGTCTCGATTGTTAATCAGGAGGGTACGGACGCTGCTATTGAGGTAAACCGTTCAATAGCAAGCGGGTATGTAAACGCTTTAAAAAGGGCGAATGAGGAACTAAAGCTTGATGACGATTTGTCACTTTCTTCTATTATGAGGCTTCCGGATATATTTAATGTTGTTAAGACATTAGAGGATGAGGAGGGTATCTGGGCGGATGTTAAGAAGGTAGCAGGATCAGCTCTGGATAAATTTATTGAGATGAGACAGACTGAGGGAGTTAAGATGCACGACGACATCTCTTTAAGGCTTGATTATATAGAAAAAGTAGTTGGTAAGATCGAGAAGCGTTCTCCCGAGGTGGTAAATGCGTATAGAGAGAGGCTTTATTCAAGGCTTAATGAGATACTTTCCGACAGGAATATTGACGATTCGAGAGTGCTTACAGAGGCTTGTATTTTCTCGGAAAAAATTGCGGTAGATGAGGAGACGGTAAGGCTTAGGAGCCATATCTCACAGTACCGTTCGTTGATAGAATCTGATGAGCCGGTGGGAAGAAAGCTTGACTTTTTAACTCAGGAGCTTAACCGCGAGGTGAATACGATAGGTTCTAAAGGACAGGACCTTGAGACAACACAAATGGTGGTAGACCTTAAGAGTGAGATAGAAAAAATACGAGAGCAGGTTCAGAATATAGAATAGCGGAGGAAATATGAAGCTTTTAAATATAGGGTACTCAAATGTGGTGTCACTTGACAATGTGGTGGCTATGGTAGCGCCCGATTCAGCGCCCGTAAAACGAATTATAACAGAAGCTAAAAGCAAGGGTACGCTTATTGACGCGACTTATGGAAAAAAAACAAGAACAGTTATTGTTATGAACTCGGATCATGTGGTTTTGTCGGCGCTTGAGGTTTCCACTCTTGCAGCTAGGACGGAGGGAAAAAATGAGTAGAGGAACATTATATATCGTTACTGCGCCGTCGGGCTGCGGTAAGGGAACGCTTTTAAACGGAGCCGATAAAAGACACGGGCTTGTTTATTCGGTTTCCGCGACCACAAGACAGCCAAGAGAAGGCGAGATCGACGGTGTGCATTATTATTTTAAATCACGCGAAGAATTTGAAGAAATGATAAAAGCCGACGATTTTCTCGAATATGCCGAATACTGCGGGAACCTTTACGGTACGCCGAGGTCGGCAGTTGAAAAGCTTATAAGCGAAGGAAAAAATGTGCTTTTTGAGGTGGAGGTAGAGGGCGCTATGAAACTGATAAAAAAGCTGCCCGAAGCTGTGACGATATTCATTCTTCCGCCATCTGTTAAGGAGCTTAAAAGAAGGCTGTTGAAAAGAGGAACGGAACCTGTTGAAAAGGTTGATCAGAGAGTGAAAAGGGCAAAAAGTGAGATACCTTACGCTAAATATTTTGACTTTGTTATAGTAAACGATGATCTCGATGATGCTTTAAAGGATTTTGACGCTTGTATAATTGCGGCAAAGAGAGCAAGAAAGTATCATTGTAAGGATATTGATAATAAAATTCTGGAGGTATTAGAGGATGAGTAAACCAATCTCTGCAACGCAGATTTTAAGAAACAACGAAAGCTATTATTCATTGGTAATTGCCGTTGCGAAAAGAGCAAGACAGATCGCTGACAATGCTATTGAGGAAAAAATCGTATTAAACGAAAAGCCTGTGAAAACAGCTATTGATGAGTTTGTATCAGGAGAATACAGGTTGATCGAAGACCCGGGTGTTAAAGGATAATCATAGAGAGGAAGCTGTTATGCTATGCAGGCAAGATTTTTAGTTGCAAAAACGGCGCTTTCAAACACTGCGCTCAGCTTTGACGCAGAATACAGCTATGCCGTTCCGCAGGGTCTTGCCGACAAGGTAAAGCCGGGTGCAAGAGTCTTGGTGCCGTTTGGAAAGGGTAACAGAAAACGGCTTGGGTTTGTGCTTAGGATATATGAGACTGATCAGCATAAAGAGGAGCTTAAAAATATATTAAGCGTGGTGGATTTAAAGCCTCTTTTGAATGACGAGATGCTAAAGCTCGTTTACTGGCTAAAAGAAAATACCTTCTGCACATATTACGAGGCTTATAAAACAATCGTGCCTACTGGATATGATTTCAGCGTTGCCACTCACTATAAAAGAGTTAATTCAAAGCTTGAGACGGAGCTTTCAGATATGGAGAGAACTCTTTTAAACGCTTTTATGATGGGCGAGACACAAAGGGACAGAGACCTTATTATGGACTTTAAGGGCAACCCTGAGAAAAAGGCGGTCGTCGAGTCGCTTATAAATAAAGGCGTTATCGAGGAGACCGATATTTTGAAAAGAAGAGTCGGCGATGAAACTGTAAAAATGATACGGCTTACTGATGCGTACCTTGACGGTGAGGCCGGAGCAAGGATAACTCCTAAGCAGCAGGTGGTAATAGACCTTTTGGCACAGTGCGGGTCGGCTTCAATAAAAGAAATATGCTATATGGCGAATGTTACCCAATCTATAATCAAAAGACTTATTACTAACGGCATTTGTGAGGAGTTTGAGATAGAAACACTAAGAACTCCTGAGACTTTTGACACAGTATCTACCGATCCTGAAAGTATAGTCTTAAACGATGAGCAGCAGGTGGTTTTTGATGGGATACTTAAGCTTGTTAAAGCTCAAAAGCCTTGCGGTGCATTGCTTCACGGGGTTACCGGAAGCGGAAAAACGAGCGTATTTATCCGTCTTATAAATGAAACGCTTAACCTTGGTAGAACAGCTCTTATGCTCGTACCGGAAATATCTCTTACACCGCAGATGGTTCAACAGTTTAAAGCGCTCTTCGGAGCTACGGTCGCTGTGATACATTCAAGCCTTTCACTTGGTCAGCGTGTTGACGAGTTTAAAAGGATCAGCACAGGAGATGCAAAAATAGTTATAGGTACGCGTTCCGCAGTGTTCGCGCCGCTTAAAAATATAGGTATAATAATAATGGACGAAGAGGGAGAACATACATATAAGTCTGAAAATTCTCCCAGATACCACGCAAGAGATGTGGCTATTCAACGCTGCGGTCATAACAAATGCACACTTCTTATGGCGTCGGCTACGCCATCAATAGAAAGCTGTTTTTATGCGCATATCGGAAGATTTCATCTATTTGAGCTTAAAAACAGATATAACCGATCTCCGCTTCCGCAGGTAGTGGTAGTCGATATGCAGAAGGAAGAGGCGGACGGAAACAATTCGTTGTTTTCACGCTCGCTTATGTCTGCGATAGACGAAAATCTTAAGCGCGGTGAGCAGTCTATCATACTTTTGAACCGCAGGGGCTTTAACACATATGTTACCTGTCTTGAATGCAGGACCCCGGTTCAGTGCCCTAATTGCAGCATTCCGCTTACTTATCACAAAAAAAATAACCGGCTTATGTGCCATTACTGTGGCTATACAAGGTCTAATATAACCGAGTGTGACAACTGTCACAGCACTCATTTAAAAGCAACAGGTGTCGGAACTCAGCGAGTAGAGGATGAGGTCGAAAAGCTTTTTCCAAATGCAAGAGTGCTTAGAATGGACGCTGATACGACTGGCTCAAGATACGCTTATCAGAAGGGCTTTGAAGCCTTTAAAAACGGCGAGTATGATATAATGCTCGGCACGCAGATGATAGCTAAGGGTCTTGATTTTGAAAATGTGACGCTTGTCGGAGTTTTATCGCTCGACAAAAGCCTTTATTCAGGTGGTTTTCAAAGCTATGAGAAAACCTTTTCGCTGCTTACTCAGGTCGTCGGCAGGAGCGGAAGAGGAAAGAAAAAGGGAATTGCATTTATTCAGACCTATTCGCCTCAGCACTATGTTATCGAGCTTGCCGCAAATCAGGATTACAACGGCTTTTATGAGGGCGAGATAGAACTAAGGCGTGCGCTTACTTATCCGCCGTTTTGTGATATTTGTGTTGTCGGGATTTCAAGTGAGATAAATTCCGAGGCGGAACAAAGCGCAAGGGAATTTATTAGGCTCTTTAAGAAAAATATATCAGAGATGGATTATAAAAAACCGTTGAGAGTCTTGGGCCCCGCTCCTTGTGTACTTCCGAGAATAAACGGCAGGTTTCGCCACAGGATAATAATAAAATGCAAAAATTCGTCAGACTTCAGAACTCTAATGTATAATACCCTTTTAGACTGTTATAAGTCGAAGGTGTTCTGCAATACGAGGCTGTTTGCTGATATTAACGGCGACACTGGAATATAATTTCCCATTTGAAAACATAATAGAAAACGCTTATCAATCAAACGATGATTTTTGTTTTTTTATTTTTATCCTTCTACTAACAGCGCAAAATCTCGAAAAAATGTACGCAAACGTACATTTTTCATAAAATAAATACAGATTATTTACAAAAACTTAATAATATTCATAATTTGTTAATAATTATAGCCGCAAAATATGTCTTATCCGATGCCTTAGACGGGTGGTCAGAGGATTGGGTCAAAAAGGTCTGTTGTAGGTGACTTTGCGGCGCCGAATCATTCATATATTTTACGGAATGTTTATTGAAAAGGAGAATAAAATGGCTCTTAGGACGATACTTAATAAAAGTGACGAAGCTCTTTATAAAAAATGCAGACCGGTCGAAAAATTTGATGAAAGGCTGCATACGCTTTTGGACGATATGAAGGATACACTTTATAATGCCGACGGAGCGGGACTTGCCGCACCTCAGGTCGGAATTCTGAGGCGGGCTTGCGTTATAGATGTCGGAGAGGGCTATATCGAGCTTATAAATCCTCAAATCATCAAAACAAGCGGAGAGCAAAAGGGAGTCGAAGGGTGTTTGTCTTGTCCGGGAGAATGGGGATATGTAACCCGACCGATGTATGTAACCTTTAAGGCTCAGGACAGATTCGGAAAAGAATATGAAAAATCTGTTGAGGGACTTTTTGCAAGGTGTGTTTTACATGAGTGTGACCATCTTGACGGAAAGGTGTTTTTAGATCTTGTTACAGAATGGGTCGATCCGAAGGAGCTTGAGGAAAAATGAGAATAATATATATGGGCACGCCCGATTTTGCCGTGGCTACGCTTGAAGCGCTTGTGGGGTCTGAGCACGAGGTAGCGGCTGTGTTCACTCAGCCGGATAAGCCGAAGGGCAGAGGAATGAAGCTTACGCCGCCGCCGGTAAAGGAGCTTGCGCTAAAGCACGGCATAAAGGTGTTTCAGCCCCAAAGCCTTAAAAAGGACGCTGATGAATATATAAATGCTATTAAAGAATTAGCTCCCGATGTTATCGTTGTTGCGGCTTACGGAAAAATACTTCCTAAGGAGATACTCGACATTCCAAGGTACGGCTGTGTCAATGTACACGGCTCACTTTTACCGAAGTACAGGGGAGCAGCGCCGATACAGTGGGCGGTCCTGAACGGTGATGAGGTGACAGGCATAACTACGATGCTTATGTCGGAAGGACTTGACACCGGAGATATACTTCTTAAAAGCGAGACGAAAATCGGCGAAAACGAAACGGCAGCGGAGCTTTTTGACAGGCTTTCTGTAATGGGCGCAGAGCTGCTGCTTGATACACTCAACAGGCTTAAAGCCGGTGACATTACGCCGACAGCTCAGGACGAGGAAAATGCAAGCTACGCAAAAATGCTGTCAAAAGATATGTGCAGTATTGATTTTTCTAAGGACGCTTTTTCGGTCCATAAACAAATATGCGGGCTCTCGGATTGGCCCTGTGCGACGACAGAGCTCTTTGGAAAAAGGCTCAAGGTCTATCGCTCTGAGGTAACAGACATAGACACAAGGGATATACCTAACGGCAGCATAATAGATGAGAAAAGGTTTGTTGTGGCTTGTGCCGATAAAGCAGTAAGGCTAGTTACCGTACAGCAGGAGGGTCTTAGAAAAATGGATTCTGAGGATTTTTTAAGGGGCAGAAGGATACAAAGAGGTACAATTTTAAAATCTAGTTAAAGGAGAATTAAATATGTTTGGATTATTTTATTACGATTGGACGATACTTATTTTGATCCCGCCGATGCTGCTTGCACTCTTTGCACAGGCGAAGGTCAATTCCGCATACAGCAAGTATTCTAAGATAAGAAACTCGAGAGGTCTTACGGCACATGAGGTGGCGAGACAGATACTTGACGCAAACGGTCTTAGTTATATAAAAATCGAGCATATCAAGGGCAAGCTCACCGATCACTATGATCCGAAGGCGGAGGTAATACGCCTTTCCGACAGTGTAGACGGAAGCGATTCGGTCGCAGCGATAGGAGTAGCTGCTCATGAGTGTGGTCACGCTGTGCAGCACGCACAGGGATATGCGCCTATTAAAATAAGAAGCGCGATGGTGCCGATAACGAATTTAGGCTCTAAGCTTTCGATATTGTTTATTATTGTCGGACTTGTGTTTGTATTTGCACAAAGAGCGGCGACAGAAAACGGTATGTATAATTTCGGTATGACCATCGCCGTGATAGGTATTATGCTCTTTTCGCTCTCAACAATTTTTCAGCTTATTACACTTCCTGTCGAGTTTAACGCTTCAAGCAGGGCTATAAAAACACTTGAAAGCTTTCACATCCTAGAGGATACTGAAATACCTATGGCTAGAAAAGTCCTTTCCGCAGCGGCTTTGACTTATGTTGCGGCACTTGTGTCATCAATCGCATCATTACTAAGGCTTGTTTTGATCGTATTGAGCGCCGGTGGAAGGGGAAGACGGGATTGAATGAGCGGGGCTTGGTTTTAAAGCTTCTATTAAGAGTTCAAAATGACGGAGGATATTCTAATATACTCCTTGACAGCGAGCTTGAAAGATATGATTTTAATACAAGTCAGAAGGCTTTTGTGACAGCGCTTTTCTACGGCGTAATTGAAAGGCGTATTACGCTTGATTATTATATTTCAAGGCTTTCTAAAACAAAAATCAATAAGCTGTCTCCTGTTATATTAAATATACTCAGGATTGGAATATATCAAATAGAATATCTGAATTCCGTCCCTGATCCGGCGGCAGTGAACGAATGCGTTTTACTTACAAAGAAAAACGAAAATCCCAGATTGTCGGGATTTGTAAACGCTGTACTTCGCTCGTATATAAGAGAACGAGAAAATCTTTCTCTTCCACCTAACGGACTTGAAAGACTATTCGTATTGTATTCCTGTCCGAAGCCGCTGGTTAAAAAGCTCTGTGATGAATATGGGGATAAAGCCGCACAGGAATTTTTAAAAAGCTCGCTAGAGCCGGCTAAATTGTTTGTCAGGGTGAATACTCTTAAGACCGACGCAAAAACACTTTCGGATATTCTTATAAGCGACGGCGTAAGAATAGAAAATTTCGGATTTGATGAAAATGTCTTATGTGTGTCGGGAAAAGCGCTTTCATCATCTGCATTTGCAAACGGACTTTTTTATGTTCAGGATTATTCAAGCCAGCTCGCGGCAAGGTCCCTTGGGGCACAGAGCGGTGAGAGAATACTTGATATATGTTCCGCTCCGGGCTCAAAGGCTTTTACATTGGCGCTCGATATGAAAAATAAAGGTCAGATAGTTGCTTGCGATCTTTATGAGCATAAAATCTCGCTTATAAAAAAGGGCGCGGAAAGATTAGGGATAAGTATTATAAACGCAAGGGTAAGCGATGCGACGGTGGCTGATTCGGCGATGGGAAAGTTTGACAGAGTGCTTTGCGATGTGCCGTGTTCGGGGTTCGGAATAATAAAAAGAAAACCGGAGATAAAGTACAAGCCTCTTGATGAGATAATTGATCTTCCGAGGCTCCAAAGAATGATACTTGAAAATGCGGCAGGCTATCTAAAGCACGGAGGAGTGCTTGTGTATTCTACCTGTACTTTGAACAGGGATGAAAACGATAAGGTCATAGATGGATTTTTAAGAGATAATAAGGATTTCGAAGCCGTACAGGAATTTGACGGCGATCATAAAAAAACGATTATGCCTAAAGATTTTGGCTCAGACGCATTCTTTATATCAAAAATAAGACGCAAGGATCAGTGGTGAAATTTGTTGAGCGAACCGATAAAAAAAGATATTCTATCCTATGAATTTGAAGAGCTTAAAGATGAGATAGTAAGGCTCGGCGAGCCTTCATTTCGCGCGAATCAGATATTTGACTGGCTACATAAAAAGCGCGTGTCGGATTTTGGCGATATGACTAACTTATCTGCACAGTTTAGAAATAAAATTTCCGGTTTGTTTTGTATAAAATCACTATTTGCATTAAAAAGACTTGCGTCAAAGCAGGATAATACTGTAAAATATTTATATGAGCTTGATGATAATAACCGCGTGGAAACGGTTATGATGGAGTATGAGCATGGCACAAGCCTTTGTATATCAACTCAGGTAGGATGTAAAATGGGCTGTAAGTTCTGTGCCTCGACTATTGCCGGATTTAAGAGAAATCTTACGCCCGGTGAAATGCTTATGCAGGTCTATGAGACTGAAAGACTAGAGGCAAGAAAGGTACAGAGCCTTGTACTTATGGGAATAGGCGAGCCGCTTGACAATTTTGACAATGTAGTCAAATTTTTAAGGATACTGAGCGATGAAAGAGGTAAAAATCTGTCGCTCAGACATATATCGCTGTCGACCTGCGGGATAGTGCCTAGGATTTATGAATTGGCAGAGCTTGGACTTGGACTTACTTTGTCCGTTTCTCTTCACGCGGCAAACGATGAGACACGGTCTGAGATAATGCCTATAAACAATAGATACCACATAGAAGAGCTTATTGATGCCTGTAAATATTACTTTGATAAAACAGGCAGAAGGATCTCTTATGAATATGCGGTTATAGATACAGTTAATGACAAGAGGGAAAACGCATATGAGCTTTATTCACTACTCAAAGGTCAGAACTGTCATGTTAATATAATACCTGTCAATAAAATCAAGGAGCGCAGCTTTACTTCTGACAGAAAAAGTGCGAACAGGTTTAAAAAATATTTGGAGGAACTGGGGATAAATGCCACTGTACGGAGGACACTGGGAAGCGATATAAACGCTGCCTGCGGACAGTTAAGGCGTGAATACGAATCGCAAGAGGAAGGTGATAAGGCTTGTTTGTAACAGCAAAAAGCGATATCGGATTGATAAGAGACGAGAATCAGGACAACTTTAAAGTGGGGTTGATAGGCGAGGATACCGCAGTGTGCGTTGTTTGTGACGGAATGGGGGGCGCACTTGCGGGAGGAGACGCGAGTAGTATCGCCTCAAATGTGGTGTTCGACCGTCTTAATTTAAGTTATCGCAGAGATCTCAACTCAAGAGCTATTCAGAATATGTTGGTCACTGTATTAAAAACAGCCAACACAATGGTTTACGAAAAGTCTAAATCGGACAAGCAAAAGGAAGGTATGGGAACGACCTGTGTTGCGGCGATAGCTACGCAGGATATGGCTTATATAGCAAGTGTTGGGGACAGCCGCGCATATCTTCTTACAGCGGAGGGAATTACTCAGATAACAAAGGACCACACGATCATCGAAATGCTTCAAAGTCAGGGGAAATATGATAAGAGCGATCCCGCAGCTAAACACATCAGTCATATAATCACAAAGGCGATAGGCGCAGAGGAAACGGTTGATCCCGATTTCTTTGAAGTACCGCTTTCGGAAAAATCTTTGATACTTCTTTGCTCGGACGGTCTTACAAACTACCTTTCAGATGAGCAGATATATAATTTTGTATATTTAAAGCCGCTTGAATCGGCAATGAATGAAATGATAAATTATTGCAACGATCACGGCGGTAAAGACAACATAACGATCGCAATTATTGTAAACTGACAGGAACAAAAGGGAGGAAAGTGTTAATATGGACGCTTATGTCGGAAAGAGATTAGACGGAAGATACGAAATTACGGAGCTCATCGGAATGGGCGGAATGGCTGATGTTTACAAGGCCGTTGACATAATGGAGGACAGAACGGTAGCTGTAAAGATACTAAAGAATGAGTTTTCGGAAAATGAGGAGTTTTTAAGGCGCTTTCGCAACGAAAGCAAGGCTATCGCTGTACTTTCACATCCGAACATTGTTAAGATATACGATGTCGGATTTTCTGACGAGGTACAGTATATCGTTATGGAATACATAAACGGTATTACATTGAAAGAATTTATCGAGCAGCAGGGAGTGCTTAGGTGGAAGGATGCACTTCACTTTATAACTCAGGTCCTTAAAGCGCTTCAGCACGCTCACGACAGGGGAATAGTTCACAGGGATATTAAGCCTCAGAATATTATGCTGTTTACGGACGGCACAATTAAGGTGATGGACTTTGGAATCGCAAGGTTTTCACGCCAGGACGGAAGGACCCTTTCCGATAAGACGATCGGTTCTGTTCACTATATTTCACCGGAGCAGGCAAGAGGTGATATTACTGACGAAAAGAGCGATATTTACTCGGTGGGTGTTATGCTTTATGAGATGCTCACGGGTGTAAAACCGTTTGATGCTGAAAACCCGGTCGCTGTGGCTCTTATGCATATGCAGGAGAACGCAAAAAGACCGAGAGATATTGTTGCGACTATTCCTGAGCCTCTTGAGGAAATAGTGATGCACGCAATGGAAAGAGAGCCGTTAAAAAGGTATCAGTCTGCTTCGGAAATGCTTAAGGATATAGAGACCTTCAAGCATGACCCCGATGTTGTTTTTGGATATACCTCTGAGCCGGATTCAGAGTCTACAATTTTCTTTAACCCTATTACAGATGCCGATATGAACAGCGCTAAGAATCAGCCTAAGCAGGCAGATGATGAAGAGGAATATTACGATGATGAGGAGTATGATGAAGAAGAGGAAGAGGAGAAAAAGCGTTCTTATGTCGTGCCTATCCTGGCCGCTGTAACGGTTGCGGTAGTAATAGTTGCAGCGTTTACGATATTCTTTATGGTAATGAAGTCTATGGGCGGACTTTCAAAAGGCGCCGGAACTATTGAGATACCTAACTTTGTAGGTATGAGCATAACAGACGCAAGATCAGAGTACGGTGATAAGCTCAATATTGTCGCAATAGATGAAAACAACGACGAGTATGCAGAGGGAATAATCTTTGAACAGGATATTGCTGACGGCGAGATAAAAAAAGAGGGCGCTGAGATAACACTTACTGTCAGCAAAGGTCCGAGAACAGAAGTGATTCCGGATCTTGCAAATCAGACCTTTGAAGACGCAAGAAATGATCTTGAAAAGCTTGGCTTTAAAGCATCTGAAACTCTTCAGAATTCGGACACTGTCGCAGAGGGAAGAGTAATAAGGACTAATCCGGCTGTTAACGAGGCGGCGCCGGTCGGTTCAACAATAAAGGTGTTTGTCAGCAAGGGACCGCTTCAAAAGACTGTAAAAGTACCTGATGTTTTAGGAAAAACAAAGGGTGACGCAAAGGCTATTTTAGAGAAAAACAAGCTTAAGGTTTCTTTTGAGGATATAGATACCGATGAAGTCGAAAAGGGTAAGGTCGTTTCACAGTCTGTATCTGAGGGTCAGTATGTAGATATAAATTCCGAAATCGTTCTCCAGATCTCAACAGGTGAGGTCGCACAGGCAACCGTTTCTATACCTGTAAATGTGCCTCTTGGGGCGTGGGGAAGCTATGTGATAAACATCTCGGTGAACGGAGCTTTGTCTAAAACACAGTCGATCGACCAGGCAGAGGCTTGGGCAGGAGAGAATATATATGTCCCTGTAACAGGTAAGGGCGAGGAGAATGTCGCAATATCTGTTACAAATAATACAAGCGGACGAACAGCGGTTTACGGTCAGTATAAGATCTCATACAAGGATAAAAAGTATGAGACTGTATCGACAAACCCGAATTGCTTTGTTCAGATAACTCCCGAACAGCCGACAGAAGCTCCTACGGAAGCTTTGACAGAAGATTATACCGAGCCTGAAACAGACGAATATGTTGACAGCGGTGACGATGGTTCTGACGATGATATGTCGTCTGACAATTATTCAGCAGAATAAATGAAACGGGGAATAATAGTTAAGCTGCTCGGAGGCACATACAGTGTTTGTGCCTCCGATGCCGTATATGAATGTAAAGCCAGAGGAGTATTCAGAAAGCGTGGAATATCTCCTGTATGCGGCGATAATGTTGAATTTGATGTGACCGACGATAATTTCGGGGTAATAACTGAGGTCCTGCCAAGAAAATCACTCATAATAAGACCGCCTGTTGCAAATCTTGACTGCCTTGTTCTTGTAAGCTCAGTTATGGAACCAAGTCCGAACCTTGAGCTTATAGATAAATTTTCGGCTGTATCAATTTTTAAAAATATCGAGCCGGTTATGGTGTTTACAAAAACCGACCTTAAAAGTGCAGACGAATATACTAAGATCTATTCTGACGCAGGATTTACCGTCTTTACGGCAGATAACACGACAGGAGAAGGCTCGGACAGGATAAGCGAATACCTAAAGGGCAAAATATCAGCCTTTACCGGAAATACCGGTGTCGGAAAATCAAGCTTACTCAATAATATTTTTGAAGATCTTTGTCTTGATACCTCCGGGATAAGTAAAAAGCTGGGTCGTGGAAGGCACACTACCCGTCATACCGAATTATATCCTATCGAAGGCGGCGGGTATATTGCCGATACACCGGGATTTTCGACATTTGAAACAAACAGATATGACATTATAAAAAAAGATGAGCTTGCACGGTGCTTTCCGGAATTTTCCGAATATCTTGGGAACTGTCGATTTCCCGACTGTACCCACACGGCAGAGCCGGGATGTGCGGTCATTGAAGCTTTAAACGCAAACAAAATATCGTCGTCAAGGTATGAAAGCTACAGGACAATGTTTTATGAGGCTAAAAACATAAAGGAATGGGAGATAAAGTGAAGAATAGTTTTGTTATTTTTTCAGGTCCCGATATAAGCGATATTTCTTTTCTGGATAAATATGATTTTTCTCAATATACCGTTTTAGCCGCAGACTGCGGTACTAAGCTTTTAAACAGAATTGGTGTAACTCCCGATGTAGTTATCGGTGATTTTGACTCGTCTGATGCTCCCGATGAAAGTACAGGTAGGGTAATAAAGCACTCAGTCAAAAAGGATGATACTGATACAATGCTTTGCATAAGATACGCTTTGGATATGGGCGCTGACGACATAACGATCGTGTCGGGAATCGGAGGAAGACTCGACCACACGATAGCAAATATCCAAAGCCTTTATTATATTTTAAAATCAGGTGCTAAGGGGAGAATCATTTCGTCTGATGACGAGGTTATACTGATTGGTCCGGGAGCGTATTCATTAAAAAAAAGAGAAGGATTCTCAATGTCTCTTTTCAGTTATTCGCCTAAGGTATGCGGATTAAGCATAATCGGTGCAGAGTATGAAGTCAGAAACGCTGATATTGACAATTCCTTTCCAATCGGAGCAAGTAACCACATAACCGAAAAAAGCTGCGAGCTCTCGTTTAACAGCGGAACACTTCTTGTCGTTTTTTCAAGACTTTAACCTTTTTACCGGTTCGGCATATCATAGTATTATCAAGTATTTAGGAGATGATACGATGAAGATAGTTATAGTAAAGCCCGGAGTTATACTATCGGGTATATTAAGGATCGTTTATAATGTCAAGAAGACAAATACATAGGGTTTTTGAGCGGAATATATCCGCTCTTTTAATTTAATCATACAAGTTTAGGCCTCTGAATAAAATATTCGGGGGTATTTTTATGATAAAATTTAATATAGGAAAAACAAGAATAACCTTGCGCTTTTCATTTTTGGCTGTGGTAACCCTTTGCGTTCTGCTTTACGATGAGATAGTAATAATTCTTTCGGTGTTATCATGCCTTTTGCATGAGCTTGGTCATATTATAGCTATTAGAGCATTCGGAATAGAAATAAGCGATATATGTCTTTACGGCGGAGGAATGAAGATAAAATATGAACAAAAGCTTTTGCCGGCGTCAAAGGAACTTATAATAGCATTAAGCGGAGCTTTGGTAAACTTTTTTATATGTCTTTTGAGCGTATGTGATATGGGAACATTGTTTGATGTAAATCTAGCTCTTGGGATATTTAATCTTCTGCCCTTGGGATATTTAGACGGAAAAAGGGCGATTGACATTCTTATGAAAAAGTATTTACGGCTAAGACCGATCTTTATTTTTTTTAAGGTTGTTTCAATGTTGTTAGTTTTGGCGGTATTGGCGTATGCTGTTTTCTTCGGAAAAGTAAATCTAAGCGTATATGTAACTGTTGCATTTTTGATAATATCTGAGGCTTTGATACATATTGGGACTTGACAGCAGTAACAAATTTGGCAAAGCTAAATTTAATGCTATGAATTTAATAAGTGAGTAATACAAAAGAAATTGGTAAAAAACGAAAAGGGAGATTCTTCTATCCATTTTTTGATTTTTTATAGTTTTTCAACATATACACAAAACCCGAAATTCACTTGATTCGAATTCCGGGTTTTTAAACAGGTTGAGATACTTATTATGTCATAATAAATAGCTAGTGCAAAATTTTCCTTATTTATTTTGTAATCGTTATTAAGCAACTCTACGCCTTTTAACTTGAGAATTGTCAAACTGCGTTGACCGCTATTTGACCGGATATATCTGGAAACATCCAAAAGAAAAATAGCTGCGTCAGGTAAAGAAAAAAACCTGACACAGCTATTGCTGTGGCGGAGAGGGTGGGATTCGAACCCACGGTACGTTGCCGTATCACTGGTTTTCAAGACCAGCTCCTATTTCCGCATAATATTTGTTAATTGCAGAGGATTTTATCCTCAATTAGTATTATATCACAATATGTATAGTTTGTCAAGACATATTTAGAAGTTTTAGTACAAATTTTTACGCAGAGAAAAGATGTGGGACTTTTAGTCCCACTTACTATTTTCTACCCTCAGCGCATTTTTTTCTGATACTCTGAGTTTGTTCCTGCGGTTCTGTTAAATCAATGTATTTATGGCAAGGTAAATCAAGGTTTTTGATTTGCTCTATTCGCTTTGAGTTAGTGATTACCTCAGCACAAAGCACTTCGTCACTCTGGCCTCTGCCATATTTTGATTTGAATGCCTCAACTGCGGTGTCCTTTTTGTCGGCTTTGATTATTACATAACCGTCTGAAAACGGTTGTGAGCGTCCGCCAACCATTGTATTGTCAAACATAAATATATGTTCTGGAAGTTCTTCTTGACTGGCATTCATGTCATTGACTATTTGATGATAGCTCTGTAGCTTTGTATCTAGTCTAACTTGACATTTAATGAAAACATTTGTTAATGGCTTAATGTTGTCGTTGACTTGAGCTTCGTACAAAGCATTTTTATATTCTTTGTTATATTCATCATCTATAGCAATTAAGTCAATATTATTCTCAATACATTGTTTCAATATAATATATCTTCCGATTCTTCCGTTGCCGTCTTGAAACGGGTGGATAGCTTCAAATTTTTGATGGAAGTCGGCAATGTCTTTTATAGATTTAATTTTATTATTAAGCAATTCGTCGATTCTTTCTGGTACCTCATAAGGTTGGGCTACATCTAAATCAACACCCATTATCTTATTAGGAATTTTTTTAAAGACACCTGCAAATCCATACTTCTCATCTCTTGTATTTTTCTTTAGCACTTGATGATATTCTCGTAACAGCCGTGGTGTCATAGGTTCTCCTAAAGTATCTATAACAAAATCAAACAAAGAAATGGAGTTTATAGTCTCTTGTACATCATCGATAGAGTGCTCACCTACGATCATATTCTCGTCGAGTAGAATACTAAGTTGCTGTATATTAAAAGTGCTTCCTTCTAGCTTGTTAGAGTGATATAAAAATTGCAGCTTAATATCATCATATATTGAGTTTTGTACTCTTGACAATTTTTTCATTGTATTAATGGTAACTTTCAATGTTACACCTCCCAATTATATTTATAACTAGTATTAGATTTTTTATTTACAATTCTCCAAAACAACTATATTTATATTATAACATATTATATTTAGTTTGACAATAAAATAAAATAGGGGCTGTCGCAAATGAGTAAAATCAATTGCAACAACCTCTATTCTAGTTCAAGAATTTCAATCTTCAAAACCCATAAACAGTTCTTTTGGCATCGGCATAACTCCCTCTCGAACCATATTTTGCGAACATTTTTATTGAATACGTGTTATGTACGGAGGAAGAATTCTTCCAATGCGTTTATCCTTTTCAGTATTAAACTCTTTAATAAAAATATTTTAGTCGAATTGAAGAACTTGTTCACCTGCTACACACCCAATTATTACTTTGTCATTTCTTTCAAGTAAAGCTCATTTTCTAAAAAAATACTATTTCAATGTCAACCGACAGTATATTTATCGGTGGAAAGGACGAAATGACGGAACGCTGCAATCATTGCAGACAAATCACACAGTCCAAAACACCATCAATATTATCACTCAGAATGAATTATAACAATTTCCCTATAGTCCCGTTGGTTGGAAATCTCTTTGTGAGCTTTTTAATCACTTTTTGAAAACTGGAAAAATTATTTTTTCTTAATTTATATAACACATCATTGACAAACCTACAAATTTCAGTAATCTTACACAGTGCAAAATGAGGTGGGACTAAAAGTCCCACTTCTTCTTTTTAAGTACCTTTGTATATTTCTTGTAATACCGTTTAGACAATGTGATCTCATAAAACTTGTTATCGACTATATAACTTGCTAATTCAGAATCAGGCGGAATCGGTGGGGAGACATAAGAGTGGGTGATTTTCTCTTTTGCAACTCCGTTTTTAATGCAAATGCAGTTTGATTTTCTGCCGCTTTTGAAGATAACAACCAGGCAACCTTTTGAATTTATCATTGCTGTTATTATGTCCTCATAGTAAATTCTGAATACCGTCTTAACTTTGGCATCAAAAGAAACAATTTTTAATATATCGTCCTTGAATTTTAAGACTGGTAGTGTGTCAGAATTCATAATGTACCTATTAACAAAATATGCACCAAGAAATAACACGATTAAGAATATCAAAAACAAATATGCAGAAGAAGATGAGATATTCATAAATACAAAAGATAAACACAAACCTAAAAACAGTAACATGCAGACTATAAAGCATATAAGCTTTTTAGTTTTACTTCTTATTTTCATTAGTATTTATTCTCCTTTCTCTGATAGTTTTAGTAATGTATTTTACTAAAAGATTACTTTCATCCGGTGTAATAGTATCTAATCTTTTAGCAGTAGTGTAAATAAGATTTATCGCCTGAACTTCAGAACCGACCTCAATTAAATTGTATATTTCGTTCTCGGTCTTGGTTGCAATCAAATACAACAAAACATCAATGTTGTTTACAGTGATATTTGATTTAGGAATAACGCGATTAGCTTTAGGCGATGCCGGAGGATCGCTGTCCTCATCAGCGCTGTTTTGCAAATCCGTTGGGACAAAATCACGAGGAGCAGCAAACTCTTCTTCGTTTTCTGATTCATCGTCATTAGCAGTAATAGCCGGACATTTATTTGCTTCGTCGGGCATATCGTTCATTGCAAATGTAAATGCCAATAGTGCCTGAGCTGCTTCAATATCATTATCCGGATTCGCATTAAACTGTTTACAGATGTTATCTACTGTAAGGTTTCTGGGATTTGAATACTCATAAACTCGGTTATCATCAAAAATAGAGACTATATTCTGACTTTCTGTAACTTCATTAAGAATAAGTGCAGCCACAAGACTTACAGCCTGACGGTTAAAAAATATCAAATCTGTGTACCGGGATATGATTTTTTTGATTTCGTTACATTGTGATACATTCTCATCCTCGCTCAGCATTATATCGTTTATAGTGGTTTCAATGATTTTGTTGTATTTGCCGTCAAGAATAATCAGCTTCTTTTTTGCACGTTCCGGAGTGATTTCCGAGTAAATATCTTTTATTGTCAAAACATAAATGATTATTGTATCGGCAGGAATAAGCTTTCTTTTAAAAGGAAGTCCTAATTCCTTTTTGACATTTATAATTTCATCTGCTATCGTATCTTCGGTTGAGTTATAATCGAGCTTTAACTTTCGTTTAAAGAATATATCCCAACCATACCAAAGATTAAACAGCGTGTCTTTAAGAATAATATGGCGTTCCGGATAAATAGCTTCAACACTTTTTTCGGGAAGATGCTTTTTGTAAAACGGTTCAAACTTAGTAATAAATCCGTACATACGCTGCGGCTTTACCAATAAGTACCCTGTATCCATTCTGCCGAGTTCGGCAGCTGTCTTAATAGCTCGTCCGGTGTAATTCTGATGACGCTGCTCAAACATAAATGCGGTTAGCGCACCGTTATATGTTTCGTATTCACCGGTCATCTGACCCAGCATATTTGACATATGTTCGTTTGTACCCTGATCGTTAGTGTACACATATACGATGTTGCCGCAGTTTGATGTAATGGTTGCAGCACTTTGTCCGTATTTAGTTTCGATTTGTGATAATGATTGGACTGCAAGATAAAACAATATGTTTCTACCTAGGCAAACAGTAATAATGTTGCCAAAATTAGGAATTACCGGCATATTTCCAAACTCATCAAGGATGAAATTCACTCGTTTTTTAAGCTTTCGTTCAGGGCATAGCTTGTAGTTTGATGTATGATCTACTAAAACCTCATAGCACTGTGTAACAAAAAGAGACGCTAAACTGTGTCTTGATGGATTATCGTCAGGAACAATCAAGAAGATAGCACAAGGTTTATCATCAGAAAGCAATTCCTTGAGATTGATTTCGTTTCCGGAGGTTACCTTTTGTATTCCAACATCTTCTCCGAATAGTGAGATATTTGACGATAGCGTTGCAAGTATTGATGTAAGCATTTCACCGGATGCCAGTTTTACAGTTCCGTAAGCGTTTTTGGCAGCTGATCCGGCAGGCAGAGCCTCAAACAACTCGGTCAAAGCCTTGTGTGTCGTGAAGTTAGCGTCTCCGGGCGTTGTCTTCCATTTTTCCTCGTGTCCTACAAATTCAATGAAGAATGTGTATAAGCTATACAGATTAAGCTTATCAAGTTCATTGTTATCGTATCCTATTTCAAGTAAAAGAAGAATGATAGCTTTAAAAAGCGACTGAGCTGATTGCGGCCAGATAGGATCAGATTTGTCGTTATAGGTAAACAGTAATGTCAATGTTGCTATCTTAGTATTTATTCTGCTGAGATCGTCAGAATTAGATTTTCTCATTTCTACATAATCATCAATGATGTTTTGAAAAGCATTCCAGAGTTCGGACATATTAGTGTCTCTAAGATTTAGGGTGTGTACTGTGTATCCTTGTTTCTTCAAAGAGTTGTAAGTGTTAGCGAATATTTCGCCTTTTGGATCGTTGATAACCAGATGTTGTTTGTCCTTTGAATGAATAATATTGTGAATAGTTTGCAGAATAAAATACTGTGTCTTGCCTGAACGAGTAGAGCCAATACACAATACATTTGTTGTGGATGTATCATAGTATAATATATGTCCGTACCTTGCAAGAACCAATCCCATATTTTCAGCATTTTCCAAGTGCCTTTCGTCCACCTTACGAACATGAGGCTGGTCAATAAAATCAGACGGCTTTCCTGTACGCTCAGCTCCCATTATGTCTTTGTTTTTGCTTCGTTTGATCATTTGAACACGAAGTGTAATAGCAAAAGCAATAATAAAGACAAGACAAAGATGAATAATAACGGATTTCTTTGGAACAAAAAATGTTGAAACAGTAATTGGTGCTAATGTTACAAGGCTTCCTATTCCGATGCAGCGCCACAAGTCTGAGACAAAGTTAGTTAAAAATGACAGAGTAACCCAAGCAAGTAAAAACATAAAAGCAAACAATAAAATTGTTTTTGCTGAGTGTGTAATTTTTTTTCGTAGACTATCAAAAATTTTCTTCATAATTTACCTCCATAAAAAATGTGGGACTAAAAGTCCCACTAAATTGATATTGTTTGATTGTGTTCGTTTTCCCATTTTCGCCGTTCGACATTTTCGTTAAATGTTCGCTCAAATTCATTTATAAGTTTCTGCGTTTGAATTTCAGCGACAATTCTGACCCGCCTGGCTATTGACAATGCAGAGGCATTAACTATCCGGGAACGAGGTTTGAAGCGTTTTCCAATGTATTGTTTTTTACTTAATCCGTTTTCATAAGCTTTATCAATATACTTTTTTGCGAGCACAGGATTGTGAAAGTAATTCAGGTAAAGCAGACCAAGTGTCATTTGTGCGTGAGTATTGTTATCCTCATCAGCAGATTGTTTAAGCAGAGGTAACGCTAGTGAAGGGTAGAAGTGGTCTTTTTGTGTATACAAACGACCGAGAGTGTATCGAGCATCCTTGCAGTTATTAGTAATTGCAAGTGAAAGATAGGTTGCTGCTTTATCATAATCTTTGACTTTAATATACAACTTGCCAAGTATGTGTAAAGAAGTACCGTTGTCTTTATTATCCGGATTTGACTTAAGATATTGTGTAAGATAGTAAATAGCATCGGGGTAGTTTTGTTTCCTATTTTCTATTAAAGCTAACTTGTACAATGCAGTTGAGAAACCGTTATCTGCTGATCGCAACAGATACTCTTTACCACGCTCTATAATCCCGTTATCAGCATAATATTTACCGAGTGCATACTGAGCAAATTTGTTGTTATTCTTGTTAGCAGATATGGTAAGCCATTTGACAGCTTTTGATTCTTCACCTTGTTGTAAATACATTTTGCCAAGAGCATACATAGCATTATCGTTATCATGTAATGCGGATTTTAAAAACAATGCCTCAGCAGTAGAGTAGTCGCTTTCGCCAAGTGCAATTTTACCGAGTAAGTATTCTGCGTAACTGTTGTTTTGGTTTGCCGCCATCGTAAGGTAAGTTTTTGCCTGTAAAGTATCGTTCTGTTCGTAGAAAAGCTTACCCAGTTTATACTGTGCGTTTATGTTATTATCTGTAACAGACGCATACATTAGATTATCTACAGCGCTTTCTATGTTGCCAATTTGTAAATAATATTTTCCGAGTTCAAAAGCAGCGCTTTTGCTCTTTTGTTTTTTGGCTTTTAACATTAGCTCAATACCCTTAGCCCTATAATTTTCGTATAACGGTTCAAAAAGAAAAATGTTGCCGAGTAGTTCAGTAGCATCTACATTGTTTTCCTGTTCAGCTTTCTGCAGATATTCAACAGCCAAATCAATATTCTTTTCACCGCTTAAGCCTTTATAGTAGATTTTGCCGATGTTATAATTATCGTACTCTGATTTATCCTTTATCTCAAGAAATAATCGTAGAGCATTACCGTACTCCTCCTTAGCTTTAAAAGAATCTGGCTGTAATAATTGATCTCCGTATGTATAAATGTTTCCCTTGATCATAGACGCATACGGGTTATCATTCACACCTTTTAATAAATCCAAAGCTTTGATATATGATTTGTCAATGTGTTCAGTCCCACGATAATAAATACTTGCTGCTGCGGTTATGCCGTCACCGTTTTGAAGCAGCATTCCGAGCCTATAAGAACACCAATCATTAAGAAATTCAAATTTAGGTGTGTCCTTAGATAATAATAGTAAACTGGATATAGCGTAATAGCAAGATGAATATATCAAATCACCATACTCCTCGTTTTGTTCTAAATACTTGTGACCGTGCTTATAATACTTTGCAAGTTGTAATGCAGAAACTATATTGCCATTCTCAGCTGATTTGCTGTAACATCTTATTGCAGATTCAAAAAGAGATCGTTTTTCATCATCTTCTTTCTTTGCATTTTGAGATTTCCTGATAAGCTCTTTTGCGGTTGTATAATTCTCATCGCGAAAGTCTACTGTATGCAGATTCATTTCAGGCAAATTGATTTTTACCTTATCGGTTTTGATATTAAATGAATCTGAGGTAATATCATCAACAGTATTTGTATCAACATCTATGTCAGCATCGTTAATAGGCATATGATATAACTCAATGTTTAATGTAGCAAGTTTTTTGTTATCAGAATGAAAACTTTCATCAGGTAAATTTCTCATATGCTTTAGAAGGGCGTTGCCTAATTCTTTTTTCAGAGCAAAAGCATAATTGTTATACATTCTAAGTGGGATATTTGTCCTGGCGCTGAATTTTGTAATTACTTCGCCGCTTTTCTTATCAACATAGGTTATATGTCCGAAACCGTCACCAAACCACTCAACATACTTTTGGCGAATTTCAGACAGACGATCTTGAAACTGATAATAATTGGCAAGTGATTTTTCGTCAGCTCGTATTATTGATAATACTGTTTCGTCAATAAGAGGTCTTATATCATCAAGAACCTTTCGCCCGTATTCCCAGAGATTTTTATTTTTTGGTAACAGTTGTCTAAGCGCCAACATCTTATCGGTAGGTGTCTGCAACAATTCTTTAGTACACGGAATTAAAACATCTTTCTGAAATTTTGTAAGTTCCAGTAACGGCGATTGTTTTGTGAGCGTTTTTATCATAGTGGTTTTGAATTTATCAAACGCCTCAATTTCAATTTTATCACCATCTCTGAACAAAGCACCTTTTTTCTTTCTCTTTTCTTTTTCGACAAACTGCCAGTGAACATGAATATTATCGGTGTTTGTATGTATAGAAGCACTCCATATTACATTGTCACTATCTATCTTTTGTGTTTTGTCAAACATAGCTGCCATTGATTTTCTGACTGCATCACGCAGTTTGTCGTGATCAATAAGCCCAAGAGGGTTAAGCACTTCATTCTCTTCTAAAAACTTATTATCAAAACTGCACACGCCTCTGTATCTTGGCAGTCCGAGCGACTGAGCATTTTTTTCAAAGTTTATAAATTCTGTTCTGTCATTGTCATCACAAAAATCTTTTGTAGCCGAAAAGTTACCAACAGATTTTTCTTCATTAGCCATATAATCGTAATAATCATATTTTTTAGCTGCTTCTTTTGCATAAACCTTATCATCTAAAATTTTTCTTTTCAGTTCTGCATATTTTTTTTGAAACTCTCTTTGGACAAATTTTTCTTCACGTTCATCGTAATCCCATAATCCTCCTATTTTCCAGGAATAGTCAAAAGACCCCAAAAAGACAATAGCTGGCATATTTTAACACCTCCCTTTGAAATGGGATTTTAGTCCCACATTACACACCATTTTTATTTGCCTGATCTATTCGTTTGTACTCGGTCAATTTGTTGTATTCGGTTTCTGCTGCTTTTAAAAAGTTATGCGGGCTTGTTTTGTGAGATTGATATGTGTCTGATGGGGGATTGCTTGATAATGCTTCCGGAGAAAAATACATAATATTGTTTATCACTCCCAAAAGTATTTCAGTGTTCTTTGTTATCTTTCCAAGACGCAGTAGGATTTTTTCAAACTCGCTATCTGCCTTATTCATTGAGCCACCGAAATTTAATCCATCAATCATTAAGCTGACCCTACCTTTTATATCCTTTGGAACATCCTCTAAAGCGATCGTCTTTGTCGCAACAGCGTAAAAAACTGTTGCATATCGGACAAGCTCTGATGTGTTTGAACAGTACCTATTAGCAGCTAAACATTTGTTTATTATGCTGTTGAGATTTGAATCAATTCTTATACCGACGAACTTTCGTTCTTTTTCCATAAAAATACCTCCAATAAATTTTTTTGCCTCTTTCTTTCGCTTCGCTCAAGAAAGGAGCATAAAGGACTGCTGGCAGTCCGGTTGCGAAACCCAGTAAAACTGGGCTTTCGCTCAAAAAAAGTGACGGCAGTGTTTAACAATATTAAACGCTTTTTAGCTGTTTATCAAGCAATGTTAAACAATTTTTAACCGCTTTTTAACAATGTTAAACACTGTGTTGAACATTATTTAACATCAAAAAGTAAAAAAAATTAAGTCTCCTCAAGATCACTTTCTTGAGGAATGTAGTCTATGAGACTGTCTGCAACATTACTTATTTTAGCACAAGCAAGTTCAGTAGTCCTTACAACTTCTTTAACAAGAAGTCGATTTTCTTCTATGTTTTTATTGATAGTTTCTTGACATATTGCTTTAATAATCTCCGGTAAAAAATTAGATATTGATGGAGTATTAGAATTTAAAAACGATTCCAGAATATGATTATAAAAGTCGTTTTTAGTTTTAAACTTTATGTGATAGTTTTCAAAAGTTGCATCAAGTTTCTGAGCAATATCATCGTTAATTCTAACAGTGATCTTCATAGTGTTTCTCCTTATAAAAATAAAGAGTGGGACTAAAAGTCCCACTCATATCAAAACGGAACATCGGATTCTGCCGCCGGTAAGATTTCTTCAAAGTCATCTATTGACGCATCACTTAACGCTCTGGCTATGGTGTCAGTTTTTTCTTTCGGGCGTGACACAGGAAAATCAAAGCCTTTTACCTGTAAAATATTTGTGCTTACTTCCACACCTTCTTTAGTCGTAAACTTTGAGTTTCGCATCTCACCGCTGACTATTATGCCGTCTCCTTTCTTAAAGTGATCACAAATGACTTTGGCAATGACTTCACTAGCAAAGCAAGTGAAGAAATCGGTTAAGCGCTCATTATTCTTTTTTTTATACGAGCGTTCAACTGCAATCGTAAACCGGACATATCCCTTTCCGTTTTTTGCTACCTCAATTTCTGGATTGGCAGTAAATCTGCCGTTAAAAGTTGCTGTATTTAACATTTTATTTTCCTCCTCTGTTATTATAAGATGATTGAATAGATATGTCTGAAGAACATACCTTGTAGTTGTTGTTTTCCTTGAACTTTCTTAGTTCTCCTTTAACGATTATTGTCTGACCTTTCTGAAGATTGTTTTTACAAAACAGCACTGTGTTATGGTCGGACACATAGATGTTTATTACATCATAATATTGCCGTTCGCCCTTATCACAAGGTCGGGGCACGGACAGCTTGAACTCAATAGCGTATTGACTTGCGTCACTTATCTGTGGCAAAGAGTTTACATATCCGATCAATTTTATGGCGTTGGTTTTACTCTTGAATTGCATCTTTTACTCCTTTTCTTGTCTTAGATGTAACAACGGCTGTTGATTCTGTTGGTGCTTCTGTGGTAGGCTGTACAAATTCCACATTATCCCATTTGCTGACTGATTTAAAATCATTACGACTAATACGAATATAGCATTTACATATTTCGCTGTTATGCTTTTCGCCTTTTATGATATTGCCATATTCGTCAACTTTGTCTTCGTCTGAGTATGCAAGCTTTTTATATTCAAATAATATGATACAGCTCTTAAAATCCACATCATCAAGGTTGACTGTTACTGTACTATGAAATCTTTGCTCAGTATTGTCAACAATCTTGTATTCAGCGGATTCCTCATCGATTGACTCAGAGTCAAATAATACCTTGATAATTTTAGGCTTAGAAACACGATCAACATAGCTAGTATCAGAATCTGTAATATTGTAAGATTCATAAAAGTGCTTTATCAGCAAGTCAAATCTTAATTCTTTAGAAGCTTTGTTGATTTGGGCATTGGTAACCTTAAGATCATATTCACCTTCAATTGAAATAGTCTGATTATAATCTTCGCTTACTATGTCGGTTTTGTTATTATTGCTCAGCATCATAGCAAATGGCTTTGAAGTAAATGCCAATAAATAGACGGTAACGATAACAACAGTAAACGCAATATAAAACTTCTTTCCACGGGATTTTGTTGATATGATGCGTTTCTGATCTTCCTTAAGTTTATCACTAAAGGTGTTGATTTTATCCTGAAGCTTACTCATAGTTATCACCATCCTCGAATCGTTTATCACGGGAATTACCGAAATAATCGAAGTCCTCCGGTGAAATATACCTCTGACATCTGAGCTTTAGTTTACCCCCAAGGCTCATAAGCATTTCACCCGGAATAAAATTACCGGTACTCATTAACTCAGATTGAGTGAATTGCGGAAATGCTTTAATAAGAGCATTGATAGCTTCAGGAGGCTGCTTAAAAATAAGCTTGTACTGTACCAGTCCGAATATCGTCCGGATAGTATCTGTACCGTCTGATACACCGTCAGGGAAAAAGTCTGTAATAGATTGCGATGCAAACCAAAGTCCGGCATCATATTTCCTAGACCGTCGGGTCATTTTAGCTATAAAATCGGTACACTCAGGATTTTTGCTACTCATAAACCTATGTGCTTCATCGATTAGTGATACAATATACGATCTGTCATAGTTTTTATCGATCACTTTATTATTGTAGGCATTGTCACAGGTTTCAGCCCACATCATAGATAGCAGTTGAAACAATACAGCGTTATATATGTTTTCTTCAAGTTCAGCTAAAGCTTGAACATCGAAAACAATGAGTTTTTCGTCTGTGATTTTTACAGTGCTGTGACCGTTAAACATTGAAGCGTATATACCTTCAGCAATAGGTTTGATCCACGCTTCTATACGCTCGTATATAGTTTTCTTTGATTCGGTAATATTTTCTTTATAGTGGATACCGTCTTTCTCATACAACCTTTCTCGAACAATTTGAAGTAAATCCGAAAGAATAGGGAAGTCCTCCGGACGAAGAGACGATAAATCTGTTTTGTCATTTATACCAAATCTGTCAAATGTTTCAGCCAGTAAGTCTTTGAGTTCAGCTAACTCAATATCGTTCATTGATGGGATATACTGAGTGAAAAATACATTTATTCTTGACAATTCAGATGCAAAGTTTGAAGCTATGGCTTCTTCGGGTGAAGTATGGGTCACACCTTCGTTATCAATTTCTAAAACCATTGATCTCCTAAGCTCAAGTGGATTGATAATAGAATTTTTGCTAAGCTTTATAACCTTTCCGCCAAACTCTTTAGCAATGCCGTAATATTCCTTTTCTACATCAATAGCTAATACTTTGTGTCCCAAAGCAAGCGTGTCTTGCATCATAGCTTTAAGTGTAGCAGATTTACCACTACCCTTAACTCCACTAAGAAGCATATCGTATGAAATGCGTACTTTACGGTCATATAAAAACGGATCAAGAATGACAAGTCCGTGAGTATATGTCTCACCAAAATACATACCGTTATCATCTATTAAAGACTGATAGTAAAATGGATACTGTCGCTTGTATGTATCTTGCAACGGCAACGCCGTAAGCATATTGTTATTTATCATAACAAGCGATTCATATTCTTTGAGCATTTCATTCTCATTTATATGAGCTTCAATACCCAACTCGGAAAGACTAAGTACAGCATCGTTTATTGTTTTGTTGAGTTCTTCTTCACTATCTGCCGACAGATGGATCCTCAAGGTGGATTTCATCATTCTTTCATTTGCGGAACGCACATTGTTATAAATGTTAGAAAGCTCGGCAATATCCTGACTATTGTTTATCTCATCAGTCCTCTCCTGAGTGATGCTGCTGCGTGAATCAATTTCCTGTATTGATCGGTCAAGCTCATCAATAGTTTGTTTTTTGCTCTGCATATAGCTGTCAAGAGTTATCTCTGCACCTTGCAATCTAGTGAACAAATATGCAAATGTTAGATCGTCGAAATATGAAGGGAAGTCGTGACAAGTGATAACAGAACAGTAACGCTTATCATTGATAACATAATGATTGCTTAATACACTTAGCTTTTTTGGTAAAATGCGTTTTTCATCAAGCTCACATCCTCTATGAAGCAGTTTTCTCATAAATTGTAACGCATCATCGGTATTAAGTCTGCTTGTACTGCAATAAGCGCTCATAGAATTTATGTACTGTGCAACAGATTCATCAAGCTCTGATAAATTTTTACCATAGACAAGCAAAAATGTCTGTCGGTCGTTTTGATTGTATTCAATGTTACTCAACCATTCGTATTCTCGCAGTAAAATTTGACGGCATTTTAAATTAGTATTTTTTGAAAGCCGATACTCTATATGCCGTTTTTGTTTGGACAATATAGGTTTAGAATCAGTGAATACATATTTATGGTCAAGTGATTTTAAAGCCATCGAAGCGTTGGCAAAAGAATCAAACGCATTGATAATATCAATATCTTTAAAATTCATTATGTCACATCCGATAATTGATATTACAGCAACATTGACACTATCTACAGCAGTTTTCAAAACTACAGTATTGTTGTCGCCGCCGTGAATATCAAGTAACTTATCAATCATTTGCGCTTCGGTAATGAGCTTTTCATTTTTTCGTTTTCTACAGGTTTTACTTACTTTTGCGTTTTTTACTTTTTTCACTTGTCTTAGTTTCCTCCTTTTTTAAGTATTTAACGACCTCACTCGTATTGTTGCCAAAATATGTTTTCGGCTTTATATGGGATACAAGCCAAGCCTTGTATCCCATGTAAAACTTTTGCCGGGGATTTACAATATCATTTGCTGAAAGTATGTAAAATCCGACAGTATTTGTAATAGCAAGTATAACGGTTGCCCAAGTTTTACAAAACACTGAGCCGATCAATAACCCGGAAACAAATGCAACCAATAGCCCTATGATTCTTGACATAGTTATATTTTTCCATATCTTTCTCTCGGCCGTTGTCGTTTTAGGAATCATACCCATTATTCTTGATCTCCTTTCGGTTTAATGATATTATCTGTTGTAGGTTGTTTACTCTCTACTACTCTCGCTTTATCTTTACCACTGTTATTTACAATGTGAGAGGACTTACCAGTTTGATTTTTTGGTTTATTTGATGGAGAATGACCTGATCTTGCGCTTTCACTATTTTCCATTTTCCTACGCTTTATGGCTTGGTTGAAATTAGCATCATACTCACTGGAAATCCTTTGTGTTCGTGCATCCGCAACAGCATTAGCCTGTGACGGACGGCTTGTAACTATCTGATGTGGTGAAGATTTTGAACGGCGTCGCTTTGTATCTTTTACTACCGATCCTGATTTTTCCGGCTTAGATGTTGTACTTGCTTTTTCTTTGTTATTATCAACTACTTTCGTCGCACTATTGTCATTATGATTTTTAGGCGATTTTTGAGTTGCACCTGATGTATATCTTGTTATTTTTGCCTGTGGATAATCTTTAGGCTTGAATTGCCGTTTAGATACAGAAATATCTTGCAATTCATTACTTTTTATCGGTATATGCAAAGCTTTAACATCATTGAGATCAACTTGTGGATTATTTTGCTTACTTAACTCGTTCGCAATCACATTGTCTATGTTATCAGGTGGTGAAACAACAGCGCCCGGATTATAATTTGGCAGTTCCTGATTCATATTGTTGTCAATAGGTTCACTGGGAGTTTCATTGGCATCAGTAACATTTGCAACAGGTTCACCGTCTTTGTTGTGTCTGGTAGATGAATAACCATCTTTAAAGTTGTTGTAAGCTTTGTTTGCTTTATCAGAAATCTTATCTTTTGCTGATTTTGCAGAATCTACAACAGCACCGGATACATTTGACACAACGGCTTGTGCAGAACCTTTAGCACCGAGATTCTTTACTGTATTCGCTTTATTTGCAGCGCTACCTAATACTCGTCCTATATTTTTGGGCTTAATTGCCTTGCCTGCGCCTCTTATAACTGAACCCGCCGCATATCCTGTTACCGATGATGCGGCTTTCATAAATCCGCCTGTTTGTTTTGCGCCTGATACAGTATTGCCAAGTCCGTCACCGCCTTTACCGTGACTAGCTCCGCCAACAACACCAGATACAACATTATATGCTCCGGACGCAGCGCCACGAGCAAACCGCCCTACGCCACGAGCGACCCCTACACCTGTTCGTGCAGCAGCATAAGCGCCTAACAGTGCAGCCTGACCGGATTTAACTCCTGCATCAATTCCGCAAATCTTTGTGACAATATCAGGGCCGTCAATGGTAAATCTCCAACCGCCAAAGATTATCAGTAGTTTTGTTATCCAACCGATATTTTGATTAAATGTCCAAAGCAGAATGATTATATATAGTTTAAGTAGCAGTAAAACTATAATAATAACGATAAACGATGATATGATTTCGGATAGCAGTCGTTTAGTTCTTCCGGATTCCTGCAAGTCACTCGCAAAAACTAACGGCCCTATTATTTGCATAAAAATAATATCTAAAAGAAGTCTTACAATGCGTATTCCCGCAGATAAAAGACATATCAGTACAGATATAAGAACAATCAAACCGTACCAAAAGTCAAAGTCGTATTTATATACATTTTCAACCGGAGTAAATGGGTTTGAGAGCGCACGGGATAAAAATACATAAAGGTCTAAATTCCAATCGTCCTTTTCAGCCTCATAATCAGCGTCTGTATATAGCTTTCGATAAGTGTAATCATATCTGGTATCCTTTTCGCTTTCAATTTCATTGTGAATAGTATTGAGTAAGCGTGCGGTATCTGTGCTGCGTATATAGGATAACAACTTTGACATCAGCGACTTAGGTGTTGGTGACACTTTGTAATCAGTAACTGTTGTAGTTGTTTGAGAATCAACATCAATTTCATTGCCGTTAGAAAGCGTTTTGGTTATTCGCATTCCATATTCAGATGTCAGTTTAAACACACCGCTACTGGTATCCCAGACAACACCTTCAAAGTGTGATGAATCAAATCCATCGGTGTGCATAAGCTTAAGATATGTCTGATAACAAATATCGTAATACCAAATACGATCGCCTCTCATCGTTTCGGTCTGGAGCTCTAAATGACCGCCTTCATCCCTGATCCAATGAGTGATCTGCTTTGTAAAATTCTCTATTTTGTGTCTTCCTGTTCCACTGGTTGATGTTTTAAATATATCGTACATTTCTGTAAGCTCATCATAAGAAGATTTAATGCCTAGTAATTCTAAAAGATTATCATCAGTAAGATCTTCATATAATCGAATGTCTTTAGAAATAGGTTCGGCATTATCGACAGCCCATTTGTATGGTGTGTCACTATCAGAATCTATTGTCGCATTGATGTTTACATTATATGGAATATCCTGTGTTGTTTGGTACTTTTGAGATTGTGACATATACCGTTCAGAACCGTACCTTCCTGAATCTTCCATATTAACGGTTAGTGACGACAATATAGAATCACCTATGCTGTGTTTTACATATGATGTTGACCCTGATGGGTCTATTGCTTCTACACTGCTGACACCCGCATCTTTTAGATCAGTTAGTGATGAAATTAACGCAGGGAAAACAGCAATAAGAAATGAAGCCATAATTATTGACTTTATGAAAGCTGACATTCGTCCTTTGTTATAAAACACCATAAGGAATATTGTACAGCCAATCAGACAAAACAAAAATAAAGATGCTGCCAACGGATATATCCAACTGTCAAAATTAAAAAACTGCTTAACACCTTCATATAGGTTTAAATGAAGAACCTCATCTATCGCATCCTCTACCATATCTATAAGTGATGCCATTGCTCTGAGAATGGAATAACTTGCACTGCGTATCCAATCTTTAATTGTATTGGCTACGGAGATTCGCTGTACAAGATCATTATCCCATGTGCTGTAAACACAATCAGCGGCTGAAACTGTTACGGTGTAGGCAAAGAAAGATATTATAATTGCGAACAAAAGACAAGAGAGCTTTTTGTGATTTTTTAATGTTTTATACATAAAATCTCCCTTTCAATAAATATTGCACCGCCAATAAGGCGGTGCAATATACAACTTAATTACCTGAGAACAGGGCAATTAAAAAGCTTCCTGCAGATATTACGAAAACACCAATTAAAATGTTAAGCAGCCAACCTTTTGCTATTTGTGAACCGGATCGACCAAACATAAAGCATATTCCTGCAAAGATTATGCAGACAACAGCAATCGCTCCGGCAATAGCAAGTATAGTTGGACGCTGTTTTTCGATAAAGTTCTTAATGCCGTCAAGACCGTTAAATGAGTCCGTTGACAGATTTACCATGGGTGTTATTTCTGCTGAATAGGATTCAGCTACCGGAGGTTCTGTATCAACAGCGCCTGCACTTAAACTATACATTGAAAACATTGATATGCACATCATAAGCAGTGCAAAAAAGGTAACCATAATTTTTCTTTTAAATGTAATTTTTGTGTTTGTCATAATTTTTCTCCTTTTTAAAAATTAACGGCTATAAGTCGATTTTTGCTCACTACTTACAACCTGAGAGGTTGTCTGAGCGTGACTTATAGCCGTTTTTTGATTGTGTGATTGATTTAAACTCTCTTTAAACGCTTTTAAAAGATCGTTCTGATCTTTACATTCAGAATATGCGTCAGGCATAGTTTTTATCGTGCAAGTTAAACCGAACTGTTCGTATTTAGATTTAATTTTAACTGCGCCTTCACGCCCTGCATCATCATTGTCAAGCATTAGGACAATATGTTTGATTTGAGGACGGTCAATTACGTACTTCGATAGTGCTACATCAGTCGTGCCGCCGAGAGCCAATACATTAAACTTTTTATAATAGTTAGGATTATTCCTTGCTTTGGCTGACATATTTCTGAGTGAGCAAAAACTAAGTGCGTCAATAAATGCTTCAAAAACAAATACCGTATTTGAACCACAATTTGAATCTAAACGAAAGCCGTAGCTTTTTTCACTGCCTGTTACACATCCTCGAAATTTTTTTCCGTGTGTGCTGGAAGAACGCAGGTCAGCTAATTTTGGATTACCGTCTTTGTCGAATCCGACAGCAACTACATTGTGTCTATTATCTTCATAAATGATACCTTGCTTCACGCAATCGTGTACAATGTTTCTGTCAATCATACGAGTTTTTACCAGATAAGCAAAAACTCGTTTATTATCGTCATTTTTATTTGGTAATTCAAAAGGTTTGCGTTCCGGTTCTTTTACCTCGAAAGCCGTTTTATATGAACTGCTATTGTTTTCATTAAGCAGTTCATTCATAGCCTCTACATAGGTAAGTCCCTCTATTTTTTGTTTCCAAGCAAGCACACCGGAGCCTTTTATATCTTGACTGTTCCAAGCCCAACCTTTTTCATCGGGAAAGACCATTAAGGAATCGTGTTCATTGCACCTATAATATTGCCCGACACGCTTAAATGTAAAGCCTTCCGATCTAGTCAAGTAGTCGATGATGGATATATTTGCTACATATTCTTTTTGTGAATCTGTAAACTTCATATTATCTACCTCTTGACTCTGGCATTATTTTGTGTTTGAAAAGCGTTTTGCTCGGATTTTGCCGCAGATGTGGCAGCTGTCACGCTCTGTGTAGGGACAGATGACAGTTCATTGTTTCTCTTGACCTCTAGTTGCTTGCTATACGCATCAAGAACAAGATTGTTAAACAACTCCTGCTTATTTCTGTCTCTGGCAAATATGGCTTGCGGGAAACGCTTTGTTTCAACATTTCCTTGTGCATCTTTGGCTTCAAATGTTTTTGTTGGCATAGAAACATATGCCTGACCTGACTTTGAGCTTTCCCAAATGGCAACATCTCTTATTTCGAGACCGTTTTTAAATGTAGCTCTGCATGATGCAAGAGGCTGTTGATCATTTCGATTCTCATTAAAATAGACGCTTACGAAAGCTAAGTCAATATTGTTAGGTTCACAAGCCTGTGTGTAATTAACCTTTTTCATACTTTCTACCTCTCTTTCTTTAAAAATAAAAAATGCCCCTGTATGAGTGCTGACCTCAATCACACAGGGGCAATATATATAATAAAAGGATATACCTTCTATTACCTATGAATTTTTTGTTCGCCGGAATCACTTGGAATATCCGGTTTATTGTTAGTATCTTTATTTTTTTGTGTATGGTACTGAGTTACGCCTATCGTTCCGTTTATTTGATTAACAAAAAACGGTGTTGTCGGTGCATCAGATGAAAACAGATATTTATTTTCTCCATTGCGAATACCATATATATCATATGTATTGCTTCCGGCAGCTTTTTTAACATACAATTTATCAAGACCAAATTTATAGACCGGTTCTTTTTCTGTTCTGTGTGGCGTAGCCATATGTCTAACCATTTGTGATAATCGATCTCTTAAATCTGGAAATGTATTGTGTATATGCTGCACGGCATTGTTAAGCTCGTCTTCTTTAAACATCAGAAGGCAATCATCTGACCCCGAAGGTTCTATTGCTTGTCTGTAAACAAACTCATTTATTGCCTTTTGACGATCCTTTAAAAAGTTTGGATTTTTCGTATTGGAAAGTGTGTATCCGTCTGTATCATAATTATCACAAACAAGATAGGTTTGTTCCGAGTTCGGAGGCATAAGTACGGAAAACAATGCTCTTTCTCCCGATTGTACCTCTATATTGGCAAGAGCATTAAAGGTAATGCCATCCAAGTAATAGTATGCGTTATATTCTACTTTCTTTGACTTATATTCAACATTGAGATTTACTTCCTCCGGTTTTTTATCGGAGAATATATTGAGTATAGTATCAACGCTTATCCAAACCGGGAAAGAGGTGTATATTCTTTCGCCTGTCCATATATTACCTCTATCGCCGCCTAATGCTCCAAGACCTTTGTCATTAAGGCTGTTTACAGCTTTAACAGCTTTAGCGTTTACATTAAGTTCATTTGCCTTGTCCTGCCATTCCTTAAGGTTTATGTTATAATCATCAATTAAAATGTCACCGTCCTGAAGCCCACCGGGAATGTGATCGGTTTTATCTTTACCGTATGGAACATAAATGCGGTTTTCCGGCTTTATGTTTACGCCGTGCTTGTCTAACCATTTGTCCTTTTGCTTTTCAAATCCCGGAGGATCTCCAAGCTCACAGGCTGATAAAGCATATACATCAACGCCTCTTTCGGACAGTTCATTTACTAGCTCAAGCATATTTTTTTCCGGTTCTATATGCTCAAAAAATTTTTCTGTCTTGTACATCTTTTCTAACTGAACGCTTCCATTTTCATCTAAAAGTGAATTTGTGATTTTATTAAGCGTTCCGTCTAAATCAAAAAATACTCTCATAACTTAATTCCGTCCTTTCTGTTTATTATTTTCTTGTGTCCTTTGCATATTTAGGTGTTTGTCACTATCGCCTTGACCACTTGTTAAACGGCGAGAGAGTTTAACAAGTTCTTTCATTGTTTCTTCATTTTTTCCTACAAAAAGTGCTTTACCGAAACTGAGCAATTCCTTGATGCTATTAAATGCCTCCTGATCTGAAATGTTAATAGTCTCTTTTCTTGAGTATGTATCTAAAATCTTAAAAAACTCTTGAGAATTATCTGTATCAACACGAGTTATAACTTCAAGAGGAATTCGACTTATAACGAACCGTTCACCGCTATCACTATCAGAATCAAAGTGAATGTCTATGAGTGTGTCCTTAGATGCATTAACAAAAAAATTATCATTCGATTCTTTTTTTAAATAATTGTATGGCGAATGCTTGACAATATTTTTGCTTTGGTGTATAATAATATTGTAGTCAAGATTGTTTAAGCCCTTGGATGATTGTAGTCCAAGCACACTGAACAGTTCTTGACTTTTTTGTTTGTTAGCAAAAATCATATTTCCTTTTTCAATAACTCTCTCTAGGTGTGTTTGGAAGTTTTCTCTTCCATATATACTTGTGATAAAATTGCTATTTACTTGTTTTAATTGATATTTTCCAACGCCATTAGGCATTACAGAAATGATTATTGGATTGTTATCAGAGTCAATCATTGAGGTAACGATTATTATGCTATCGCTTCTTGTAAGTGAGTCAAACACCATAACCGGATTTTCGATTTCTTGCGGAATTTGCTTAAGCTGATTTATTGTTAATCCGTGAGCATGGGTGTGTCCGTTTTTTTCTTTTATAGATTCCGTAAGATGTCTACTAGTGTAAAGCATCGGAAGTTGTTCACAACCCAAAACAAGAAGTATGGCAGGGGTATCACAAACTTTTAAATCATTATATCGGTTAAGTTTGCCTGCAAAGTAATCATCTACCTGTTCGCCAAATGTTTTTTCATAATTAGTGATACCTTTTTCGGGCTGAAGCTTTTTAAAATCTTCTTTGTTATTTTCTGTCATTTTTCATCTCCTCATGTTTTTTATCATTCATTGTTTTAAACTTTTTCTTATATTGTCTGTGTTTCTTTTAATAACTACTTGTTCTTGTGGAATTGACTGTTCGCAGAATTTTTTAAACTCGGCTTGAATACCTTTAATTTTAAGGTACTCAGCAGTTATTCTTTCGGCTTCAAGTGATTGCTCGCTGCTTTTATCATTTGAAATAGTGCGAAGCCTACTCTGTATCTTATTCGAATAAACATTTTCTCTTGCGGTTTTAGAATAATCAATGTATGTACCGTTGTCTAGATTTGCTCCCTTTTCTTTATCATAGTTTTCAAACAGATTATCAATTCTTTTTGCCAACTGTTCGATATAATAGTCAATAGCTTCGGAAATTGATGCTATCTTTTGATCAAGACTGACTTCGGGTAAGAAAGAAACACCGTATACTGTCTGCTTTGTTAATCTGTTGTTGCTTGAAACATTGCGCTGTTGTTCGTTTAATGCAACAAGGGCAGCATATTGCTTTTCAACATATTCTTTGTTCTTTATCATTTTGTTGTACTCTTTGCTGCCAAATATGCTGACAAGCTGACTGCATCCAACTACTTTGTCAAGTTCATCAATGTCACTGCTATCTATATCGGTAAACGCACGCTTAAATAAACTTTTGAGTTCAATACAGTTTGCGTGAACCGGAGTAAGTTCTTTGTCATCGCCGGATAGATAATCACCGTTTGAGCAAATTGCTACCCAGTTTTCTCTTTCATCCGTATATAGAGCAGTTACTTTTGACAACTTTTCTCTTATATGTGGCGGCAAATATCTGATTTTTAGTTTTCTCACGCTATCACCTTCCTATCTGTTTATCATCGGTCTTATAAACGGTTGTATTGACTGGATTGCCATCGGTTAACTCCACAAATGTAAGTTTGTGAGCTATAGCATACTCGTGGGCTTTTGAGTTTGCAGGGGCAATAATTATAATCTCATTATTGTTTACGCAGGGTTCAATCAAAATCTCTGTTTCGGGATTGGGAATTTCAAAACAAGATTCGCTTGTGATAATGCCTTCTATGCGCTCAAGTGTTTTTGGAAATACAATATTACATATTTGTCCGTAACCATAATAAAGTGCTTTATTATCTGTATATACATTAGTGTTAAAGGACTTTATTCTTGTAGGATATAAATTGAGGTCTTTTAAGCTCCAACAATTACCGAACGCACCCTTACCGATAGCTTCCAAGCTCTCATTAAACCGTATCTCCACTAAAGACTTGCAATTTACGAATGCTAAATCACCTATTTGTTTTAAACAACTTGAACAGGTGAATCGCTCTAGGTTTGAGAATCCGGCATATGTAAGCGGCGGTATTTCCTCTATATGAGACTGAATAATCTCTTTCTTATAAAACTGTGATATAGTGCTAGTAAAATCCATAGTTTAACTCCTTTTCAAGTGAAGTGGGACTTAAAGTCCCACTTTTTATTTTCTTCCATCAGTTTGTTCTTCAGTATTGCTTTGGTTCTGCTCCTGCGGCTTAGTTAAGTCTATGTAATTGTGGCAGGGGAGATCAGAGTTCTTAATTTGTTCAACTCTATTGGAATCGGAGACTACTTCGGTGCAAAGTGCTTCATTGTGTTGACCTCTGCCGTATTGAGCTTTAAATGTCTCAACTGCTTCATCTTTTGTTCTGGCGTTGATTATTACATAACCATCGTTAAATGACTGTGAGCGTTCACCAATCTTTGTACCGTCAAACAGAAAAGCGATCTCTTGGTTTTCATTTTTTTCATTAAGGTCTTTAAAATGTTCTTTTGACTCTCGCTCATCGAAAACAAATCCATTACTGCTTTTGACATAAATTACTCTATCATTATCATCATACTCTCGCTTTTCCCAATAACCATCCGAAAATTCTTTATAAATTTCCCTACCTCTTTCATCATACTTATATTCTACCCAATAACCAGTACTATTTTCATAATGAATTAATCTTCCATCTTCATTATACTTATGCTCTTCCCAATAGCCTTTACAGTTTTTGGAATAAGTTTCTCTTCCATTTTTGTCATACTCCCAACCTTGCCAATAACCATCACTATCTTGGCAATAAGTTAGTTTACTGTTTTCATTATATTCCCAGCTTCGCCAAGAACCATCTGAAAATCCTTGAAAAATTTCCCTACCTCCTTCATCATACTTATGCTTTTCCCAAGAACCATCACTATACTTACGATATGTTACTTGTCCTCGCTCGTTTCGTTCTTCTTTTATTACTTTTGTCATCAGTAATCACTCCTTTTATTTTCTTCCATCAGTTTGTTCTTCAGTATTGCTTTGGTTCTGCTCCTGCGGCTTAGTTAAGTCTATGTAATTGTGGCAGGGGAGATCAGAGTTCTTAATTTGTTCAACTCTATTGGAATCGGAGACTACTTCGGTGCAAAGTGCTTCATTGTGTTGACCTCTGCCGTATTGAGCTTTAAATGTCTCAACTGCTTCATCTTTTGTTCTGGCGTTGATTATTACATAACCATCGTTAAATGACTGTGAGCGTTCACCAATCTTTGTACCGTCAAACAGAAAAGCGATCTCTTGGTTTTCATTTTTTTCATTAAGGTCTTTAAAATGTTCTTTTGACTCGCGCTTATCTAAAACAACTCCATTTTGGTTTTCACGATAAATTAGCCTTCCGTTTTCATCATACGCATCCTTTTCCAAATCACCGTCACTATTTTTGTAATAAGTTAATTTACCATTTTCATTGTATTTTAATTTTTCCCAATAGCCTTTACTGTTTTTGAAAGAAGTTACTCTCCCCTTTTTGTCATACTCATACCTTGTCCAATAACCAGTACTGTACTTACGATATGTTACTTGTCCTCGCTCGTTTCGTTCTTCTTTTACTATTGGCATTATTATTCACTCCTTTTATTTTCTCCCATCAGTTTGTTCTTCGGTACTGTTTTTATTATCCTGTATACTGATCGCCTTGATCATCACTGTTTATCACTAAAGCATTAAGACCATTATCCATAAGCCATTGATCGTGAAGACCTTTTCGCAAGTCAAGCGTGTTCGCAAACTTTTCGTATTCGTCAATATCAAAAGAAGACTGATTTTTAGGTTTTTCACGCTTGATGTCATCCTGCATTGGCGCTAGATAAAGAGCGGACGCTATGTAAGCAAAATAGTCCTTAATCTTTGACCGACAGTTTATTAAGTCATCAATAATGCCGATAATCATTTCGCCGTTAAGCTTTAAATACATATCTATGCATTTATTGTTTTGAATAATTTGCCCTTTGGATTTTATTGGTTTGTCTCCTTTGACAACCGAAGAGATAACGCTCTGAATAAAAACAATAAACTTAATCTTGTCAGGGTTATTGTGTATAAGCATTTTAAAATTCACATTATCGCATATTTTTTTATAAACCTTCATTCCTTCCGAATTTTCGTTTGATGTAACCTCACTATCTATAACATCAGTAGAATGTATGAAAGAAGGAATAGTATTTGATTTATTAGTATTTAATATATTAGTATTTAATTGGTGGGGATTTTCCAAGATAGGTTTTTCCAAGATTGGATTTTCCAGTTTAGGTGTTTTCCTGTTGTTTTTATCCAAAACTGGATTTTCCCGTTTAGGTTCAAATGAAGTTATATCTGCGTTTGCAGGGTTATGATTGTTTCTATCCACAATGGGATTTTCCCGTGTGGGTGTTGATACTGATTCTTCAAGCTGTGGTTCTTCGTAAATTACATATTCTGTAGTAGTAAGCTGACCTTTAGCATTTCTTACACGAGTACGTTTAATATAGCCTTCTTGTTCCAGCTCCTTAACTGCGGCGTTTATAGCATCAATCCCTTCTTTGCAAATTGATGAAAGACCTTTAGCGGTATAATCCCACTCTTCCGGGAGAGATAGCATAACAGACAATAGTCCTTTTGATTTTAATGATAACCGTGTATCTTTTAAATGGTGATTACTCATCACCGTATAATTTTTAGTTTTTTCCACTCTGAATACAGACATTATTATCTTTCCTTTCTTTTAAAAAATTAAGGCTTGCCTTTATTGACAAGCCTTACTCATTATTTCAATACACTATTGATCTCGTTGTTCGGATCGTCAAACTCGCTGAAGCTGTCAGCCAGAACCGCATTTACAACGAAAGAGATCGAATAGTTTTCAAGAGGTGACATAACCGTAGTAAAATCATTTTTGGTAATGTCGCAAGGAACGACTATGTTTGTGAAAAGCTCCTTGCTTGAACCATCCTTGAGGATAGTGTACTTACCGTTAGATTTTAAATAGAATTTGTTACCTTCACGGGTGAATTCCGGATTATAGTGGGAAAGTCCCAACGCCTTAAGCTCATCAGTGGTATAACTCTTACCCTCCTCAAGCTTATCATCCGGATCGTAGTACATAAAATCATTTATGTACGAAAGAACCTTACTGTCTGTGATCTCTTTGCCGTCCTTATCTTTTATTGACATTGTAACAGCACAGTAAATATCACCGTCGTTGGCGGTTACAGTAGGATTCTTGCTGATTGTATCACCTATGCGAAGTTGTTCGCCGTTTTCCGGAAGCCATTCAAGCTCCTGCAACTGAACATCTACATTTGCAGTAGTGAATGTATTTTTGACGCCATCAGAAGATCTGAACCACGCAAAGGAGACGGTCGCAACAGTCAGTAAAGCGATCACAGCAACAGATATAGCCACAGTTACTTTTTTCTTTTTTGTCATTTTATCTGCCTCCTTTAGCGTAATGCAAGCTGACCGTTTGTTATCTTAACATCCGACCAAGCATTGTCTTTGATGATTGCTTCTTTCTGAATGATGTCAGCTGACACCTCAATATTTACTGTAATATCAGCGTACTTTGTCTTATCTGCTGTGCCTTTAAGTGTTACGCCTCTTAAAAGGAGTGAGGTAGACTGTCCCGGGGCAAGTTCAGACTTATAATAGAAATATCCGTTCTTGTAAACCCAGTTTTTTGACCAGTCGCTCGCAAGAGTAAAAACAAAATCACCAAAAGTTACTGTATTGCCTGACGGATTTGAAAAGCCTGATGTACCGATATTCTGTATATTTTCGTCTGCGTTATTTAGAATCGGAAATATCATTGCCCGTACATATCCGTTAAGGTTTGTAGAATCGTTTCTTAATGAAACGTGCTTTCCATCAGCTGACCACTCATAAGGACCGTCCTTAGGAGTTTCTTCAACGGTTACTTTGGGATCGGCAACAGTAAATTCGTTTACTGCTGAATCATTGGCTGTGAAAAAAGCTCCGGCAACAATGCTGCAGGATATGACTGCAACAATACAAACTGTGATTATAGCTATAAGTTTCTTATTTTTCATCTGATGCAGCCTCCTTTACAGTTTTGTTTCTTCTGCGAATCAGAAATATAAACAATGCGTCAACCGCAAGGAACGATATGAAGATAATCATAATCGTACTGCCAACGCCTGTATTTGGTGTAGATGAATCAGAAGGTGAAGGGGAGGGTGAATAGGATACTTGCTTTATCGCAGCTTCAAAAGTCCACTTGAAGTCAACTTCGCCTTTATATTCATTACCGGTTATTTTATCAAGTCCTCCGCCATCCCAGAGAAACTCTGCTCTGAGCTCCTTACTTTGTCCTGATGACAGCTCTCCGAGATTTAACGGTGAAGCTACTGTCATATTTGTTTTACCTTCGCCTGTAACTTTTCCGTCGTAAACAAGCTCGTTATCAAGAAATAGCTTTACATTCGTATTGTTCTCAAGGTCGAGGTTGCCGCCTTTACTTATAGCGCTTGCCGACATAGTTAGTGTATACGGAGTGTCAATAAGGTTTTGCAAAGATATGGTTTTTGTGTATACAACATTTGGCTTCATATCCTGTATGTCGACATAGTACGATCCGTCTTCAGATGCTTTGTTGCCATCGGAATCCATAATATATATTCCTTCAGGCAATCCTTTTACAGAACCGTTATCCAAGTTCTGTGTATCTGCTGCAAACGCTGATATGCCGGCAGACATAGAAATAGCCAAACTAAGCATTATAGCTATCAGTTTTTTCATTTAATCACTCCTATTTTTCTTTAATATTTTAATTGATAAGAATATAAGCAATATAAAACTCATTGCAGTTGCAATGCTAAGCAAAAGGTTTTGCTTGACAAAGGTAATAACATTGCCTAAGTATGGTATTTTAAACACAACTTTGCCGATGATCTGATCGGCGCTTACCGGGGATATATCGCTATGTTTATTTGCATCACCTTTTGTTTTATATAGCGTTTCATCATTTAATCTATATTTTTCTGCAACACGGTGAGTAAGATATGTGTTTTTCTTACCCTTGACAGGATTAAAGGTAATAATATCGCTCTCATTTACATCCTTTGTCATTCTCACAATGACAATATCCCCCGATTGTATCTCGGGAGACATTGAATCAGTGAGGATTTGATACCACCTGAGCCCAAAAAAGGAAACATCATTGTCTTGTTTAAATTGAGTTCCGATGATAAAAGCAATAAGCGATAGAATTACGATACCGAGTAAGAGCCAGAATAGTATATTGCCTATTATCTTCAGTATCTTCATTTACATAGTTATTCTACTGCCGGAATTGAGCCTGTTGTGTCAACGGTCGCAGAACCTATTGTAGCATTGCTACCGTGTACCTCTGCGTCCCATTCGTCAGCTATGCAGTCTACTGCTGCCTGAATGCCGTCATGTTCAACAGTAATGTCGTACTTAGCATTTGCCCAATCGTTATCAGCCTGTGGCAGAAGAATTACATCCTTAACAAGACTTTCAGATGTAGCGCCTACCGGAAGTATTCTCTTGTAATAGAAGTAGCCGTCGTTGTAATCAAAGTTATCTGACCAATTCTCATCAAGTACGATCACAATAGGTGTACCATCTATCTGAGAAAGACAAAGATTATTTCTTTCTGCATTTATGTATCTCTCAAGTACCTCAACATCAGCCTCAGTAAGCTTAACTGAGCCGTATGTCTGTCCTGCTACCAACGCCTCATCAATTACATCAACAGGCTCAAACAGTGTGCCTGTTGTGGTGCTTTTGACGGTAGTTGCATATCTGATACCGAGAGTGCCGGTAACTGTAGCCTTTGGAGTAGCTCCGTCCATTGTGTACGCAAGTCCGTTCAAGTAAACCTTTTGCTTTGTTGCGGTTACATAAGCGATATAGCCGTTATCACCGTTTTTCTTAATTGTAATGTTGCTTGGAACAACGCCGTTGTTCTGGATAACTGTGGGATACTTTGCGATCTGCTCATCGGTGTAAGTCACCGGTGTGCCCGTACCTGCGGTCGTAACAGATGTTTCTACATTCGTCTCAAGGGATTCTGAAAGCTTAACTCTTACAAACGAGTCAACTTCGCCTTTGTTTGCAATGGCTACATCCTTTACAATGGTCTGCCCCGGTGTCCACTCTTTGGGAGGGTTAAACTGTTCTACGATTGATGTTTCCTGTCTGCCGTCGGTTTCAAGGTGGTTGTTGATGCTGTCGTAGCTTGTCATCCAAGCAAACGATACAGCGAGTGCGCCTACTGCTGTTATGGCAGCTACGCCTAGTGTGAGTGCCTTCTTCTTTGTGAAGAATTTCTTTTCTGTGTTTTTCATAATGAAAAAATCCTTTCTGGTTTTTTAGTCTTGTACCTGACTTTTTATTTTCTGTGGTTTTAGCGACTTTTCCTTGTCAAATAAAAAAAGCCACGGATTGTTAAGTCCGTGGCAAATAAAAATACCGATTGCTAATACAATCGGTTCATATTTGTGATTTTTAGTTTTACTTACTAGTTATCTTTTTTGTTGTTATCGTTCCAGTTTTAATATGAAAATCTATATTACTAGCCTTACAAAAATCAATAACCATTTGCGCTTGTTTATTATAAAAGTCTCTATGATTTGCATATGAGGATATCTCTTTATTGTAATTGGTGCGTCCGAAGATGATTTTATCTGTAAACGAAACAGCATCTAATATTTTTGAAATATCCTGTTCTATAATATTTGGTGTTGGATATGGTTCAATACTTACCCATGTCTTACATCCTGAATCATGTAGGTATTTTAATGCTTTCAATCGCTCAATATACGGCGCTGCTCCCGGTTCTACTTTTTTTCTATAATTCTCATCCAAAGAAATAAATGTAATGCCATACTCGTTTTCACAATAATATTCTGCTAATATTGAAGGTAAAATACCCTTTGTTAATACCGTACATTTAATTCCAGCATCATTTAATTTGCGAATTGATGCTAGACTCATTTTTTCAATTTCTTTGTATCCGTACATAAATGGATCAGTTGTAAAACAAAGCTGAACAGATTGAATTTTATCTCTTAAACGGGGAATTTCTTTGTCTAATAGATCTAAGGTGTTACTAACAAGAACTGGTTCGCACCATTCTTCATAAGAATGGACTTTACCAAATCTTTTAGCCATTAAATATGCATAGCATGGATATTTGCATCCATGAGAGCACCCTAGAACATGATTCATAGTATAATCTCCATACTCCACACCTGTCTTATAAAGCATAGATTTGCGTTCCATATATTTCAAACGAATCACTCCTTATGATCCAGAATATACCCTGCAATTCTCATTGCTATTCTTTGTGCAATAGGATTATCACTGGAAACGGCAAAGCAAAACAAAAATAAAGGGGATTTCTTCTCGTTAAGTAGAATTCTAGGATTAGTAGCAACTGCAGGAAATATAGTTTTTAATCTTTTAATAATATATTTCTGAAGATGCTCTGTAGAAGCATTTTTAATCATATCTTGCTCACCAAAAAAATTCAACTGAGGATCTTCAATATATAGTTCAGTTTTCCAACCTGAATCTCCTAAAAGTCTATCAATACATTTTTCCCAAGAATAATCAATGTTCCCATCTTTTTTTAACATCCTATTAAGTGCAGAAAATGGAAATAAGTACCACAGGTCAATAGCTTTAGTTTGGGCTACTATTTCTAATGTTGTCCAATTTACCTCTGTTGCACATGGGTCGAGAAACATCAAGGCTCGATTATATCTCCAATCTATGTGTTCAAGAATGCTTTTTAATACAACATTAGCATCGCCACGACAAACAGTAACTTTACTTAAATATGCTTGAAATTCTTGAGCTATCATTTCATTTAATTCAGTAGCTTTTTTGCTATTAAATTCAATGAAGTAATAATGATCAAATTTATTCTCTGCCATAAGTGCCCTTTTAGCAGAACCGGCAAGTACCTGAGATTCATCTTTGGTAGTTATTTTTCCTGTGCCAGCAAAAGCATCAATATATATCTTTTTGAATTTCCTATTTTTTAATGCAGTTAAATATGCATCTAAATAGCTAGTGAGTATATCTAGTTTCTCTATGGTCCAATTTCCACCAAATTTTTGCAAGTCCTTCATATATGATCGTCCTTAAATTAAAAGATATGATTATTAAATATATAAAAACTATTATAACTACAGTATACAGCAAATGTCAATTTGTGTCAATATAAAACTGTCCTCTTATACCACAAAAGCACTTAGATCTGTGTCTAAGTGCTTTTACTTTCAGGTATAATTCTCAAACTCAATACCCGTTCTATGTAAGCAATAGCAGAAATAATGACACTATTTCTAATGCTGACAGATGAAAGCTTGACTTTAAATTCCTTCCACAGTGAAATCGTTTCTGGACATTCAGAGAATAATTTATCATAATCAGAATAATTTGCAGATTTTATTACTTCTTGAATTTCTTTTCTGTGTTTTTCATAATGAAAAAATCCTTTCTGGTTTTTTAGTCTTGTACCTGACTTTTTATTTTCTGTGGTTTTAGCGACTTTTCCTTGTCAAATAAAAAAAGCCACGGATTGTTAGTCCACGGTTTGTAACCTTAAGTTTGAATTTACTTTTTCTTTGTGGTATAATGGGATAAGTTCTCATTTTTCTGAATATTACTATGCTCTTTGCCTTGATGCTCTTCGTTCGTTGTCTTAGATGAAAGTGTACGCTTACTAGCTATATTTTCATAGAAGTCATACGGTCGAAAAACAAACTCCGTTCCTTTACCTTTTATTCCTAATAGTAATTTCATAATTATTAAACCTTTCTGAATGGAGGTGATACGATGAATAAGGATACATTTGACATCATTATAGCAATCATAGGCGCTATTCTAGGTGTTCTTTCGTTAATCTTAAGTATTTATAAAAGTCGAAATACATCACTTGCATATAAAAGAGTAATGGAAGTTTACGAGCCTATTTTTAACTGTTTAGAAAAGTATTTATTCAAGTATAATCCTACAAAAGAATTCAATGATGCCATTGAAAAATGTGCAAACATAATAATGAATAATCGAGCTATGTTTGGATATAGTTTGTATGATAGTTTTAACGAGTTCTACACAAACCACAAAAAGAAAGACAGTAAACAAAAAAGTTACGTTTCAAACAACTTTAATAGTTTCTCAAGTCGATTCCTCCGACAGTATCATAGAATCTGTAAAGATGCAGGTTTACCGCATATTGAGCTTTCATATAGATTGAATCACTATATTTATAAATATAAAGCTCCTGTTTTGCTTCAATATGCTATTATAAACTTTGCTCAATCAGCGTTAGTATCCTTTGGTCTAGGATTGTCACTCGCTATAATAATTAACTATTATTTAATGTGAAATATCATATGTATTTTGGGTTTAAAAAGAATAGTGGCAAGTTATACCCTCAACTACTGATAAATGGCTATTCATAATAACCGTCTTAATTGCTTGTCACGCTTCTTTTGTAGTTTTCGTAAGCTTCATAAAATTTGTCAGAATCACCTTTTGAGCAACTTATATTGTTGACAAGGCCTATAGCACATACGACCTTTTTGTGAACGCTCTTAAAAATTCCTATAATATTATATCTCCCTGTTCCTTTCAGTATAGGCATCACGAAATAACCAAATAAGATATATCCCAAGCCTATCCAAAGTGGAAATATAAAAGACAAGACTAGGTTGGCAACACATACGGTAATATTAGACAGGTTGTCTAACAGAACATCCTTTACCATATAGTAGTGCTGCCCCTTTTCCTCGATGCTCAGTGTTCTAAAAATAAGAACCAAAATAATAGTTAAACTAAATACCGAGTATATTATAGGAACAAGCAAACCGTAACAAGTCACCAAAGGCTTTAATGTTTGCCATGCTTCATGAAATAAAACCATATGCTTTTCCATGATTCTCAAACCTCCTTATTTCCTGTCTGCATTAAAATCAATGTTTTCTATTTGAAAAGACATATTATGAATCAAAATCAACTGATCACTAATCGTAAATGTAGCTCCGTAGAAAAGAGGCATAACCAATTTACCATAGACAAGGTGATAAACTACATAAAAAACACATAAGAATGGATAAAAGATTGAAAGTATTATAAAAGGAACTTTAATTCCTAAGCGTATGATTGAAATTGCTGGTATATGCTTTTTAACTTTCTTTTCATACATAATAGTTATTACTGAGCGAAGAATAGAAACAGAAAATATAAGTATTCCGTAAAATATTAGTATAACTACTATTGCTTCTGTAATTTTTTTATATGTATCCATAACAACTAATCCTTTCCTTTCAAACACAAAAGCACTTAGAATCGTGTCTAAGTGCTTTTACTTTATCGGATTCATAACATTCGTTACTGTTGCTCCATCATCAAGCCAATGATCGTGTCCTTTGTTTGTGAAGATGCACTCGTAATCATTGCTGTTTAGAGCCACAGCCTTAAACGATAATGTGTTAGTAGCTGTATTCTTACTGTAATTTTGCTCAGCAGTAGGAGACTTGCCATTTACCTGAAGGTATGTGCCATCATTTACAGGCGTGTATCTCCAGTTGGTATTAAGCTCCCTTACGGAATATGTTCTGCCATTCCTACACTTGTCTATCGTTACAGAGCCGGAAGTCTTTCCTGCAGGGATAACGATGTAAGCAAAGAATTTGTTGACGGTACCGTCCTTATCGGTTTCGGAAACTTCAAAAACAAACTCTTCTTGTGTGTAATAGGATTCTGTAAGTTTCTTTGTGATAGTGATCGGGCCCTCTGCAAGCTTGTTGACAAACTTGACTGTTACAGGACTTCCGAATGTATCGGTATTACGTACATCAACGGTTTGTGGATCAGCTACCAAATAATCTTCAGGAACGGAGTTTGCAATCTCTGTTACTATATATCGTCCTACTGGTAGATTTGCATAACCTGTTCCGTTGGTAATCACTACTGTCTGATCAACAGCTATACCACTAGCTGTATAAACCGATTTAATATTAAATGCGATTCCGCTTGGTATACTGCCATCCTCATTTTCTTTTATGATCTTTAAAAATCCCTTTGTCAATGGATCGGTCAGATTTACTGTTACATCTGAATTTGCACTTGAAACCGTTACTTTTCTATCAGCAACTGCATCATAGCCTGTTGGTACGAATGTCTCAGAAAGCGTATATGTACCATATGGGACATTACTGAATCTTGTTGTACCATACATAACCGTTGCCGTCATGTTGACGGGAGTTCCGGCATCAGATGTACCAGTTAATGAGAATTTTGCCCCGTTAATAGGTGTTGAACTACCCTCAAACGATTTGTTTATAGTTATGTTGCCTGTTTTCAAAATGTTCAGACCTGTAACTGCTATTTTTGAATTTGCTGTTACAGTAAAATGGACATCATCCATAGTACCGTCAAAATATATATCGTTTCCGGTTATTTCACGCAAATAATAATCTCCGACCGGAAGGTCGTTTATAACAAGTTGATTGTAGCTATCAAGCTTTAGAATTGCATTGCTTGGTGGTGCGGAGGAATATTGTAACGGCCAAGATAGCTTGTCAAAACTGTATTTACCACTACTTATTTGATTAACTGTCACAAAATAATCCGCATTAGGAGAATCAACCGTTTCACCGTCTAAAAGCAGAACAAACTCCAAATCGTTGGCAACATTATTATCTATTGATAGTTGAGCAGGATTATTTGATGTTTTAGCTTTTTTGGTGAATGTAACTGTACCAGTCTCAGCGAGATCATTATATATAAGCAGTTGTGTAGACTTATTTTGACTCTCTTTATCAAACACTTCAAACATACCATCTTCAGATACAACAGGATTTGATGGAGTCTGTCCTGTAATAATGCTATACTTAATTGTTGATTCACCGCTGTACTGTGGTCGAACAGTCGTACCACTCAGTATTTCTTCTATGAAATACGTACCGGCAGGTATATTTGTAATATGCAGCTCACCACTAGAGTTTAATGAAAAGTGTGTAACTCGTTTGGATTGCCTTGATCCGTCATAGTTGTCATATGTGATTGTTGGATCAATTACATATTTATCATTAACTGTATCGGATGCATCAAGATCAAACGCAAGATATTTTCCATTACCGTCTCTTATTGCAAAAAACACATTATTTTTGTCTGACCAATCAGCACCGGAAGCTTTAACATAGTTTCCATTTTTCTGTTCGAGGTATTTTGTGATATTTACCTCGCCGTAATATGATGTACCTGTCAAATCAGCTATATTATGTGCGTCAGGTTGACTTCGCATAACTTGGATACTCGGCACTTCAATTTCTCGTGAACCACTATTCAATGAAGCCGGAGAAGTAACCGGAGATGTTGCAAGACGCTTGTTAGATGTACGGGCATCACCAGTGTTTTGGTAAACGGTTTGTATGGTATCTTTGTTATATTCACCTTTAACTCCCGCATATGCCATATCTCCGTGACCGCCTGCACCATAGATTATTGAAAACGGACCGTTAAACTCACCATAAACCCAGTTGGTTTTATCATCGTCCTCTCCTTCTGTACCTACCCAGTCAAAAACGCCCCAATATCTGTCGGTGCTTCCGTCCACATTTATATAATCCCAAGATTTATATAACAGAGAATCGTATTTTGTATCTTTTGTAATGTTTATATTGTATGCCTGATTTGCTTTTGATGCTGATGTCGGGCCACTCCACCATACATATCCATCATAGTCATATATGCCTGTAAAGCCTTTACCGTTATTTTGTGCAGCCGGCAAAAAAGAAACAGATTGAGAATAGTCTATGTCTTTCCAGGTTCCACGACCTTTAAAATCGGGATCGGTTATTTCGTTCCCATCCTCATCAAAGAATGTGTAATCAACCTTGATCCAGTCTAAAAAAGAAACATTTATTCCAATTCCGTCGGAGGCAAATGATATTAGAGGACAAGTCTCTTTCTCGTTGCCACCGCCGTATGGACTGCCCGTAGCAAAGCTTCCATTACTAGCTTGTGAGACATTAGTACCCGGAGTTTTTCTTGTATTCCAGTTTCCAACTGCTGTCTCAGAAATAGCTGTTAAAAACCAATCTCCTGTTTTAAAATTGTCAGTATCTTTGTATTGACGAAATGCGTTATGACGCCAATCATCTGACGCTTGCCAGTCTACAACAGTCAATTTTACACTGACGGATTTTCCTTTGAAATTTCCGACCTTGTCATATGTACAAGAAAGAGTCCCTTTGTCAGCGTCATTTAATGCTATTGCCCAGCCGGACTGCCTTTCATTCTTTATGGCTTCTTCCGCAATTTCGTAAAGAGTTGGTGATAAAGTATCAGCTCTATCATATGGAACTTGTTTCCAATTTTCATCGTTTAATATTGCTTGTGGATCAAGTGGAATCTCACCATATTTAATTTTAGTATCATTTGGTTGATTGTCATGATAATACTTTATACGCCTAAGTGCCCAGTTAAGATAATTACCTTCTTTGAATCCTGCAACACCGGTTGTTGGCTTACTGTTGTTTGATGTGTCACTAAGATATGCATATGTAAGTCCTATTTTGTCAGCATTTATCCACAAATTTCCTGTAATTCCGGTATGTTGAGCATCTCTGTCAATTAACGGACTTGTAGCACTTGTAAGGTCATTATATGTTAAAAGACTATATGACTTTCCGTCATTTGTATAGCTTGTTCTGTGCAATCCTGACAATGTTTTGGTATCTACTTCCCATGCATTAAATGTGTAATTACCATAATATGAATCGTGTTTAGAGGAAGGTATGTACCGTATTCCTCCTGTGCCTGTTTCAGGGTTGCCCCAGCCCCAGTTATTGGCTTGATTGAATGTGTAATTTTTACCTGAACGGCTCACCGTATAAGTGAAGGAATCTTCCAGGTACGGTGCGGACATATAGAATTTTATATTGTTATCATACGATTTGCTATCTCTGTCTGATGCGTTTTCTCCGCCGGCATTGACAGTAAATCCAGAACCACTTACTGTACCGTTTGTCGATGACGGCCCTGTAAGTTTGGAATAACCAAATGTGTCATCTCTGAATGTTCCGAAATTGCCGAGCAAGTTTAAACTGTTTTGCAGGTTTCTGTCAACCAAAGCTTTTGTTTTTTGTTCTGCCATAGTTGGTGATGCTACAAAGTTCGGATATCCGGTAGCTTTGGTTCTTATGGCGAGATTAAGCGGTTGTGATGTTCCACTGCCGTTATAGGTATAGGCTTTGAGATAATACAGAGTATTGCTACTTAAACTGCTAAACCCTAAACCGTTTAGCTTTGCCTGTGCTGTTGTGGCTTGTGTTGACCTTGAAACAGTGCTATAGCTTGAATTGCTATACAACTCTAACTTAAATCCGGTAATATCTGTACGATCAACAAAATGCACTCGTATCGTGCTGTCAGTAGAACTGTAGCTTGTTATCTTTGGAACAGACGGTGTTGTCGCAGCCATTGCTTCTGACGCAGGAACGATCGACAGCATAGATATTGTCATAACAATACTTGTAAATAATGATAATAATTTCCTTTTTTGCATTTTTAAACTCCTTTCGATAGTATTGTGTTTTAGGTTAAACTTTGATTTTCTTAAGATGTATCATTAAACATCTTCCTACTCCTTTCCTGTGGGACTTTTAGTCCCAGTCCCACTTGATTTTTATATCAAGAGTTATGAGCCCTTAATAGCTGAATCCTGTTTTGACCTCATTTGCTGTCTCTCCGATTCTTCAATTCTTTTTCTTGCAGTCTCAAAATAATTGCTATCTAACTCTATTCCTATAAAATTTCTGTTGGTGTTCACACAGGCAATGCCGGTGCTGCCACTTCCCATACAATTGTCTAATACGGTATCTCCTTCATTTGTATAAGTTTTAATCAAGTATTCAAGCAATTCAATTGGTTTTTGCGTAGGATGAACACTTTTACTTGGATGCGGTTTTTGGAACTTCAATATAGAAGTCGGAAATTTCATATCGCCCTTTGTTTCGACACATCTAGAATTCCCATAATTATTATTTTGAAGTATTGAGTCATTCATTTTGCCAACAGACTTTCCTTTTTTATGACATGGCACTCCTTTAATTTTTTGTGGATTATATGTGGGTAGTTTTTTATAAAACACCATTATATCCTCATGTTCTCTTAGTGGCATTCTATTAGCGTTTAGAAATCCAGACGGTAATACTTTGTCCCAAATTAAGTTATACCTATGTATTTTTTTATTTGACATAATGCATTCAACTGTAAATTTATCTTGTCCGAATAAGATTATTGCGCAATTTTCTTTTGTGACCCTATCATAACATCCCCACAACTTTTCAAATGGAATAATTGTGTCCCATTTATTTTTAGCGGTAACGCCATATGGTAAATCACAAAGAATCATATCAATGCTTTTATCAGGTATAACATTCATTATTTCTAAACAATCGCCTTTTAATAATTTAATTGTCATTTTAATCTCCGTTCGCTCTCAGGGGTGTTTGCTGTCTCTCTACTTCTTTAGTTCTCCTTTCACACAGCTCCGGAAGATTTGCTTTCACAAGTGCGGTAGGAACAGGCGGTGTGACGGCGTTTCCACAACGGGCGACCTGCTTTGATTTCGGATATGGTTTTCCGTTAGCGTCTGTATCAATGATGTAGTCTTGTGGAAATCCTTGCGCATTGAACAGTTCTCTCGGTTGTAACATTCTAATGCGGATGTCCGTGATTATGTATTCCTGTCCATGCACAGTGATTACAGCGAATCGATCCTTTGTTGTTATGGTATCCAGTGGCTCGTCGACCGGCTTTGCTGTGCCGGTTGAAAAATACTTGACCAGAAACGCCTGCACCTCCGCGTGGTGCGCTCCGCTGCATGATATGGTCGTCAGAGGTTCGTCCGCCTTTTGCCCGTCCATGTTATTCCGCATCGTCATAATATGAACTGTGACAAGGCTGTTATGGTCTTTCGCCGTTACAGTATCTAATGGCTTATCCGCAGAGCTTCCGGCTCCCGTATATCCGCCTGCGTAATTTTTCATAATGTGCGCACAAGACAACGCATATCGGTTAGATGTATCGACCGTTCTGACTGGCTCGTCAATTCCTTGACCACGAACCTCGTCCTGTCCCTGCTCATCGTGATACTGGATAAGTGTAGGAGCCACAAGATAGTTTCGATTTCCTGTCGTAACGGTAGGCACCGGCGATTCCACACTTGCACCGACATTGTTCTCGTTGTTACACATAATCGTAGGTGTAACGACATAATGACTCCCGACAGTTGTGATTGTTGAAAGAGGCTTTTCAATACTTTCCGGTTCATTTTCGTACTTATAGTTCACAATGAACGGCTCAGGATTATCAATCACAAACTTCTTAATACCTCTCGCTATCCTGCGAAGCGTCTTTTCTGCTAAAGGCTTGTCTCGTTCAAAAATACTTTTCGCCGGGATACTCCAGTCGATACATTCTGCGGCTGTGTGGTACGGCAGCAGCTTTCCGGACTTGACCGCTGCGCTGTCTTTCGGTCCGTGTGTCGGTTCCGGCCAGATAATGGGCTTACCGTCGCAACGGGCGATTAAATAAAAACGCTTCCGTGTGGTAGGTGCACCGTAATCGCAAGATTTTAGCGTCCTGTACTCGACTTTGTATCCCAATCCCTGTGATAGGGTGTAAGCAATATGTGATGAAGGGGAAATATTGAGCGCATTGCACATCTCGTTGAATGCCGGATGATATTTCGGTATTCCGTTTGTAAGTGCAAGAATAAATCCCGTAAATGTTTCTCCGCTCCGCTCCTTGATAGGCTTGTTATCTTTGCCCAACGGACCCCATGTCTGTATCTCTGGCACGTTTTCTAGCATAATGCACCGAGGGCGCACCGTGTATGCCCATCGAATCGCCACCCATGCAAGCCCACGGATATTTTTGTCCACCGGCTTTCCGCCCTTTGCGCGGGAGAAGTGTTTACAGTCAGGCGAAAACCACGCCAGTGCTACCGGATGTCCCTCACAGGCTTCTACGGGATCCACCTGCCAAACATCCTCGCAGTAATGCTTTGACGTCGGGTGATTAGCTTTGTGCATGGCAATAGCGTCCGGATCGTGATTTATAGCTATATCTACCGGGCGGCCTGTAGCAAGCTCAATCCCTGTGCTTGCTCCACCGCCCCCAGCGAAATTGTCAACTATTAACTCTTTCAACTATTTATCTCCTCTTTCTTAAACTCCAAATTATTTATTAAATCCATTTTTGCACCACAGTTAGGACAATAGGGATATAAATGTTCCTCTTCTGCGCCACAATTACTGCAAATGCAATCGTAATTATCAGGATTACTGTCTTTCCATGTCCATTTTGCATGAGTTTCTCTTAATGCGGCTTCATTCTCTTCTTGTTTTCGTATATGTCGACATATTATAGATAGCAAGAAATAAATTCCAATAATCATTACAAAAAAAGCAACAATTATACCAACTATAATTGTACATATGTACATTAACAATGTTAAAAACACATCTGATTGCATATTTTTTTACCTCCTTAAAACAAAAAGCCGACCGGTTTTTACACCAGTCGGCAGTTAAGTATCAATTATCGAGAAATAGTAGGATATTGATTATCCCGATGTGGATTAAGTTGTTCATAAAGCACAGAATTTTCTTCTTTCAATCGGTTTACTTCTGTTCGTGAATTCTTAAGATCAGCTTCAAGCTTATGAATTTTTATTTGCATTTGTTTTGTGTCCTCAGTCAACTCTAACCACGATTGCATCAAGGTTTTTAAGTTCTCAATTTTGTCGTATATATCTTTTTCTTGAAAAGAAAAGGATTGTATTTTTTTGTTTTCTTCATCATATCTTTTTTCAACTATGTCAATCTCTTTTTCTAAGAGTTCACTGAGGTTTTCGTGTTGCTTTGATAAGGAGGGCCTATCCTTGTCAACACCTGTTGCATTTTTCATTGATTCCATTATATCAGAGTATTGATCGCTCAACGAAAGCTTGTCGGCATTACCGATCCTATTACTCAGACTTCTCTCACTAAAGTCACCAAGCTGTCTTGACAATTCCCCAATGGCGGCAGTATTTTTCTTTATTTGCGAATGTCTTGCAAGTAATAAACCACTTATTAAACTTATAACTCCAGCAATAATTGCAGGCAAAATATTGTTTAAAAATACTTCCATAAGACTGTTAAATCCTCCATTGATTATCGTTGTTGTAATAAAACACAGAGTCGCACCAACACCGCCAGTTACAAGTGCTATTTTAATATCCTTGTCCATTCCTTTACCTCCTATTATAACATAATATTGCATTTTTTGTCAATTTATCTTATGTCAAACAAAAAAGCCGACCGGTTTTTACACCAGTCGGCTTTTTATATTTATATTTTAGTCTGTGGCGGAAGCCAATATATTTGACTTCCGCATTTTGGACAATACATTGATTATCACCTTCACTCAACAGCCCAAATAACAATCTACACACTCGGTATTGCTGTCAATTATATCTACAACACATCCGGTAATTCCGTACATATCAATTTTTGCTATTGTTTCCCAATTAGAATTAAACAACACTTTCTCGCTTAAGTATTCACCATCTCTAGCCACCCATAGGGGCTTGTAGTGTTCATTTAAAAGATCAATAGCGTCATTGAGACGATCTATATCTGCTCCGGCAACATTAGTAAACTGATTTATGTCACTAACACCAAACAATCCCAGTTTATAGTGTGCATTTAACAATGGACAAGTATAGTACCTCTCGCCGTTCTCTATAATAAAGAATGTTTCAGCCCCGGAGTGATATATGTCAATATTTGCGGCGTAACATAATGATCTAAAGATCAGATCGTAACTATAACTTTGAGTAATCGATGACTCGTGTGTGAAAACAGATGAACAAAGGTCTGCAGCGCCATCGATTCCACCTCCTGACCAACAATATAGATGCCATCTACTATATGAGCCTGGAACAAACGGTAGTTGTGTGAAGTCTTTATCACCGTAATAATTGTCGTTCTCCGGTTGATTCATTAGCTCAATAGTATACTCGTTAATTTTTTCTATCTTTTGCTGAGTAGTCATATCGGAAGTGATATTTTGGTTTATCCATTTTTTTCCGATAGCTCCTACATCTCCAACAAAATCACACTGAAGTCTACTACCGCCATTAACCATTATATCTCCGGTGTAAGCAATGGGATCAGTATAAGCGTCAAGATATGTTTTTAATGTTCCGTCATCATTGAAGCAATCACCCAACTGCTGATTACTATAAATTCCTTGCAAATCTGATACAGAAAGCAAAGCAGCTTCTTCATCTTTCCACGAAACGCCACCAGATGCTACATTGCTTGAAAATGCAATTGAATCTCTGTTTTCATATTTATTGATATACTTTTCGATAGAATTATTATCAGATAAGTTAAAAGGAATACTCGGGTAATAACGTATTTCTTCGCCGTCGATCGTCACTTCCTTAAACAGTTCGGATTCTGTCTTCGGATACTTGCTCTTCCAAAGCTTAAGCTTTGGTAATGCTTCATCGGTTATAGCTTGATACTTTTCTTTCATTGTCTTTTCGATTTTAATTGTACCGTTATCAGTTGTAGTAAACATATCATAGTATCTAGTTCCCCATGATACTACAATTCTTAGATCAGAATATTTTGTAACACCATTTTCGATCCATGCAGTTGGGTGATCTCTCCATTCACACTTTTCAAATATGTCTAGACCACAATATTGACAAGCTGTTGCTCCATAATCAAGTTCTTTTTCACAATTAGAACAGTACGCAGCATAATATCTGGCAAATGGCTGGATTACATAATAATATGTTTTGTTAGGTCTTAGCCCGGTCAGGCTGAAAGAAGTATCGTCAATTTTTTCGTTTTTGGCAGTTAAAACATCAAATCCTTGTACCTTTACCGGAACAGGAACTTTACCGGAACCTGCGGGATTATTTCCATTGCCGTATGCTTCACCAATCCATATCTTAGCGCCATAGCCGTTCTTTGCATTTTCGTAATCTATAGTAGCTGTAGTGTTGTTTTTCTTTACGCTTTCAAGTTTGATTATTCCTACATTCGGTCGCTGAGTTGGCACAGTACCCGGTTTTGCCGTTGTCGGCTCTGTAGTAGGTTCTTCCGTTGGTTCTGATGTTTCATCAGATGTAGGCTCTGATGTGGGTTCATCAGTCGGTTCTTCCGTTGGTTCTGTCGGAAGTATTTCGTTAGGATCAATAGTGCTGAGATTTTTAATACCCTTTGCGTGTGCATTGACCATTCCGACATCAACAGTCGTTATCTTGTCATCAAGATTGACATCTCCAAGTTTAAACTTGTATTCATCCACATTCAGAGAGGATACACCCTTTGCGTTGGCATTGACAATTCCAACATCAACAGTTGTTATCTTGCCGTCTGAGTTCAGATCTCCGTAACGGCTGATCTCATCATTAATCTCTACTGTTTCAGCTCCGACTGTAACATCATACGACTTTGAAGCAAAGTATGTCTTGCCAATCATCACGGTGTACTCTCCGTCTGAAATCTTCGGAACACATATCTCACCGTTTTCCGCCTTACCTTCGTATGCGATATAGCCGTTGTCTTTCTGGACAACTACAACATCGACAGGGGAATTTTCAGCGCCGACAGCTTTTATTGTTCCGGTGATTGAAACACCTTCTAAGACAGGCTCGGTGATTAGCTCGGTAGTCACCTCTGTGGTAGGTCCTGTGGTTGGCTCCGGCTTTGCCGTAGTCGGCTCTTTAGTCGCCTCGGTGGTAGGATCTATTGTAGGTTCTGTGGTTGGTTCTTCAGTTGGATCAGTTGGTTTATCACCATTTATTATGGCGTTCATTCCCTCAATGGTAAAGGTTACCGAAATGTAATCATCATACTCCCTGTCACTAAATTTCGAATATGTTTTACCTGTTTCTCCATATTGGTTGTAAATCTCTATTCTCAGATTCCCGGTTCCTTCAAGATCTCCATAAAGGAGTTGATTATTATCAACCAAAGAACCATCGGCTTTTACATCCTTAACGATAAGTCCTTTTGCTCTTGCTAACGCCATCTTTTCAGCTGAAGTTTTAATACCCAGATCTTTTGTACCTATTCCGAGTGTATCGGCAAGACCGTCAACCTCTACACAAAAAACCGATGCGCCGTTTGCGTACCCACCTTCAAGTTGTTTGAGACTTAATCCTACCGTATACGTTCCGTCCCCTGTAATCGTAGCGTCATCGACAGTATCAATATTGATTGGATCACCGTTTGCAGTAACCTCATCGGGACGGTATCTGAATATTGAAAAATCTCCGCTTGAAAACATCAGCCAAGCACGAAATTCTTTAGCTGTGTCTTCAGCAGATACAGGCATTACACCAACCAGACCGACAATCATAGTAATTGCAGTCAGAAAGCCAATAATTTGATTTTTAAATTTTGTTTTTTTGTTCATAATAGAACCTCCTTCAAGTAATAAAATATTGTGTATGAAGCAGCGTTCCCGTATTAGTACAACCTTCCATTTTCATCTTACATATCGGCTGAGTCTTCACCATATATGCTGCTCGATTTTATGTAAGTGGGACTTTTAGTCTCACTTTCCACCTAAATTATACCACTATAAGAAAAAAATTGCAAGTGTCTTTCTTGTAGTGGGTATTCAACTGTACGGGAATTTGTACGGTTGAATATAATAATTACAAAACAGAGACATTTACCTTGTATCCGTCATCTTCGGGTTCAAGCTGACGATTTGGTCTTAAATTATGGGTTGTTAGAATTGCATTTACTAAATCAACGCTTATACCTAGTTTCTTACTTATTTCTTCGGAAGTAAGAAGTCCGGTATGTAATATCCTTATTTCCATAAGCTGATCTTTGGAAGACAGTGACAAAAAAGACTTTTTATGTTTTCTTTTTGTCGTTGATTGCGAACTCATACTATTATAACCTCCTTTAAATTTAATCATATATTTTTAAGCCAACTACTGGCTTATCTTGCGTTGTGCAGATGATATTCACCATCCGCACATAAAGGAAAGAAAAACATCTGAAAGTCAGATATGTCTGTGAGCGTTTCCGCTCTGGTGAAGCGGCGAGGATTTGCACCTCATTTGTATCTATTCGCTTCATATCCGGGCATTTAGCCCGGTACTTTCTAGGAGGTTGGGTGCTTGCGGAGTTGCACCGCAAAAGGAAAAAACAAAAACCTTGATGCTCTCGCACCCATTTAATGTGGGACTAAAAGTCCCACACAAGATACTATTTAAAGCTTTCAGCAGCGTCAATAATCTTTTCAATTATATCCATAGCTGAAATCTCACATAGCTTTTTGTTTTTGTCACGGATAATTGCTATAAGTTGTTCAATGGTTATATTTATCTCTTCGTCTTTGTCCTCGCCCTCGTCTTTGTTATCCTCATCAACTTTCTGAGGGAAAAACAGGTCAAATAAGGTGTCTTCGGTAAACGGAATACCTTTTTCACTACAGGTAAATGCACAATCTTCAACCATATCTGCGTTTTTTAGGTTTATTGTCAGCTTTGCAGTCTGAGTTGTATTTTTAAGAAATCTCGAAAATGTGATCTGATCATCAGGCAATAGGTTTTGTAAAGCCGTAAAAGCTTCAACTGTGATTATGCCTTTATCACCAAGTTCTTGAAGGTCAGTAATGCAATTTACTATATTAAGGTACCTATGACAAGTTTTTCTGTTTACCCCAAACATCTCAGCTATGTCGGTTACATTCTTTCCTCGCTTTTTAAATCCAAAAAGAATTTTGGCTAGGGAAGAGGGCGATTTTTTCAGCCTGTATATATTACTGTTACAAACATATTCAAACTCTTTTTCTGTTGGTATATTTACTATCTCAGCTTTTATAGTAGGCTTTTTAAGCTTTTTGATGGCTTCAAGCCGCCTGTGACCAGATAGCACCATATATTTATCGGCTGATATTTGCTTTACTTTGATAGGTTCTAGCTGACCGTTAGAAGAAATTGACATCACAAGTCTATTTAAATCCTCACCGTCAATATCAAACGGTTGATTTTCTCCATCCTCGTCAATGTACGGTGAAATATTACCTACCGGGATTTCAATAATTTTATCTTTATGTGTTTTGGTCTTTATTGCAGGTAAGTCAAAATCTTGTATATCTTCAGCTTGTCTTGTTGCTCTCATAGCTTCTATAATACTCATATTGACTCCTCCATTTCCTTTACCTTTTCAAGAAATTCGGTTGCCAAGTCTGTATAGTATCCGGCAAGGGTGTTTTGCTTTCTGTGTTTGTTCCGTGCTATAACGCAGGGGAGATGAAGATCGTTTGCCTGTTCGATCTGTGCTTTTCTGTCAGGTATCTGTGTTTTAAAAAGATATTCGCCGTATTCCTCTCTTGCGGCTGACAGAAGATTTTTGGTAATGTTCGATTGTTCTGTCACCTTGTTGAGCACTACACCTATAATTGACACCGGGTATCTGTGAGATATTTTCTTGATAACCTCAGAAACATCAAACAGGCTGTTAATTCCTACTTCGGTTATTGGCATAGCATAATCCGCAGCTATCAAAACCTGCGGAACCAGATGTGCCACCAAACTGTCCTTACAGTCAATAAACACATAGTCATAGTCTGCAAACATTTTGTCTTTAAGCACATTTGCTATACACATATTATCTTCCTCAGAATCCGAAAGGTTTCTAGGTAAAATCTCAAGAGTGTTTCTGTTTGCCGGCATATAGTCGAGACCATAATCAGTATGTTTAATGAATCCGGCTTTGTCACTTTCAGCAACGATCGGAAAGTCCACACCTTCCAACTGATCGTATATGTATTCGCTTATTGTTTTTGACTTGACCGTAGGCGGTACATAGCCGAGGTTTGTTGATAGATCCTGCTGTGGATTTAAGTCTACCACGAGGACTTTTTTTCTTTGATTGATTACGAGTGAACCGGCAAGATTTAAGAGTGTGGCGGTCTTACCAACACCGCCCTTTTCGCTGACTACAGCAATTGTTTTTGTTTTTTTCATTTGAAAACCTCCTTAAAATAAAAAAGAGTGGGACTAAAAGTCCCACTCGGATCAACTTACCGCCAAAGAATTGCCAAGGTCGTTTTCGTAGCAATTCTTCAACTTATTGTTTATGCTTGTTGCAATGTTTGTATTAACACTTTCGTGCATATAAATATTACCTGTCGTTTGGATGTTTGAATGTCCGAGATAGACTGATATATCTTTTATGTCAAAGCCCAATTCATTGTGCAAATAAGTTGCACAGGAGTGTCTGAGATCGTGAAATCTTACATTAGTGTCAAATCCGTTATCTGCCAGAATCTTTTTGAAATGTCGGGAAACATTCTGTGGATTTAACAGGGCTCCGTTTTTTCCTAAGCAAACATAATCCATATATTCTTTTTGGTATCTCGGTGATTTTGCTCTATCTAGTTGTGATGCTCTGATTCGCTTAAGCTCAAATATCATAAACTCAGAAAGAGGAATTTGTCTGCTAGATGTTTTGTTTTTTGTTGACTTCAACAAAATTGTTTCGTATGTGTGTTCATTAGAATTATACACACGAAGACAAGTTGAATTTATACTTGCTATCTTTTTTTTAAAATCAATATTGCTCCACTTTAACCCCAAAGCTTCTGAGCGTCTAAGTCCTAACAGAGCCGACAGTAAAATAGCCGGATAGTCATTCATATCTCTGGTAATTATCAAAAGTCTTGATATTTCGTTGAATGATAAAATATGATATTCAAATTTGTCAGGTTTGATGGAATCTGTTTTTTTAATAATGTTCTCATCAATTAAATCGTGTTTATACGCATAAGAAAAAGCCGCTCTTAAGGTTGAACGGTGAGACTTAACAGTTTGCGCAGAAAGACCTTGCTCCAGTTTAAATGCAAAGTATTTTTCAATATCACTACTTGTTGTTGTCTCTAAAAAATAACCTTTAAAATACGGCTTAAAGTGTTTCTTTATCTGAATTTCATACCCACTGAATGTTGTGGGCTTTACCTTAGTCTTAATTATACTTAACCAATCGTCTAAAAATTCAATAATCGGTGTTTTACCTTTGTGTTTTTCTAATTCTTGCCTTAATTTTAAGTTTTCTGATGCAAGTTGAATACACATATCTTTGTAGTATTCAACTGATTTTGTGTCCATCATAATTATTACCTCCTTATGTCAATAACGGCAGAGGGTAATATTTATTATACACACATTTTTTTACTAATTGCAACTAAATGGACAGACATTTGACATATTAAGTCATTTGTCTGATAAATCTCTCCCATGTATTTTCATACACGGGAGAGTAAAATGATATGGGACTAAAAGTCCCACATTTATGATTACTTGTATTTGTTTATAGACCAAAACTATGTTATGCCTGCGTGTATGCAACTTTAAATGTTGTAGTGACATCTGTGGTAACAGGGGAGTTGTTGACTTCTTTTGGCCGCTGTGTTTGCAAGACTGCTTGCAGGTATTCTCGTCCACGGGTTGCCGTCCTTCGTGGGTGTATATACTCTCGTAAGTTCTCAAAAGATGACTCGCTCAATCACGGTTGCCTTGCCGGTTTTAGTTGATTAAAGATTAAATTATACAGCAAACAGTTATCCAATGGGTTCTGTTAGTCAGAGCTTTTGAAACGCTCAGAAGTCCTCCGGTTTTAGTCTGTTATTCTATTGTCAAACTGCGTTGACCGCTATTTGACCGGATATATCTAGAAACATCCAAAAGAAAAATAGCTGCGTCAGGCAATTAACAAAACCTGACACAGCTATTGCTGTGGCGGAGAGGGTGGGATTCGAACCCACGGTACGTTGCCGTATCACTGGTTTTCAAGACCAGCTCCTTAAACCACTCGGACACCTCTCCATTATATTCTTAAGATTGTCAATAACTACGGGACACATGACCCTTAGCTATTTTAACACAATACTTACGACTTGTCAAGGGATATTTCAAAGATTTTAGTACAAATTTTTACGCAGAGAAAAGAAGTGGGACTTTTAGTCCCACTCGGCTCAACTTACCGCCAAATAATTGCCAAGGTCGTTTTCGCAGCAATTCTTCAACTTATTGTTTATGCTTCACCATATTATCTGTCAATATACTTACTTTTTGTTAAATGTTTTGGACCACCATTTAAAATGGCTTTTGTCACTTCTGGGGTTATTGTTTTATCTTCTGGATAATATGGTAGTTTAACATCGTGAGTTGCATTATAATCAATAAGATAGGATGAGGTTGTAATTTTATAAAAAAATATGCTATGACGGCATTGTTAACGGAATAGATTTCAGGCTCATACCCGCTGACTATCTCGGTTTTGTTCCGTTTGATATTACAGATGAACTTAAGTGATTTAGTTTATTGCACATAATAAAGCCGCAGAGGTCTCTGCGGCTTTGGCGAATTTACCATTCGTAGTTAACGGCTTTGTTGTAGTTATAAGTACTACTATACACTGAAATAATATAAAATATTGTATCAAACACATATGGGAAACTAGAACAGCTTTGAGCAGAATAGTAGCTAATAATACTATATCGATAATAATCTTCTTTTGATACTTCCTGATATTCTGCTGATATTTCGCCATTATCATTTTTTCTGAAAATTAAATTATCATAGCGATCGTATTTATCATTTTTATATTCATCGCTTCGAGAAATATCAATATATTGTTTATACTGTTCATTATATTTATATGTTGTTTCGTCTACCGTACCGTCGGCATTAGTTGTAGTTACAATGTATGTATTATTATCAGGATATTTATAATTATCAATGTGGTTATAAGATTCACCATTATAATTAGAGCTATATTTGGCTGTAGTTATTCTGTCGTTCTCGTTATATTCATAGGTGGAAGTGGAATCTGAAAAATAGCTATGACTACTGTTGAAAGTAATGTTTCCTTTTTCATCATATTCATATTTTTGTGTGACATTAGCTGCCTCACCAATGTTTGATATTTTGTCGGCTTCAATTAACCAACCTTTATCGTTGTAAGTATATGTTTCATATCCTTGGGGTCCTTTAGCCTTTGTAATTTTACCGTCTGTTAGCTCATATTCTATTGTATCCTGTCCGGATTGTTCACCTGTTTGTGTATCATTATATTTCCAGTCAATAATATACTTATTTCCCGTAGTATCAAGGGTAATATCAACAGATGAGGATAGTCCCTTAGCGTCGGTATGTTCAATGTGCTTAGGTATAAAATACTTTTCTACCTTTGGCGGAGCGGTCGTTGTAGTGGTCGTGGTCGCAGTTGTAGTTGTTGTGGTTGTTTTGCTGGTGGTAGTGACTGATTCCGTTTTACCACCCTTAGAGCTTTCTTTGCCGCTTGAGCAGCCTAACAGCGCAGTAGAAGCACAGACCGCAGCTGTCAGAATCGAAATGATTTGTTTTTTCATAAATGTTTCACTCCTAATAAAATATAGTCCTATTATACTACAAATTTTTACATTTGTCAACTCTAGAGAGTTAAACTTTAAAGAGTTAATCGCATACAATATAGATAGTAACTATATTGGAGGATGTCTTATGACGCTGACGAACGCAATTCGCAGAAGGATCAAACAGCTTTGTGATGAGCGAGGCATTACTATCAACAAGCTTTCGACGATATGCGGTATCACACAGTCAACACTAAACAACATCTTTACAAGGGAAAATAACAAACCAACTGTTTCTACAGTAAAAAAAATATGCGATGGATTAGAGATAACGCTGGCTGATTTTTTTAATAATGAATGCTTTTACGTACTAGATCAGGAAGTAAAATAGCCGTCCGAAATATTCGGGCGGTTTTATTATCAAAGAAAAATAGTGGTAAATGTCAATACAAATATACCTTATTTAATAGTTATTTCAGCTTTATCATATGGCAAGCCTTTATGGCTGTAAGCTTATGTATCGCTAAAGCAGTTAAATACATTGTTATTGCCTATCTGTATTATAATAGTATACAGGGAGATAATATGAACAAATTATGAATATTATGAATTATTTGTAAATATATTGTATTTATTTTATGAAGAATGTACGTTTGTGTACATTTTTTCCTGATTTTGCGCTGTTAGTAGAGGTAATTAAAAAATTTTTATAGTACTGAACCTATAAATCTGACTTTTTATACGATTTATATACTTACTTTTGTAAAGTAAAATATTTAAACGAAAAAAACGCCGATAAACTACAAAAATAGTGCATATCTTACATATATAAAAATTTTATCTGTATTTATGTTGACATTAAAAAGCAAATATGTTATTATAATATTCGTGAAAGCAGATAACATATAAAATAAAAATATGTGTAGCTAAAAAGGAGAAATGTTAATGGACAATACCGAGAAGACAATAGACATTAAGAGCTTGTATTTTATGATAATAAAGCACATAAAGCTTATCATTGCGCTTACGGTTATTTTCGCGTTGGGTGCATTGATAATTTTTACTGTGATCGTTCCTAAAAAATACACATCCTCTATAATGTTGTATGTTCAGTCTAATGAAGTGTCTGGCACAGTTCAGCAACAGGAAATAGGTTATCAGGATATTCAGGCGGCTGAAAAACTTGCGGGCACCTGTCAGATTTTGTTCACAAGTGAAAAGATGATAAACTATATACTTGAAGATCTAAAAAACGATTACGGAATAACAAATTATACAAGTGAAGATATATCGGAATGGATAACCGTTACCGCTCCTGAAAACACAGCTATTTTGACTGTCAGTGTTGAAACGACTGATCCTGATCTTTCAGCGGCAGTTGCACAGAGTATAGATTTAAATGCACACAGTGTTTATTCATCGGTTGTGGATGCAGGTATAGTAAAAGAGGTAGTTCCTGCTTCGGTACCGGACAAGCCGTCTTCTCCTAATGTTCAGAGAGATACGGCTATAGGATTGATAATCGGACTTGTACTTGGATGTATAATTTCCATAGTTATTGAGATGGTTGATACCAAGATCAAGCCTTCGGACGACCTTCTAGCACTTTACGGTATACCGGTATTTGCTGAGATCGTTGACTTTGAGGCTAATGTAAAGGGAGGTTATGATTATGAGTACAGGAATGTCTAAAAAATCAAAATCATCCGGGCACAGAAACGAATTAAGGCGTTCTAAATCGACATCAAGAAAATATATTCTTAATGAGGGAACGAAGTTTATAATCTCAGAAGGCTATAATACCGCAAGGACAAACCTTATGTTCTCGCTTTCTCAGTCACCGAAAAAGGTAGTTGTGTTCACTTCGGCAAGTCCTGCTGAGGGAAAAAGCACAAACTGTCTTAATATGGCGATCACTTTGGCTTCGACGGGAGCTAAGGTAATACTTTTGGATCTTGACTTAAGAAAGCCGGTACAGCACTCACTGTTAAAGGTAACAAGAGCCCGTGGCGCTAGCACTCTTTTAAGCGGAATGTGTACCGTTTCCGAGGCTATTGTTAAGGATGTAAGACCTAATCTTGACCTTGTTCCGTCCGGACCTATCCCGCCAAACCCGGCTGAGCTTTTGTCTTCGCCGAATACGGGAAAGCTTATAGAGGTTTTACAGGCTCATTACGATTATATACTGATAGACACTCCTCCTGTAAATGTAGTTTCAGATTCTCAGCTTCTTAACGACTACATTTCGGGTATCGTGTTTATAATCCGTGACGGCTATACTAAACACACCGACTTACAGCGCGCACTTTCTCAGATAAAGCTTGCGAACGGTAAGGTTCTTGGCTTTATGAAGACCGCTTGTCAGGTTTCCGGAAGCTCGGGATATTATAAAAAGAGTTACTATCATTACAATTATTCATATTCAGAGCCGGCATCCGATTCGGCAAAGGCAGATAATTAAGCAAATACAGCGGCAGGGGAGGTATATATGACGATAGATTTTCATTCACATATATTACCTTATCTTGACGACGGTTCCGAGTCAATAGAAGAATCAATACGGCTCTTGGATATAATGGCTCAGAACGGAACGGATACTTTGATTTGTTCTCCGCATTTTTACTGCCACGAGATAGATATACACAGTTTTCTTGAAGCAAGGCAGAATTCATATGAGCAGCTTAAGCCTCACTTAAAGCCTGAGCACCCGAAGATATTGTTGGGCTCTGAGGTGCTTTATTCAAGTAAGCTTATTAAATTGGACGACCTCGAAAAGCTGTGTATAGAAGGGACAAATTACCTTCTTTTGGAGATGCCGTATTTAAGACTTTCAAAGCAGATAATCGACAGTGTTTCGGAGCTTGTTGACAGTGGTAGAGTAAAGGTTATTGTAGCACATATCGAAAGGTATCTTAATTTTACCGATTATGCCGATCTCGAAGAGCTTATGTCGCTTGATGTTTTGGGACAATTAAACGCTAACTCGTTTCTTGAAAGAAAAACAAGAAAAATGTGCTTAAAGCTGTTAAATAATGGCTTTGCACAGGTGATAGGAAGCGATATGCACCACGAGGACAGAGGCGTTCCGATCAAAATGGCTTACGAGGTAATCGAAAAGAAGCTGGGTCCCGAGAGAGTTGTTGAAATAGAGGAAAGCGGAAATCGCATTTTAAAGGATATGGAAACATACGATATTATTGAACTATGACCGACTGAACAGATCGTTTGGTCGGTTTTTTATATCTTAGTTAAGCTTTTCGGTCGCTTTACTCATATACGCTTTAAAAGAAAACGCTGCAGCATTTGTTTGATTCTTTTTCGCTTATTTGAATATGGTAAAGCATATTTGTCAATTATTTAAGAATATTAACTTGAGCTATAAATTCAAAGGCAAAATATTTAACTTGTATAAATTTCTTAAGAATATCGTCAAAATGCCGAAAAAATAGGATTTATTTCGTCAAAATGACGAAAGCTTTTTTATTAAAACCTCTTGACTATATAAATATTTGCATATATAATCATAAGAGACTTATAACTAAATTAAGACACAGTGAGACATTGGAGAGAGGAACAAAAAATGTTTCAATTAAAATGGATATGGGAAAATCTTAAGGGATACAGAGCCAGATATATTTTTGCGCTTACGCTTTCGGTAGTATGTAATATACTGATACTCGCCACCCCTGTTTTGTCGGCATTGATCGTCGATAACTATATAACGGGTAAAGATGCGCTATATAATATAGAAAATAAAAAAGATGTCCTATTATTACTGATATTGGGGCTTATTGCGTTTACAGCGGTAAAATCCGGCTTACAGTACATATGCAATATGTCTTATGAGAGATCATCTCAAGGGGCTATTTTTTCACTTAGAACAAAGCTTTTCAGAATAGTTGAAAATCAGGATCTAACCTTTTACGACGAGTATCGTACAGGAGATCTTATGACGAGGCTTACGGGTGACCTCGATATGATTCGGCATATGCTTGCGTTTGTATTCAGAGGTCTTATAGAATCAATAACTCTGCTTATGGCATCTGTGGTGTATTTCTTTATTGTAGATTGGAAAATGGCGATATGTATACTGTCTCTTACGCCGCTCATTTTTCTTATTTCTCTAAGACTTAAAAGGGTAGTAGCACCTGTTCATATGAAGCTAAGGGAAAAGCTCGCCGCAATGAATACGGCGGCACAGGAAAATATTTCCGGAAACAGAGTGGTAAAGGCGTTTGCTAGGGAGCAGTATGAAATAAATAAATTTGACAGTATCAACAAAGAGTATTCCGCCGCAAACAAGGCGGCTTCGCTAAAGTGGCTTACATATTCTCCGTATCTTGAAGGGATCGCTGTAAGTCTTTCTGCTGTAATGCTTTTATCCGGAGGAATTTTTCTTATCACAAAAAGTATTACAATGGGAGAGTATATAGCAATATCGGGGCTTATCTGGGCAGTGTCAAACCCTATGAGAAGTCTCGGAATGTATGTAAACGATACACAGCGTTTTATGGCGTCAGCTATGAAGATAATGGAGATATTTTACAAAAAGCCTACCATTAAGGACCCCGAAAACGCATACGCTCCTGATGAGATAAAGGGCGATATAGAGTTTAAAAATGTATCTTTCGGATATTCAGGAAATAAGGTCCTCAAAAACATTTCTTTTAAGATAAAAGCCGGTGAAACTGTTGCGATAATGGGCGAAACGGGAAGCGGAAAAACTACGCTTATAAATCTTATACCTCGGTTTTATGATGTTCTGGACGGAGAAGTTCTTGTAGACGGGGTAAATGTAACAGAGTATTCTTTAAAGAGCCTTAGAAAAAATATCTCTATGGCGACGCAGGATGTCTTGTTATATTCGGATACTATCGACGGAAATATTGCCTACGGAAATTCCAGTATGCCGGAAGAGGAAGTATATAAATGCGCTGAGCTTGCCGGTGTAAGCGAGTTTGTTGACAAAATGCCTGAGGGATATGACACTATAATCGGAGAACGCGGGGTCGGACTTTCCGGCGGACAAAAGCAGAGGATCTCACTTGCCCGTGCGATCGCTGTCAAGCCGAAGATACTTATACTTGACGACACGACCTCTGCGGTCGATCTCGAGATGGAAAAGCATATTCAAGACAGTCTTAAAAACCTTGACTTTTTATGCACAAAGATAATTATTGCACAGAGAATATCTTCAACCAAGGACGCTGATAAGATAATAATTCTTGATGATGGAAAGATTGCAGAGATGGGAACTCATTCCGAGCTTCTTAAAAATAAAGGCTACTACTATGATGTGTTTATGCTTCAGAACGAGGGCTTTGAAAGGAGTGAGGTCTGATGGCGAGAAATAAATACAACATTGACGAGGTACTAGAGACACCCTTTGATATAAGGCATTTTAAAAGGTCGTTTAAGTACATAAAACGCCACGCCAAAAAGATGATCGTCGCTTTGATTCTCAGTGTTTTTGCCGCTGTGTCAGGACTTCTCGGACCGATCATAACTCAGCACGCTCTCGATAAGACTATACCAGAAGGGGATATGTGGGGACTTCTTTTCCTTGTACTGCTGCTGGTTATTACAATAGTAATTTCAGTGGTATTTTCAAATATCCGTGCAAGGATAATGACGGTAGTAGGACAGGACATTATCTTTGAAATAAGAAATGATCTGTTTAAACACCTTCAGGAGCTTCCTTTTGAATACTACGATAATCGTCCGCACGGCAAGATACTTATAAGAGTAGTGAATTATGTAAACTCCGTGTCGGATATGCTTTCAAACGGCATTGTAAACATAGTCCTTGAGTTAATGAATATGTTCTTTATAATGGTGTTTATGTTTTTTGTAAATGTTACATTGTCCTTTGTCGTATTGGCGGGAGTTCCTATATTCGCCGCTGTAATGATGTTTATAAAAAGACGGCAGAGAAGAGCCTGGCAGCAGGTATCAAATAAAAGCTCAAATTTAAACGCTTATCTTCAGGAGAGTATCACCGGTACGAGAATAGCTCAGGTCTTTACAAGAGAAGAGGAAAATGCCGAGATATTTGACGGACTTTCAAATGCTTACAGAGGAGCATGGATGAAGGCTGTAAAGTATTCAAATATGGTAGCGCCTGCTGTGGATAATGTATCAATGCTTGTGCGAGCGGCAATATACGCTGTCGGGCTTCTTATAATCTCGCCTTCGGGAGTGACACTTGGAACGATAGCCGCTATGACAAGTTATGCCGCGAGCTTCTGGCAGCCGATAATCAACCTTTCAAATATATTCAACAACTTTATAAATAATATAGCTTATCTCGAGAGAATATTTGAAACGCTCGACGAGCCGGTCACTATACACGATAAGGAGGGCGCATATGAGCTTCCCGAGATAAAAGGCGATATATCGTTTGAAAATGTGACTTTTTCATATGAAGAGGGTAAAACCGTGCTAGAAAATGTATCGTTTGATGTAAAGAGCGGAGAAAGTATTGCGCTCGTAGGTCCGACCGGCGCCGGAAAATCTACGATAGTATCTTTGCTTTCAAGGTTTTACAATTTAAAAGACGGAAGGATAACTATCGACGGACACAGCATTTCTGATGTAACGCTTCATTCGCTCAGGTCGCAGATGGGTATAATGCTTCAGGACAGCTTTATCTTCAGCGGAACGATATTTGATAATGTCAGATACGGAAGACTGGACGCAGAAGAGGATGAGATAAAAGCCGCTTGTAAAACAGTTTGCGCCGATGAGTTTATTGAACATATGCCTAACGGGTATATGACAGAGGTGAATGAGCGAGGCTCGATGCTTTCCGGCGGTCAGAAGCAGCTTATATCATTTGCAAGAACACTTCTGTCCGATCCGAAGATACTTATACTAGACGAGGCAACCTCGTCAATAGATGCAAAGACGGAAAGACTGTTACAGGAGGGCTTGTTCAGGCTTATGAAGGGAAGAACGAGCTTTATTATAGCACACAGGCTTTCTACAATAAAAAACTGCGACAGGATAATGTTTGTAGATAACAAGGGGATAGTTGAGTGCGGAACACATAACGATCTTATAAAGCTCAAGGGTGAGTACTATAAGCTCTATACCTCACAGCATGAGGAGATAAGTGTCTGATATGTCAAAAAAATGCTATTAAAAGGCGCGAAAAAATGTTGAAAAATATACTTTGATATGCTATAATTAGTTAAAGATAAAATCTAGGAGGTAAATAGAATGAAGACATTAAAAAAATCAGTCTTAAGTCTTGCTGCAGCGGCTGCTATCGGAATGTCGGTTTTCAGCTCATCTTATGTTTTTGCGCTTGACGATGTTTACACAAATGATTCGGATGTTCCGGATACATCGGTCGAGGTCGTATGGGATATGGGAAACGGTATAAATCTCGGCAATACTATGGAGTCTTGTGGGGATTGGATAACCAACAAGACCCCGAAGGGCTATGAGACAGCCTGGGGACAGCCTGAAACAACAAAGGAAATAATAGAAGGAATGAAGGAAGCGGGCTTTGACTCGGTAAGAATTCCGGTGGCATGGTCTAATATGATGTCAAAGGACGATTACACGATAGATCCGGCTTATCTTGACAGAGTTGAGCAGATAGTAAAATGGGTCCTTGAAGCTGATATGTACGCTGTTGTAAATGAGCACTGGGACGGAGGAAGTGATGGCAAAAACGATGACGGCAGCGACCACGTCTGGTGGACAGACTTTTCCAGTAAGGACGAAACACTGAAAAATGAGGCTTGGAAAAGATATGAGGCTATCTGGACACAGGTTGGCGAACGCTTTAAGGATTATTCTCATAAGCTGATCTTCGAGTCGGCTAACGAGGAGCTTGGAACGAATTGGAACTCCTTGAGAGAAGTTCAGAAATATAAACTTATCACAGAGATAAATCAGAAGTTTGTAGATATTATCCGTTCACAGGGAAGCAAAAATGCCGACAGGTTCTTGCTGATTGCCGGATATAATACAAACATTGATAAAACTATAGATGAGCGTTTCGAAATGCCTAAGGACATTTTGAAAAACCACCTTATGATTTCTGTTCACTATTACGATCCTGCCCCTTACTGCCTGGTATCTGATCCAAATAACTCTTGGGGTTATTCTGACACATGGGGAACTCAATCGGATATTGAATATATGAAAAATCAGCTTGCGAAGATGAACCAGTATACCGAACGCGGATACGGAGTTATCATTGGAGAGTGCGGAGCTTTTCACGGTCCGAACGGTCAGGTGAAAGAGGGCTGTTACGAATGGTATGACTATGTTCTCAAGTTCTGTGAGGAGTATAATCTCTGTCCGATGTCCTGGGACTGCAGCGAGTGGTATATAAGAAGAGAATTAAAGGTAACGGACGAGAAGATGGCTAAGGTGTTCAAGGACAACGAGTTTGATCCTGAAACAGCCCCAAAGCCTCCGATATATACTGAGCCTGACAATGTTACTGTTGGCGGAACTGTAAGTATACCGGGTACTGATGCGGCTGAGGTTTCGATTACTATTAGCAAAATTGATACTGATGAGATACTATGTATATTATATGCTACTGATTTGTGGACGGTTGAGCTTGAAGAGGGCGAGTACTGTGCTACTGTCTCGGCAAACGACTGTGTAGAGAGGGATTATTATTTCACTGTTACCGACGAACCTATAACCTTTGATTTTGAGCTTCACATTTTGGGAGATGTAGACGCTAACGGAAAAAGAACGACCTCAGATGTAGGTATCATAAATGCCTGCGCAAAGGGAAAAATGACACTTGAGGACTACGATTTTACTGTTGCTGACGCAAACAATGACGGTATTATAACTACTGCGGATGTGGGAATTATAAACTCAAAGGTTAAAGCTCCGGCAGCATAAAATAGTTTAGGTCTTTAATCACACGCACGGGTCTGATGATAAGTTTCTCAGCACCCGTGCTTTGTGATTTTTATTAAAAACGCTTGACTTTTATTACTTGTTGTGGTAAAATGATACCCGCAGTTGATTTTTGAATAAAGTTTTGCGCCGGTAGCTCAGCTGGATAGAGTGTTTGGCTACGAACCAAAAGGTCGGGGGTTCGAATCCCTTCCGGCGTGCCATTTCCGTCACGGACAGGATAAGTTCGTGGCGGTTTTTTATATCAGATGTTTTGGCTTATAAGCAGTTATATTTGACAAAAACAGTAAAAATAATGTATAATTAAACTCATAGGTTAAAATCTGATTATTAAGGGGAGTGAAACGATGGAGCAGAAGTATGAACAGAAAAGAACACGACTTGATTTTTCAGGTGTGTTATTGACTGCTTTACTCGGTGTAGCGATGTGTGTGCTCAACCTTTTGCTCACAGCTTCGTTTGCGTTTTTTCTCTCGTATCAGAATGCTTCCGATACACAGCGCATATTAAAGGGGCTTAAGGTCGACGGAGTAGATGTTTCATCTGCGTTTACTTTTAAAAGTAAGGCTTTTGAAATGCTTGCAACGTGGAAGTCGGTTGTAATAATTCTTGCAGCGATACTGGTTTTGCTTGTGTTGTGGTGCTTGTATTACAGGTTTATATCATATTATGTGTCAAAGGCGATCGGGATTTATTCGAGGATCACAATTTTTATGGGACTTATAATGATAATTGTCGCATTGTTTTCACAGCCGGTTATTTCCTATTATTTTGAGGATTTTGCAAAAAACAATGAAGTTAGGCTCAGATCGTTTTGCGCTGTGATTATTATTTCCTGCCTTGTGCTTATGATATGGGGTATAGTTGCTTCGATTATTTCTCTTCTTGTAAGCGGTGCGGAGGGTGCACCGAGGAAGAAGCTTATAGACGATGAGCTTTTTGAGGGAAGCATACAGGCAAGCGAGATAATTAAAAGAAAAAAAGAGAAACAAAAAACCGATAAATCAAGCTCAAAAAGAAAAAAACATATGGCAATAACTATGAGTGAGATAACCCCGCATATGGAGGATATGCCGCCGGAACAGATAGTCAGATATTGTCCGAATTGCGGCTCATTGATAAAGCCAAACGCTTCATTTTGCGGACAATGTGGGAAAAAAGTTTAACAAATTAACGCTTTAGCATAATAAATTCTACACATTTAATAGAGATACAGATGATTTTTTGTATAAAATAACTATTGTCATTATGGACAAAATATAGTATAATATAAATTGTTATAGTTCTTATTGTAAGGTTATAATGAAATAACAGGCAAAGATGCCACAGTTAAGAAGTGCCGAAATTATAATTTGGTAAAGGTGGCGTCTTTTTTTGTTAATATGCGCTTGAGTGTTTTACTCTTGAGCGTAAAGAAAGGAAGAGGTTTATTATGAAGAAGATTTTGTGCGGTGCAGTCGCTGCTGCTATGGCGATAAGCATGATGGCAGGATGCGGCGGCTCAAACGATTCAAGCAGCAAGACTGAGTCGGGCGGAAGCTCGGAAGCTAAAGTGACAAGTCTTGTTTACGGTTCGGGAGCTGATCCGAGAGGACTTGATACGGCGCTTGTTGATGACAACGAGTCTGCAAAGGCTACGATGCAGATTTATGAGTGCCTTCTCAAGTACAAGGAGGATTCAACGGAGGTTGAGCCTTGTCTTGCTGAGAGCTGGGATATTTCCGAGGACGGACTTACATATACATTTAAGCTTCGCCAGGGAGTAAAGTTCCACGACGGTACAGACTTTAACGCTGAAGCTGTAAAGTTCAATGTTGACCGTCAGACTGTTAATAAGACCGAAGATATGCCTTACGCTGACTTCGTTTTCGGAACAGTTGCAGAGTGTAATGTAGTTGACGATTACACAGTTGAGATCGTGCTGAAGCAGAAGAACACCGCGTTCTTGGCAAATATGGCTATGTGCTTCGGTGCGCCTATCGTAAGCCCGACAGCTTGTAAGAAGAACGGCGGAAGCCTTCTCGAAAATCCTGTTGGAACAGGTCCTTATAAGTTTGTTTCTTGGAGCAAGGACGACAGAGTTGTTCTCGAGAGATATGACGATTACTGGGGCGAAAAGGGTAAGTGTGACCAGATCATTATCAAGACTATCCCTGACGCTTCCGCAAAGATCAATGCGCTCACTACCGGAGAGGTTGATGTTATCGACGGAATTGATACAACAATGGTTGAACAGTTAAATGCTGATTCCAACATCAATGTTGATCTTACAGACGGTATGAACATCAACTATATGGCATATAACACCACAAGACTTGACAAGGAAACAAGAGTTGCTCTTTCACAGGCGGTAAATGTTGATGAGCTTGTTAAATCACTTTATGACGGCTATGCTTCAAAGGCAACAACTATACTTCCTTCATTCCTTCCGGGATACAGTGACAAGGTAACTCAGGTCGCTTATGACCCTGATACATCTAAGGAGACTCTTGCTAAGAAGGGCGTTACTGAGGTAAAGGTTATTACATATTCAAATGACCGTCCTTATAATACGGCAACAGGTAAGACTCTTGCTGAGGCTATTATCGGATACTTTGAGAAGGTAGGCGTAAAGGCTGATGTATCTACATTCGACTGGACAACTTATAAGGATAAGATCATAGCAGGCGATTACGATGTATGCTTCTATGGATGGAACGGAGATAACGGAGACCCGGATAACTTCTTAAATCTTCTTTCTGACGATGACCCGTCTATGAATGTTGCAAGATTTAACGATGAAAAGTTTAACGAGTATATTTCAACAGGTATAGCTACTGCCGCAGGAGAAGAGAGAAACGCTATCTATGCTGAGGCTGAGCAGTATGTTGCTGATGAGGCAGCATGGCTCCCGATCTCTCACCAGCAGAATATCACAGCGAACAGAAGCAATATCAAGGGATTTAAGTATCATCCGACAGCAACGGTTTACCTTGCTAATGTTGAAAAGAACTAATAATTAAAGTAATGACAGCATTGCAAACACAGGCGTTTGTCCTGTGTTTGCAGTTGTTGTTTTTAGGTAAAGGGATTTTCATATTTTTGTACTAGGCGTCAGGTGCTTTCGTTGTGACGATTAGTACAAGGATATGAGATAAAAAAGTAAGACTGAAAAGAGGTTGAGTTATGCTAAAGTATATTGTAAAAAGACTTCTGATGCTCATTCCCGTTCTTATTGGAGTTTCTATTATAGTGTTTGTGCTGTTAAGAGTATTTGCGGCAGACCCTGCACCGGTGGTTCTGGGTGAGCACGCTGACGCTGCGGCAATGGACGCTTGGAGAGAGGAACAGGGCTTAAACGATCCTATTATTGAGCAGTACTGGGATTTTGTTACCGGAGCTGTAACGGGGGACTTTGGCGAATCTTATTACACGCAGACACCTGTCTTTGATGAGATAATGGCAAGATTTCCTGCGACTATCGAGCTTGCGATAGTTGCGATAATAATCGCCTCGGTACTGGGAATCGTGATAGGAGTAATAACTGCGGTAAAGAAAAACACTATTGTTGATAATCTTGGTATGTTCATATCTCTTATCGGTATTTCCGTTCCGATATTCTGGCTCGGAGTTATGATGCAGATACTGTTCGGAAAAATGCTGGGCTGGTTGCCGGTTCAGGGAGCAAGCGATGCCGATGTGCTTTTCGATAAGGTCACAGGATCGTATTTTATTGACTCTCTTATATCGGGGGATATGTCTAATTTTGCAAATGTCTTGTGGCATATGATACTTCCAGCTTGTACGCTTGCATTTTATACAATGGCGATAGTTTCGAGAATGACCCGCTCAAGTATGCTTGACACCTTAAATCAGGATTACATAAGAACGGCTCGTGCAAAGGGTCTTGCTGAGGGAAGAGTTATAAGACGACACGCGTTAAGAAACGCTCTTATGCCGATAGTTACTGTTATCGGTCTTCAGTTCGGCTCGCTTCTTGGAGGAGCTGTGCTTACCGAAACGGTTTACGGCTGGCCGGGAATGGGAAAATATCTTGTTGAATGTGTTCAGAAGTCAGATTTCCCTGTGGTTCAGTCGGCAGTGCTTCTTATAGCTGTTATATTCGTTGTGTTAAATCTTCTGGTTGATTTGTTGTATGCGTTCTTGGATCCGAGGATCAAGTACGGAAGGAAGGAGGCATAATTATGAGTGTGGCAAATGAAACTAAGGTTTTGACGGAAGAAAATGTAAAGATAGAAAAGCCGGAGTCTCAGATAAAAATTATGTGGGATGCGCTTAAGAAAAACAAAGCGGCGCTGTTCGGACTTATCGTAATTTTAATACTCGTGTTTATCGCCTTGTTCGGAGATCTTATCGCACCATATGGAGCGACAGAAACGAATATGGCGGATGCAAAACAGGGTATGAGCGCTGAGCATTGGTTTGGAACTGATGTTCAGGGAAGAGACATTTTCTCAAGAATACTTTCGGGAACAAAGTATTCTTTGCTTATCGGTATCGCTGCTGTTGCATTTTCGCTTATAATAGGAACGATTCTAGGCTCTGTTGCCGGTTATTTCGGCGGAAAGCTTGATGCCGTGATAATGAGAATTATGGATATGATGCTTGCTATACCTTCTATTCTTCTTGCTATAACGCTTATGGCTGCCTTCGGACAGGGACTTGACAAGGCGATTATCGCGATAGGAGTCGTGTCTATACCTGAGTTTGCGAGGATAGTGCGAAGTTCAATTATGTCCGCAAAGGAAAACGACTATGTTGCCGCAGCCAAGGTTTTGGGCAACTCAAGTGGAAGGATAATTTTCAGGCATATACTTCCGAATGTTGTATCTTCGATAGTTGTAAGAGCAACTCTTGGAATTTCTACGGCAATACTTGATATAGCGGCTCTAGGATTTCTTGGGCTTGGCGTTAAGCCGCCGACACCGGAGTGGGGTACGATGCTGGGAGATGCCAAAAGCTATATTATGTCCCTGCCGCATATGATCATTTTCCCCGGAATTGTAATATCGCTTGCGGTTTTGGCATTTAATCTCTTCGGAGACGGATTAAGAGATGCCCTCGACCCAAAATCAAGAAGCTAAGGAGGTTTGTAAATTATGCTGCTTAAAGTTTCAAACCTTAACACTGAATTTAAAGTAAAAAGGGGTACTGTAAAGGCTGTAAATAATGTAAGCTTTGATGTTGATAAGGGAGAGATACTCGCTATTGTAGGTGAGTCGGGAAGCGGAAAAAGTGTAACAAGCCTTTCGATAATGGGGCTTATCCGTGCTCCGGGTAAGGTCGCTGGAGGAAGGATACTCTTTAACGGCGATGATTTGAGTAAAAAGACCCCTAAACAGATGAGAGAGATAAGAGGAGATAAAATCTCAATGATTTTCCAGGAGCCTATGACATCTCTCAATCCCGTTCAGAGAATAGGAGATCAGCTTTGTGAGTCTATCCTCACACATACTGATATGACGAAAAAAGAGGCTCTTGAACACGCTGTTGAAATGTTAAGGCTGGTTGGTATACCTTCGCCTGAGCAGAGAGTAAGGGATTATCCTCACCAGATGTCGGGAGGTATGCGTCAGAGGGTGATGATTGCAATGGCGCTGTGCTGCAATCCGGAGCTTTTGATAGCAGATGAGCCGACGACCGCTCTTGATGTTACGATACAGGCGCAGATACTCGATCTTATTAAAAAGCTAAGAAAAGATATAGGTATGGCGGTAATGCTTATAACTCACGATTTGGGAGTTGTTGCTGAAACAGCGGATAAGGTAGTGGTTATGTATTGCGGAAGGGTAGTTGAACAGGCGGAGGTCAAGGATCTGTTTAAAAGCCCGAAACATCCGTATACAAGCGGACTTATTGAGTCTATTCCGAGGCTTAATGAGGATAAGGACAGGCTGTTTATGATAAAGGGTATGGTTCCTGATCCTACCAGTCTTCCTGCAGGCTGTGCGTTTGCTGACAGATGTGAGCACTGTATGGAAAAGTGCAGGGAAGCGATGCCTGCGCTCAAGGAGTTGCCGGGCGGCAATGGAAGAAAGGTCAGATGCTTTTTATATTCCGAAGAAGTGGAGAGTGATGTATAATGGCAGAAAAAGAAGTTTTACTTGAAGTAAAGAATCTTACTAAACACTTTGTCGTTGACAGAAGCTTTTTCGGTAAGCCATTGTCGGTTTTAAAGGCGGTCGATAATGTATCCTTTAAGATATACAAGGGAGAAGCATTGGGACTTGTAGGAGAATCCGGCTGCGGAAAATCAACTATCGGAAAAATGCTTGTAAACCTCTATACTCCCACAAGCGGAGAAATCATATATAACGGTGTTGAGCTCACTTCGCTTAAACCGCGACAGAGAAGAGAGTACTGTAAGGATATTCAGCTTATCTTTCAGGATCCGTACTCATCATTGAATCCGAGAATGACGATAGGTGATATTATCGCAGAGCCTATTATAGTAAATAAGCTTCTGCCAAGAAACGAGGTCGAAAACAGAGTAAACTACCTGCTTAACTGTGTTGGACTTGCAAACCATCAGCGCAACAGATATGCTCACGAATTTTCAGGCGGTCAGCGCCAGCGCGTAGGAATTGCAAGGGCGCTTGCGGTAAATCCAAAGCTTATAGTTTGCGATGAGCCGGTATCAGCTCTCGATGTTTCGATACAAGCACAGGTGTTAAATCTTTTGGACGATTTAAAGGATGAGTTTGGACTTACATATCTTTTTATAGCGCACGGACTGAATGTTGTAAAGCATATAAGTGACAGAGTAGGAGTTATGTATCTCGGAAAAATAATGGAGCTTGCTGATAAAAACGAGCTTTATGAGAATCCGCTGAACCCGTACACAAAGGCACTTTTATCGGCTATCCCGTCAGTTGATGTTGAAAACAAAGCCGAAAGAATAATTCTTGAGGGCGATGTTCCGACGCCTATTGATCCACCGGACGGATGCCGCTTCTGTTCAAGGTGCTTTATGAAAACAAACGGCTGTGAAAGCTATGAAACAACACTTAAGGATATAGGCAATGGGCATTATGTAGCCTGCAAGTTGTTTGAAAAATAAATATTTAAAGAGGCGGATTTTATGAAAACACAAAGACTTGATAAAATCATAAATCGCCTGTTGGAAAAAGGACTCGAGCAGATGGTCATATGTGACCCATGCTCGGTCTTTTATCTTACCGGCACAATGATAAAACCTGGGGAAAGAATGCTGGCTTTGTACATAAATAAGGACAGGACCAGAGATCGCATATTTATAAATGAGCTTTTTACGGTAAATGAAGATCTTGGTGTTGAAAAGGTCTGGTTTGATGACAATACCGATGCAGCTGAGCTTTTGTCTGAGTATACCGACAAAAGCAAGCCTTTAGGTATAGATAAAAAGTTTGAAGCGAGATTTTTGCTAAGGCTTATGGAGTTAAACTGTGCAAGCGGCTATGTAAACGCTTCTGAGTGTGTTGATACGGTAAGACAGCAAAAGGACGCAGAGGAAGTAGAGTTTATGCGCGCAGCAAGTAAAATAAACGACCTTGCAATGTCTGAAATAATAAAGAGAATATCCTCAGGCGTTACAGAAGAAGAAATATCGTCACAGATGATGGATATATATAAATCTTTCGGGGCGGAAGGCTATTCGTTTGAACCTCTTGTAGGCTTCGGAGAATCAGCGGCGATAGGTCACTACGAAGGCGGAGCCAGAAAGCTAAAGGAGGGTGACTGCGTACTGATAGATGTCGGATGCGTTAAAGACGGATATTGTTCTGATATGACAAGGACATTTTTCTATAAATCCGTCACTGATGAGCATCGCAAGGTATATGAAATTGTAAAAAAAGCTCAGCAGGCAGCAATAAATATGATAAAGCCGGGAGTCAGATTTTGTGATATAGACAGGACTGCAAGGGATATAATAACACAAGCGGGCTACGGCGAAAAATTTACTCACCGTTTAGGACACTTTATCGGAATAGAATGTCACGAGTTCGGCGATGTTTCGGTAAAGAATGAAAGCCGGGCAAAACCGGGAATGATATTTTCTATCGAGCCCGGCATATATTTAGAGGGGGATGTCGGAGTTCGAATAGAGGACCTTGTTATGGTTACCGAAAGCGGAGTAGAGGTCCTCAATAGCTTTACTAAAGAGCTTACCTTGTTAGACTGATTTTTTGGGAGTATGTTTATGGATTTTTTAAGTATAGACAGGTATATTGACGACAATATTGATTTGATGCTTAAGGACTTGGGAGAGCTTATCGAGATCCCAAGTAAGCGTGGTGAGCCGTGTGACGATATGCCTTTTGGAAAAGACTGTGCCGAAGTAATTAAAAAAGCGCAGGAGCAGGCTGAGAAGATCGGGCTTAAAACAATAAACCACGAAAATTATATGCTAGAATGTAATTACAATGACAGTGATACTGCACTCGGATTAATAGCGCATCTTGATGTTGTACCCGAGGGAAACGGCTGGACATATGAGCCTTTTAAGCTTAGTGTTGTGGGGAATAAGGCTATCGGCAGAGGCACTATTGATGACAAGGGCCCTGCTGAGGCGGTACTGTATGCTGTAAAGGCTTTAGCGGAAAACAAGGTTAAGCTTTCAAAAAATGTGCGTATACTTTTAGGCGCTGCCGAGGAAACAGGTATGGAGGACCTTGAGTATTACAGAGAAAAGGTAGGATTTCCTCCTATAATGCTTTCGCCTGATGCAGCCTTTCCGGTCATAAATGTTGAGAAAGGACTTTGTCAGATAGAGTTTTCAGGCGATATTACTAAAGAAACTTATCAGAGATATATAAAGAGCTTTAAGTCGGGAAGCGTTGTAAACGCAGTGCCGGATAATGCGTCTGCCGAGGTGATTGGCGTATCAAAACAAGAGGCGGATAAGCTTATTACGGGAGAAAATACTACATTAAAAATAAGCGTTAGCGATATAAGCGGAGGAGTTTTGATAAAAGCGGAAGGAAAGTCTGCTCATGCGTCTACACCCGAGCTTGGTGACAATGCGCTCACAGGACTGGTAAAAGTATTAACTGAACTAAGACTTGATGGAAAAATAGCAAAAATCCTTACGGGACTCTACGAGCTTTTTCCGTATAATGAGGGTAATGGGGAGCATTTCGGACTGAAAATCAGCGACAACAAAAGTGGTCCGCTTACTATGGTTTTAAGTCTTTTGAATGCTGATGATGAGATGATCTCAGGAGGAATAGACATACGATTTCCGGCGACAGTCCCTCTTTGTGAAATAAAGAAAACTGTATCCAGCAGACTTTTGCCTATAGGACTTCAGATAAGCTATACTCACGCTCTTGAGGGCCACATTGTCGATGATAATGAGCCGTTCATAAAGACGCTTCTTTCGGCTTACACCGAGGTTACGGGGAATGAGGGAACTTGCCTTTCCGAAGGTGGAGCAACTTATCTTCATACCGTAAATGGAGGAGTGGCATTCGGTGCTGAAATGCCGGGAGAAATAACTAATATGCATGGCGCAAATGAGCAGATAAGTATTGATACTCTCAAAGCGATCTCAAAAATCTATGCACGGGCAATCTATAATATTTGCAGATAAACTAACGGAGGGTAAGTTAAATGAAAATAGCTATAATCGGTCTTGGACTTATAGGCGGATCAATGGCAAAGGCGATAAAAAAGAACACCGATCATCCGGTATACGCTTATGATATTGAAAAATCCGCAATATCCTCAGCACTGCAACAGGAGGCTATCGACGGCGGGTTTGAATTGAGTGAGCTTGATACCTTTGACCTTGTGATACTTGGTCTTTACCCTGATGTGACTATTGATTTTGTGAACAAGCACGCAAAGGATTTTATGAAGGGTGCGATAGTTATTGACACCTGCGGAGTGAAACAGACGGTCGTTTCAGCCTGTGAAAAAGTCTTAAATGACAACGGTGTTGAGTATCTGGGCTGCCATCCTATGGCAGGAAGAGAGTATTCCGGATTTGACTATTCACTTGACAATCTTTTTGATAAGGCAAGCTTTATATATACGCCTACGGAGAATACTCCTGAAAGTGTAATAAGCTTTGTGACTGATTTTGCAAAAGAGATAGGATTTTTAAGATGTACAAGAGCAACACCGGCGGAACACGATGAGGTGATTGCGTTTACATCTCAGCTCGCACATATTGTTTCTTCCGCATATGTGAAAAGTCCCGGTCTTAAAAAGCAGTTTGGATTTTCTGCCGGAAGCTTTAAAGACCTTACGAGGGTCGCAAAACTGAACGAACATATGTGGACAACCCTGTTTTTGATGAACAGAAATTTTCTCACAAACGAAATAGACCTTATAATAAAGCACCTTACCGAATATAGAAATGCCATAGACTCGGGAAATGCGAAAGAGCTTTGTAAGCTTTTAAAAGAGGGCAGAGAACTTAAAGAGTATTCAAATGATATAAACAGTGAAGTTTGACCGCAGTTTACCACTGTAATTTAATTTAATCTTATAATTTTTTTAAAAGTTTATTCATAATTATTTGTTATAATTTAATAAAATTATTACCTTAACAGACGCTGTAATTATTCAAATTGAATCTGTTTTAAAGAAAAATGTTAGAGCAGATTCTTATTAAATAGAGTATAGATCTGAAGACATAAAACATCTAGGGGGCGTATTCTATGCAACAGCACGGTATCAGCAAGCTTGACCTTAAAAGGCAAAATAGGATGCAGGTCTTGAAAATTTTAAAAAGGCGCGGTCCTACTTCAAGGATCGACATCGCTAATATGCTAAAACTTACCAGAGCGGCGGTAACTATTATCACAAATGAGATGATGGAGCAGGGAATAATCGTTGAGATCGGAGAGTTTAAGCATACTGATGAAAAGGCGCCAAGAGGAAGAAAAAAGATACTTATAGACATAAACCAGAACTACAAATTTGTTCTTGGCGTTTGTATTGAGGAAAACATTGTAAGCGTTGGTCTGTCTACACTTGTGGGTGCTGTGCTTGATAAGCGGAACAAAACTATTTACAAAAAAACTGAATATCTCGAGATAACAGACTTTATAAAAACATCTCTTAAGGGTATTCTTGTGGATAATTGTCTAACCACTAAGGATATTCTCGGAATAGGATTCGGAATTTTTCCGTCGATGTATCAGAGATTAAGAGTGACGATTGAAAACGGAGAGCCTAACTTTATAAAGCTTGCAAACGATATTTATTCACAATTTCCTGTGCCGCTTATATTTGATAACTCTGTAAAAGGTACGGCGATGGCAAATATCGATTTTCAGCCGGATAAGGACGAGAACCGTCAGAATATCGCATTTTTACAGGTCGGAAAAAGTCTTCATTTTGTTGTAACTAATCTGAGTGATCCTGTTTATTCGTATGATAACAGGACAGACTTTGTAGACAGAATGATAGTTAAAACAAATGCGACTGAGATTTGTCCTAAGTGCGGCAAGAAAGGCTGTGTAAGAAACGAGATCTCAATTCCGGCTATAATCAAAAAAATTCGTGACATATATTCCGAGGAAAAAACCCCTACCTTATACCGAATTACAGGCGGAAATCCCGATAATATCGGCATAGAGGCGATAAAGCGTGCAAATATGGAGGGCGATAGTGAAGAGTTCGCTCAGGTCTTTGACGAGATATGCGATCTGTATGCGGTTCTCCTGAATAACCTGTATTATGCTACTAATCCTCAGAAAATTGTTATCCAATGCTTTGACATCACTGCCAGATTGTATGAAGGTCTAAGAAAGTCATTGTTGAAAATTGCGGGAGAACAAGTAACTAAAAAAATATCCTTAAGCATAATTGAGGAAAAACACAGATTCCTTTCAGGATGTGCACTCGCCATAAGAGAGCTTTTTTATACAAGAGGAGGTTTTGATACATACGCTGAGGACATAAACAGTCAGCTGTAAATTTAGCGTTATATTCATCAGCGGATTTAGCTTTAAATTTTTTACCCCCTCACTAATAGCGCAAAATCTCGAAAAAATGTACGCAAACGTACATTCTTCATAAAATAACTTATGTTTTGTAACAAAATGTTTACAATATTCATAATTTGTTCATAAAATATCCGCCTAAATACATAAATCATCAAAGAGGTTTTGAGGAAAAATCACAAGATGAAATCGGCGATGAGCAAGCACTCATATTTAAATAACAGTAAAAGCCCTTGGACGAATTTATAATCGCCTAAGGGCTTTTTAATTTAACTATATATTCAGCACAATATCCGCAGTCAGACCACGGGCTTTACACTAAACAGGTCATTTACGGTTTCATCAAAAAAGTCAGTGTATTTTTCATTTATAGCTTCCTTAAAATAGTTTTCTTTTATGTATGAGTTTCTAAAAATTTTGTGCCTCAGCCTATTTACAATAGACATATTTTCACCAACTACTCCTGCCGAAACAGTAGCTGTTTCACCATTTATAGAAACCTTTATTATCATTTTAATGCTTGATTCATAGCGGTTTTTCTGAAAAAATATCACACAGGGATCGCTGTGTGATAAAATAAAGCCACGAGACTTTAAAGTATCCGTTCTGGCTGATAATGACAGACCATTTGTTTCAGCCCTCTTTAGTACAATATTTTTAACGGAGTCGATGCTTAATCTTCCATCTTTATTTTCAAATACAGTATCAGGTAAGTATATTTCAAGTAACTTACTGTTTATCATAGTAGATTCCCTCCATATCGTACAACACAAATGATGTTATACAAGTCAATATATCACCTTTTTTTCTTTTTGTCAAGATGATTTTGAGATTTTATTTATCAAATTTTTAGTAAAATATATTTATTGCCTATATTTTGAAAAATAATGTAATTGTTTGCAAAAACAAAAAACTATTAAAATATTTGATTATTTAACATATGAATAATAATTGTTTTAATAGTAATCATAGTAATACATAAAATATGATGTAATAAGTATTATATATTGACAAATAAGTTGTTTGATGATACTACAGATATGCTGTATAATTAAAGTAGAAAGATAAATAACCGGGGGAGTATCGTGCGTAATAACTTATACCTTTATCCAAATCTTGTAAGTGTAAGAAAAAATAAAATGACTCAGGCAGAGCTGGCAAAGCAAATTGGCATAACTCAACAAGAGATAAGCAGATATGAAAGCGGAGAAATAAAAGCACCTATAAATTATATTATAGACCTTGCAAATGCTTGTAATGTAAGCGTCGATTATATTTTGGGACGGGATTTCGTTTTCGAAAAAACTGATGATCTTAAGCTTCTTAAAATGCTTTACGGTCAGCTTGACGATGAAAATAAGCTTAGGATCATCGAAAGGATAAGGACATTGATCGATCTTCAGTAAAAAACTGTAAAAGCTGTATCATTTAGCAGCTTTTATTTTTATGTAAAAAAAGAGCAGCTGAATGCTGCTCGAAATTAAATCAATGTAAAAATTTTGGAGAGGATGAAATGAGCTGAATACACTTGGGTATTCAATTCAATTCGCAATCATTCTTAAAACTACCGTTCAAAGAATTACTGTAATTAAATTATAAGGTTTTTAAACACAATTTTCAACAACAAAGCTGTTACGAATTGTAACAAAATTGTTACAATCATATCGAATGAGATAACAAAACGGTGAATCTTTGACCTATTTAGGGAAAAATTCTGTACAAAAAGAATAATTTGGATAGACACTTGCTTTTTTTATTAAAAAGTAGTATAATCTCTTTTAGCAGCAAATGTACTTCATTTGAGGAGGGGTCATTATGATACTAACAGTCGACATCGGTAACACCAATACTGTTTTGTCCGTGTACACAAAAGATAAAAAGCCGGTATTTTCATCTCGTTTTGCGACAGATTCTACTATGACAGATGACCAGACGGCTATACTCTTTAAGTCGGCAGCGGATATAAACGGAGTTGCTCTTAAGGTCGTGGACGGAGCTATAATATCAAGTGTTGTTCCTCCTCTTGTGACAGCGTGCAAGGAAGCTATAAAAAAGCTCACGGGGATAAGTCCTTTAGTGGTTGGACCCGGAATAAAAACAGGTCTTAACATAAAAATAGACGACACCTCGATAGCGGGAGCCGACCTTGTCTGTGCGGCGGTAGGAGCGCTTGAAAAGTACAAACCGCCGATGATAATATTTGACCTTGGAACTGCGACTACCATAACGGCGATCGACAAATCCGGAGCGTTTATAGGCGGAGCTATTATGCCCGGCATAAAAATTTCTCTGGATGCTTTGTCAAGCCGAGCAGCGCAGCTTCCTCATATCAACACGGAGCTTAAAAGTGATATGGTCATCGGAACTAATACGATAGATTGTATGAAAACGGGTATCATTCTCGGAAACGCTTCTATGATCGAGGGAATGATAAAACGCTTTAAGAGAGTGTTGGGGAATGACACAGCGGTTATAGCGACGGGAGGTCTCGCGGAAACGGTTGTAAAGCACTGTGAAGAGAATGTTATCATAGAAAGGGATCTGGTATCTGAAGGAGCGTTAGCAATTTATTTCAAAAATAAATAGTGCTTGTGCTTTAAAACTGAATAGTGTTGCATAAACATTATGCTGCTAAAAATTTGCGCTGTATTGAGTTTAGCTCAAACGGCAGTAAGGAGTAATTTTTATGTCAAACACAACAAAAAAAATCGTAGGACTCGGTCTGTTTACGGCTATTGTAGTCGTGTTACAGGTGCTTGCGGTAGTCATCAGACCGTCGGGAGTTTTCAACATCTCGCTGGTGCTTGTTCCGATTGTAGTCGGTGCGGCTATGTACGGATATAAAGCAGGAGCTTGGCTCGGTTTTGTATTCGGTGTGGTGGTACTTATTACAGACGCTTCGGCTTTTCTGGCTGTAAATGTTCCGGGAACGGTAGTTACATGTATTTTAAAAGGAGCGCTTGCAGGACTTGTTTCAGGGCTGGTTTATTCGGCTATTGAAAAGAAAAATCGTATATTGGCGGTTTTTGTGTCGGCAATCGTTTGTCCGATAGTAAATACCGGAGTTTTTCTTCTTGGATGTATGATTTTCTTTATGGATACGATAAACGCATGGTCACAAGCAGCAGGTTATGCAAACGCAGGCGCTTATATGATCCTCGGTTTGGTAGGAGTCAACTTCCTTATAGAAATGGCTGTGAACATTGTTTTAAGCTCGGTTATCGTAAAGATAATTTCTATCGGAAAAGGTAAGCAGGTCACAGTTGAAAATTAAAAAAAGACAGACGAGGCGGCAGTTTTGTCGCCTTGTATTTTATTAAAAACAGTTTTGGAGAGAGCGGTTATGGAGCTATCGTTGATACTTTTAAAACAGGTAGTGATAATGCTTATTCTTGTAGGAATAGGCGCTATTTGTTATAAGGTGAAGCTGATATCAAAAGAGGGAAACAAGTCTTTGACAAATCTGATTTTGTATGTTGCAAATCCAATGCTCATAATAACTTCGTATCAGCAGGACTTTTCATATTATCTTTTAAAGGGTCTTGGAATTACTTTCGTTCTCTCGGCTGCCGGATTCGGGATATTCGGTTTATTTGCACGCATATTCATAAGAAAAGGCAGCGATGCCGTCATTGAGCGGCTCAATGCAACTTATTCTAACTGCGGATTTATGGGCATACCTCTTGCACTTGCACTTTTCGGCACAGAGGGAGTTTTTTATGTAACTGCTGTAAATACGGCGTTTAACATAATAATCTGGACATTCGGAGTGTATTCGGTCACTAAAGATAAAAGCTTCATAAGCGTAAAAAAGATAGTTACAAATCCTACAATAATAGCTACGATTCTTGGCTTTGTGCTTTTTGCACTAAGGATAAAGATACCTGAGATCATATTCACACCTTGCAATTATCTTTCATCGGTCGTAACCCCTCTTGCTATGGTGGTAGCGGGAGTTACCATTGCTCAGAACAATATTTTAAAAGCTTTTTTAAGTGCAAGAATATATATAGTATGTGCATTAAAGCTCATTATAGTTCCGGCACTTCTGGCGGTGTTATTTGCCTTTGTGCCGGATATAAATAACACAGCGGTTACTACGGCGCTTATGTGTTTAAGCTGTCCGTCAGCAACGATAGCAACAATGTTTGCTATACGCTTTAACAAAAGCTCAGGATATTCTGCTCAGATATTCGGAGTTACAACAATACTTTCTGTAATATCTCTTCCGCTGATCATAGGTCTTTATACGGCTGTAAACAGTCTGTTTTAGAGCTTAAGGATATATGAACAAGTCCCGGGACTGTTTAGTCTCAGGACTTGTTTTTTATGTAAATGATATTCTTATCAGAATGAGTGCCTTTTATTTATTATATAAGTCTCTTTTCCTTCCACTTTCCTGAGAAGTAACGGACAACGCTCATTATTGCGGTAAGTACCCATGTTAAACAGGTCGTTCCCCATACCGCCCATATTCCGACAAAAGGAATATTTAAAAGAATTGTTGAAAAGCCTACTCTGCCTATAAATTCGGCAATTCCGTTTACAAGGGCATATCCTACATCTCCCGCACCGTTTAAAAGACCTCTTGTTGTGTGGATTATCCCAAGAAAAACATAAAAGCAGGCTGAAACCGTCAGTGCTAATGCTCCGATCCTTATAACCTCTGGATCGTCTACAAAGAGTTTAACTATAAGCTTTGAAAACAGCATAAATGTTATAAGCATCATAACGGCAAAAACAGCAGCTGCTTTAAGGCTTTGACGGTAGCCGTTGATGACTCTTAGGGGCTTGTCGGCTCCTGTGTTCTGACCCGTAAAGGTGGATATCGCTGCATTTAGCGACTGAAACGGCTGTTGGATAAGCTGTTCGATCCGCATCGTTACAGTGTATGCTGCCATTACAGTTTCTCCGAAGGTGTTGGCAGCCCTTTGTAAAAACACCATCGAAAAGGATATGAGTGCATTTTGCAAAGCAATCGGAATACCCGTCGAAATACACTTTAACATAAGTTGACTGTTTGGCTTAACATCATTTTTTGAAAGCCTAAAGAAGCTGTTTTTAATAAGTGCAAATATAAAACACCCTATCGCTGAAAGAGCTTGCGCGGCGATAGTCGCATAGGCAGCGCCCGAAACACCGAGCTTAAATACCACAACAAACAACAGATCCAACGCTGCGTTTAGAAGACTTGCGATTATTAAAAATACAAGAGGAGTTTTTGAATCTCCGAGCGAGCGCATTACCGAGTTTATCCAGTTGTAGGCAGCAACTCCTACCGTTCCCGCACAGGCGATACGCATATAGCCAGTTGCTTCGGAAATTATACCGTAAGGAGTTCCGAGAAGTCTGAGAAGTCCGTTTGCGCTTATCGCCGAAACAACGCTTAACAGAAGTCCGAATGAGATCAAAACATACGCCGAGTTTGAAATAAGTGACTTTACTTCATTATATTTTCCCGCACCGAAGCTTTGAGAAATCAAAACTCCCGCACCTATTGAAAGACCTATACAAAGCGTGTAAAACAAAAAGGTTATAGAGCTGGTCGCACCGACTGCGGCGAGGGAGTCCTTTCCTAAAAACTTACCCACGATCACAGAGTCGACTATATTATATACCTGTTGAAAAAGATTCCCGATAAGTAGCGGAAGCGCAAAGCGAAGTATGTGTGATAGCTCGCTTCCCTCGGTCATATTTTTAGTGTATGTACTCATTTTCATTCTCCCAAAGCATTTGTAGATACATTGTACCATCTTTTAGTGCGATAAGCAAGCACGGTTTTTGTTACCGCAGGTAAACATATATTTGACAAATACCCCCTAGGGGTATATAATATATTTATGAAAAGGGGGATAATTATGGATAGAAGATGTTGTGAGATAAAAAGGACGACAGACCGCCCGGAAAATGAATATAAAAGTCTTGTGAACCGATTAAACAGAATAGAGGGTCAAATACGGGGAATAAGAAAAATGGTGGAAAACAACGCGTACTGTGCAGATATTTTAACTCAATCCGCTGCGGTAACGGCGGCTATGAATTCCTTTAATAAAGAGCTTTTGTCAAACCACATTCATTCGTGCGTAGTGCGTGATATACAAGATGGAAATACTCAGATAGTTGATGAATTAACGGTGCTTATTCAAAAGCTTATGAAGTAGCAAAGAGGTGTGAAATGAAAAAATTTACTGTGACGGGAATGAGCTGTGCCGCTTGTGTTGCCAGGGTAGAGAAGGCAGTCTTAAAGGTCAATGGAGTAAAGTCATGCTCTGTGAGCCTGCTCACAAATTCAATGGGGGTTGAAGGAGACGCCGATGATAAGAGCATTATAAATGCTGTCAGGGCGGCAGGATATGATGCCTATACTGATAAACCGGCGGCAGTAGGCAAACAGAACTCAGATGATCCGCTTAAGGATACCGAAACGCCGAAGCTTAAAAAGCGTCTTATATGGTCGGTCGTTTTTTTAGCGGTGCTTATGTATATTTCAATGGGGCACTGTATGTGGGAATGGTGGGTGCCCGGTTTTCTTGACGGGAACTATATCGCGATAGGGCTATCTGAGCTTATACTTTCGGCGGTAGTAATGATAATAAATCAGCGCTTTTTTGTAAGTGGATTCAAAGCGTTTTTAAAGCGTTCACCTAATATGGATACTCTTGTAGCGCTTGGCTCAACTGCCGCTTTTGTTTACAGCACATATGCGCTCTTGGCGATGACGACAGCTCAGCTAAACAACGACCATAGCCTAGTTATGAGCTATATGCACGAATTTTATTATGAATCTGCGGCTATGATACTTGCGCTCATAACAGTGGGAAAAATGCTTGAAGCCAGATCTAAAGGTAAGACAACAGATGCTCTAAAGGGTCTTATAAGGCTTTCACCTAAAACTGCTATGGTGATTAGAGACGGCATAGAAACAGAGATAAATGTTGATGATGTAAAAAAAGGCGATGTGTTTGTCGTTCGCCCCGGAAGCAGTATCCCTGTTGACGGAATAGTTATTGAGGGTGAGAGCGCAGTAAACGAATCCGCACTTACGGGAGAGAGTATACCTAAAGACAAGGTCGTATCCGACAGTGTTTTTGCCGGAACTATAAACACCTCCGGCTTTTTGAAGTGTGAAGCAAAAAGAGTAGGAGAGGACACGACGCTGTCACAGATAATCAAAACGGTAAGCGATGCCGCAGCTACAAAAGCGCCTATTGCAAAGACTGCGGATAAAGTTTCGGGCGTGTTCGTTCCTTTTGTGATCGGAATAGCACTTATCACCGTGTTGATCTGGCTTATATTGGGACGATCGGCAGGAGATTCGCTTGTAAGAGGTATAGCGGTGCTTGTTATAAGCTGTCCGTGTGCCTTAGGACTTGCCACACCTGTTGCTATTATGGTTGGAAGCGGAATGGGCGCAAAAAACGGTATACTTTTTAAAACAGCGCAGTCACTAGAAGAAACGGGTAAGGCACAGATAGCTGTGCTTGATAAAACAGGAACTATAACCAAGGGCGAGCCTACGGTAACGGATATTATACCTTCTGATGGGGTCAGTGAAGATGAGCTTGTCAGAAATGCTTATTCACTTGAAAAGCAAAGCGAGCATCCTCTCGCAAGGTCTGTTATCACATATGCTGAGGAAAACGGTGTGGACAGCTATGATGTAACTGATTTTAAGGCTGTTTCCGGAAGCGGTCTGACAGCCAGCGTCGGAGCTGACAGGCTGTACGGCGGAAGCGTAAGGTATGTAGGAGAAATAGTAAAAATGCCGGACATTAACAAGGAACAGGCGGATAGGCTAAGCGAAAATGGAAAAACACCTCTGTGCTTTGTAAGAAACGAAAAACTTCTGGGAATAATAGCTGTGGCTGATACTATAAAAGACGAAAGCCGTACCGCAGTAGCGGAAATGAAGAATATGGGCTTACAGGTGATTATGCTTACGGGAGACAATGAAATGACAGCAAAAGCTATCGGAGCTCAGGCAGGAGTTGACGAAGTGATAGCGGGAGTTATGCCAAACGGTAAAGAAAGCGTTGTAAGAGACCTTAGAAAAAAGGGAAAAGTAATTATGGTCGGAGACGGAATAAACGATGCTCCCGCACTTACCCGTGCCGACATAGGAATCGCAATAGGCACAGGAGCGGATGTTGCGATAGATGCCGCAGATGTAGTCCTTATGAAGAGCAGACTATCTGATGTTCCGGCGGCAATAAGATTGAGCCGTGCTGTTTTGCGAAATATCCGTGAAAATCTTTTCTGGGCGTTTATTTACAATATCATAGGAATTCCTCTTGCTGCCGGAGCATTTACAGCTGTATTGGGAATAAAGCTTAGTCCTATGTTCGCTGCGGCTGCGATGAGCCTGTCGAGCTTTTGTGTTGTGACAAACGCATTAAGATTAAATTTCTTTAAAATGTACAGCAGCAAAAAAGACAAAAAAATAAAAATCAAGAAAAAGGTGGTGAAAAAGATGGAAAAAAAGCTTGTAATCGAAGGAATGATGTGCTCGCACTGTGAGGCTACCGTTAAGAAGGCTCTTGAGTCGGTAGACGGAGTAAGCAGTGCCGAGGTAAGCCATAGGGCAGGAACCGCAGTAGTAACGCTTGACAAAGAGGTTTCTGACCAGGAGCTTAAGAAGGCTGTCGAGGATAAGGAATACAAGGTAATTTCTATGAGCTGAGCGACGGGAAAAGCCGGGCTGCTAAAATTAAAGCAGCCCGGCTTTTTCACATACATTTGCTATTAAAACGGTCTGACAAAATCGCCCTGACCTCTATCAATTTCACCTTTTCCCATACCTCTGTTCATTTCGCCGTGCCCCATTCCCATACCGGGCTGCTCAAAGCCGCCCTGGGCTTCAGTTATCCCGCTTTCTGATACATTTGCGTAATAAACTCCGCCGACGATCTTGACATCTCCTTTCTCAGAGCCATTCACAAGGATCGTCACTGTATCATTTTCCTTTAGTTCTGGTGATGAAAACAGAATACAGTTATAGCTTTTTTCGCTGTGGTATTTGAGTATCTCTTTACCGTCTGAATCATTTACGGTCACAGAGTCGGAAGAAGATAGCGTGCTGTCAAAGTATAGCATAAGTGCGTTCTGACCGTTATCGTCAGTTGCCTGAGCCATTCCGGAAGAACCGCCTGCTATAAGTGTTCCGTTTGTAACTGTACAGGATGTTCCGTAGTCAAGAGGTCCGTTGCCGCTGTTTTCCGGTCCGTAAACAACAGTATACCCGCCAGAAATATCTATTGTTGCGTTTGAATCAAGACCGTCTCCTTCTGCGTCAATAACAACATTTCCGCCGCTGATGATAAGTGAGCCGTAACCCTCCATAGCCGGACCTCCGCCGAACGGAGCTCTGTTTGTCATATCGTCCTCGGTCGAGGATTCATTTTCGACCGCATTTATTCCGTCATCTGTTGCTTTAATATTTATATTTCCGTCCTTAATTTCGATCGTTCCTGCCTCCAGCCCCTCATAGCAGGTATTTGCGGATATATCTCCTCCTGAAACGGTTAGATAAACATCGCCGTGAACAGCATCATCACCTGCATTTATATTTAGACTTCCGCCGGATATTGTCACTGAATTATCCGAGTGTATCGCATCGTCATAGGTGTCAAGCGTCAAGCTTCCGTCGGATATGTCAACGGCGACCTCGGCTTTTATGCCCTTAAAGCTTTGGGGAGAATCGGAATTTTCTTCGGTCTCTGTGTACTTTGCGTCATAATCCGTCTGCCATCTTCCGCCAAAGTCGTTGTTTTGCTTTACGGGAGCATTCTCACTTCCACCTGCGGTAGTAATGTCTATATTACCGCCTAGTATTGAAACTGACGATAGATCCGACTGTATCCCGTCTCCCTGTGATGAAATGGTGATGCTCGGCGAGATGAGAGTTATTATTTCGTTTGCGTGTACTCCGTCATAAGCGGCATTAATGAGGTATTCTCCTCCGTTTACTACTATTTCATCGTCACAGGCTATTGCGTGCTTGTAGTTTGCGTTGACAATGAGCTTTCCTTCTCCGTCTAGAACCAGATCGTCATTTGAAAATATCGTTCCCTTAGCGTCTGTTGACAGATAGTCGGAGCCGTCTGTAAAAGTGTTTTCTGTTCCTTTTTTTGTGTATAAAGTGAGCGTTTTTGCGTCATCGGAATATACACAGCATCCGTCGGGATTTGTTATGCTGACATTATCAAAAACAAGTGTTACCTCGTCCTTTGCCGTAACATCTATATATCCGTCAGAAAGTGTGCCGCTTATCTGATATGTTCCGCCGTTTGAAATCGTCAGTACCCCGTTGTTAAACGCTGCACCGCTGCCGGCTATGTTTGTTTCATCTCCGAGGCTTATGGTGTTTTGTGTATTTGTATTCACTGTTTGCTCTAAAACCTTTTGGGCGAGATCGGACTTTTCAGCAAAAACCGCCTTATCTTTAGAATTACTTGTGGTTTCTCTGTTAAAAACGAAATATAAACATATAGATAATGCTACAATAACGGCAACAGCTATCATAGAAAAAAGAATGATTTTTTTGTTTTTAGTCATTATAAAACCTCCGCCGATTATTATTTTCTATCGGAATTATAATGGAGCGTTGTGTAAAAAATGTGAAAGGAAAAAAAGCGTTAGATGAATAAAAGCAAAAACACTGTCGAAAAAAGCGGCACATTCTGCTTGTGCCGCTTAAATTATACTGTGTTGTCAATCTGTAATATCTATCTGCATTATCGGATCGCTTACATCTGCTCCTGCTGGGACCATAGGTAGCACATTGTGATCCTTGTTTATGACGACATTGACAAGGCAAGGCTCGTTACAGCTAAGAGCCTCTTTAAGTCCGGGCTCTATATCGCATTTTTGTGATATTGTAATGCCTTTTATGCCGAAAGCTTTAGCAAGCATCATAAAATCGGTCGGCCGTTCAATATTTGTTTCAGAAAAGTGCTTGTTGTAAAAAAGCCTCTGCCACTGTCTTACCATTCCGAGAACGCTGTTTGAAAACACAAGCTCTACAACGGGAATGTTGTGTTTTTTCAGAGATGAAAGCTCAGCCATATTCATATAAAAGCTTCCGTCACCGGCTATATTTATAACTTTTTTGTCGGGATTAGAGACCTTTGCGCCCATTGCCGCTCCAAGACCGTATCCCATTGTGCCTAAGCCTCCGCTTGAAGCAAACTGTCTTTTATTTTTAAAGTTATAAAACTGAGCCGCCCACATCTGATGCTGTCCTACCTCGGTAGTGATGATAGCGCTTCCGTCTGTAAGTCTGTCAAGAGTTTCGATAACATCGCTGGGCAAAACCTCGTTTTCGTTGTCTATATAAGACATTGTGAGAGGATATTGCTTTTTCCACTCAAATACCTGATTAAGCCATTTTGAGTGATCCAAATGTCCAACAGACGAGTTAAGCATTTTGAGTATGTACTTTATGTCCCCGCAAACTGTATGTGTAGGCGTGACATTTTTTCCGATCTCCGCAGGGTCGATCTCAATATGGATTATTTTTTTACCCTTTGCAAAGGTGTTCGGGTTGCAAAGAACCCTGTCTGAAAAGCGCGAGCCTAAAACGATAAACAGATCACACTCCGAAAGAGCTAGTGAGCTGGACTTTGTGCCGTGCATACCGAGCATTCCGGTATAAAGTTCATTTGTGTTATCAAATGCACACTGTCCCATAAGAGAGAGTGAAACGGGCGCATTGACTTTTCTAACAAACTCAGAAAATTCATCGGTAGCATCGCAGGAAACAACACCACCGCCCGCATATATAAACGGACGCTCAGAATCATTTATTAGCTTTGCGGCAATTTTAATTTGCTCATCGAGATTATCAGGATTTTTAAAAACGACCTTTTTGGGTTCTTTGCGTTCATACTCGCACATAGCGGCTGTAATATCTTTCGGAATATCTATAAGCACAGGACCCTTTCGTCCGACATTTGCGATATAAAATGCTTCACGGATAGTATCAGCAAGCTTTGTTATGTCTTTTACAATAAAGTTGTGCTTTGTGATTGGCATAGTTATTCCGCAAATATCAACCTCCTGAAAGGAATCAAGACCTAAAAGCGATGTAGCAACATTTCCCGTTATCGCAACAAGCGGGATAGAGTCCATATACGCCGTAGCGATACCGGTAGTAAGGTTTGTAGCTCCCGGGCCGCTAGTCGCAATAACAACGCCGGTTTTTCCGGTCGTTCTTGAATATCCGTCTGCTGCGTGACAGGCATTCTGCTCGTGAGCGGTGATGATATGCTTTATCCTGTCGCGGTATTTATAAATGGAATCATAAATGTTCAAGACAGCGCCGCCCGGGTATCCAAAGACGGTATCGACGCCTTGTTCCAATAAGCATTCAAGAATTATATCCGAACCTGTAAGCTTCATTTTAAACATCCTTTCAAGAAGTGAAATTGATTTATGCCGATAAAGGCTGAATTTAAGTATTTCGGGAGCTGCAATTTATTGCTGACGCTCCTTGTTGAAAATGTGTGAGCATTAAAAACAATATGTATAACAATAAACAAATACTATTAAATTATACATAATGACGGCGATTATGTCAAGTAAAAAAGGTGTGCCGGAGAAATTAGATGTTAATGAACATAATAATTTATACACATTAAGCGTATACCTGACTTTTACCTGAAATGCAAAGCTTATTTCCTGTTTATGACATAGGATCATTAAAGAAAACGGAAAGTATGAACAAACTATGAATATTATGAATTATTTGTAAATATATTGTATTTATTTTTTGAAGAATGTACGTTTGCGTACATTTTTTCCTGATTTTGCACTGTTAGTGGAGGGAGGTTAAAAAATGATTTTTAAAATGCTAAACCTTCAAAAAAGTCACTGTATCGGTGACTACCCGTGTCTTGATTTTTTATAAGCATTATGATATAATACTATATGTATGTATTGTTAGCCGAAAAGAGGGTGGTATTTTGCGCATAATCGGAGTAGATCCCGGATATGCCATTGTCGGATTCGGAATACTCGACTATGACAGAAACAGGTTTAAGATCGTTGATTTCGGTGCTATAACAACAGACGCAAACACTCCCTTTGATCTTAGAATAAAAACGATATACGATGATATGTGCGAGGTTCTTGATACATATAAGCCGGATGAGATGGCAATAGAAAAGCTGTTTTTTAACACTAACCAAAAGACCGTAATAGATGTTGCACAAGCAAGGGGGGTTACGCTTCTTTCTGCAACTCAAAGAGGAATAAGTGTCAGTGAATATACTCCGCTTCAGGTAAAGCAGGCTGTGGTCGGTTACGGAAGGGCGGAAAAGAAACAGGTCCAAGAGCTTACAAGGTCGATACTCGGGCTAAGTCAGGTGCCAAAGCCTGATGATACCGCCGATGCTCTGGCTATAGCTATCGCACACGGACATTCTTCTTTTAACACATTGAAAAATCTGGAGAGGTTTTTATGATATACAGCATAAGAGGAAAAATAACCTATACCGGCGGTGACTTTGTCGTTATCGAGTGCGGTGGGATAGGTTATATGGTTAATACAACGCTGACAACGATTGGCGATATAAGTGTTAAAAACGATGAGGTAACTCTGTATACTCATCTTTCTGTAAGAGAGGACGATATTTCGCTTTTTGGATTTTCAAGCTATGATGAGCTTAAGGCATATGAACTTTTGATCTCTGTCTCGGGAGTGGGACCTAAAGCGGGACTTGCGATACTATCGGCGCTTACCCCACAGAGCTTTGCCGTAGCGGTTGCATCAGGAGATCAAAAGGCTTTTACAAAGGCAAAGGGCGTAGGTCCAAAGGTTGCACAGAGAATAATACTTGAGCTTAAGGATAAGGTTTCTAAGGAGACCGACCTTTTGTCGGATACAGTATATTCCGATTTTCCTGCCGATGTACAGCCTGATACCGAGGAGGCTGTTTTAGCGCTTACATCGCTTGGATATTCAAGGTCGGAGGCTATGGGCGCAGTTGCAAGGTTAGATAAGACAATGTCCGTATCTGAGCTTATAAAGGGAGCGCTTAAGGTGCTTTCGGGAAGATAAACAAATAAAATTATATACGAATAAAAGAACAGAGAACACAGAAAGGAAAATGACAAAATGGGTAGATTATTCGGAACAGACGGCGCAAGAGGGGTCGCCATAACGGAGCTTAGCTGTGAAACCGCTATGCAGATAGGTAGGGCAGCTGCTTTGGTGCTTACCAAGCACTCTAAAAGACAAAAGGCAAAAATCATTGTTGGAAAGGATACGAGAATATCAAGTGATGTCCTGGAGGCGGCGCTTGTTGCAGGTATATGCTCGGTAGGAGCTGACGCTCACATTCTCGGTGTTATACCAACTCCCGCTGTTGCGGTTCTGGTAAACAGCTATGACGCGGATGCGGGAATTATGATCTCGGCATCTCATAACTCGGTAGAATATAACGGGATAAAGCTGTTTTCGAGCGAGGGCTTTAAGCTTCCCGACAGTGTGGAAAATGAGATAGAAAAGCTTATTCTTGACACACCCGAAAAGGTAGAGCTTAAGGACGGTGTGAATATAGGAAGGATCGTATACGAGAAAAATGCTCAGTGGGACTATATCCGACATATTATGAAGGCGATCGACGGCGACCTCAGGGGGATAAAGGTAGCTATTGACTGTGCTAACGGAGCTTCAAGCGAATGTGCCGTAAAGCTTTTTCAAGGACTTGGCGCATCCTGCTACTTTATAAACAACGATCCTGACGGAACGAATATAAATTTAAACTGCGGTTCTACACATATTGAGGGACTTAGAAAGTTTGTTGTTGATAATAAGTGTCACGCCGGACTTGCGTTTGACGGAGATGCCGACAGATGTCTTGCTGTTGACGAAAACGGAGAGGTAGTTGACGGAGATAAGCTTATGGCGATTTTTTCAAAGTATATGAAAAAATGCGGAAAGCTCAATCACAATACCTGTGTGGTAACTGTTATGACGAACCTTGGGTTTATGAAATACGCTAAGGCTGAAAATGTCGTTATTGCGAGGACGGGCGTAGGAGACAGATATGTTCTTGAGGAAATGAAAAAAGGCGGTTACAATCTCGGCGGAGAACAGTCGGGGCATATCATTCTTTTGGATTATGCAAATACCGGAGACGGTGAAATGACCGGAGTAAAGCTTTTAGAGATAATGGCTAAGACAAAGAAAAAGCTTTCCGAGCTTTCGAGTGTTATGGAGGTATATCCACAGGTTTTGGAAAATGTAAAGATAAAAAGCGAGTATAAGGGAAAGTGGCAGACTGACAGGGGCGTTTCCGAATTTATAGAGATGTATAAGGAAAAGCTCGGAGATGACGGGCGAATACTTGTAAGAGAGTCGGGAACAGAACCGCTTGTAAGAGTTATGCTTGAGGGAAAGCATCTCGGAAAGATAACTGAATATTCAAAGACAATAGCAGAAGCCATAAGAAAAAGCTTCGGAGAATAGCTTTGATTTTATAAAGCTTTTGTAAGCACAGAGGAAATTAGCTAAATGAGAACAGCCGATAATTGGAAGGATTATATAGTTTTAGACGCAAGCAGCGGTGAAAAGCTGGAAAGCTGGGGCGGGGTAAAGCTTATTCGTCCTGATCCGCAGATAATATGGAAGTCCGACAGACAAAAGGAGCTTTGGGAAAGCGCCGACGCCCACTACCACCGCTCAAGCAAGGGCGGCGGTGAATGGGAATACCGTAAAAAGCTTAAGGAAAGCTGGATCATTTCATACGGCGGGCTTAGGTTTATAATACGCCCGACAGGCTTTAAACACACCGGACTTTTTCCGGAACAGGCGGTAAACTGGGACTTTTTAAGCAATGTCATAAGGACGGTAAAGCGTCCTGTAAAGGTGTTGAATCTCTTTGCTTACACCGGTGGAGCAACTCTTGCGTGCGCTTCGGCGGGAGCGTCGGTGACCCATATCGACGCTTCCAAAGGAATGGTACAGTGGGCTCGGGAAAACGCAAAAGTAAGCGGTCTTTCGGATAAGCCTGTAAGGTGGATTGTTGACGACTGTGAAAAGTTTGTGTCAAGGGAGATAAGACGCGGAAATAAATACGACATTGTCGTAATGGACCCGCCGAGCTACGGAAGAGGTCCGAGCGGCGAAGTATGGAAGCTTGAGGAGTGTATATACGATCTCGTAAAGCTTTGTTCGGAGGTCTTGTGCGATTCACCTGTTTGCTTTATGCTCAACAGCTATACAACAGGGCTTTCACCATCGGTTATGAAGTATATCTTGGGAGATGTGCTTAAGCCGGGATTTTCAGGAAAGGTCACGGCTGATGAGATAGGACTACGGGTACAAAGCACGGGATTTTCACTTCCCTGCGGCAGTACAGCTATCTGGACTGCGGACTAAAGGAATTAAGGATGAAAAATGGAAAAATTTATTGAGGCTAAAAATATATCGTTTTCTTATATCAATGAAATGGAAGAGCCGCCCGTTAAAACAACGGTGTTTGAAAACTTATCCCTTGATATATACAAGGGCGAGTTTGTGGCTGTATTAGGTCACAACGGCTCGGGAAAATCAACCCTTGCAAAGTGTATGAATGCTATAAACATACCGCAGTCGGGAGAAGTTCTTGTAAACGGTATGAGCATAAAAGACCCAGAAAAGCTCCTTGACATTCGTCAGTCTGTGGGAATGGTTTTTCAAAATCCGGACAATCAGATAGTTGCGACAGTCGTCGAGGAGGATGTGGCATTTGCCCTTGAAAATATGGGAGTTGAGCCGGGCGAGATAAGAAGGCGTGTCGATAACGCTCTTAAGACGGTGGGAATGTATAAGTACCGCCTCCACGCTCCGCATAAGCTTTCGGGAGGTCAGAAGCAAAGAGTGGCTATCGCAGGTATTCTCGCTATGAGTCCCGAGTGTATTTTGCTTGATGAGCCAACGGCAATGCTCGACCCTAAGGGAAGGCAAGAGGTTTTAAAAACAATAAAAGAGTTAAACAAAAACAACGGCGTCACAATTGTTCTTATCACTCATTATATGGATGAGGCTGTTCAGGCGGACAGAGTAGTAGTTATGGACAACGGGAAAATCGTTATGTCTGATAAGCCAAAAAAGATTTTTTCAAGGGTAAAAAAACTAAAGGATATAGGTCTTGATGTCCCACAGGTCACAGAGCTTGTTTATTCTCTTAATCAGGACGGCTACGGGCTTGACCCAGAGATAATAACAGAGGACGAGTGTGTTGACGCACTTTATGAGCTTTTAAAAAGTAATTTATGAGGATCAGATAAAAATGGCAGTTATCAAAACGGAAAACTTAACCTATGTCTACGGAGAGGGTACTCCTTTCAGAAAGGTAGCGCTCGACAATGTCGATCTCTCTGTTGATGATGGCGAGCTTGTAGGTATAATAGGACATACCGGCTCAGGAAAGTCAACTCTTATCGAGCATTTTAACGCCCTTTTAAAGCCAACCTCGGGAAATGTGTATATTGACGGGGAAAGAATAAACTGGGACGATAAAAAGTCATTAAGGGCTATCCGCTTTAAGGTCGGACTTGTATTTCAGTATCCGGAGTATCAGCTTTTTGAGGACACCGTTTATAAGGACATTTCTTTCGGACCTAAGAATATGGGACTTGATGAAAAGGAAATAGACAGACGGGTAAAAGAAACCGCATATCTTGTTGGCATAAACGAGGACATTCTTTTTAAATCTCCTTTTGACCTGTCGGGAGGACAAAAAAGGCGTGTTGCTATCGCCGGAGTTATGGCTATGGAGCCTAAGGTCCTGATACTTGACGAGCCTACTGCCGGGCTCGACCCCAAAGGGCGGGAGACGATACTCGAAATGATAAAGCGGTATCATAAGGAAAAGCACAACACTGTAATGCTTGTTTCGCATTCTATGGAGGATGTGGCGAAAATAGCAAAAAAGATTCTGGTTATGAATGACGGAAAGCTTTTTTGTTACGATGACACCGAGAAGGTGTTTGAGAGAGCCGATGAACTCAGGGGAATGGGACTTTCCGTTCCTCAGATAACAAGAGTTTTTAACAGGCTTAAGGAAAAGGGTATAGATATTAAAGACGATGTCTACACGGTCGATTTTGCAAGAAAGCTTGTTGAAAAGGTTATGGAGATGAAAAAATGATCGAGAAATCGGATATGGATTTTGAAAACAGAATTGTTGCGCCGGAAGCGATAAACGATGAGCAAAACGACGATATTGATTATTCTCTCAGACCGAAATCGCTGACGGAATATATAGGTCAGGAAAAGGTTAAGGAAAACCTTTCGATCTTTATCGAGGCGGCAAAGCAAAGAGGAGATCCGCTGGACCATGTTTTGCTTTACGGACCTCCGGGACTTGGAAAAACCACACTTTCTGGGATAATTGCCCACGAGATGGGGGTAAACTTCCGTGTAACGAGCGGTCCTGCTATTGAGAAGCCGGGAGACTTAGCGGCGCTTTTGACAAATCTTCAGGAGGGAGATGTACTCTTCATCGATGAGATACACCGCCTCTCAAGAGCAATAGAGGAGATATTATATCCCGCACTTGAGGATTTTGCGCTTGATATAATAATAGGAAAAGGACCGAGTGCGAGAAGCATAAGGCTTGACCTAAACAGATTTACTCTTGTGGGAGCTACGACCAGAGCCGGACAGCTGACATCTCCGCTTAGAGATCGCTTTGGTGTTATAGAGCGCCTTGAGCTGTATTCAAAGGACGAGCTTTGTGACATTATTATGCGTTCGGCGTCTATCCTCGGAATAGCTTGTGATAAAGAGGGAGCATATGAGCTTGCTTCAAGAAGCAGGGGAACACCGAGAATAGCTAACAGGTTTTTGAGAAGAGTAAGAGATTTTGCCGAGGTTATGGGAGACGGAAGGATAACTAAGGACATAGTAACTGTTGCTCTTGACAGAATGGAGGTCGATCCGTTGGGACTTGACGCTCTTGACAAAAGATTTCTGAAGATGATGATAAACGGCTATAACGGCGGACCGGTCGGTCTTGAGACGCTTGCGTCAGCAATCGGCGAGGAGGCTGTTACACTTGAAGATGTTTGTGAGCCGTATCTTATGCAGCTAGGATTTATTTCAAGAACTCCGAGAGGAAGAGTTGCGACCGATCTGGCGTATAAGCATCTCGGTATTTTAAGAGACGGTCAGACAATGCTTTGATTTTCTCTTTAGTATGAAAGGCATTAACAAATGATTAAGGATATAACGATAGGACAGTTTTTCCCGGGTCAGAGTATAGTTCACAATCTCGACCCGAGAATAAAGCTTTTACTTACGGTAGTATATATAATAATGCTGTTTATAGCGGACACTTTTCTTGGTCTTTTAACAGGGATCGTATTTTTGACAGCGGCATATATGATCTCGAAGATCCCGTTTAAAATGATTTTAAAAAGTGTAAAGCCAATTATTCCGCTTATTATATTTACGGGAATACTGAATCTGTTTTTTATCTCAACAGGCGAGACACTGTTTAAGTTCTGGATATTTAGAATAACTACTGGCAGTATTAAAACGGCTGTGTTTATGATAGTGAGGATAATAGCCCTTATAATAGGAACCTCACTTTTGACATACACGACTTCTCCTATCGCACTCACCGATGCGATAGAAAGGGTGCTTTCTCCGCTAAAAAAAATAAAGCTTCCCGTTCACGAGGTAGCTATGATGATGACGATAGCGCTTAGATTTATACCGACGCTTGTTGAGGAGACAGATAAGATAACTATGGCACAAAAGGCAAGAGGAGCAGATATGGAATCCGGCTCGCTTATAAAAAGGGCTAAGGCCCTTATCCCGATACTGATACCGCTTTTTGTTTCTGCCTTCAGGCGAGCCGAGGAGCTTGCTATGGCGATGGAATGTCGTTTATATCACGGCGGAGAGGGAAGAACAAGATTAAAACAGCTTCACTATTCACCGAGAGATCTTTATGCGGTGATAATAAGTATTGCATTTGTTGTACTTGTTGTGATTATTGACAGGGTGAACATATTTTGATGAGAAATTTTAAGGTCAAAATAGCTTACGACGGCTCGTGCTATCACGGCTTTCAGCGTCAGGAAAATGCCGTTACCGTTCAGGAAAAGATAGAGGACGCTTTATATGAGCTATTCGGTGAGAAAATAACTATCGACGGCTGTTCGAGAACCGATAAGGGAGTTCACGCAAGAGAGTTTTATTTTTCATTTAAATCCCAGAGCCCTATTACTCTTAGGGGGATTGTTTTCGGGCTCAATCCGAAGCTCCCTGATGATATTTCGGTTTTGTCTGCTGAAGAAGCGCCCCTTGATTTTCACGCAAGGTTTGACGCAAAGGGAAAAGAGTATGAATATATTATTCACAACAGCGAGATAAAAAATCCTTTTTATAAAAATACGGCACTGAAATACTGGGTGCCGATAGATGAAAAAAAGCTTGATCTGGCAGCAAAGGCGTTTATAGGCGAACACGATTTTAAAAGCTTTTGCTCTACTGCCTGTGACAAGCAGATAACAGTCAGAACTATTTTTGATGCCCGTGTCGTAAGAGAGGGAGATCTTGTTAAGTTTTATGTTTCTGGAAACGGGTTTCTTTATAATATGGTAAGAATAATGGTCGGAACGCTCTTGTTTATCAATGAGGGAAAGATACCGGAAGACGGTATCACAGACATTATAAATGCTAAGGACAGAACAAAGGCGGGAAAAACAGTCGCACCGCAGGGACTTTATTTAAACAAAGTTTTTTACTGACCATTTTGACTGTATCGGAAAGGACAAAAGATGGCAAAGGTTAAGTCGTTTCAGACTGATATCCGCAGAGAGCGGAAAAAGAAAAAAATAAAGAGATTTCTTCGCCGTTTTGCAATAGTTTTGTGTATCGTGGCGGCAGCCGCCGCAGCGTTTTTTACTAGGAATCTGTGGGTTCCTTGGTTTGAGGGAATACTCGACAGGGCTCAGACGGTTACGGTAAATGACGGCGAGCTTGAAAAGGGAAACTTTCCTATCTCCGTGGGCGAGGCGGCGACCGGCGCAAAGCTTCTCAGATTTGATGACGATTTTATACTCGCAACAGACACATATATAAATTTTTATAAGTCAAACGGAGAGCATATAAATTCTATCCAGCACAAGCTTTCTGATCCGGTCGTAAAAATCGGCGATGACAGGCTCTTGGTTTATGACAGAGCAGGAAACCGGATATGTGTTATGAATGAAAAGGAAGTTATATTTGAGCGTGAGCTTGACGAGGAAATATATTTTGCACAAATAGCTTCAAACGACAGCATCGCAGTAGTTACAACGGCTGAGGGATTTCCCTCGTATCTGACCGTTTACAACAAGGACGGAGAGGTAATATACCGCTTTGCAAACGGCACAAGATTTACATCGGTAGATTTTAAACCAAGCGGATTCGGATGTTATGTTTCAGCTTTTGAGATAAAGGGCGGAAGTATGGTATCAGGCATTTACTCGCTTGATTTTGATTCCGACAAGGTCGAGTTCAGAAGCGATGATATTCAGAATACTGCGATTATAAAGACTGTAAGACTGTCTGACGGCGATCTGGTTGCTGTCTGTGACGACAGATTTGTCAGGCTCGACAAAAACGGTAAGGTCAAGAGCAGCGCTCAGTATAAATCTGATATTATAGATTTTGACGCTACCGAAGAGGTGGTTTCAATAGCTGTCGAGGGAATAAGCAGTGATAATGACTCAAAGCTGATTATAATCAGAAGTGACAGCGATGAGATACAGATGGATATTGACAAAAGAGTCAAGTCCTTAAGGTGTGATACGAAAAACACATATGTGCTTACGGACGACAGTATTGAGATGTTCTCTTTTTCGGGAAAAAAGCTTGCGACAGCAAAGGTAAGCAGCGAATATGTTGATTTCATAAGTATTGACGATGAGGTTTTGTTCTTAGGGTACAGGGAGATAAATAAGATAGAATATAGCTATTAGGAGGAAAAATGGCTTTACTTTATGATTTAGCGGTGGTTTTGGTACTTCTTGTTTTCTTTGTATTCGGTGTGAAAAAGGGGTTCGTTAAAAGCATTTTATCACTTATTTGCTTTGTCGTAGCGTTGGTGGTTTCGCTTTTTGCGTCTTCAAAGCTCGCAGAGCCAATCTATGAGATGTGCTTTAAGGAACGGGTCACCGCATTTATTGAAGACAATATCAGCAAGGTGGATGTTTCCGATATAGTGAACAACTATCTGTTGAAAAATGTCGGCATAACCGCAGACGAGAAAACGGTAAAGAGTATAATCGGCACAGATGGTGATATTAAAAGCAACATTGAAGCTTATGCAAAGGCAAAGGGCGTTGATCTTGATAAGCAGAGCGTTTCAGATAATGTAGAAAGCTTTCTAAGCTCGGATAGTCTTAAAAATGCAATAGAATCAGCGCTTCCGTCATCTCTTGCATCAGCGGTTTTCAGCGCAGCTCAAAGCTCTTCGGAAACGGTAGCTAAAGTCCTTCAGGCTTGTGTAAATCCGGACGACGCAAAGGCGGCTGACGCAATAGAGGAAGCTTTTGTAAACGAACTGATCATATTGCTTTTGAAGTATGTTATTTTTTTGCTTATGTTTTTGGTATTAAGCTTTGTTTTAAAGCTTATAATAGCAGCAACGGGAATTTTAAACAAGATACCTGTTGCCGGAGGAGTGAACAGGGCTCTCGGAGGAGCTTTGGGAATAATAAAGGGTTCGGTTGCGCTTATTATAATAGCGATAATAGTTTCGGCGCTGTCAGCTTTACTCTCCTCTCAATATTCCGCACTTTCGGAATCAACTATTGAAAATTCATTGGTGTTTAAGTATTTTTATGATTTGGTGAAATAGAAATTTATGAAGGGACAGTGGTGAAAAATGATGATGTGTACCAGATGCAAAAAGCGTCCGGCTGTCGTGTTTATAACGGCAATGAACGGACACGAAAAGAAAAACGAAGGGTTATGTCTTGTGTGTGCAAAAAAACTCGGCATCTCTCAGGTCGACGAATATATGAAATCTATGGGTATAACAGATGAGGACCTCGAAGCTTTGTCCGATCAGATAATGGAGATAAATGACGGAAATGATTTTGAACTGGGAGGAAACTCCACTATGCCTGAATTTTTCTCAAATATGCTGGGAAGATTTCAGTCGGACGAGAAATCAGGTTTTGCGTCTGATGGGTCTGTTTCGGACAGCGGCTCTAATGAAGCCGATCAGACAAAAGAAAAGAAAAAAGGACTTTTCGGTAAGGATAAAAAGGATAAAAAAAGAAAGCTTAAATTTTTGGAGAATTACGCGACCAACCTTACTGAGCGCGCGAAGAACGGAAAGCTCGATAATATAATCGGAAGAGAAAAGGAAATCAACCGAGTAATTCAGATACTTTCAAGGCGTCAGAAAAACAATCCCTGTCTTATCGGAGAGCCGGGTGTTGGAAAAACCGCGATAGCTGAGGGTATAGCTTTAAAAATTGCTTCCGGAGATGTTCCGTTTCACCTTAAAAATAAAGAGATCTATCTTCTTGACCTCACCGCTATGGTTGCAGGAACACAGTTCAGGGGTCAGTTTGAAAGCAGGGTAAAGGGTCTTGTCGAAGAGGTGATAAGCCTAAAAAATGTCATCCTGTTTATAGATGAGGTACACAACCTTGTCGGAGCAGGCGATACGGCGGAAGGCTCTATGAACGCCGCAAATATTTTGAAGCCTGCGCTTTCAAGGGGTGAGGTACAGGTCATCGGTGCGACAACCTTTAAGGAGTACAGAAAGTATATAGAAAAGGACGCAGCTCTCGAAAGGCGCTTTCAGCCTGTGACTGTTGCCGAGCCTACTCTAGCGGACACTATAAAGGTTTTAGAGGGCATAAGAAAATATTATGAAGATTATCACAAGGTAAAAATCGACGATGCGACGCTTCGTATGTGCGCGATATTGTCCGAGAGGTATATAAACGACAGGTATCTTCCCGACAAGGCGATAGACCTTCTTGACGAGGCTTGTGCAAGAACCGGAATTAGAAGCCCTGAGCTTGAGAGATTTGAAGCTCTTACAGATGAACTGAAGAGCCGTAATGAGGCAGTAGACGGGTATGAGTCTATGGAAAATCCGGATTATGAAGCGATCGCTAAGGAAAAAGCTGAAATATTAAAAATCGAAAAAGAACTCGAGGAGGTTTCAAAAAAGGCAGCCGATGTCAGGGTAACCGAAGAGGACTTGTCGAGCGTTATTGAACTCTGGACGGGAATACCTGCACAAAAGGTGATAGAAACCGAGTATTCTAAAATAAGAAATCTCAAGCAGGCACTCAGCGCCAGAGTAATTGGACAGGATAAGGCTGTTGATGCCGTAGCAAAGGCGGTAAAGAGAACCAGAGCCGGACTTTCAAAACGCCGCAGACCTGCGTCATTTATATTTGTAGGGCCTACGGGAGTGGGTAAGACCGAGCTTGTAAAGGTCCTGGGTGAGGAGCTTTTTGATGCGACCGAGCCGCTTATAAGAGTCGATATGAGCGAATATATGGAGCGTCACAGTGTTGCAAAGCTTATCGGTTCCCCTCCGGGATATGTCGGATATGACGAGGCGGGACAGCTAACTGAAAAGGTTCGCCGCCGCCCGTATTCCGTAATACTTTTTGACGAGATAGAAAAGGCACATCCAGATGTTATGAATGTTCTTCTTCAGATATTAGACGAGGGAAAGATAACCGATGCGCAGGGCAGAAGCGTGTCTTTTGAAAATACCGTTATCGTTATGACCTCTAACGCAGGCAGCACTTCTCAGGAAACAGGCGTCGGCTTTAATAAGACCGACAACGAGATATCAAAGGAAAAAGCTATGAAGGGACTCAGAGATTTTCTCCGCCCTGAGTTTCTGGGACGAGTAGACGAGGTAGTTGTTTTTAATCCGCTTACCGAAGAAAATTACGCGGACATCTGTGCTCTTATGCTTGATGAAATGAAGGATCCGCTCGGAGAAAAGGGAATAGAGCTTGAGTATGACAGAGCTGCTTGTGAGTATATAGCTAAGAAAGCTCACAATAAAAAGCTTGGAGCAAGAGATATACGAAGAGTTATCCGTCAGGAGGTCGAGGATAAAATAGCTTCCATTCTTATAGATGAGATGAAGATAGAAACTAAAAAGATAAGCCTTACCGCTGACAACAACGAGTTAAAGGTAACTGCCAGTGCATAAAAGTTAAACGCCGCTGTGTAAAAGCTACGCAGCGGCTGTTTTATTGTAAGATGTATAGTGATAAATGCTTGTTATTTTGCCTGATTGACCTCGTCTGCCGGAGGGATTTTGATTTTATCAAGATCCGATTTTGACAGTATTTTTATAGGTTCGGTCTTTTTTACTACTGTATCAAGCCGGTTCTTATAATATTCTGTGTCGGTCGGGAGGTGCTTCTTCCTAAGCTTGTTGGAGATGTAGACTCTGAAAATATCATATATTAGAGCGAACGCCGGAACGGAAAGGATCATTCCTATAAAGCCGAACAGACCGCCGCCTATAAGGATCGACACCAGCACCCATATCGCAGGAAGTCCTGTTGAATCTCCAAGTATCTTAGGTCCTAAAATGTTTCCGTCAAACTGCTGAAGCAGAACTATTACCAAAATAAACCAGATAACCATACCGGGTTCTACAAGCAATATAAGAATTGCCGAAGGGATAGCTCCGATAAACGGACCGAAAAACGGGATAACATTTGTGATTCCGATAAAGACTGATATCATAAGTGGGTAAGGGAATTTAAAGAGCGCCAGAATGATTCCGCACAAAACTCCTATTATAAGAGAGTCTAAAATCTTTCCCGAAATAAAGCCGGAAAATGTTTTGTTTGCTCTGTTTAAAATTGAAATTGCGGAGTCGAAGTTTCTCTTTTTTGAAAAGGCAAGCAGTATTTTTTTACACTGTGCAATAAGCTTTTCCTTGCTGTACAGCAGATACACGGAAATGATTATTCCGAGAAGGAAATTTTTTAAGAATGTCACCACCGACCAGATGCTTGACATAAGATTTGTAAGCACAGGCTCAACACGCTCCCAGAGTGCGGATGTGTCCTGAGCAAATTCCGTCAGCTTGTCGGTTAATGCGTTCAGTATCTCCTTATTGTCTTTAAAAGCGTCATTTAAAAACTCCTGTATCCTGTTTATATATTCGGGGGCGCTTTTAAATATCTCGTATAACGATGAGAAAAGGCTCGGAAGTATAAGCGCAATAGTTCCACAGATAAATACAAGTAATATCAAAAGCACAAAAGAGACCGATATTGCCCTTGTGATACGGGGTCGGGATCTTTTTTTAAAGACCTTTGTCGATATGAATTTATCCGAAAACTTCATCACCGGGTTTAATATAAATGCGATAGCAAAGCCCCATATAACAGGTGACATAACGCTTATGGCTTTTGATATGATAGACCAGATAGCAGTAAACTTGAAAATACATATGACCATAAGCATTGATATTGCGATCACAGCCAGAACATACGCGGCTATCGTATTATAGCGTTTGTTTGTATATTTTCTCAAAATCTTCCCTCCGATATACTTTTGTTGTTAACATTATAACATAATACAATTATACAAAACTTTCAAAGAAAAATCTACTGCTTTTTAAACTTTTTCTAAAATAGATAATATCAATTTATATATCGGTTACCGGTTTTTAGAAAAAGTTAATGATACCAACCGCTTTTTAAAAAATTCTTAAGTAAGAATAATCGGACAGATCGTAAGTCTAAACACTATTATTTGAAGTTTTAAGCCGGAACAAAGCTTTGATAAGCTCGCTTAATCAGGCCACCTGCTGTAACCACGCAGCGAAGCACACCAAGTGCCGCCGAACCTGCAGCTCCCCTCAGCAAACGCGCGACAAGCATAGAAAAACGCTCTGAAGATGTATCAGAGCGTAATACATTCGGTCACCGGGAAATGGATTTTGTTATCGGCAAAAAAGAAACACATAAAACATTATTGTACTTACTGAGAGTTATGAAAAAGAAAAAGTTTTGCACAAAATTTATTTTCTACTATATTTTTCGTATTTACTATTGGCATTATCCCGAAAACAGTGAAAATGATACAAGAAAGTTTTCGCTTAAGCAAGACATTGACAACAAGTACGGAAGTCTGTATAATGAAGAAAAACCTCTGACTGTAAGTAAGCAGACATTCAGACGCATTGAAGCAGCAATGAACGAAAGGCTTGCGAGAGCCTTTTCGCGGGGCGAATTATTACCTCCTTATGATACAATATATCTTTCGGATGGTGTGTACAGAGTAAGAATAAACGCTTACGGTGATTATACTGCCATAGGTAAATACGGCAGTTTAGAGGATTATAAACGAAGAAAGGACAGTAAAGATGCTTACAGAACTGGAACACAAAATAATCAGGATATTGAAGGAAACAGGGGTGCCGGAGGAAGAGACGGTGGATATAATGACAGTATTGAGGACGGAAAAACAGCAGGAAGAAATGTTGAAGCTGATAGACGGACTTCAATACGAAAATCTGACGAAAGCGGAAGCAATAGGAACGGCGGTAAAAGCAATGGCGATAGCGACCCATTCCGAAAATACTCCCTCTTAGAGGACATAGACATCAGGCTTGCGAAGAAAGCGTATCAGAGAAACAAAAAGCTACAAGTAGATACTCAGGTAGTAAAAGACCTTTTTGAGAAAGCAGGAAGAGTACTTGACAAATCTACCGTAGACGCTGTCGCGGATAAGATTTTTAAGAGATGCTTTTTCGGCGAAAAAAAGGAAATGAAACTCCAAAGCATTTACGAAATGATGATATTATAGACTTTGGACGAGGTAAAGTTCAATTACAAGTAGGTGACAATGAGTACATTGCCGATATTCTCATAGGTCGGAGAAGCAATAACGAGTTAGTTTTCTACGATATTATAAATTTACACAATATAAGAATAAATAAAAAAAGAGCCTCCACCCCTGATTACACGGGCTTCGGCTCTGGCAACACTATATCACAAAACGATACAGTTGTCAATAGTATTATACCAAAATAGCGATACAACTAAAGGAAAAAGGAGTTACTGTCAATAAGTGTCAGACTACCCTTAAAAAAGCGCAAAATGGGTCTGTTTTGTCGTCAGGCTGTTCTGAGGTGTGATTGTTTATAAATCGTCCTCGTATATCTTTGCCTGCTCCTTCACTAGTTTTAATACTTCCTCTGGTGTAAGTAACTTCTTGAACTTTTTCTGTTCCTTTGATGAAAATTGGTTCTTCTCCTCTTCTGACATCGTTTGAGTAGTGCGAGTATCCATCAAGTAAATCTCCTCTCTCCGCTATTATGCGGTTAAATACCTTAGTCGGTTTATTTTGATAATCATACGGCAAGTCGAGTTTTAAAAACCGCCCTGTTTCAAAAAATCTGTTTATCATTCTGCCAAGCGACTTGTTCATAGACAGCTCATTTAAGTGTAAATGTATACTGTATCCTTTACTTCTAAACTCCTCCAAACGACCAACAAGCTTACCGTATTTACTTCCTATGATAGGTAACGCTATGTTTTCTCCGCTTTCTATAGCCTTTTGTAGTATTCTGTCATTTATAAGCTTGCTTTCTTCGTGTACAGCATCGGATCCGTAACCGTTATTAAACTCGGGCAATCGCTCCTTGACAATATCACAGTCAACAATCCTTGAGCCATATGCATTTGATAGCGGGTCTACAAGCACCGATGATTTTCCCGCTGCAGGTAAACCGATAACAACATCAATGCGTTTTTCTTTCCTTATAGGATTATCATACACCCATTTTCCGTTTTCGTCAAGTCGTGCGCTTCCGAGCTTTTCCACATCATCTTGTACCTTAAGTCTCAACTCCTGCCTAGATGGTGTGTTTATGTTGATAGTAGGTTCAATTTCTCCACGCTTAGTATATGCTTCTCTGATTTCTTCAAGTGACACAATAGTTTCAAGAGAAATATACTCGTTATTGGCAAGCCTGTCTAAAACTTTTTGAGTTCTTTCGGTGGGTTTAATTGGTGTCCATTTTTCTTTTAGCGAAAACTTTCTTGTATCATTTTCGCTGTTTTCGGATATATTACTATTGACAACAGTATCGTTTTGTGATATAGTGTTGTTAGTAGATTTATCGTTAATAGTTGCCAACCATTTATACAGTTGGGAATTAACTTGCGGTAAATCTTTTTTTATATATTCCACAGAAACGCCGTGCTTATTTATAAGATTTTTGATATAATTATCTTTAGAATTAAAAACAGTTATAACTAAATTATACTTTTTATTACGATTATTTATATCTTTTACTGTATTTAATTCAATAGAAATAACATTATTATTGCCTTCGCTTAAAGTTGAAAGCAAATTAAGCCTTCCATTATCCATTTTTACTATTGCTTGTGGATTTGAAATATAATCATAAAGCTTTTTAATTTCTTCTGCACCAAGATTATGATAATTTCCTCTAAGAACACCACTTTTATTCATATCTAGATACAATTTAGAAAAGCTCATAATCATCTTTAAATCCTGAGCATCACTGACATTATCTAGGATGATTTTGGGTGTGTGTTCTGAAACACTAATAAATGTACCTCTTCTTGCATTATCTAAAACTTCTTCACTTGTCATTTTTGAAATTTCGTCAACTTTAACATTAAAAGGCTTATTATCTATTTGTGAAAACTTGATATTTAAGGTTTTAATGTTCCTTTCCACATTCAAATTTTCAAATGACTGCGAGAGAATATTCGATATTTTATCGGCGTACTCAAAAAACGGTGTTTTTGAAGTATTGCCCTCTCTTACCGCTCGTGTGACCGATGAATTGTATTCGACTGCGATAGTATCAAAATCAAG
>CANQLI010000006.1 GCA_947624675.1 uncultured Clostridia bacterium | reverse complement strand
TTCTTTTCGTTAGAAGATACACAGAGAAGTCATATCCGCAACTCTCTTATTAACAACACTATATCACAAAACGATACTGTTGTCAATAGTAATATATCCGAAAACAGCGAAAATGATACAAGAAAGTTTTCGCTAAAAGAAAAATGGACACCAATTAAACCCACCGAAAGAACTCAAAAAGTTTTAGACAGGCTTGCCAATAACGAGTATATTTCTCTTGAAACTATTGTGTCACTTGAAGAAATCAGAGAAGCATATACTAAGCGTGGAGAAATTGAACCTACTATCAACATAAACACACCATCTAGGCAGGAGTTGAGACTTAAGGTACAAGATGATGTGGAAAAGCTCGGAAGCGCACGACTTGACGAAAACGGAAAATGGGTGTATGATAATCCTATAAGGAAAGAAAAACGGATTGATGTTGTTATCAGTTTGCCTGCTGTGGGAAAATCAACGGTATTCGCCGATCCGTTGTCAAATCAATATGGCTCAAGGATAGTTGACTGCGATATTATTAAGGAGAAACTACCCGAGTTTAATCGGGGGTATGGCTCTGACGCTGTGCATGAAGAGAGTAAACTCATAAACGATAAAATACTGGAAAAAGCAATGGATAGCGGCGAAAACATAGTATTGCCTATTATCGGAAGTGAATATGAAAGACTCGTAAAGCGTTTAGAGAAATATAAAAACGCAGGGTACAGCGTACATCTGCACTTAAATGAAGTACCGCAAAATAAGGCACTTGGAAGAATGCTAAACAGGTATTTTGAACAAGGACGCTTCTTAGAACCGTCTTTGCCGTACAAATATCAAAACAAACCGACAAATGTATTTAACCGCATAATAGCGGAGAGAGGAGATTTACTTGATGGATACTCGCACTACTCAAACGATGTCAGAAGAGGAGAAGAACCAATCTTCATTAAAGGGACAGAAAGAACCCGAAAAATTGCTCACACCAGAGGAAGTATTGATACTCATGGAAGAGCAGTGGAAAATACACGAGGACGATTTATAACCAATCACACCTCAGAACAGTCCGACGACCAAACAGACCCTTTTAGCGCTTTTTTAAGGGTGGTCTGACACTTATTGACAGTAACTCCTTTTTCCTTTAGTTGTATCGCTATTTTGGTATAATACTATTGACAGTTATATCATTTTGTGATATAGTGTTGTCAGAGGCGGTGCTTGTCACCGTTTTAGAGCCAAAGCCATCTGCGTTCAGAGGTAGAGGCTCTTTTTTATTTATACTTGTTTCTTCAATATTTAAAATATCGTAAAACATTAGCGAGTTATCAGATCTGTGGTCCTATAAGCACATCGGCAACATATTCTCTGTTACCAATTGACATTAACACCTATCCCCCAAAAAAAGCAACAATATTGTCATTTCATATGTAGCTAATACTCTCGTTTACATAACTTCTTAAAGACCAAATGATTTCATTAAGATTATTTGAGTTGTTCATTTTATCCGCAAAGATTTGTTTGTTTCTCTAAAAATACGCTTGCGTTACTTTTGAGTTTGCAAATTCGTTTCCTGATTTAGCGTTGATTTTGATATAATTATTCCCCACTTGCCTGAAATGCACCCCTTATTAGACATTATATAACATTGTCTTACTTTGAGGTGCATTTCATTTACATAAACTACGGGGTGTGATTATTTTAATAAATTCTAATTATCCTTATCGGTTTCAAGTGCCGCTCTTATAAAGTCCCTGAATAACGGATGTGCACGATTTGGTCTTGACTTGAATTCCGGATGGAACTGTACCCCTACGAACCAAGGGTGTTCATCTTTAGCTAGCTCGACGATCTCGACTAATTTATTATCGGGCGACTGACCTGCTATAACGAGCCCATTTTCCTCAAGCTTTGCTCTGTAAGCGTTGTTAAATTCCCAACGGTGCCTGTGGCGCTCATATATAAGATCACTTGAGTAAATATCCTTTACTATTGTACCGTCCTTTAGAACGCATGGATACAGTCCTAAGCGCATCGTTCCGCCTTTGTCGTGAATGTCCTTCTGCTCGTCCATTATGTCTATTACCGGATACTCACTGTCGGAAAATTCAGTAGAGTTAGCGTTTTTAAGACCTGCTACATTTCTTGCAAACTCAACTACCGACATCTGCATACCAAGGCAAATTCCAAACATAGGTATCTTGTTTTCCCTTGCGAACCTTATAGACTCTATCATTCCTTCGATTCCCCTGTCGCCGAATCCGCCGGGTACGATAATTCCGCCTAAGCCTTTGAGCTTGTCCGAAGCATTTTTACTGTCTATATCCTCCGACTGTATCCATTTTATAGTGACATTAGCCCCATTTTCAAAGCCTGCGTGCCTAAGCGCCTCGGCAACGGAAAGATATGCGTCCTCAAGCTCCACATACTTACCTACAAGACCGATAGTGACCTCTTTCTTGGCGTTTTTAATGTTATCGACCATCTTTTGCCATTCCGAAAGATCGGGCTTTGTAATAGGAAGTCCTAACTGCCTGCACACAGCGTCAGCAAGTCCCTCGTTTTCAAGCCAAAGCGGGACCTCATAAAGACTTGGTGCGGTAAGATTCTGAATAACATCGTCCTTTCCGACATTACAAAACAGCGCTATCTTGTTTTTCATATCGTCCGGAATTTCCATTTCACTTCTTAATACAAGAATATTCGGCTGAATACCTAAGGACAAAAGTTCCTTTACAGAATGCTGAGTCGGTTTACTTTTAAGCTCCTTTGAACCCGATATATACGGCACAAGACAAACATGGATAAACACAGCGTTTTCTCTTCCTACCTCTATTCCTGCCTGTCTTATAGCCTCAAGAAATGGTGTAGACTCAATATCTCCGACAGTACCGCCTATCTCTGTGATGACAAAATCGGTGTTGGCATCCTTTCCTACCCTGTATATTTTATCCTTTATCTCATTAGTGATATGAGGGATCACCTGAACAGTTCCGCCGAGATAGTCCCCTCTTCTCTCCTTATTTATAACATTCCAATATATCTTTCCGGTAGTTACATTTGAGTTTACCGAGAGATTCTCATCGACAAATCTTTCATAGTGACCTAAGTCAAGGTCTGTTTCAGCGCCGTCGTCGGTAACAAAAACCTCGCCGTGCTGATACGGAGACATCGTTCCCGGGTCTACATTTATGTAAGGATCAAACTTCTGAATAGTTACTCGGTAGCCTCGGCATTTTAAAAGACGACCAAGGCTTGCCGCAGTTATCCCCTTACCAAGTCCCGAAACAACTCCTCCTGTTACAAATACATATTTAATAGGCATAAAACAGTCCTCCGAATTCATTGAAATACAGCTTTTGGTGATTTTCCAACCTTTAAGCATTCATCTTTTTTATTTTACCAAAAAACCGCTTAAATTGCAATAGCTATCATTAACTGTTTTATTTTTTTTAATATTTTTCCATCCGCGATTAAAATATCAGATAATTTTTATGAAAACAGAAGTTGTCAAAACTCAAACCGTTTTCATCAAGCCTACGGGATGTACTTCATTTTGTATCCTTGTTGAAAATCCTCTAAAATCATTGTCGCTTAAAATTATACCCCTTGTTACACAGAGATAGCCATACCTTTTTCTCAAATCATCTACCGCATTATTAAGATTTTTCTTTTTAAGCGAGTTTTCTGTACTTTCAAATACGGTAAGCTGTTCAAAAGAGCCATTTTCAACCAGATCTCCGGCGTGTATCCCTATACTTCTTATCGGCTGACCTCCGCTCTTTGAATAAGATTCTTTAAAAAGCTCAAAAGCTATCTTTGCGATGTCCTTTGCATCGTTTGTGGGAAAATATGTGTGCCGCTGCCGTGAATAGGTATAAAGCACCTTGTTTCTTACGCTGACCGTTATTACCCGAGCCTTTTGATCCATATTCCTAAGGCGCATAGCGATACTTTCAGAAAGCGCATAAAGAACCACCTTGACATCGCTGTCGTTACAAAGGTCTCTCGGAGATGTAGTAGAATTACTTACCGACTTTATCAAAGCCTTTTCTCCGTCCAAAGCGACAGGGCTTCTGTCCTCACCGAGAGCAAATCGCTTAAGCTTAAGTCCGTTTACTCCCAGAGCGCATTTAAGTATTTTTTCATCGGCACAAGCCAGATCGCCTATAGTAATTATACCTCGATTTTTAAGCTTTTCACGGGTATGCCTTCCGATATATATAAGCTCCCCGGCACTTAAGCCCCATATCCTTTCACGAAAATTTTCCTTTGATATTACCGTTACGGCATCAGGCTTTTTTAAATCGGAACCGAGCTTCGCAAATATCTTATTGAAGCTTACTCCGACTGATACAGTTATCCCAAGCTCTTTTTTTATGCGGCTTCTTATCTCATTCGCTATTTCCTCTCCGTCAGCCTGTTTTCCGTTTCTGAAAAGTCCCGTTATATCAAGCCACGCTTCGTCAAGTCCAAACGGCTCTATCCTGTCGGTATAATCCCTGTAAATATTTCTTGCTGCCTTTGAAAACTTAAGATAGAGATCGTAATGCGGCTCACAAAGAGTAAGCTCCGGGCATTTTACAAGTGATTCCCATATAGCCTCTCCGGTTTTTACGCCCATAGCCTTCGCTTTTTCATTCTTTGCAAGTATTATTCCGTGGCGATCTTCTGTATTCCCCGCAACCGCTACCGCCTTTCCCCTTAGCGACGGGTTCATCCTGCACTCAATAGACGCATAACAGTTGTTTATATCAACATGAAGTATCACTCTTTCTTCAAATACGCTTTTCATCTTTTTCACTCCATAGTAAAACATTTGTTCTCTATTTATATGATAACACAAGAACGAATGTTTGTCAAGAACATTTGTTTTATTTTTTGAAAAAATTTTTTAAAGGAGATTTTCACATAATTTTCAACTAATAAATATATTACCCTCACCTATAATATTTAAAATAAAAACACAAGATAACAAATAACTTAATTTCATAAAAAACTCCTTCTTAGTAAAAGCATCCGAGAAAAAGACTCGGATGCTTTTATATTTGGCTTCACAGTTGTAATTCATTACTTGACAAGAGCGTATATAAATATTAAAATATAGGTAAAAGCATATGTCACATTTTGGGGAAACGGAGAAAAGTTATGAAAAAGGTTATTATTTCAGCGGACAGCACCTGTGATCTTGGAAATGAGCTTAAAGAAAAGCTTGGGATATATTACTTTCCGTATCATATCAATCTTAACGGAAAGGACTATCTCGACAATGTCACAATAACTCCGGAAACGCTTTATTCAGCCTATCGCGAAAACAAGGCGCTTCCTAAAACAAGTGCGATAAGCGCCGGAGAATACATCGAATACTTCAAACAATTTACAGATAAGGGCTTTGAGGTCGTACACATAAATCTCGGCTCTGCGCTATCAGCTTCTCATCAAAACGCACTGATCGCCGCAAATGAGCTTAAGGGAGTATATCCGGTAGATTCACAAAACCTTTCAACAGGTACGGGACTATTGGTCATCAAAGCCTGTAAAATGGCAGAGGAAGGGGCTTCTGCAAAGGAAATATCAGAACGGATCAATGCACTCACTCCCTATTCTCATGCGAGCTTTATTTTAAACACACTTGAATTTATGCGTGCGGGCGGAAGATGCTCGGCGGTAGCGGCGTTCGGCGCAAATCTTCTCGGCATAAAGCCCTGTATAGTTGTAGACAACAAGAACGGCGGAAAGATGAGCGTAGGTAAAAAATATCGTGGTAAATTCGACAGAGTCTTATTAAGCTATACAGAGGACATAATCGCAAAATACCCTGACTATGACGACGAGACTGTTTTTATTACCCATTCCGGCACAAGTGATGAATATATAAATGTCGTTAAAAAGTACCTTTCAGAAAACACATCCTTTAAAAACATATATGTCACAAACGCAAGCTGCACGATTTCCTGTCACTGCGGTCCGGACACTCTCGGCGTGTTGTTTATGACAAAAACTGATAATAAATAGGAGGACAACAAATGCTTTCACACATTAAAGAGGTTTTATTAAAGGCAATACTAGCCGGAATTATGATAGGTATCGGCGGTGCGCTGTACTTATCGGTGGACAACAGATATATAGGTTCTTTGCTGTTTGCTATCGGGCTGTTTAGTATATTCTCATTCGGATTTAACCTTTATACCGGTAAGATCGGTTTTCTCATAACCGAAAAAAACAAGCTTAAATTCTGCGCCGACTTAGGTGTTATATGGATAGGAAATATTATCGGAACAGGGTTCGTAGGGCTTCTGCTACGGCTTACAAGAGTTTCAGAGGCACTTTCAAAAACAGCGGAGAAAATGTGCGAGGTAAAGCTTAATGATGATCTCCTTTCAATTTTTATTCTCGCTGTTTTCTGCGGTATGCTTATGTACATAGCGGCATACAACTTTAAATACGGTGAAAACTCCGGACAAAAATACATAGCTACTTTTATATGCGTTGTGGTGTTTATACTTTGCTCGTTTGAACACTGTGTTGCAAATATGTTTTACTTCTGGATTTCCTACTCATTCAGCTTAAAAACGCTTTTGTATCTTGTAATTATGACGCTCGGAAACTCTGTCGGTTCGTTTATTATTCCCGTACTTTTAAAGCTTTGCGGCAACAAGACACAGGAGTGATGGCTATTAAATTTTCAAGATCCCACGAAACGGAAATGGCACACTCATACTTTATAGGTATGCTCTTAGCGTTTTCGGGTGGATTTATCGACGCATATACCTATCTGACGAGAGACGAGGTATTTGCTTACGCCCAGACGGGAAACATTGTTTTAATGAGCATAAATCTTGGAAAAACAAACTATCTGCGTGCACTTTTGTATCTCATACCGATAATCACTTTTATACTCGGAGTTTTTACCGCGCTGTGGCTTAGAAAAAAATTCTCCGCTCACGGAAGACTCTGGCGGCAGATAGTTGTTTTACTTGAATCCGTTATAGTGACGGCTGTTTGTTTTATTCCCTACGGGAAATACACAAATGCTGCTGCAATAGTTCTTATATCACTGGTGAGCGCATTACAATACGAAGCGTTTAACCGTCTCAGAGGACAGTCGTTTGCATCTACAATGTGTACGGGAAACTTAAGAAGCGGCTCTGAAAGCCTGTACCTTTATTTTGAAACCAAGGACAAGACCTACCGCAACAAAGCGATTTTTTACTTCGGTATAATATCAGTCTTTATCCTTGGCGCTGTTATAGGAACTGTGATAACGCACTTTTTGGGATTTAAAGCCGCTTTGTTTTCAGTTTTGTTTTTGCTGGCTGCATTCATCTCTTTGTTTTTTGACAAAAGCATTATTTGACCAAATACACAAAACCGCCGCTGAGGGGATTTTCCTCGGCGGCGGTTATTTGGTTTAGCACTATTGTGTAAAAGTGTTTTCTTTTAAACTATAATTTACATTATAATTTCAGATTGATAGTACTTTTCTTGAAACTCAACTTGTTTTAAAATTTCATCCTTGCTAAAAGATATATTTTCGGGACACACTACCCATTTCTCTTCAACATCATCGAACCTGTGGATCACAGCAATAATTTTTCCAGTGAATTTTTTAACTGCTTCATTTACGCCCAACACATATGCGTCTTGTTCTTCTCCGTCCGGCGCAATAATGTTTTCGACATAACCGTAGTTTATCGGATAATACATATCCTTATACTCCGGGTGATAACTGCCTAAAGGTCTGTCGACAGTAACTGTAACAATGTCACCTATCATATAACTCACTCCTGGTTCTGATTTATCTTATTGGATTTGCTAAAAACTTAAGCTTTTTAATTCTCTCGCAAGCTTCCTTTGTTCTTTCGCTGTCGCCAAACGCCGTTAATCTGAACCAGCCCTCACCGTTTTTGCCAAAGCCTGCTCCGGGAGTTCCGACAACATTTGCCTCGGTAAGAAGCTTGTCAAAGAAATCCCAGCTCTTCATTCCGTTCGGACACTTGAGCCAGATATACGGTGAGTTCTTTCCTCCCGTATACTTTATTCCCATTTCGTCCATAGCTGCGGCAATTACCTTTGCATTTTCCTGATAATACTTTATATTCTCTCTGGTCTGCTCGTATCCCTCTTTTGTGAATACCGCAGCGGCTGCACACTGAACAGGATAGGAAACTCCGTTGAATTTTGAGCCCTCTCTCCTTCCCCAAAGCTGAGATATCGAAACTACTGTGCCGTCGCTTGCGGTGACGGTAAGCTCATCGGGGATTACAGTATAACCGCATCTCATTCCGGTAAAGCCGGCAGTTTTGGAAAGCGAGCACATTTCTATTGCGCACCTTCTTGCACCCTCAACAGCAAATATGCTCCTCGGTATTGCCTCATCAGTTATAAATGCCTCATATGCGGCGTCGTATATGATAATTGCGTTGTTCTTTATTGCGTAGTCTATCCAAACCTTGAGCTGATCCTTTGTGTACGCAGAGCCGGTAGGATTGTTAGGCGAACACAGATATATAAGGTCTGCGTGAACACTTTCGTCAGGCATTGCCGCAAAGCCGTTTTCTTCGTTTGAATCGGCATAAATGACCTTCCTTCCGCTCATAAGATTAGTATCTACATAAACCGGATATGCGGGGTCTGTGATAAGCACGATATTGTCATCCCCGAAAATGTCAACTATATTTCCGCAGTCAGACTTTGCGCCGTCGTTTATCCTTATCTCGCTAGGCTTTACTGTTACACCGAAGCTCTCATAATATCCGGAAACAGCCTCCTTCAGAAAATCATATCCTGTTCCGCTGTCCTCATAGCCTTTAAATGTTTCCTTAACTCCCATCTCATCGGCGCCCTTTTTCATAGCGTCGACCACGCACTTTGCAATAGGCAAAGTCACATCTCCGATACCCATTCTGATAATATCGGCATCCGGGTGAGACTCCTTATACTCATTCACCTTTTTTGCAATATTGATAAAAAGATAGTTCTTTTCGAGCTTTAAGTAATTTTCGTTTATCGTTGCCATTTTTAACTCTTCCTTTCTACTGTCAGATAATGACCTCTCCGTCAAATACATTAACGGCATTTCCTGTCATAAATACTTTACCGTCAGATGTGTAGCGAACGGTAAGCTCTCCTCCGATAAGCTTTACGGTAATGTCCTCATCTTTGTTGCAATACCCGTTTTCGCACGCTGCTACAACGCTTGCACAAGCGCCGGTTCCGCAAGCCCATGTCTCACCGCTTCCTCTTTCCCATACTCTCATCTTGAGCGTATTTTTATCTACTATCTGTATGAATTCAGCATTTACTCTCTCTGGAAACATAGGGTGATTTTCAAATACCGGACCGTACTTCTCAAGCTCAAATGTATCAACATTTTTTATAAATGAAACACAGTGCGGGTTTCCCATAGAAACGCAGGTTATATCCCAATCCTTATCCGCTACCGTAACGGTGCGGTTTACTATTTTTTCTCCCTCAAGGCTTACAGGTATAAGCTTAGGATCAAGTATCGCCTTACCCATATCGACCTTTGCGCCAACGACCTCTCCGTAATGGCGCATAAGCTCAACTCCGATTATTCCCGAAAGCGTTTCGATAGTAAACTTATCCTTATCGACAAGCCCGTTGTCTCTCATAAACTTTGCGACGCACCTTATTCCGTTGCCGCACATTTTTCCTTCGCTTCCGTCGAGGTTGAACATTCTCATTTTTCCGTCTGCGACCTTTGAACGGCATATAAGTATAACGCCGTCCCCGCCGATACCGAAATGTCTGTCAGAAAGCCTTATAGACAATCCCTCGGGATTATCTATCCTCTGGTCAAAGCAGTTAAAGTAAATATAGTCATTTCCGCAACCGTGCATTTTTGAAAACTTTACCTTCTGCTTCTGTGTCCTCATATCGTTTATATCCACAAGCTCGGTAGACTGTTCCGAATATTTGCTCTTTATGCTTGATACAATGGCGTTCGCCGTATCGATAGACGTTAGACAAGGTATATTTCTGTCCACAGTTTTTCTCCTTATCTTAACGGAATCTCTTGAAGGCATTCTTCCCTTTGAAGAGGTAGATATAACATAATGTATCTCTCCGCTCTCAATAAGCTTAAGCGTATTGTTCTCACCCTCGTGGATCTTATCGACTACCTGTGCGGTGATACCGTTTTCCTCAAGCGTCTTTGCCGTTCCTCTTGTAGCATATATCTTAAATCCGAGATCTGCAAATTTTTTAGCTACCTCTGAAATCTCCGGCTTATCTGAATCTCTTACGGTTATAAATACTCCGCCTTTTTTCTCAAGAGTGTAGCCCGCCGCTATAAGTCCCTTGTAAAGCGCCTCTTCAAGAGTATTTGCCAAAGCCAGTACCTCTCCTGTGGACTTCATCTCCGGACCTAAGTGGTTGTCTACATCAATAAGCTTTTCAAACGAGAATACAGGAACCTTTACCGCCATATACGGAGAATGAGGATAAAGACCCGTTCCGTAGCCCATTGATTTGAGCTTTTCTCCGAGCATTGCGCGTGTTGCAAGCTCTACCATAGGAACACCCGTTACCTTTGAGATATAAGGGATAGTTCTCGATGAACGCGGATTTACCTCTATTACATATAGCTCTCCGTGATAAATGAGATACTGTATATTTACAAGTCCCTTTGTTTTCAATGATACAGCAAGGTTCTTGGAACACTCAACTATCCTTTCTACCATCTCGTCAGGAAGATTCCAAGCAGGATAAACTGCTATCGAGTCACCTGAATGTATTCCCGCTCTCTCAACGTGTTCCATAATTCCGGGAATAAGTATATCCTCTCCGTCACATATCGCGTCCACCTCAAGCTCAGGACCTGAAAGGTACTTGTCGATCAGTATCGGATTCTCTATCTCCTGTGCAAGGATTATAGCCATATATTCCTTTATATCGTCATCGTTGAATGCGATTATCATATTCTGACCGCCCAAAACATAAGACGGACGCATCAAAACAGGGTAATGCAGCTTATTTGCGACCTCAAGAGCCTCTTCGGTAGTCATAACCGTAAAGCCCTGTGGACGCTTTATACCGTGAAGCTCCAAAAGCTCATCAAAACGCTCTCTGTCCTCAGCGGCATCTATACTGTCAGGCGGAGTTCCCAAAATGTTCACACCGTTTGCAGCCATATACTTTGTAAGCTTTATAGCCGTCTGTCCGCCGAACGCTACAACCACTCCGTAAGGCTTTTCGACATTTATGATGTTCATAACATCTTCGTTTGTAAGCGGCTCGAAGTAAAGTCTGTCTGCTGTATCAAAGTCAGTTGACACCGTTTCAGGGTTGTTGTTCACAATAACAACATCAAAGCCTTGACGCTTTAATGCCCAGACGCACTGAACAGAAGCATAGTCAAACTCGATTCCCTGTCCGATCCTTATAGGTCCCGATCCGAAAACTATTACTGTTTTATTTTTAGAGCCTAACGCTTTTATGTGCTTACCAGCCTCGTCCTCATCGTCAAAGGTAGAGTAGAAATAAGGCGTTTGTGCAGAAAACTCCGCAGCGCAAGTATCTACCATTTTAAACGACGCATTTTTCGGCTTTTCTATCTCACAGCCAGAAAGCTGTTTTATGACTTTGTCAAGATAACCTATCTTCTTCGCCTTGATATAAAGCTCATCTGTCAAGACTCCCTTGCGAAGCTCTTTTTCGACATCTATTATCTTTAAAAGCTTGTTTAAAAACCAAGGGTCGATCTTTGTTATATTATGTATGTACTCAGGCGAAATTCCTCTTCTAAGATTTTCAAAAACTACAAACAGTCTTTCATCGTTACAGCTTTTTAGTCTTTCCTTGACCTCGTCATCAGAAAGTGCCATAAGCGGCTCGCTTAACAGGCTGTCGTGTCCTATTTCTGCACCTCTTACCGCCTTCATAATAGCCTGCTCAAAGGTAGTACCTATGGCCATTACCTCTCCCGTAGCTTTCATCTGAGTGCCGAGAGTTCTTTTTGCATAAACAAACTTGTCAAAAGGCCACTTAGGAAGCTTTACTACAACATAGTCAAGCGCCGGCTCAAAGCAGGCGAATGTCTTACCTGTTACCGCGTTCTTTATCTCATCAAGCGTATAGCCGATAGCTATCTTTGCCGCAACCTTCGCTATCGGATAACCCGTCGCCTTTGACGCAAGAGCCGAGGAACGCGAAACTCTTGGATTGACCTCGATAACCGCATATTCAAAGCTGTCGGGATTCAGTGCAAACTGACAGTTACAGCCTCCCTCTACTTCAAGTGCATCTATTATCTTAAGCGCAGCGGAACGAAGCATCTGATACTCCTTGTCCGCAAGCGTCACGGTAGGCGCTATAACAATCGAATCTCCCGTATGTACTCCTACCGGGTCAAAGTTTTCCATTGAGCAGACAGTTATCACATTTCCCTTGCTGTCTCTCATAACCTCAAACTCTATTTCCTTCCATCCGGCAATACACTTTTCAACAAGCACCTGCGTTATAGGAGAAAGATAAAGTCCGTTTCTTGTAATATCCCTCAGTTCTGTCTCATTGTTTACGATTCCGCCGCCCGTTCCTCCTAATGTGAACGCTGGGCGGATTATGAGCGGATAGCCTATACCCTCTTCATTTGCAAACGCTACGGCGTCCTCAACCGTATTCACGACCTTAGAAGGAATACACGGTTGACCGATAGACTCCATAGTATCCTTAAACATCTGTCGGTCCTCCGCCTTGTCGATAGTTTCAGGTCTTGCGCCAAGAAGCTTTACATTATATTCATCCAAAAAGCCCTCTTTTGCAAGCTTCATAGACAAGGTAAGTCCGGTTTGTCCTCCGAGAGTTGACAGCAGGCTGTCCGGACGCTCTTTTTTTATTATCCTCTTTACAGTTTCAAGCGTAAGCGGCTCTATGTAGATCTTATCCGCCATAGCCTTATCCGTCATAATCGTTGCCGGGTTTGAATTAACAAGTATTACCTCAAGTCCCTCTTCCTTGAGTGCGCGGCAGGCCTGTGTTCCCGCATAGTCAAACTCCGCCGCCTGTCCTATAACTATTGGTCCCGAGCCTATTACAAGCACTCTCTTAAGATCTTTATTTAAAGGCATAATTTATTTCCTTTCTGACAATAAATTTCTGTTTTAATTACTTATTAGCATCTATCATATCTATAAATTTATCAAACAAAAATCCCGTATCAAGCGGTCCTCCGCAGGCTTCCGGGTGAAACTGAACCGAGAAAGCCGGCATATAATTGTACTCTACACCTTCGCAGGTACCGTCATTAGCATTGAAAAAGCTCTCGGTCGCACCGTCAGGAAGCGTATCGGAAACCACCGCATATCCGTGGTTCTGGCTGGTTATATAAACCCTTCCCGTATCCTTATATGACGCCGGCTGATTCGCTCCCCTATGACCGTACTTGAGCTTTTCTGTCTTTGCCCCCTGAGAAAGCGCTAACAGCTGATGTCCAAGACAAATACCGAATATAGGAATGTTAAAGCCGCACATAATTTTCAGTTCATTTATTATCTCTGTATTATCAGCCGGATCTCCCGGTCCGTTTGAAAGCATTATTCCATCAGGAGAAAGCTCTTTCACCCTACTTGCAGGTGTTAAAGCAGGAAGCACAGTTACCTCGCAGCCTCTTTTTTGAAGCTCTCTGCATATATTCGCCTTAGCTCCGTAATCCATAAGGCAAACCCTGCGCTTTTTCTCTCCGACAGCCGGCATAACCGTTTCCTTTTCACAGGTCGTATTTTCAACGGCATTTATTATTCTGTAGCTTTTAAGATCGGTAAGCCCAAAGTCGTTTATTCCCTCGACAAATATTTTTCCGTTCATAACTCCGTATTCGCGCACTATCTTAGTAAGAGCACGGGTGTCTATTCCGTAAAGTCCGACAATTCCCGACCGCTTTAAAAAAGTGTCAAGATCCCCCTCACAACGAAAGTTTGAAGGTTCCTGACACCAATCTCTTACAATATATCCCTTAACATACGGATGAGCGCTTTCAAAATCGGAAGGAATAACTCCGTAATTACCGATAAGCGGAAATGTCTGAACAACTATCTGTCCATAATAGCTCGGGTCTGTAAGGGTCTCTAAATAGCCGGTCATTGCCGTTGTAAAAACAATTTCCCCAACGGTTTCTCCGGCTTTTCCAAAACTTTTTCCTTCAAAAATCGTCCCGTTTTCAAGTATTAAATACGCTTTCTGCACGAGAAAATCCCCTTTCCAAAAATCTTTATCAACTGATTCGTTATGTTATCTTATTTATTATACAACATTTTTTTCATTTTGTCTGTAAAAAATCTGTTAATTTTCGTAAGTCTTGATAATTTGTACCGCTATCTGATATTTTGTTACCCTTTTATCCATCGCCTGCTTCTCTATATACCTGTGAGCCTGTGCCTCACTGTAACTCAGATACTGCATAAGCGCAAATTTTGCTCTGTTTATGATTCTCATTTCCTCTATTTTTTTCTGGAGCTTGTTATTTTCCTGCTTAAGTCCCAAAAGCCTGTTTCTTGTTGCGCTGATACACCTTAACGACTGTGAAAGTATGAGCCTGTTTACCGGCTTTGGCACGCTTATCGCACCAATAGACTCAAGCTTATCGCTCACATCCTCAAAATAATCGGCTTTTACTATAACCATACAGCTTGACAGATAGTCTCTTGTTACAACCTCGGCAAGATCAAATCCAAATTCATCGGAAAGCGGTGCGTTGATAATCACAAGATCATATTCATTTTTGGAAAGAGCACGCTTTGCTTCCGCTCCGCTTTTTGACATCGCAACGCTAATATGCCCGAGGTCCTTTAACATAGGCACCAAAGCATCAGCCGCCTTTTCGCTGTTTGATACGATCAAAACGCTCTCCAATTCGCACCACCCCCTTATTATCTTATTTAATATATTAGATTTATATTAAACCGCTGTGTCAAACCAAATCAGAGCTTATAAAAATAATTTTCTGTTTCAAAAAGCTCCTTATCCGTTGCCTCATCGTATCTATGCTGCTGTTCTTTTGCAATATCCACATATGTGTCGATCACATTTTTATCAATGTACCTGCTCAAAAACTCACTTGATGAAGCAAGCTCAGCAGATTCGACAATATTCTTCGGAAGCCTGCTGAGCTTTGAAAGTCTTTCTTTATCAAGACAGCCCGTGTCTTCATTTACAGCCTCCACAAATTCCTCGCCGTTTTCTATTCCCTCTACGCACGCATAGATTATAAGCGCAAGCGCTATATACGGGTTGCAGGCGCAATCGGGAGTACGCAAAATAAGTTTTGCGCTTCCGTCCGCCGAAACGGGAACACACAAAAGCTGTGCCAGATTTTTAGTGCTCCATGAAATGTATTCAGGTACTTTAAACATACCAAACCGTTTATAGCTGTTCACTGTCGGGTTCAGGAACACAGTCATATCCTTTATCCTGTTTATGATACCCGCTATCACGCTCGCCTGAAGGCTGTCCTTTTCGGGAGCAAAGCTTTTAAATATATTTCTGCGGTTTTTAAATACATTTATACTTATATGAAGTCCGCTTCCCTGTTTATCATCAAAAGGCTTCGGCATAAAAGTTGCGTAAAGACCGTTTCTGTCGGAAATGTTTTTTACAACTGATTTAAAGGTTATAAAATTATCCGCCGCTTTAAGAGGAGATGAAAACTGAAAATCTATCTCATTATGTCCCGGCCCTCTTTCATGGCGTGAAGAATCGGGAGAAAAATCCATCTGTTCAAGTGCAAGACATATTTCCCTGCGTATATTTTCACCTCTGTCACGCGGAGCTACATCCATATACCCCGCATGGTCATGCGGAATTTTTGTAGGATTCCCCTCATCGTCACATTTAAACAAATAAAACTCACAGGAAGTCTGAAACTCAAATGTGATACCCTTTTTCGCTGCGTAATCCACGGCTTTTTTTAAAATATCCCTTGAGCAGGCAGCAAACGGTGTGTTGTCAACATTTCTTATGTCACAGATAAGCCTTGCGACACCGCCCTGATGAGGTCTCCAGGGAAGAATGGACAGCGTTGAAGCATCAGGGACCAGAAGAAGATCATCCTTCGGGCTTAACAGAAATCTCTGATAAGAAACATCTATCGAAAAGCCCTCGGCAAACGCTTTTTTAAGTTCAGAGCTGTTTAGTGAAATATTTCTCTGAAAACCGAAAACATCCGAAAACTGAAGCTTCACAAATTTAACATCGTTTTCCTCAACATATTGAAGCACATCCTTTTCTGTGTAAAGCATACTTAACCTCCTACACTTAAAAATAAGGGGAGTGATTTAAAAACCAATCCCCTGTATTTTGGATACATATGATGGTAAAATTTATCGTTAGTATTATTTTACCATATTTAATTCGCTGTGTAAAGTCGTTTATAAGGATTTTTTGTGTCAGGCGTCAAAACATAAAATTCCGAGTTTAACACATCCTGCTTTTTGATCTTAAATTTCCTGCAAAAAGCTGTGATATAGCTGTTTATCAATGCCATATCCTCCGCAGTCGCCTTTTCCGCCTTTACCTGTTTCGGAAGATCGTAAGGAAGTTTATCCGTTCTTAAATATATCCTTCCGCCGTGCATTCCCGTTCCGCAGAAATTTCCTACTATACTCTCTCCTTCATATCCTAGTCCCAGGACCACAATATAGCCTCCCGCCTGATACTCGCCAAGAAAGCTTCCTGCCTTTCCGCCAATAATAAGCGCAGGAGTTTTGTCCATATAGCTCTTCATATGTATTCCGGCACGGTATCCGGCGCTGTCACGAACATAAATAGTTCCGCCCCTCATAGCGTATCCCGTAGCATCTCCCGACGAACCGTAAATCGTGATAACTCCATCGTTCATAGTGTCTCCCGTTGCATCCTGAGCATTCCCGTTTACGGTAATGTTGCAGCCGTCGAGGTATGCTCCCAGCGCATTGCCCGGAGTTCCGTTTATTATAATATCCGTACCGTTTCTGCCTGCTGCGATATATCTTTGACCAAGACAGTTGTCAATAGTTACCGGCTCTTTTTTACAAGCCTTTATTTTCTTGTTAAGCAACTGAAAGTGCATTTCTCCTGCTGTTATCTTCATATTTTCCCCATCTCCTTACTTTGCTAAAAATTCGCTTCTCTTCTTCTTTGAAAAAGCCATAAGCTGCGGCTTTTCCTTAATAAGCTCAAAGTCGATAGTATTAAGGTCTGTCTTATTTTTTATAAGGCTTGTATAAATTCCGGCCCTCATAACATCTCCTATCATTATAAAGCCCATAAGTCGATTGTCCTTATAAAACAGCTTTTTGTAGTTTTCTCCATCAAGTGATTCATAAGTCTCTCCCACATAATCACCGGCAGTTATCATATGATAGCCGAAAAATCCTATCGCGTTCATCAAAATCGCGTTATCATAAAGCTTTGTGCCTCCGGCCATATTTATTCCGGCAGTTTCTCCCTGCATATAGGCATTAGGCAAAAGAGCCATTACTTTATACTCGCCGGATGCACAGTCGATTGATTCGGTGCAGTCGCCTGCTGCGTATATGTCCTTTATAGAGGTCTCACATTTGTTGTTTGTAATAATTGCTCTTTGACACTTTCCGCCAATATCCTTAATCAGAGAAATATTCGGACGCACGCCCACTGCAATAACTACCACATCATAGCCAACGGATTTACCGCTTTTTAAAATAGCCTTATTTTTATCAAATTTCTCAACGCTGTCGTTTAAGTAAAACCTTACTCCCTTTTTCTCAAGGAATTTCTTAACAAGCTCCGAGCCTGTCTCATCAAGTATAGACGGTAACACCCTGTTTGCAAGATCAACAACATCCACGCTTGCGACCCTGTCGAGAATTCCCTCAACGCATTTAAGTCCGATAAGTCCGGCTCCTACTATAAGCACTCTTGTGTTTTTGCTTATCGCCTTTTCAAGAGCCTTAGCATCGTCAAGCGTCATAAATGTAAACTTATTCTTAACACTGTCAAGTCCCTCCATCGGCGGAATAAAAGGATTAGACCCAGTAGCTACCATAAGCTTTTCATATCCTATGACCTCTCCGCTTTTAAGAGTGACGGTTTTATTTTTCTTGTCTATACTTACAACTGTTTCGCCAAGCTTTTTTGTTACCTTATTCTTTTTATAAAAATCATTCGGGCGGTATTTCATTCTCTGTTCATCGGTCTTTCCATAGAGAAGATATGAAATAAGAGGTCTTGAATAGGTGTGATGGGGCTCAGACGCTATAAGAGTTATGTCGCCCTTCTTATCGATCTGTCTTATTCCCTCTACACAGCCTATCGCCGCTGCGGAGTTTCCTATAATAACATACTTTGACATACTCATCCGCCCCCCTATTCCTTTTCCTCAAATACAATAGCCTTGTTTGGACAGCCGGCAACACAGGCAGGCTTACCGGAGGAATTGTTGATACAAAGCTCGCACTTTTGTATAGCTCCCGTATCTGACGGAACTATCGCACCGTATGGACAGGTAAGGATACAGGTATAACAGCCAACACACTTATCCTTGTCGATCTGAATAACTCCGTCATTTACAGTCAAAGCACCTGTTATACAGCTCTTTGTGCAGATAGGCTCCTCACAGTGACGGCAGGAAACCGCAAAGGAGATACCGCCGTGCTCTTCAATTCTTATTCTTGGATTTATAGTGACATTTTTAAGAGCCTTTACCATACTGTCCTTTCCCGAATTTGCAAATGCACAGTAATATTCACAAAGGTGACATCCAAGACACCATTTTTCATTAACATATATACGCTTCATCAGCCTTGTCCTCCTTAAACTATTCGCCTGCGTGCTTGATGCCGAGTATTGACAGCTCTTTTTCAGTAAGTCCTATTCCTCTTAACATCAAACGGTTTCCTCTTAGCGACTCGATAGAGTTGATACCCATTCCGCCCATTATCTCCTTGATTTCGTGATTCCATGCGGTAACAAGGTTTACAAGCCGTTTATATCCTATGTCGGGATTAAGTCTTCTTACAAGCTCAGGGCGTTGTGTAGCTATTCCCCAGTTACAGTTGCCCTTCTGACAGCTTCTGCAAAGATGACAGCCAAGTGCCATAAGCGCACTCGTTGCGATATATACGGCATCCGCGCCAAGTGCTATCGCCTTTACTACATCAGCTGAAGAGCGTATAGAACCTCCGACAACGATAGATACATTGTTTCTTATTCCCTCTTCTCTTAAGCGCTGGTCAACAGCAGCTAAAGCGAGCTCTATCGGAATACCCACATTATCCCTTATTCTTGTAGGAGCAGCTCCCGTTCCGCCCCGGTATCCGTCTATTGCGATAATATCCGCTCCGCCTCTTGCAATACCTGAAGCTATTGCCGCAACATTATGCACGGCAGCGATCTTTACTATAACAGGCTTTTTATAGTCTGACGCTTCCTTAAGTGAATAAACGAGCTGTCTTAGATCCTCAATAGAATAAATATCGTGGTGCGGCGCGGGCGATATAGCGTCAGAGCCCTCCGGGATCATTCTCGTTCTTGAAATGTCCTCACGGACCTTTATTCCGGGAAGGTGTCCGCCGATTCCCGGCTTTGCTCCCTGTCCCATTTTTATTTCGATAGCAGCTCCTGCATTAAGATAATCCTTATGTACACCGAATCTTCCCGAAGCCACCTGAACTATCGTGTTCGCACCGTACTTATAAAAGTCCTCGTGAAGTCCTCCCTCACCTGTGTTGTAAAATGTTCCTAGCTCTCTTGCCGCTCTTGCGAGAGATTCGTGAGCGTTGTAGCTTATAGAGCCGTAGCTCATAGCAGAAAACATTATAGGTACTTCAAGCTTAAGCTGAGGAGGGAGATTATTCTTTATCTCTCCCTTAGAATTAAACTCGACCTTTCCCGGCTTTGCACCCAAAAACACCTTTGTTTCCATTGGCTCTCTCAGCGGGTCAATAGGCGGGTTTGTGACCTGAGAAGCATTGATTAGCATCTTATCCCAGTAGATCGGATACTTCTTAGGATTTCCCATTGATGACAGTAAAACTCCGCCAGTTCCTGCCTGGCGATAAATTTCCGCAATATGCTCACCTGTCCAGTTTGCATTCTCTTTAAATGTGTGATCAGTCTTTACTATTTTAAGCGCTCTTGTCGGACAAAGCGCCACACACCTGTGACAGTTTACACACTTTGCGCTGTCGCACATCATCATCTGAAGCTCCGGATCATACCAGTGAGCTTCGTTTGCACACTGCCTTTCACAGACACGGCAGCATATACATTTATCTCTATCCCTTTTTATCTCATATTCAGGATATAAAAAATCAATAGCCATTATTTTTTCTCCTTTTACTTACTGCTTTTCATTGAATCCAGTGTAACTATCACAGGCTCTCCGCCCCTAGGTGACCATAGCTTATCAAGCTCAGGCTCAATTATCCTTATAGCACATTCTTCACTCGCCATATAGACCATATCGTCCTTTTCGCCGATGACCATAGATCTTAGCTTAAGTCGATCGTTAAGTGCCATAAGTCCGCCCTCAAAGCCCAGAATTATAGAAAAAGGTCCTGTTATAAGGAGTCCCGGAAAAGCGCTTCTCAAATATGTGAGCTTTTCTCTCTGCGCCTTAGGCTGATTCTCAATAGTCGACCAGAATGGCGCTGCGATAACGCTTGCAGCATCCTTTAAAGAAAGCTTTTGCTTTCTCAGAAGATAGTCAATAATATATGTAATTACCTCAGTGTCCGTCTGAAGGGTGCATTTATAACCGTACATTTCAATATCTCTTCTGTTTGCGTCATAGCTTGAGATCTCTCCGTTATGAACTATCGAATAATCAAGCATAGCAAACGGATGAGCTCCTCCCCACCAGCCCGGAGTGTTTGTCGGATATCTTCCGTGTGCGGTCCATGCGTATCCGTCATATTCCTCAAGTCTGAAATAATCTCCGACATCCTCAGGATAACCTACCGCTTTGAACACGCCCATATTTTTTCCACATGAGAAAACATAAGCGCCGTCTATCTGCGAATTTATCCTTATAACGCTTCTTGACACAAACTCCTTTTCATCAAGGTGACTGTCGGTGAGCTTTGTCGGAAGCGGATTGACAAAATATCTCCATATAAGTGGCTCTGCAGTTATCTTACTGCTGGGTCTTACCGGAATCTTCGACAGATTTATTATGTCAAAATGGCGGTCTAAAAATCTTTCGCATTCCTCTCTTGCGCTGTTTCCGTCGTAAAAAACATGAAAAGCATAAAGGTCCTTATACTGCGGGTAAATGCCATATCCCGCAAAGCCTCCCCCAAGACCGTTTGATCGATCGTGCATGGTCGCAATGCTCTTTACTATCCTTTCACCGTTTATCTTTTTTCCGCTTTTTGAGATGATTCCCGAAATAGCGCAGCCCGATGGGATCCTTACTTGTCCCTCTTTAAGCATTACTCTCTCCTCCTTATAAATTATGTTTCATCTGCTGACATAAAAATAAAAAATGCGATCATCAAAGCCCTTTTCCTCTTACACGCGTATTATAAATAGTATACCTGATACCTTTATAATATGACGAGGCAAAAAGCTTTTATGAACGCCTTTGTTCCAACAAGTTATAACGCGCTGTCGAGCGCCTTAAATATATTATCATACTAATATGCTTTTGTCAACCCCTGTTTGCATAATATTTGATATAAAAATTCATTTTGTGCTTTAAACCGTTTATATCTCACGACTCATCTAAATTTTTTTGCAGGATTTAACATTATAAATTGCAAAAAATACAGGCTATCTTATGCGATTTCTATGCCAAATCAAAGTGAATTTGTAAGATTTGCAGTAAATTTTTAAACAGTAGTTTTTTAATGTTATGCTTTTTTAACAAATATAATAAAATTACAAAAAAGGACTTGACAAATCAATTACACAAGAATATACTAATAATGTAAACAGCAAAGGCGCTGTGAGCAATATCAATGCTCGCAGTGCCTTTTTATTTAATTTAGAATGGAGGACTTGGAAATGAGCAACATTCCTGAGCTATTCGGAGAAAATGTGTTCAACCTAAAGGTTATGAAGGCACGGCTTCCGAAAGAAACATTCAAGGCTTTGAAGAAAACTATTGAGGACGGCACACCGCTTGACACAAATGTGGCAAATGTGGTGGCTAATGCTATGAAGGACTGGGCTATTGAAAAGGGCGCGACCCACTTTACCCACTGGTTCCAGCCGATGACCGGAATCACCGCAGAAAAGCACGACAGCTTTATATCGCCATCAGCAGACGGACAGGTGATAATGGAGTTTTCGGGTAAGGAGCTTATTAAGGGAGAGCCTGACGCATCTTCGTTCCCTTCCGGAGGACTCAGAGCTACATTTGAAGCCAGAGGATACACGGCGTGGGACCCTACATCATATGCGTTTATTAAGGACGGATCGCTTTGCATCCCGACAGCTTTCTGCTCCTACACAGGTGAGGCGCTTGACAAAAAGACTCCCCTTCTGCGTTCGATGGAAGCGGTCAATAAATCGGCGCTTAAGATTTTAAAGCTTTTCGGCAGCGATGCTAAGAGAGTTACTTCAACTGTCGGAGCGGAACAGGAATACTTTATTATCGAAAGAGAAGACTACGCAAAGAGAAAAGACCTTATATATACGGGAAGAACACTTTACGGCGCACCTGCTCCAAAGGGTCAGGAGCTCGAGGATCACTACTTCGGCTCTGTAAAGATGAGAATTTCAGCCTATATGAAAGATCTGGACGAAGAGCTTTGGAAGCTTGGAATTATGGCTAAAACAAAGCACAACGAGGTCGCTCCTGCTCAGCACGAGCTTGCGCCTATATTCTCGACTACCAATATCGCAACCGACCACAACCAGCTTATGATGGAGGCTATGAGAAAGGTTGCTAAGAAGCACGGCTTCAAGTGCCTTCTTCACGAAAAGCCTTTTGCAGGTGTAAACGGTTCAGGTAAGCACAACAACTGGTCTATTTCGACCGACACAGGTGTAAACCTCCTTGAGCCGGGAAAAACTCCCGCCGAAAACGCACAGTTCCTGACCTTCCTCGTTGCGGTTATCAAAGCTGTTAATGAATATCAGGATCTGCTTCGTCTTTCTGTTGCAACGGCCGGAAACGATCACCGTCTTGGTGCTAACGAAGCTCCTCCGGCAATCATCTCAATGTTCTTAGGCGATGAGCTGACCGCTATCTTAGAAGCTATCAAGGACGACAAGCAATATGCCGGACACGGTTCGGGTGAAATGCAGATCGGCGTAGATGTTCTTCCCAGCTTCCCGATCGACAACACCGACAGAAACAGAACGTCTCCATTTGCCTTCACAGGTAATAAGTTTGAGTTCAGAATGCCGGGATCGAAGCTCTCTATCGCAGGACCTAACACAGTGCTTAATACGATAGTTGCAGAGGCGCTTGATGAGTTTTATGAGGTATTGAAGGACGCAGATGACTTTAACGCTACTCTTCACGACCTTATCAAGAAAACTATCAACGAAAACTGGAACATAATCTTTAACGGTGACGGTTACAGCTCTGAATGGCCGTTAATCGCAGAAAAGAGAGGACTTTTAAATCTTAAGTCCACTCCGGAGGCTATACCGCACTTTGCTGATCCAAAAAATGTAGAAGTATTTACGAAGCACGGCGTTTATTCCGAGGCGGAAATACACTCACGGATCGAGATACTTTTAGAGGAATATGTAAAGATACTTAACATCGAAGCATTGACAATGATTGATATGGCTAAAAAGGATATTCTGCCTGCTATATCGACATATGTAAAGGAGCTTGGAAAGACTGCGAAGCTTGCTAAAGAATGCGGTGCCGAGGCTAAATTTGAAGTCGAAGTGGTCAAGAAGCTTTCGGCTCTCGAAAGTGAGATCTACGAAAAGCTTACAAGTCTTGAAACTATCACTGCAAATGCAGCGGGAATCACTGATATTCAGGATAAGGCAAACTTCTATCACGATGAGGTATTTACCGCTATGGGCGAGCTTAGAGCTCCGGCTGATGAGGCTGAAAAGCTCTGCGGCGAAAAGTATTGGCCATATCCGACATACGGAAAAATGCTGTTCTATGTTTAAATCATAGGCACATTCGATAAAACATAATAACTGATGTACAAAGAAGTGCAAATTTCCTTTTGGCAGCCGATTGCCATAAAGGAGTTTGCACTTTTATTTTTTAAAAGGGAGAGATTTTTATGACACTATTTGCAGAAAATGTTCTTGACGGTATGTCAGAGTTCATCGATCAGATCGACGGTACAATATTCGGCGTATGGTTTCTGATCGGTGCTGCTCTCGTTTTCTGGATGCAGGCAGGCTTCGCTATGGTAGAAACAGGTTTCACCAGAGCGAAAAACGCCGGAAACATTATTATGAAGAACCTTATGGACTTCTGTATCGGTACGGTAATGTTCATCATCATCGGCTTCAGCCTTTTACTTGGCGAAGACCTGGTAGGCTTTATAGGAAAGCCCGGATTTGACATCCTTACAAACTATAAGGATTTTGACTGGTCAAATTTTGTATTCAATCTGGTTTTCTGTGCTACTACCGCAACTATCGTTTCAGGAGCTATGGCAGAGAGAACAAAGTTCCTTTCCTACTGTGTATATTCAGCAGTCATTTCGGGACTTATCTATCCTATCGAAGCTCACTGGATCTGGGGCGGCGGCTGGCTTGCTGAATTGGGATTCCACGATTTTGCAGGCTCTTGTGCGATCCATATGGTAGGCGGAATTGCTGCTTTAGTCGGTGCAACAATTTTAGGTCCCCGTATCGGAAAGTTTACAAAAGGTAAGGACGGAAAAATAAAGGTTCACGCATTCCCCGGACACAACCTTACGATAGGCGCTTTAGGTGTGTTCATTCTATGGCTCGGTTGGTATGGATTTAACGGTGCTGCCGCAACCAGCGTAGATCAGCTCGGTTCGATTTTTGTTACAACTACTATTGCTCCGTCAGTAGCAACAGTAACCTGTATGATATTTACATGGATTAAATACGGTAAGCCTGATGTTTCAATGTGCTTAAACGCATCGCTCGCAGGACTTGTAGCTGTGACGGCAGGCTGTGATGTAGTTGACGCGACAGGCTCGTTTATAATCGGAGCAGTCGCAGGATTGTTAGTAGTATTCGGCGTATGGCTTCTCGACTATGTTTTCCATGTTGACGACCCGGTCGGCGCTGTTGCTGTTCATATGATGAACGGAATCTGGGGAACCTTAGCAGTAGGACTTTTCGCAACAGGTACAACTCCTGGATACAGCCTTGATACTAAAGGACTTTTCTATGGCGGAGGATTTGAGCTATTAGGAAAGCAGGCTCTTGGCGTACTTACGGTAGGTGCTTGGGCTGTTATAACAATGATAATCGTATTCTTTGCGATAAAGGCAACGGTAGGACTTCGTGCTTCCAGAGAGGAAGAGATAATCGGTCTCGATGTTACAGAGCACGGTCTTGCATCATCCTATGCTGACTTTGCACCGGCTGTTGAGATAACTGCGACAACTGTTGATCACACCTCTTCTATCCCTGAGCCTTCAATTCCCGCAAAGCCGAAGGTTCCGGTTGAAAAGGCGGTAGAGGTAGAAAGCTATGTTGCTCCGGGCAGCAATAAGATCTCAAAAATCGTTGTTATCTGTAAGAACCAGATGCTCAACACTCTGCTTTCGGCATTTGAATCAATTTCAGTAACAGGTGTAACGGTAACGAATGTACTCGGTATGGGTATGCAGAAGGGACAGCCTGAATACTACCGTGGAGTAGAGATCGAAGGAAATCTTCTTCCTAAGTCTAAGGTAGAAGTAGTAGTTTGCAAGGTACCTGTACAGAAGGTTATCGACACAGCTAAGTCGGCTCTTTACACAGGTCATATCGGTGACGGTAAGATATTCGTTTACCCTGTCGAAGAGGTTGTAAAGGTAAGGACCGGCGAAGTTGGTTACGACGCATTACAGGATGATTAAAAATAAGTACAAGGGATTTTTACACTTTTAACAAAGCCCCCATCCCACTTATAAATTATGTAAAACACATTCGGACCGCAAATCGGCTCGGGTGTGTTTTGCTATATAAAAGCCGCAGGAGCAAAATCTGCTCCTGCGGCTAAATTATAAGTCGTTTTCGTTGAGTTTTAAACATTCGATTTTCTATGAGTTTGCCGCAACTATTGCAAATATCATATCATAGATAAGGTATGCTGTGTACAGAAGCAACGGAATATTAAACACGACCGTCCTTATTCTCTCGGGATAGCTAAGCTCATGACTGTCCTCCTGAATTTTAAATGAATATAGATGTCTTGCTATAACAAATACTCCTGCCAGTAAAATGGAATAAAACAGCACAAAATAAATTGCGGTCACAGCTTTTGATTCTATCGCATTTCCTATGTTAAGCATAATAGGCAATGTGTTATTAAGCATATGGATTATTATGGAAGGCAAAATAGAGTTGTACTTTACATCTACCGCCGCAAATATTATTCCGCACGCGAATGCACCTAAAAACTGCGTAAGATTTCCGTGCATAAGCCCAAACAGTGACGCGGAAACGATTATAGCGAGCTTTTTTCCGTATGGCGCTATTGTTTTTAAAACAAGTCCGCGAAAAATAAATTCCTCTGCAACAGGTGCGATTATAATGAGATAAAGAATCTCCAATAACACAGCCGATACCGTCGGATTGTCTATTGAAAAGTTAGCTTGTGGAATAACTGTACCGTGCTTTGAAAAAAAGTCAGTGATATAATTGCAAATTGTCGCTATGACATTATTCAAAATCAAAACTACCGGGAAAGAAAGAAAAGCGCTTTTTATTCCTCTCTTGTCATTGAGCCTTAACATTCCCAGAAGCTTTATTCTCATAAGTCTCGCAGTTATGACGGTGAGAATAAGTACAACCGCTACTACACAACAAGAGTACAGCATTGAAAAAGCAGTATATGATGAAAAATTATCTTTGTTTGTCAGATATTCGTTTATCCTTGCGGCATCAAAAGTAACTTCACCGGATACTATCCAATAATAAACATATAGAAAAGCCTTTTTAACATAAACAAAGAATAGAATGTTGTATAACAGCAACAAAATACCGAGCTTTGAGGCGCTTAATCTGAGTTGTTGCTTTTCAATGTCCCTTGGCGTTAGCACAGAAGCATCAGAAAAATTCATACCTCCTCACCTCATCGACTTTATGGCGGAAAATATCCTTAAAGCAACCGTTGGATTGTTCATTGTATATAGATGTATCCCGTCAACACCGTTTGAAATAAGGTCAACTATCTGGTCAACAGCATAAGCTATCCCGGCATCAAAAAGCGCCTTTGGATTGTCTGCAAATCTGCTCATAATTTTTGAAAACTTTCTGGGAAGACTTGCTCCGCACATTGAAACCATTCGAGTTATCTGACTGATATTCACAACGGGCATTATCCCCGCCTCGATAGGGACATCTATGCCTGCTATCCTTGCGCGTTCGAGAAATGAATAAAAGGCATTGTTATCAAAAAACAGTTGAGAAATAAGATGCTGCGCGCCGGCATCAACTTTTTCCTTAAGTGCGAAAATATCTGTTATCGAGTTTTCAGCCTCATTATGAACCTCCGGATAACAAGCTCCGCTTATCTCAAAACCCGGTTCCCTTGTTTTGATATACCTTATAAGGTCGCTTGCGTGGCTAAAATCTTTTTCAGGCTCAACCCCCGCTTTTCTGTCACCTCTTAAGGCAAGTATGTTTTCGATCCCGCTTTCCTTGAGTTTTTTTATGATAAAGTCTATATCCTCCTTAGTGGAGCTCACACAGGTAAGATGTGCGATAGCCGGAGTATCGTACTTCTCCTTTATTATTCTGCATATCTCAAAGGTGGAGAGATCGGCTCTGTTTCCTCCTGCACCGTAAGTCACTGAAATAAAATCAGGTTTTACACTTTTTAGCCCGTCGAGTGTACTGTAAATAGTCTCTACACTTCCCGATGTTTTTTTAGGCGGAAATACTTCAAGAGAAAAAACCGTCTTTTCTCCGTTAAACAACGATGATATTTTCAACTTTGATTCAGTCCTTTCTATATCAATAAATTTATTTTATACTTTATACTAGTCAGAAATGTGACGAAATTGTAAATAAAGTGTGTATTTTTTTGGCAAACACTTGATTTTTATTTCACCGGCGCTATAATGTAATTAGCACTCATCTTAGTAGAGTGCTAATTAAAAGGAAAGGAATTAGAAAAAAATGGAAACTAAAGAATTTAAAGCGGAATCGAAAAGACTTCTTGAAATGATGATAAACTCTATCTACACTCATAAAGAAATATTTCTGCGTGAGCTTATTTCAAATGCAAGCGATGCCATTGACAAGCTTTACTTTAAATCGCTTACAGATTCATCTGTCGGACTAAAGAAGGATGATTTTGAGATTTACATCGAGCTTGACAAGGACAGCCGCACCCTTACTATTACCGATAACGGAATCGGAATGACAAAGGATGAGCTTGAAAACAACCTCGGAACTATTGCAAGGAGCGGTTCGCTCTCGTTCAAGTCGGACAATGAGCTTGGAGAAGATGTCGATATCATCGGACAGTTTGGCGTTGGCTTTTACTCGGCGTTTATGGTCGCTAAGGAGGTTGAGGTAAAGAGCAGAGCGTTCGGCGAAGATAAGGCATATGTGTGGAAGTCAGAGGGTGTTTCCGGATATACGATAGACACCTGTGAAAAATCTGATGTCGGAACTGTTATCACACTTAAGATAAAGGATAATACTGACGAAGAAAACTACGATGAGTTTTTAGAGCGTTACAAAATAGAATCTCTCATTAAAAAGTACTCTGACTATATCAGATTCCCTATCAAAATGGAGGTCGAAACACCGCATTTTGAAGAGGGCAAAGAAACCACCTACACAAAAGAGATAAAGACCTTAAACAGTATGGTACCTATCTGGAAGAAAAATAAATCAGAGCTTAAGGACGAGGACTACAATTCCTTTTATTCCGACAAGTTTATGGACTATCAGCCGCCTATCACTCATATCCATTCAAAAAATGAGGGTACGGCAACATATGACGCGCTTTTATTCATCCCATCTAAAGCCCCATATAATTATTACTCAAAAAACTATGAAAAAGGGCTTCAGCTTTATTCAAGCGGCGTTATGATAATGGAAAGCTGTGCGGACCTGCTTCCCGATTATTTCAGCTTTGTCAAGGGTCTTGTCGATTCTCAGGATCTTTCGCTGAATATATCAAGAGAAATACTTCAGCACGACAGACAGCTTAAGATAATCGCAAGGAACATTGAAAAATCTATAAAGAATGAGCTTTTAAAAATGCTCAAAAACCGCCGTGAAGATTATGAAAAATTCTTTAAGGAATTCGGACTTCAGCTTAAGTTTGGAATCTATCAATCATTCGGCGCCGCAAAAGACACACTTGAGGAACTTTTGATGTTCACATCATCTTTTGAAAACAAACCTGTTACATTATCAGAATATGTTTCGAGAATGGCTGAGGATCAGAAGTACATCTATTATGCCTGCGGAGACAGCACCGCAAGAATTGATATGCTTCCACAGGCAGAAGCTGTAAAGGACAAGGGTTATGAGCTTTTGTACTTTACTGATGATGTTGACGAGTTTGCGATAAAAATGCTCGGAAACTACAAGGAAAAGGAGTTTAAGTCTATAAGCGCGAGCGACCTTGATCTTTCGACCGAAACAGAAAAGGAAGAGGCTAAGAAAAAATCTAAGGATTCAAAGAAAATGCTTGAGCATATGAAAAAGTCCCTGGGCGACAAGGTTTGCGATGTAAGGCTTTCAAACAAGCTTAAAACTCACCCCGTATGCCTCACAGCAGACGGAGAAGTTTCTCTTGAAATGGAAAAGGTTTTAAAAACTATGCCGAACAACGACGCAAATGTAAAAAGCCAAAAGGCGCTTGAGATAAATCCCGATCATCCTATATTTGAAAAGCTTAAAGAGCTTTTTGAAAGCGATAAGGAAAAGCTTGATCTGTACACAGAGCTTCTTTACAATCAGGCACTTCTTATTGAGGGGATCGACATAGAAAATCCGCTGGACTTTTCAAACAAGATATGCTCTCTTATGATATAAGCTTTAAATACAAAAACCGAAGCAGCAACTAATTGCTCTTCGGTTTTTTTCCTTTTATAGTAAGCTCAAAGCTATGGTTTACGAGACTTTTTATTAGTTCATCAGGTGCGTCCCCTTTAAGCTCCACAGTGTTCCAATGTACTTTGTTCATATGATATGCGGGATATATGCTTTTGTAGTTATCTCTTAGAAACTGAGATTGTAGCGGGTCGCATTTTAAATTAACAATATATCTTCCATCCAGACACATAATAAGCGCATACCATTTATTGTTTGATTTATGCCTTGCGACAACGCTCTCGTCATCGTCAAACGGACAGTCTACCGATGAATTTTCAAAGGTATTAAAGTAATCAATAAGCTCTTGCTTTGTCATAAAAACACTTCCCGATATATTATTTACAAAAAACTCAGGGTGCAGAGTAATTACTGCGCCCTGAGATATTTTTATCAGTTGTTAATGAGCTTATCCTCGTCGCTCCAGCTATAAAGCTTTCTGATCTCTGCTCCGACAGTTTCAGAAGGATGCTCAGCTGCAAGCTTTCTCATAGCCTTGAAGTGTACCTGAGAACCTGCCGATGACATATCAAGAAGGAATTCCTTAGCAAAAGAGCCGTCCTGAATGTCTGAAAGGACCTTCTTCATAGCCTTCTTTGTATCCTCTGTTATGATCTTTGGTCCTGTGATATAGTCGCCGTACTCAGCGGTATTTGAAATAGAGTATCTCATTCCAGCAAATCCCGACTGATAAATAAGGTCAACAATAAGCTTCATCTCGTGAATGCACTCAAAGTAAGCGTTTCTCGGGTCATATCCTGCTTCAACAAGTGTTTCAAAGCCTGCCTGCATAAGCGCACAAACTCCACCGCAGAGTACAGCCTGCTCACCGAAAAGGTCAGTCTCCGTCTCTGTCCTGAAGGTCGTTTCAAGAACACCCGCTCTTGCTCCGCCGATTCCGGCAGCATAAGCAAGTCCAATATCTGTTGCATTTCCGGTAGCGTCCTGTTCAACAGCGATAAGACAAGGCACACCCTTTCCTGCCTGATACTCACTTCTGACTGTGTGACCCGGTCCCTTAGGAGCGATCATAATTACATTTACATCCTTAGGTGCAACTATACATCCGAAGTGGATGTTAAACCCGTGTGCAAAAGCAAGTGTCTTTCCCTCGGTAAGGTTAGGCTCTATCTCGCTCTTGTAAAGCGCAGCCTGCTTCTCATCAGGAATGAGTATCATAATAACATCGGCTGCCTTTACAGCCTCAGCCGTTGTCATAACCTTAAGTCCCTGACTTTCAGCCTTTGCCCAAGATTTACTTCCCTCATAAAGTCCTACGACAACATCGACTCCGCTATCCTTAAGATTCAATGCGTGAGCATGTCCCTGGCTTCCGTAGCCGATGATAGCCACCGTTTTAGAGCTGAGAACATTGATGTCACAGTCCTGCTGATAATAGATTTTTGCCATTTTTTTGTCCTCCTATATTGTTTAAGTTTTATTGTTAGAGATTTAAAAATCTCACGCTAACTAAATATTTTACATATATAATGTTTACAAATTGTGAATAATCCTTGTTTATTTTTTGAATGTCATAGTTTCCGAGCCTTTTTGGATTGCGATCGTTCCCGTTCTAACCTCTTCTAAAACACCGTAAGGCTTAGTTATCTCTTCAAATCTCAATACATTCGGATATGTATCCGCAAGCAAAAGAGTCATAGTAGTCTGAGAAATATCTATAACGCTTGCGCCTGTAATGTCCGCAATAGTAAGGATCTCGCTGCGCTTTTCAAGCGGGACAGAGAGCTTTATCAAAACGAGCTGTCTCTCCAGTTTTTCACCCTTTTTAAGAGTTTTGACCTTTATGACCTCAACCAACTTGTTGAGCTGTTTTTCCACCTGTTCGACCGTATGCTCGTCCCCTGAAACTATAATAGTTATTCTTGATATCTCAGGATCGTCAGTTACCCCGACTGCAAGGCTGTCTATATTAAAGCCTCTTCGTGAAAAAAGTCCGGATATTCTTGATAAAACTCCTGCGTGGTTTTCCACCAAAACAGATATAGTGTGTTTCATTTCATTCATTGTTTTTCCTCCTAAAATCAGAGCGTGCTTTCAAAATCGTCAACCACACACTCAATAACGCAAGGCGTGTTTTTCTTTAGAAGCTCAAAAGCCTCTGTCATACTCTTTTCGTCGTTGACACTGACACCGTTTATTCCATAAGCCGCCGCAAGCTTTATAAAATCCGGCGAACCCTCAAGTGATACGGCAATAAGCCTTCCGCCGTAAGCCTTATCCTGAACCTCTCTTACCATTCCGAGATAGTTATTTTTCATAACTATGACTTTTATATCGGCTCCGTGCTGAACAGCTGTAGCAAGCTCCATAAATGACATCTGAAAGCTTCCGTCGCCGCATATTGCCAACACCTCGGACTTCTCATCAGCGAGCTTAGCGCCGATAGCAGCAGGAACAGCATACCCCATAGTACCCATACCGCCGCTTGTGAGAAAGCGTCCCTTTTTCATCTTATAGTGTGTCGCAGTCCATATCTGATTCTGTCCTACATCAGCGACTACATGGGTATTTTCCCCCATAACCTCGCTTAAGCGGGACAAAAATTCCTTAGGGTCTATTTTACCCTCTTTGGATTTTTTATTATCCGACTGTTTGTCAAATCCTTTTATCTCGCTTATCCAATCACTGTGGCTAAGCTTAGGCGCATCCTTTAATATCTGCAAAACAACGGTTTTTACATCTCCGACAAGAGGAATATCAGCCGTTATGTTTTTTCCGATCTCAGCGGGATCAATATCTATATGTATTATTCTTTTATTCTTTTCTATAATAGCCGGATTAGATATAGCTCGGTCGCCTACTCTCGCGCCTACAAGAAGCAATACATCGCATTCTGAAACTGCCCTGTTTGCCGTTTTAGAGCCGTGCATACCGAGCATTCCGAAAAATCTCTCATCATCCGACTCAAAGACTGATATACCCATCATTGTTGACACAACAGGAAGGTCGAAACGCTCTGAAAGCTCTCTAACCTCTTTTTTTGCATTTGAAAGAAAAACTCCTCCGCCAACACATAAAAGAGGCTTTTTCGCATCCTTTATTTCTTTAATGACACGCTTAACCTGAAGAGCATTTCCCTTACTAGTCGGTTTATAGCTTCTTATAACAGCCGATTTTGGATATGAAAACTCGATCATTTCGTTCTGGACATCCATAGGAACATCTATAAGCACAGGTCCCGGTCTGCCCGAGCCCGCTATATAAAACGCTTCTTTAAAAATTCTTCCTATCATTGAACCGTCCTTGACTAAATATGTGTGCTTTATAAAAGGAGCTGCCGAGCCTGTAATATCCGCCTCCTGAAAAGCATCAGAGCCTATCTGTTCCGAGTTCACCTGACCGGTTATACAGACTATGGGAATGCTGTCGGCATATGCGGTTGCGATAGCTGTCAAAAGATTCGTTGCTCCCGGACCGCTTGTTGCGATACAAACAGCAGGCTTACCCGAGATCCTCGCATAACCGTTTGCCGCGTGACCGCCGTTGACCTCGTGTCTTACAAGCACGCTTTTTATGTTGCTTTTATAAAGCTCATCATAAAACGGACATATAGCCGCACCCGGATATCCAAAGACGACCTTAATGCCCTCTGCCTTTAAACATTCCACCATAGCTTCAGATACCTTTATTTTTTCCGCCATTTAAAGCCGCCTCCTTTTCATAATATCCTAATTATTATAACTCTTTTTAATACTTATGTCAATGGCTGCAAAACCGTATAACTGCCAATGATCCTTTTAGTCTGCCCAGGCGCAAAGCACCTTATGAGGTATCTTTGCCGCATCAAATCGGTAATGAGCGGTTGGCTTGTGTTTTTTTAAATAATCCTGCTCACGATTTTTCTGCCCCGCATTGTGTAAAATATATGTCTGACCGTCATTATTGCGCTTGTCCGACACGATTCCTATGTGAGCATCCGCACCGAAAATAACAATATCACCAGGCTGCCATTCTTCTATGCTTTGAATGTTTGTGGTAAGGCTCTGGGCATACTTTTCAAAAAACACCTTGAGATTTTTTACCCGTCTAAAGTCAATATTTGAGTCGGGAGGATAAGCGTCCGGATAATCTGACGGATAAAGCGAAATATCCCTGTCGAGCATATCCTTAAGGCTGTACCCCGCTTTTTTAAATGCCCTCCATACAAGATCGGTACATACACCGACATCGTCAGGAGGGTATCCTCCTGCAACATAATCTCCGTTGTATTCAGGCATATTCAGAGCGTCCTCTCTTGCGCCGAGCATAATTTCTTTGTAATCGTCAACTCCGTTTGAATTAAAATCAACAGAGCTCTTTACAGTTTCGATTCCAAAGCTTTCGGCACTTTTTGCAGGCTTCGGGATAACATCGGCATTATATAAAAAATAAACCATAACCAAAAGCATCATAAAAACCAAAGCTGTAAAAAGAATTATCGAAAATTTTTTTGTCATATTCCACCTCGTATGTGTTAAAAAAGAGGTCGGAACACCGACCTCTTAATAAGTAAAATTATGCTCCTACATCAAACCGCACTCGTCATAATCCTTCCATTTTTCATAATAAGCCTTATTGCTCATAAGCTTATAAACAAATAAAGATACCGACACTACCACCAAAACCAGTGCGCCCATAATCGTCCAGAAGCCCTTGTCGATTTTGTTCTCCATAAAAAATCTCCTCTCTCAGATATTAAATAATGGCATCGCCCCATAACTTAACAACTCAACAGAGCATCAGCCATTAAGGAATCAAGGTTATAATTGCTTACTCTGAAAGCCCCTCATACGAATACAAAAAACAATACATTAAATTACTGTTAATTTGTGAATAAACTATGAACATTGTAAACATTTTGTTACGAAACATAATTTATTTTATGAAGAATGTACGTTTGCGTACATTTTTTCCTGATTTTGCACTATTAGTGAAGGGATAAAATAAAAAAACAGAATAAGCTAAAGCTCAAATAATATTTCTTTAACAGATTTAATTTTACCACACTTTTTTTTACCTGTCAACTGTGAATACTTTTTTATCTTACGCATATATATTACAAAAAAACAAGGAGAAAAATATGGACAACCTAAAAAAATACGCAATCAAAGCTGCGGCGGTCACACTAAGCGCTATATGTGTTCCGGCAATAATCCTTGGAAGAGTAAACATACTTCCGGGATTTGCCGATGCCTTTGCGGATGCCTGCCGGTCATCAGCGGCTCTCAATTTTGGTGATAACACAGCGGTTTTCAAAGAGATAAGCAGTGTTATAAGCCAGAAAGTCATAAACACGCCCTCCACCGATTACGGAAACATAAAGATAAACAACAATTCATCTATTGCGATAGATATGGCACCGAATGAAACACAGGCAAAAACCGACACCCGAAACGCACCGCTGAAGATATATAAGGATGACAGTATCGCAAAGGAAAACCCTATCCCGTATCCTGAACCGCAGGATGAAAACTGCGGACCTATTGAACACGCAACATACGGAGTTTATACTGATCCAAGCTTTATCACTCTTGACAGCGGCGGTCAGATAAGAAACTGCACTGAGCTTTCAAACGACTATCTGTTGGAGGAGAGCCGAAAATCTCCAGACTTTGAAATAGATAAAAACACTAAAGAACCCCAGGTGCTTATTTATCATACCCACACAACAGAAAGCTATGAGCCGTACAGCCGTGATTTTTACGACACGGCTTTCTACTCAAAAACGACCAATGAGAAAAAGAATATGGTAGCGGTCGGAGAAAAGATATGCGAAGAGCTTGGAAAAAACGGAATAGGATATGTACACGCAAAGACTGTACACGATTATCCGGATTACAATGCCGCATATGACTTAAGCTACGCAACCGTTTCCTCAATACTTAAAGAATATCCTTCGATAAAAGTGGTTCTTGACATTCACAGAGATGCTATTGAGCGTTCAGACGGAACAAGGATCGCACCGGTCTGTGAAGTAAACGGAAAAAGCGCTGCACAGCTGATGATAATTTCCTGTGCCGATGACGGAAGCGGATATGTTCCCGACTACATCAAAAACTTTCACCTTGCGTCAGCTTTACAATCGCAGCTTGAAAATGACTATCCCGAGCTTGCAAGACCCGTGTTGTTTGACTACCGAAATTACAATCAAAGCCTTTCGTCAGGCGCGCTTCTTATTGAAATAGGAAGCCACGGGAACTCTCTTGACGAGGCCTTTTACACAGGCGAGCTGCTCGGAAAGAGCTTGTCAAAGCTTTTACTCAACAAGTGACAAAATCCGGATTTAATAACAAAGCTGTCAATAGCCTTGAAAATCTCAGTAAACTGTGTTAATATAAATTTATCTTGTTTTTTACGATAAGATTCGACATACGACATAATTTGTTTTTAGAAAGGATAAAGAAATGGAGCTTATAAATACGATAGATATGTTTTTTATTAACACAGCTCTTGATTTAAGAAACAGTACGCTTAGCTTTTTTCTTGAGCTTATAACAACTGCAGCGGATTCCGGAATGTGTTGGATAATCTTAGGCCTGGTCCTTCTGTTCTTTCGCCGAACAAGAAAAATAGGGCTGTTCGTTTTGATATGTCTGCTATTCACATGGCTATTAAACGAAGCGCTTAAAAACACCTTTGACCGAACCAGACCATACGACACATACCCGTGGATAACCACAGTGATACAACCTCTTTCAAGCTATTCTTTTCCGTCTGGTCATGCTTCCTCATCGTTTGCCGCAGCAACGGCAATATTTATGTTCAATAAAAAAGCCGGCATATGGACATATGTCGCGGCCGCACTGGTAGCGGTTTCGAGAGTGTACTTCTGTGTTCACTATTTTACCGATGTTGTCGCAGGCGCTGCGGAGGGTATAATTGTTGCGATCATAATCATAAGGCTTATCTACCCGGCAATAAATAAAAAATATCGTTCTTACCTTTATAAAAGCGAAAGGGTGATTTCTTTAGGCGAAGGCTTTTCGGCTCATCCGATAAACAACAAGGTATTTGAAAGGATAAACGGTATCTCCTACCAAAAAAATGACAGGGTAACGACAGATATGCTTCATTATCTTAAGCTTCGCTACATAGGCTTTGACGGACTTGAACACGATGGTGAGATGATAACAAGCCGTCTTATTTCAAAAAGGGTCCTTAAAATTTTCAAAAGTCTTTATGAAAAAGGTTATATGATAGAAAAAATAAGGCTTATAGACGAGTACGGTGCGGACGATGAAAAAAGTATGTCCGACAACAATTCATCTTCTTTTTGCTGGCGCACGATCGCAAACACCGATACACTTTCAAATCACGCTCTAGGGCTTGCGATAGACATAAATCCGCTCTACAACCCATACATTCAAAACGGAAAGGTACTGCCTCCGTGTGCCGAGAAATATGCCGACAGAAGCGCAGATTTTTCCCATAAAATAACAGGCAGCGATACAGCGGTCAAGTTATTTAAATCTTACGGCTTTGAATGGGGTGGAGATTGGAAAAACGGCTCTAAGGACTATCAGCATTTTGATATAAAAGTTTGACATAAATAAAAGACAGCCTTAAAACAGACTGTCTTTTATTATGCAATTATTATCTTCCGCAGCAGTGCTTATATTTTTTACCGCTTCCGCAAGGACAGGGGTCGTTTCTTCCGACCTTCTTTTTGACCGTTCTTCCGCCTGAAACAGAACCGTCTCCCCTTATCGGATTAGCCTTCAATACCTGCTCACGCTTTGGCTCCTCCTCTTTTCTTACCTTTACGGTGAACAGCATTCTTATGGTATCCTCACAGATAGAAGCTATCATAGCGTCAAACATATCAAAGCCCTCGATACGGTACTCGACAACCGGGTTTTTGTTGCCGTAAGCTCTTAAGCTTATTCCACGCTTCAACTCGTCCATATCGTCGATATGCGCCATCCACTTTGTATCAACGACCTTTAAGAGAATTATTCTCTCAAGCTCTCTTAATATCTTAGGAGTAAGCTCCTCCTCACGCTTAGCGTATTTTTCAAGAGCTCGCTGATTAAGCATATCAATTATTTCCTGCTTTGATACTGAATCAAGCGCGACCGCATCATATCTGAAATCCTCGTCGGTCGTTATAAGACCCATAAGGTGTTCTCTTAAGCCGTTTAAGTTCCAGTTGTCGTGGACATCCTCGTCAACAATATAAGTATTTACGGAATCAGTCACATAGTCGGTTATCATTTTAAGTATGTGATCGTGAATGTCCTCACCCTCAAGAACCATAGAACGCTGTGAATATATGATCTCTCTTTGGGTGTTCATAACATCGTCGTAATTTAATACATTCTTTCTTATGTTAAAGTTTCTTCCCTCGACCTTTTTCTGTGACGACTCAATAACACTTGAAAGCATCTTGGACTGTATAGGCATATCCTCGTCGACCTTAAGAGTATTCATCATAGCGTGGATCCTCTCACCGCCGAATAGCCTCATTAGATCATCCTCAAGAGAAAGGTAGAATATAGAACCTCCCTCATCTCCCTGTCGTCCGGCACGACCTCTCAACTGATTGTCAATTCGCCTTGACTCGTGACGCTCGGTACCGATTATCATAAGTCCTCCGGCAGCTTTTACATCCTTAGCCTTTTCCCTGCACTCATCGCTGTATTTGTCGTAAAGCTCACGGTACTTCTTACGGACTGATAATACCTCTTCGTTGTCCGTCTCTGCATATCCCGTAGCCTCACTTATTATATCCTCATCTATTTCCATTTTCCTTAAGTCGGACTTAGCAAGATATTCAGCATTACCGCCCAGCATAATATCGGTACCACGACCTGCCATATTGGTCGCAATAGTTACCGCGCCGAACTTTCCTGCCTGTGCAACTATCTCAGCCTCTCTTGCGTGCTGCTTTGCATTCAAAACATTGTGCTTTATGCCCCTGTTTTTGAGCATTCTCGAAAGAATCTCTGACTTTTCAATAGAAATAGTACCGACAAGCACCGGCTGACCCTTTTCGTGGCATTCAACGATCTTGTCTATTACCGCATTGAATTTAGCCTTTTCGGTTTTATATACGACATCGGCATAATCTATTCTTATAAGCGGCTTGTTAGTAGGTATCTCGATAACATCGAGCTTATATATCTCCTTAAACTCGTCCTCTTCCGTCATAGCGGTACCGGTCATACCTGAAAGCTTTTTGTAAAGACGGAAGTAGTTTTGAAAGGTGATAGTAGCGATAGTCTTTGACTCGTGAGCTACCTTCACGCCCTCCTTAGCCTCGATAGCCTGATGAAGACCGTCGTTAAATCGTCTTCCGAGCATCAGTCGTCCAGTAAACTCGTCTACGATTATTACCTCGCCGTCTTTGACAACATAATCTATATCACGCTTCATAACACCGTTAGCCTTAAGCGCCTGATTGATATGATGAAGCAGAGTCACATTCTCCGAATCCATAAGATTTTCGAGATTGAATGCCTTTTCAGCCTTTTTAACACCCTTTTTCGTTATTGTAGCCGTCTTTGCTTTTTCATCTATGATATAGTCTCCGTCAACATCGTCATTGTCCACTTTTGTATCAAGCTCAACAACTTTTGTAGGAGTAAGTGATTTTGCAAAACGATCGGCTATGGTGTAAAGCTCGGTAGACTTATCGCCCCTTCCGGAAATTATAAGTGGGGTTCTCGCCTCGTCTATGAGAATCGAGTCTACCTCGTCGACAATAGCAAAGGCGTGTTCTCTCTGTACCTTATCCTTCTTGTATATGACCATATTATCTCTAAGATAGTCAAATCCAAACTCATTGTTTGTTCCATAGGTAATATCACAGGCATAAGCCGCTCTTCTCTCATCATTATTGAGGTCGTGAAGGATACATCCGATACTAAGCCCCATAAAACGGTAAACCTTTCCCATCTCCTCGCTCTGAAACTTAGCGAGATAGTCGTTTACCGTTACGACATGAACTCCCTTTCCGTTGAGCGCATTAAGATATGACGCAAGACAAGCAACGAGAGTTTTACCTTCACCTGTTTTCATCTCGGCGATCCTTCCCTGATGTAAAACTATCGCACCGATAATCTGCACCGGGAAAGGTCTTTTTCCAAGAACTCTGTCAGCCGCCTCACGGCAGGCAGCCAGAGCCTCCGGCAGAATATCGTCAAGTGTTTCAAGGTTTTCAAGTCTTGTTTTAAACTCACCGGTTTTCGCTTTAAGCTGAGAATCCGACAAAGCCTTATATTCATCCTCAAGAGAAAGTACCTTGTTTAATATCGGGTCAATTCTTTTAAGCTCTTTTTTACTGTAATTTCCGAAAATTTTGTCCATTAAACTCATTATTAACTTTCCACCCTTATAAAAATTCGGCATAACCGCTATCTTTACAGTTATACAAAATATATTATACTACAACAATAATAATAAGTCAAATTTTTTTAATGAAATATGTATTACCTCTCTTAAATTTCATATGATATTGACACCCGCCAAATAAAGTAATATAATATTATAAAGATAGCTATAAGGAGGCTGAGGTTATGTCATTCGACAAAGATAAGTTTCTTAACGGTTTAAAGGATTTTTCCAGTAAGGCAGGAGAAAAAATATCCGATGGCGCAAAAGCCGGTGTCAGGATAGCAAAGGAGAACGCACCTAAGGTTGCAGATATGGCAAAAAAAGGCGCTGACAAAACTGTGAAGTTTGCTAAGGAAAATGCTCCGAAGGTCAAAAGCTTTGCAAAAGATGTAAAAGATGAATTGGTCGATGCGGGAGCACAGGTAAAGGATTTTGCCAAAACAAAATACAGTGAACACAAAAACAGAAATAATATAAAAGTCTATTCAACAAAAGATGTGATAAACTATGAAGATACAAAAGATGGATCATCTTCCGATACATCTGATATAAAAGACAGTCAAAACGATGATTCCGATAATTAAAAAGCCTTACTCTAAAATCATTGATTTTTAATAATTTAATACCGCTATTCTGTAAAAACCGGAAAGTGTAAATACATTTCCCGGTTTTCATTTTGATTTCTTTAGCCTGTGCATATATTTAAAATGTCTTAAGCTCAACCTAAGACATTTTATCATACTATATTATGTATTGTATATTCTTTCAATTTGTGCTATACTATCAAAGGTGATACACTTAATATAAGGAGAAACACAATGGCCAGTTTTACTAAAAGCGCAATAAAAGGATCTTTTTTAAAGCTTCTGAGCGACCGTCCACTGTCTCAGATCACCGTTAAGGATATAGCTTCCGACTGTGGTATAAACAGAAATACTTTTTACTACTATTTTTCCGATATTCCTCAGCTTATAGAAGAGATTTTTACAGAAGACCTTGAAGCTATCATTTTAAGGTATCCTACCGTGGAAAAAATAGAGGACTGCCTTGAAGCTGTTATAGATTCCGCATTATCAAAAAAACGAGCTGTGCTCCACATATATAATTCCGCAAACCGTGAGATATACGAGCAGTACCTATGGAATGTCTGTGATCATGTCATAAGCAAATACATATATACTATCCTTAACGGACGCAAAATAAGCGACAACGATATTGAGGTCATAAAAAAATACCTTGAAAGCGTCGGCTTCGGGATAGTTTCCGGGTGGCTCAGAACAGGTATGAACGATGATATACGCGGCACACTTTTACGCATTTGTGAAATAAAAAAAGGAATGGTCGAAGAAATGATCTCACGCTGTGAAATACATCAAACGGAACAATAACATACTGAAAGCGCTTTCAAAAATTCAGACATATTATAGCCTCGTGCCTAAAAATCAGGCACGGGACTTTTTTTGCCTATTTTCAAGAGAATAAATTCAGAATACAATGATAAGAGGGCTTTTAAAAAGTCGGGCTTTATTGAGATGCGTTCTATGATACCTATATCAGATCTCAAAAGGCTGAATTTTATAATATTAGAGGAAAGGACAGGTAAAGAATATGCAATTTTCAAAGGCGGTCGTAAAATACCGCGTACCGATCGTTGTCATCGCACTTATCCTGCTTATACCTTCGATACTTGGAATTATAGGGACAAGGATCAACTATGATATGCTCACATATCTGCCTGAGGACACCGAAACAGTCATAGGACAGAATGAGCTTCTTGAGGATTTTGGAAAAGGTGCGTTTTCTTTTATTATCGTAGAAGATATGCCGGTCGATGATGTAGCCGCGCTTAAGGCTAAAGTCGAAAAGGTAGACCATGTTGAAACGGTCCTCTGGTATGATTCGATCGCAGACATTTCAGTTCCTATGGAGTTACTGCCGGATGACATCTACGATGAATTCAACAACGAAAATGCAACAATGATGGCGGTTTTCTTTGACACATCAACATCTTCCGATATTACTATGGACGCTATACGGGATATACGCCATATAACAGGAAAACAGTGCTTCGTATCGGGAATGTCAGCACTTGTTACCGACCTTAAGGACCTATGTGAAAAGGAGGAGCCTATTTATGTAGGTATAGCCGTGGCTTTAGCGTGCTTAGTTATGCTTATCCTTCTTGACAGCTGGCTTGTGCCGTTTGTGTTTCTCGCAAGCATAGGTATGATGATACTGATAAATCTCGGTACAAATTATTTTATGGGGGAAATCTCCTACATAACAAAAGCGCTTTCAGCTGTTTTACAGCTTGCCGTTACTATGGACTACTCGATCTTCCTCTGGCACAGCTACAACGAACAGCGGGGACGGTATGACGATCACAAATATGCTATGTCGGTTGCAATAAAAGAAACTCTCTCATCTATCGTAGGAAGCTCAATTACCACAGTCGCAGGCTTTATTGCTCTTTGCTTTATGAGCTTTACAATGGGCCGTGACTTAGGAATCGTAATGGCAAAAGGCGTAATTCTAGGCGTGTTAGGCTGCGTTACGGTTCTGCCTTCGATGATACTTATTCTCGACAAGCCTTTACAGAAAACAAGACATAGATCCCTTATACCAAATCTAAAAGGTTTTACTAAGGTAATCGTTCGTATTTTCCCTGTATTCTTAGTGATATTTGCATTACTGATACCGCCGGCATATTACGGTTACAGCAAAACAAACGATGAGGTTTACTACGATTTAGCCGAGTGTCTCCCGAAGGATATGGAATATGCTATCGCAAACAGCAAGCTGTCAGAAGAATTTGATATAGCTTCCACCCATATGATGCTGGTGAACGCCGACCTTTCTACAAGCACCGTTCGTACTATGTCAGATGAAATGGAGCAGGTAGACGGAGTAAAATATGTTATCGGTTTGGAATCGTTTATCGGGCCTCGTGTGCCTGAGGAGATATTGCCGGAGTCCATTACAAGTCTTATGAAAAGCGATAAGTGGGAGCTTCTTCTGATAAACTCAGAATATAAGGTCGCAAGTGATAATGTAAATGAACAGATCGATAAGCTTAACACAATACTCAAAAAGTATGACAAAAGCGGTATGCTTATCGGTGAAGCGCCCTGTATGAAGGATATGATAGATACGACATCTCACGATTTTAAGGTAGTAAATACAATTTCAATAATCGCAATTTTCTTGATAATCGCTTTTGTGGAAAGAAGTATTTCTTTGCCGTTTATACTTATTTCTGTGATAGAAGTCGCTATTTTCATAAACCTCGGACTTCCTCACTATCTTGGGCAAAGCTTACCGTTCATAGCTCCTATATGTATAAGCACAATACAGCTCGGAGCGACAGTTGACTACGCAATTTTGATGACGACGCGTTATAAGTCCGAACGCATTCGGGGATATGATAAAAAGGAATCTGCCAGAATAGCTCTGAGGACATCGATCCCCTCCATTATCGTATCCGGAATGGGTCTGTTTGCGGCAACATTCGGTGTTGCAGTTTATTCGGATATAGATATGATCGGATCTATGTGTATGCTGATGGCGAGAGGAGCTATCATAAGTATGCTTGCCGTAATTCTGATATTGCCTGCACTACTGCTGTTGTTTGACAAAGTGATCTGTGCCACAACATTCGGAATGAAAGCGATAAATAAATCAAAAAATGTAAAGGAGCTAGTTGCAAAATGAAAAAATCAATAACAAAAGCCATTGCTGTAAGCCTTTGTGCCGCTGTCGCTGTAAGCGGTGTAGTATATACCTCCTATGCCTTTTCTTCTGATACAGATAAAACTCATCAGGAACAAAAAACATCCGTCACAGCTAAAGATGAGAACAATGCTCCGTCAAAAGATGAGATGGTTTATGTGCTATCAGGAGCAGACGGAGGCGTTAAAAAAATAATCGTAAGCGACTGGATAAAAAACGCCCTCGCAAGTAATACCATTAACGATAAGACAGAACTGACCGATATAGAAAATGTAGGTGGAAACGAAAGCTATACATCAGAAAGCGACAATACCGTTATCTGGGATGCACAAGGCAACGATATTTACTATCAGGGAAATATCCAAAAAGAGCTGCCGATAGATATGTCGGTTACATATAAGCTTGACGGGAAAGAAGTACCTCCTTCTGAGCTTATAGGAAAAAGCGGAAAAGTTACAATCCGATACGACTATACTAACAAGCAGTACGAATACATTGAGATAAACGGAAAAAAAGAAAAAATATATGTGCCATTCGCAGTGCTTACCGGAGTTGTGTTGGATAACGATGTGTTCAGAAATGTAGAAGTAACCGGTGGAAAGCTTTTAAATGACGGAAGCCGCACAGCAGTCGTCGGTGTCGCATTACCGGGACTTCAGGAAAATCTTGCTCTTCCTGATGATAAGCTTGATATACCCGATTATGTTGAGATAACTGCTGACGTAAAAAATTTTGAACTTGGTATGACTCTTACTATTGCGACAAACCAGCTCTTTAGTGAGATAGATACTGACAGCTTTAGCTCTGTTGACAGTTTAAACGGATCTATGGGAGAACTAAAGGACGCAATGAGTCAGCTGCTTGACGGTTCATCACAGCTTTATGACGGTCTTTCAGCTCTTCTTGAAAGCTCAAAAGAACTGGTAGCCGGAATCAACAAGCTCTCCGATGGAGCTGAAAAACTGAAAACCGGAATAGGAGATCTCGACTCAGGAGCTTTCGAACTTCAAACCGGTGCGAAACAGTTAAGCGATGGATTAAATACGCTCACAGACAAAAACGACTCGTTAAACGGCGGTGCAAAACAGGTATTTGAAACTCTGCTTACTACTGCAAATACCCAGCTTAAAGCCGCAGGTCTTGAGGTCTCAAAACTAACGATAGACAACTATGATAAGGTTTTGAATAATGTAATAGCCTCGCTCGACAAGAGTGCTGTTTACGAAAAAGCACTAAGCACCGTCAAAGCAGCGGTTGAAGAGAAGCGTCCGTATATAGAACAGCAGGTCACATCAACAGTCAAAGAACAAGTTAAAGTAAAGGTGACGCAATCTGTTGAGGAGTCGGTTACTGAACAGGTAATAGCTTCCGCAGTCAAAATGGATAAGGAAAGCTATGACGCAGCAGTACAATCAGGCATTGTAGATAAAAACACCCAAGCTGCTATCAAACAAGCAATAGATAATCAGATGAAAAGCTCCGATGTGCTTAAGCTAATAGATTCTAAAACAAACGAGCAGATGCAAAGCGATAGCATAAAGAAAACCGTTGAACAAAATACTGAGGCACAGGTACAGAAAGCGATTTCAGATAATATGTCATCTAAGGAGGTTCAGGCACAGCTATCCGCAGCATCAGAGGGCGCAAAGTCTGTGATTTCGCTGAAGGCTTCACTGGACAGCTATAATGCTTTTTATCTGGGTCTTAAGTCATATACTGACGGAGTTTCACAGGCTGCCGCAGGCGCAAACAAACTAAAGAGCGGTACTGACGAGCTTAAAAACGGAACTAATCAGCTTAATGCGGGAGCGGCTGAGCTTAAAAAGGGTGTTGACACTCTAAAGGGAAGTATGCCTGCATTAACGGACGGCATTACACAACTTAAGGACGGTTCAAAGAAACTTTCCGAAGGTTTAAAGGAGTTTAATGATAAGGGTATACAAAAATTGATAGACGCCTTTGACGGGGATCTAAATGGCTTGGTAACAAGGTTGCGTGCCACAAAAGATGTATCAAAAAACTATAAGTCATTTTCAAGCGAAAGCAAAGAAATAGATGGTCAGGTAAAGTTTATTTATCGCACAGAGCCGATAGGATAAAAGCTTTTAATACCGTGACCTAACAAAATGTAAAAAAACAAACCACGGCCAATGAGATAGTACCCATTGGTCGTGGTTATTTATTTATTCAAACAGCTTTTATGTAACAAAATCATTGGTCGGTCTTAGGTAAAAGACCGCTTAGCTTTACTTTTTAATCTTTTTTGCGCCGTAAGAACATACTTCAAAAAGACAGCAGTCATCGCACCTTTCTCCCCTTGCCTTACAGGTTTCCCTGCCGAATAACACAAGCCTGTGGCAAAAATCATTTCCCTCATCAGGTGGGATCACTCTTCTCAAGTCATCCTCGACCTTTTTAGGCTCTTTGTTTTTGGTGAGCCCGAGTCTTGAGCATATTCTTATGCAGTGAGTGTCTGTCACTATCGCGGGCTTGTGGTAAACATCTCCGACTATGAGGTTTGCAGTCTTTCGGCCTATGCCGCTGAGCTTAGTAAGCTCCTCTATTGTGTCGGGAAGAATGTAGTTATATTCTTCTCTTAGCTGAATGCACATTTCTTTTATGCTTTTAGCCTTAGTCTTATAAAGTCCACAGGGCTTTATAATTTCTTCTATTTCACTTATGTCCGCATCAGCAAAATCATCTATCGTCTTAAATCGCTTAAACAGGTCTTTTGTTACTATGTTTACTCTCGCGTCGGTGCACTGAGCCGAAAGACGTGTTGCAATAAGCAGCTCGTGGGGCTTTTTATATTCAAGCGAGCATACTGCGTCAGGATATTTTTCCTTTAAAAGCTCTACGGCTTTTACTGCTCTTTGATTTTTCGTCATATATATCAGTCCTCATTAAAATCAAAACTCATATCACCATTCTATCGTTTCGACAGATACAGGATTATAGTTAGTTGTTATCTTGCTAACTTTTGCATTTTTGAGTGTGATCACCCTGTCAGCCATCGGTGCGATAGCCGAGTTGTGAGTTATAACTATTACCGTCATTCCCTGTTTACGACAGGTATCCTGCAAAAGCTTGAGAATTGTTTTTCCCGTGTTGTAGTCAAGTGCGCCGGTCGGCTCATCACAAAGTAACAGCTTCGGATTTTTAGCGAGCGCTCTTGCAATAGATACTCTCTGCTGTTCTCCGCCGGAAAGCTGTGCAGGAAAGTTATTTATCCTGCCATCAAGTCCGACTTCCCTTAAAACAGTCTCCGCATCCTTAGTGTTTTTGCATATCTGAGTTGCAAGCTCAACATTCTCTTTAGCGGTAAGGTTGTTTATGAGATTGTAAAACTGAAAAACGAATCCGACATCATCCCTGCGGTATGTAATAAGTCTTTTTTTAGAAAACTCCGTAATATTTTCACCGTCAACAATTATATCCCCGCCGTCAGAAGTATCCATTCCTCCCAGCATATTCAAAACCGTTGTCTTGCCTGCTCCGGACGCGCCGACAATAACCGCAAACTCGCCCTTTTCTATTTTAAAAGAGACTCCGTCAGATGCGTGTATATCGACCTCGCCCATTTTATATGTTTTGTAAACATCTTTAAGCTCAACAAATGCCATAGTTTCCCTACCTCGATATAAGTAACAAAATAAACAGCAATAAAAAAAGACAATTTCAAAAGCCATTTATGAACATTTACTTAACAATTTGTATTTATTTTATGAAGAATGTACGTTTGCGTACACTTTTTGCCTAAAAAGTGGTTATTAGTAGAGGACATCAAACATTAAATCTGAAAAGAACGATATCTCCATCCTGCATAACATATTCCTTACCCTCAAGCCTTACCAAGCCCTTTTCCTTAGCGTGAGCCATACTGCCGCATTGCATCAGGTCGTCAAATGAAACTACCTCGGCACGAATAAAGCCCTTTTCAAAGTCGGTGTGGATCTTTCCAGCTGCCTGCGGAGCCTTAGTGCCTTTTGTGATCGTCCAGGCTCTTACCTCTGGCTCTCCTGCTGTAAGGAATGAGATAAGCCCTAAAAGCGAATATCCCTCTTTTATGATCCTGTTAAGACCGGAGATCTCAAGTCCAAGCTCGCTTAAAAACATCTGCTTGTCCTCGTCTGACATATCGGCTATCTCAGCCTCAATTTGTGCACAGACAGGAAGCACCGCTGATGCTGTCCTCTCGGCAATATCTTTTACTACCAGGTAATGCTTGTTAGAAGATATGTCGTTTACAAAATCGCTTTCAGACATATTTGCGGCATAGATCACCGGCTTTAAAGAGAGAAGCGGAGTTTCCTTTATCCACTCCTGTTCGTCCTCGTTAAAGACAAACGACCTTGCCGGCTTACCCTCCTCAAGATGTTCTTTAAGTCTTTCGAGAAAATCCGCAACAGCTGAAAGCGACTTATCGCCCTTCATAGCCTTTTTTGTCCTGTCGATTCTTCTCTCGAGCATCTCAAGGTCTGAAAAAATAAGCTCAAGCTCTATCGTTTCAATGTCCCGGGCAGGGTCAATACTTCCGTCAACATGAACAATGTTATCGTCCTCAAAGCATCTTACAACATGAACTATTGCGTCCACCTCTCTTATGTTAGAGAGAAACTTATTTCCGAGTCCCTCACCCTTTGACGCACCCTTTACAAGTCCTGCGATGTCCACAAATTCTAGCGTTGCGGGCGTAAACTTTTTCGGATTATACATATCCCTGAGTTTTTCAAGCCTTTCGTCAGGAACAGACACTATTCCGACATTAGGCTCTATCGTACAAAAGGGATAATTTGCCGACTCTGCACCTGCATTTGTCAAGGCATTAAAAAGAGTTGATTTTCCGACATTAGGAAGTCCTACCATACCAAGTTTCATTTAAAAGCTTTCCTTTCTGATTGTAGATTTCGTTATTTATCCGTCATTCTCGCAGCTTGTTTCACCAGTAACTGTACAGTTATTATTTCCGATGCTGACGCCGTTTTTTGCGGGAGCTATCAAAACTCCAAGCAAAAAGCCCAATAAAAACAGTGAAAGACCCTTCCAAAAATAGCTTACTCTATGTTTTTCCATAAAATCTCCTCCGATTAAAATTTATTACTCAACAGATTTAAGTGACTCTACCATTTTGATTTTTCTCAGCTTAAAGAAAAGCACAAAATTTACAACTACCGCAAACAAAACGGTAAGTACCGCAGAAAGCGGAAAAGCCCACCAAACAAGACTTCTGTCAAACATAACAAGGTCGATCTCGGCTGTCAAAACAACAAATTTATGAAGAAATACTCCGAGAATAAATCCAAATAATATCCCTATAAGCGTCGAAACAGCATTTTCACGGTAGATATATGCGGACACCTCTCCGTCATAAAATCCTAGGACCTTTATTGTTGCAATTTCCCTTACGCGCTCGGTTATATTTATGTTTGCAAGATTATAAAGTACCACTATCGCAAGTGCAGCGGCACATATTATAAGCACCCAGATTATTATGTCAAGACTCTCCATACTGTCGTTAAAGCTTTCCCCGGTATCATCAAGATAGCTTATTCCAAGATAATTCTTGCTTTGTATCAGCTTTTCGGCAAGCTCATCTCTGTCAGCTCCGCCTTTTAGATTTAACATCACCGTATTAAATTCTACATCTTTACCGAATGCCTTGCTGTATGCTTCGGGCGTCATATAAACATAGTGCATCGCGTAGTTTTCTGCTATTGCCTCAACTTTGACCTTTGCTGATTCCATACCCTTTGAAAGGGTTATGCTGTCTCCGACCTTGATCTTAAGAAGCTTAGAGAGCTTATTTGTGATGATCGCTCCGTCAGATGACAGATCGAGAGTTTTTCCGTCTGAAGCAGACTTAAGGGAAACAAACCTCGATATTTCCTGAGGATTTTCCGGTACGGTAACGCTTACCGTTTGCCTTAAGCTATTGGCTTTAGCATCATAGCTCTGGCTTGACTGTAAAAGATGCTGTGAAATATCCCCGTAATCTGATAACGACGCTTCTATTTCATCGGCGCTCTTTAGTTTATCGGTATCTACCGCCGCAGCACCATCATATAAAAACACATCATTAAACTGTTTATCGGCTATTGAAGAGATTGAGTTTTTTAGTCCGAACCCGGTTATCACAAGCGCAGTACAACCCGCAACTCCTACAACAGACATAAGAAATCTCTTTTTATATCTAAGAAGATTCCTGACTGTCACCTTAGAAAGGAACGAAAGTCTGTTCCAGATAAACGGGATTTTTTCGAGTATAACTCTTTTTCCCGCAGGCGGAGTTTTAGGGCGCATAATCTGGCTAGGCTGATGAATAAGAACATTTTTAAGCGTCACCATAACAGCGCTTAGAGTAACGATAAGAGCACATACTGTACAGAGTATGTAATAATCCCACTTAAACGGCGTATCGACCATTGGAAGATTGTACAATATTTTGTACGCATTAAATATTACGACGGGAAATATCCTGAGTCCTATTATTATTCCCACAGTGCTGCCGAGAATTGTCGCCAGAAAAGCATAGATAATATACTTTAAGGCTATTTTTGTTCCGCTGTAACCAAGCGCCTTGTAGGTACCGATCTGTATTCGCTGTTCATCTATCATTCTCGTCATCGTAGTAAGGCACACAAGCGCTGCGACGATTATGAAAAACACAGGAAAGACCTTTGCTATATTATCAACTCTGTTGCTGTCCTCATCATAAGAAGAGTAATCCGCGCTGTCAAATCGGTTTGACACATAGACCTGCGGTTCTGACATTTTTTCAAGCTTTTCTTTAGCATCGGCTATCTGAAGCCGTGAGGAAGTAAGCTCGTTTTCCATTTCGGACAAAACATTTTTATTATTGCTTTGCCTTGCGTCGATCAACATTTTTATAGTTTCAAGCTTATTGTTTACCGACTTAAATTCCGAGCTGTCTGACGAAAGCTTTGAAAGCTGTGTTTTAAGACTGTTTTCCATATATAAAAGCGTATCGTTATCCGAATCAAGCAGAATTTCGTAATCATCAGCATTTTTCTCCAGAGTATCAATGCTCTTCTCAGACTGTTCTTTTAAAGACAAATACCGTTCGTTCACACTTTCAGAAAACACTTTTTCCGTTTTCTCTGAAAGCTCTGAAACTCTGTTTTTGTACTTTTCTGAAAACGGATCAAGGTCGCACAGACCGTCAAAGGTCAAATAGATCTCTGTATAATAATCAGATACGAAATCATCTTCTAATATAAAAATGTTGCTGTCAACACTTCCCTGACCGACATTCGTCTTATCACGCTCATATCCGATATAAGCCGGCGAATATGCTATTCCGACGATTTTATACTCATCTGTTTTAAGGCTGTCAGAAAGCTTTGCCGTTTCGTCCGGCTCAATAAGCTTCAGCGTTTCTCCTATTTTAAATGTGTCCGGAGAGCTAATCTTTTTCTCAACTACGCACTCTCCGCTTTTTTCGGGAAGTCTTCCCTCCTCTAAAACAAGCTTGTTTAAGTTGTTTTCGTCCGAAAGATTAGACTTTGACTTATAAGAGATAGCCTTTAAAATTATATTTTTACCTTTATAGGAATAAAAAACATCCTTTGAATAGCCCGGCATAATTCCTTTGACGCCGTTTATCTTTACGAGGCTGTCAATATCATCGTACTTTACCCCGTAGTTTGACCTCAGCGTTATATCCGCAAGATTGTTTTCGTTAAAATAACGCCATGCCGAGTCCTTCATATCGGGCATAGTCGCCTTTATACCCGCAAAGAAACCGCAGCCCAGCGCTATTATCACAAAAATCGACATAAAGCGTCCGAAGGAGCTTTTTATTTCAAGTAAAGTGTCTTTTAAAAGTGCGCTTTTCATACTATCCTATCCCGATAATCAAAATTTGCTTATGTCAATAAACCTTTATCTTGCGTCAACAAAGCCGACCTTTCTGTAAACCTTTGAAAGAGTTCTCTGAGTAATGCTCATTGCTCGAGCGGCACCGTTTGTATAGCACTCTTTAAGGTACTGTTTATCAGCCATAAGGCTTGCGTGCTTTTCTCTTATCGGAGCGAGGTGGTCCGCAACCGTTTCACCTACCGCAAGCTTGAAGTCACCGTAGCCTTTTCCATCAAATTCACTTTCGACCTCCTCGATAGTTTTTCCTGTTATAACGGAATAAATCGATATGAGGTTATTGATACCGTCCTTACCCTCTGAATATTTTATCTCCGAGCCCGAATCGGTGACAGCTTTTTTAAACTTTCTTATGATCGTATCCTTATCATCAAGAACATATACGCTTCCGTTTTGGTTTTCGTCCGATTTGCTCATCTTTTTAGTAGGATCAGCAAGCGATTTTATCTTCTGTCCCACCTTTGGGATATACGCCTCCGGGACCGTAAAAAAGTCTCCGTGAATATGATTAAAGCGCTGAGCTATATTTCTCGCAAGCTCAAGATGCTGCTTCTGATCAATTCCTATCGGCACAAGGTCTGCGTTATATGCAAGAATATCCGCAGCCATAAGCACGGGATATGTAAACAGTCCGGCATTGACATTATCCGAATGCTTAGCCGACTTATCCTTAAATTGTGTCATTCTCGAAAGCTCGCCAAACTGAGTATAACATGACAAGACCCAGCTAAGCTCTGCGTGGCACTTATTATGGCTTTGAAAGAATACAATAGACTTCTCAGGGTCTATCCCACAGGCGATAAGCAGCGCATACGCTGAAAGGGAATTTTTCCTAAGCTCAGCAGGGATCTGTTTTACCGTTATCGAATGTAGGTCTACGATCGAATAAACACAGTTATAGTCGTCCTGAAGCGTTCCCCAGTTTCTTACCGCTCCTATATAATTTCCCAGCGTAAACGAGTTTCCCGTAGGTTGTATCCCGCTGAAAATGATCTTCTTATTGTTGTCCATTTCAATTTCTCCTTAAAATACTAAAATACTTAACATCGCTTTTTCGCAAACAAAACTTATAATTTTTCAAAAAATCTATTAACCGAACATTTCCTTTGAAAGTCTTCCTATCTTTTCACAGCCGAGTACAATCTCCTCATCAGTCGGAGTCGAAAAGTTAAGTCTAAACGACGAGGTCTTTTCGGTTTCGCTAACTAAAAACGCCGTTCCGGGTACGACTGCTACCTTATATTCCTCAACCGCTCTCTTACAGAATGTCATCATATCACAGTCCTCCGGCAGAGTACACCATATGAAAAGTCCGCCCTGCGGTCTTGTGAAGCTCAGCTTTGAGGAAAAGTTCTTTTCTATCTGTGAGAGCATCAGTGAACACTTGTGCCTGTAAATCTCTTTAAGAGACAATAAATGCTTATTCATATCACATTCGTTTAAAAACTTATCCGCTAAAACCTGTGCCCAGATATTTGTGTGCACATCCGAGACCTGCTTGCAGACTATCATCTTTGAAACTATCTCCTTAGGCGCAGAGGTATATCCGACTCTTATTCCCGGGGCAAGTACCTTTGAAAAAGTTCCCGAGTAAATAACTCTTCCGCTCTTGTCCATACTTTTTATTGATGGAATATCCTCTCCGTCAAATCTCAGATCTCCATATGGATTGTCCTCAAGTATAACCGTGTCGTACTTTTCAGCAAGCTTTAACACCTCGACTCTTTTCTCGTAACTAGTCGTAAGTCCTGTTGGATTCTGAAAATTAGGTATAAGATAAATAAGCTTTACTTTTTTTTCTTTTAAAACCTCTTCAAGCTTTTCAAGATTTATTCCGTCATCCTGAAGCTCTACTCCGACAAGGTCTACATTATACGACTTAAACGCATTTAGCGAGCCGATAAACGATGGCGCCTCGCAAACAATAGTGTCCCCCTCGTCGCACAAAACCTTAGCCGCAAGCTCGTTTGCCTGCTGTGCGCCTGATGTAATAATAAGCTCGTCTTTGTCGCTGTCAAAGCAGTTGTCCTTTTTAAGACGAGACTTAAGTGTGTTTCTAAGCGGAGTATATCCTTCAGTGATCGAATACTGAAGCGCAAGTATCGGATCTTTTTCAAATATCTCCTTTGATATTCTTTCTATCTGATCAACAGGAAAAGCCTCCGGCGCAGGATTTCCGGCAGCAAAAGAGATCACCTCCGGATCACTTGTAAACTTAAGTATTTCTCTTATCGCTGAAGCCTGAAGCCCCGATACCTTTTTTGAAAACTCAAAACTCATATTTTTTTACTCCTTTTTGCCGTAAATTTTACTTGCTCACAATCAATTAAATTATAACACATCTCTGTAAAATTTACAATACATTTTTTCTCAATTTAACGGTAAAAGAAAAAGCGCCTATAAAGACGCTTGAACATTTAATAATACATTATTACAACAGTACCTATCGGGATATTGTCAAATATATACTGTGCTGAATCATACGAAACACCTACACAGCCGTGAGAGCCTGCCCACTTATATCTGTCTCCGCCGAATGACGAATTCCAGGTCGCGTCGTGAATTCCTATGCTTCTTACCGAGATGTAGTTCCAGAAGCTGCATTGTGACTGATACTGACCCTCTGTGGTCCTTCCCTCCATCTTTTTATTTTGCTCCTTCATCCAGAGCTGATATATTCCGGGGTATGTCATTCTTTCTTTTGTCGGAAGTCCCGACACAACTCCGCACTCAAAAAGCTTTTTACCGTCCTGATAATACCAGAGCGTTTGATTTGTCAGATCGACCTCTATATACGACTTGATCCTTGAAAGGTCGGTTATAACATCCGCCTCATCTGATTTATCGTGCTTTACCTGTCCCATCGTGTCGTAATAATATCCGCCGTTGTGGTAATATATAGGCTTAAGCTTTGTACTCTCTCCCTTTTTAAATGCCTCAGCGACAGCCTTCGCAGTCTCATCTGCATCAAGCATATAACCGAATATCGCATCCTTTTGTCCGAAATAATCGTCCTGAGAATTTATTTCAATATCGCCCTGAAGCGTAGACTTAAATCTTCTTGTCTTGTGAAGAGTGTCATATTTTTTTCTAAGACCGTTTACCCAGTTCCAGACTACCTCCTCATCTATCGTAAAGGTTCCGTCATCCTTGATATTAAAAGCATCTTTTATATCGTCATATGTGAGCTTTTCGGTGGTGTAGTCAAAATCAAGCTCAACCACAACATCAAAAATCTTGTTTAGCTCATCAAGCTTTCCTTCAAGGTCCGCCGCCACTACCGTCGGCTTTATATAACAATCCTCTTTTACGAGATCGACTTCGGGCGTCTTAGTATTTACCGCTTTTATTGCAGCCTTAACGACCTTTTCCGTGTCGACCGTCGTACCTTCTTTTTCCGGCTCGACAATAAACTTTCCGCTGCTGTCTCTCACTATTTTGGCATTTTTAGGCTTTGCGGTTCCAAAGCTTGCGTTTAATATCTCATCCTTTAACTTTTTCTCATCATAAGAACCGTCAAGGTCTATGTTTATTTTTGTATCCTTAAAATAATTCAAAAAGTAAAGATAGTTGTTTTCATCGTCAAGAAGCTTATTTACCTGTTTTGATGTATTGAATTCATATCCGAATTTTTCATACGGTATCGTGATATAGCTTCCGTCATTTTTTAAAAACTTAAGAGTGTTAATGTGATTACCGTTTGCCTCTATCAATTCAGATGCGTCTTCTGCGTTCAGTCCGGAGACCTTTACACCGTTTATGTAGGTGTTAGGTAAAAAGGTATCCTTTGTCATAACAAGTCCGGTCACATATGCTCCCACAACAAGTATGACGACAATACCGATTATAAATAAAACCACCGTCAATGCCTTTTTACTTTTTTTATTGCTTCTATACTGTTTTTCAGCATTATTAAGCTTTTTCCTGTCAAGCTCAAACGGCTGTGATTTGCTCTTAGTAACACTTTTTTCAGCCTTGTTAGCCTGACGGATCGCCTCGGATGCCTCTTTCAAAGTAAAGCTTTTCGTCTGTTCTTTATCTTCATTATTTTGAATGTTAGGCGCAGGTAGAACAATTCCAAGGTCATCGTTTTCGTTATTCAGCGAGCTTTTTATCATATCAGCTATCTCAGCCTTGCTCTTTGGCTCACCGGACATAACGCTTTTCTCGTCCGACACCATTTCAGATGCCTTTTGTGCCTCATTATCCTTACTACTTTTAAACATTTCCTCTTTTTCTTTTTTGAGCTTATTTACCTGCGCTATTATCTCTTCAATATCATCGGAATTTTTAAAATCTTTGCCCATCAAGCATTTCCTTTCCGTTTAGTTGTCCTAATTTTGTCCTCTTTATAATTTATATTATACTATATCTCTTTAATATTTTCAACGCTTTCTCTACAATTTTCTATAATTTATGCGTTATTTTTTATTTTCATAAGCCTTTACGATCTCACCGGTGTAAAAGGTGTGATAATCTTTTGTAGGATAAATTGTATCCGGAATAGTCTTGTCATAAAACTCAGCAGCAGACTGCTCCATCGAAAAAAGCTTTTTGCAGACAAGCACCAAAGACGCCTCTTCATACATAACCGTTCCGTCACAGTGCTTTACTGTCAAGCCTTCGACATTTATTTTATCAACATCTCTTCCGCTGTTAGAGCCTAAGTAAGCGAGTGTTTTTTTGTACTCGCTGTCAAAAAACGATATAGTAAAATACTCGTTTTTATCAATAAACTCCTTAGTATATCTCTGTGGACGAACAACCGTTGTAAAAACCGGTTTGTTAAACATAACGCCCATATATCCCCAGCTTATCGTCATAGAATTATATCCGTTTTGATCTCCCGACATAAGCAGCGCCCATTCATCACCGATTTTTTCAAACGGGTTAAATTTTAACTTTTTGACATCTACCTCGCTAAGCATAACTGATTCCTCCAAAATATATTTAATTTTTATTTATGACTTATCGTCATTTTCTGTGACAAAATCCAGTACCCTAGAATAAAACTGTGCCGGATCTGACATAATTTTTTCCTTTATCATTTGTGCCTGAGTTATATCAGGAGCATAAATCGACAAGTCTATAAGCGCCTGAGATTTGTCGGTGCATACAAATCTCACAGATGCGCCCTTGCTTTTTTCCTCTATCTCGCATTTTACATCACCTGACTTAAGTCGCGCGAAAAACTTAAGTCCCGCCGCCAATACCTTATCTCTGAAGCTCTTAGGGACGATACCCTTAAACTCCTCCGCCGTCTGATTTGCAAGCGGCGACATCTCAATATAGCTTTTACCATCGGTGTTGTTTAAATACAAAAGCTCGTTTTCAAAAAGCTCGTCAAGCGCCTCTACAAACAAAAAATAGTTGATAACTCCATCGCCCGTTATTATTTCGGTAAGCTGATTGCGGTCCACCGGACGGTCAATCTGCTTTAAAAAGTAACAGATCAGAATCTTTATCGCATATTTGTCCGTAAGATTAAGCATATTTGGCGTAACATATTTTTCAAAATTCTTATCCATAGTTTTCACTCTTCACCTAAAATTAGGATAGTCAAGCATATGACCTAAAAGCGCGATATTTACCGCCGCTTCGACGCACGGTACAGCGCGTGGTACGACACAAGGGTCGTGTCTTCCCTTTATTTCCAGCGTCTTGTTTTTCATTGACGAATAATCGACCGTCTGCTGCGGTCTTGAAATCGAAGGCGTAGGCTTAAACGCAACTCTCAGAGTTATCGGCATTCCCGATGATATACCGCCAAGAATTCCGCCGTGAAAGTTAGTTCTGGTTACAACATGACCGTTGTCGTCAACATAAAACTCGTCGTTGTTTTCACTTCCGAGCATTTTTGCACAGTTAAAGCCTGCGCCGAACTCAAGCCCCTTTACTGCCGGTATCCCGAAAATAAGCTGTGCTATTGAGTTTTCAAGTCCTTCAAAGATCGGTGAGCCGACTCCTGCCGGAACATTTATCGCAATACACTCGACAATTCCCCCGACCGAATCCTGACATTTTCTAGCTTTATCTATATCTTCTGTCATTCGTTCGCCCTTTTTATCGTCAATAACGGGAAACTCCTTTGTCTTTATCTTTATAATCTGATCACGGGTCGTCCTTATCGGATCAAAGCTTCTGTCTTTTATTCCGTGTATCTCAAGAATATGCGCTCCCGTATGTATACCTCTCCTTGAAAGTATCTGTCCGGCAACCGCACCCGCAAAAACAAGAGGAGCAGTAAGTCTTCCCGAAAAATGTCCTCCGCCTCTTACATCGTTAAATCCGCCGTATCGAACAGCGCCTGTATAATCTGCGTGTCCGGGTCTTGCGAGCCTCGAAAGATTAGAATAATCATTTGAATGCTGGTCGGTATTCTGAATAAGGGCGCAAAGCGGCGTTCCCGTAGTTTTTCCGTTGAAAAAGCCCGACATTATCTGTGGCATATCGCTTTCTCTTCGCTGTGTGGAGGTCTTTGACTTTTTTGGCGCTCTTCTTGACATAAAGTGCATAAGCTCATTCATATCGATATATTCTCCCGACGGAAGATTATCTATCACTACACCTATTGCAGGTCCGTGGCTTTCACCGAAAATTGAAATGTTTAAATTATGATTCCATACTGACGCCATTTTATTTTACCTCCGAATTTTTATTTTATCTGAAACAGGATCATTTTCCTGATATAAAGTCGTTTATAATATTCTGCTGCCCGCAAAATTTTTCCGGAATGTCCTTATTTACAAAAATATCAAACCGCTTTTCCGTTTAGTTTATTGTAGACCTCAAAAAAGTCAGGATACGATTTCTTTACACACTCTGCATTTGTTATTTTAAGAGTATCCGTACATTTTATTGCCGCTATCGCCATACTCATAGCGATCCTGTGATCGTTATACGAATCCACCGTACCGCCGGATAAATTTTTTACGCCCTCAATAACAAGCTTATCGTCATAAGCCTTTACCCTTCCGCCGACACTGTTAAGACATTCCGAAATAGCTGCTATTCGGTCGCTTTCTTTTATTCTTAGTCTTCTGATATTTGTAAGCTCGCTTTTTCCGTCAGCAAACGACGCAAGCACTGTGAGTATCGGAACAAGATCGGGAATATCAGAGCAGTCAAGAGAAAACGGGCTGATAATTTTGTCTTTTCCGTTTCCGGTAACTGACTCTCTACATATTTCTGCGATTTTCCTGTCTCCCTGTACGCTTAAAGGGTCAAGTCCTTCTATTTCAATATCGCTTCCAAGTGCGTTGGCTACATAGAAAAATGCCGCTTGAGAGTAATCTCCCTCTATTATCTGATCGCTTGAAACGAGCCTTTTTCCCTTTACTTCCCATCCGTCACATAGCTCAGTTATGTCTGCGCCGAATTTTTTAAGACAATCTATCGTTATATCTACATAAGGCTTTGACTGTAACGGTGAAATCATTTTAATTCTGCTTTTACCGTCAGTCATTGTAAGCGCAAAAATAAGCCCTGTAACAAACTGACTTGAAATATCGCCCTCAAGCTCATAATCTCCGCTTTTAAGCTGTCCGCTTATAGAAAACGGCATACTTCCGTTATAATCGAAAGTTATTCCGCCTTTTGTAAGCTCCCGCAGATAAGGAGTTATCGGTCGGGTAGGAAGCTTTCCTTTTCCTAAAAATCTCGTCCTTACCCCAAGCGCAGCAGCTATCGGTATTATAAACCTGAGTGTAGAACCTGATTCACAGCAGTCTATCTCAGCTTCTTTTGACGGAGTTTCAATTCCGAAAACCGTAGCCTTATCTCCCGAAACATCTATCTTAGCACCTAATGCAACCATCGCATTTATCGTTGCTTCTATATCATTAGAACGGCTTATATTTGAAATAACACTTTTTCTCCTTGAAAGAGCTGCACTGATTATAAGTCTGTGTCCGACGCTCTTTGACGGTGGGGCAGCTACCCTTCCGGAAAGCAATGCCGGAGTAATTGTAATGTCCATAAAAACCTCTGACTTTTATTTCATATCATATATAATCTTTTGTATATCCGACTTTTTGACACCAACTGCCCATGAGTCGCCGAATTGCTTAACTTTTCCTATGCCGTCTTGGACTATGAAACGCAGCTTACCGTCACGGACCTTTTTATCGGTATAAAGCTTTTCAACAAGAATATCTCTATCGATGTAATCGGGGATGTTCGTGCTCAGTCCGCATTTATTTAGAAGTGATATTGACCGTTTGACCTCATCGCCCGTCATAAGTCCCATACTCTCAGACAGTATACACTCGGCTGCAAGCCCGATAGCTACCGCCTCTCCGTGCAAAAGCCTGTAATCGCTAACTACCTCTATCGCTCTTCCCACGGTATGACCGAGATTCAATATCTCACGAAGCGACGCTTCTCTTTCATCCTTCATTACCACAGAATACTTTATATCACAGTTTTTTTCCGCGATATGTTCACAAACCGTTCTGTCAAATTCAAACACGCCTTCAACATTGTTTTCCAGATATTCAAAGAACTCCTTATCTGCCATCATAGCGTGCTTGACAGTCTCGCACAGTCCCGAGGAAAGCTGCCTTCTTGGAAGAGTTTTCCACGTTTCAAGGTCTATATACACCTTTTTAGGCTGATTGAACATTCCTATAAGATTTGTGGCAAGAGGCGTATCCACCGCGGTCTTTCCGCCGATAGACGCATCCGCCGCAGCAAGAAGCGTTGTCGCATAGTTTACAAACGGCACACCTCTGCCGTATGTTCCAGCCAAAAAGCCGGAAATATCGGTGACAACTCCGCCGCCCACAGCTATAACAAAGCAATCTCTTCTGTACCCTGATGCGAGCATATCGTCCTCGAGCTGTTCCTTTGTCCTTCGGGTTTTGCTCTTTTCACCTTCCGGGAACACAAACAGCTTCTGTGAAAAGCCGTTTTCAGAAAGCTTTTCACAAATGCCCTCAGCATAAAGCGGAGCAACAATACTGTCGCTTATTACCGCAGCTCTTTTATATCCGCAGCAAAGACCGTTTTTAAGATCATTTATAAGTCTGTCCTCAAGGCCGTATCCGATATCAATATCGTATGAATCGTCAACTACCTTTTTAAGCGTTACATTAAAGCTTTTCAATTCAGATACCCTTTAACTCACAAGCGTTAAATATTCCGCAGATACATAAGCAGTCTGACCGTTATAGCTTATTTCTGCCCAACCGTCTGTTATCCCCTTTACGGAAACCTGTTGGTCATACGCAAGTTGACCCAATATCTCAACATCAGCATCAAAGCTCGGCTGTGATCTGACATTTACCTCCTGAGTTGCCGCATACATAGTTCCCGCAGCCTCGGTAGGCGCTTGTGTTGTTTCTTCCGGCTCTGTCGTCTCAGCCTCGGTAGGCTCAGTCAGGCTTTGATTGTCAACATCTGCAAGAGTGCTCGCAGAATCCTTCCTTTTAAATGTTATGTCAAGATCTCCGTCATCTGAACAAGCGCAAAGAGAAAGTGCCATAACCAAAACCGATGATAATAACAATACTTTTTTTAACATACTATTTCTCCTTTCTTTTTATCGGTTATAACTAATCCTGTATATCAATTTTTCTTCCCATAAACTCCGCACAAGACTTTACCCTTTTCATTACAGAAGCAAAGCTATCCTCAGTAAGGCACTGTGCTCCGTCACTGAAAGCGTTTTTCGGGTCAAGGTGGACCTCTATTTCAAGAGCGTCAGCTCCTGAAACTACTGCCGCAAGGCTCATAGGCTCTATAAGGGTAGTCATTCCCGTTGCGTGGCTAGGGTCAACAACAACAGGAAGATGGGATTTCTGCTTTAAAAGCGGTACGGCGGAAATATCAAGTGTATTTCTTGTCATCGGTTCAAAGGTTCTTATTCCTCTTTCACAGAGCATAACATTTTTATTCCCGTTGCTCATAATATATTCCGCGCTCATCAAAAGTTCTTCTAAGGTATTTGCAAGTCCTCTTTTTAAAAGAATAGGTTTATTTGTTTTTCCAAGCTCCTTTAACAGCTCGAAATTCTGCATATTTCTCGCACCGACCTGTAAAACATCTATATCCTCAAACTGATCAAGATGGGCAAGCGACATTATCTCGGTAACTATCGGAAGTCCTGTTTCCTCTCTTGCCTTAATGAGATATTTAAGTCCCTCCTGTCCAAGGCCCTGGAACGAATAAGGAGATGTCCTCGGCTTATATGCGCCTCCCCTGAGCATCGTTGCCCCTGCCCTTTTTACGGCAATAGCCGTTTCGATTATCTGCTTTTCGTTTTCTACCGAACAGGGACCGGCTATTACATTGAGCGTTCCGCTTCCTATCTTTCTTCCGCATACCTCTATTACCGTATCGTCCGGATGAAATCTTCTGTTGGCTTGTTTATAAGGCTCCTGTACTCTTTTTACCTCATCGACCATTTCCTTCGCCTGAATGCTCTCAAGGTCGATCTTTGTTGTATCACCTACAAGTCCTATTATTTTTGAATGGAGACCTATCACCATATTTGTCTTTACATCAAATTTTTCAAGCCACTTTGTAAGCTCTTTTATCTGACTTTGTGTGGCACTGTCTTTTAATACGATTATCATTTGTCTGATCCCTCCTGAAAAATTTTGTTATATCTTTTTTATTTTAGAAAAATTCGCCATAATTTTTTTTGTGCCTCTTTCATCAAAGGCGATCTCAAGCAATGTGTCATTTGACATTTTAGTGGCTTTTAAAACAATTCCTTCACCAAAAACATTGTGCTTTACCCTGTCGCCCTCGGAAAATGTTTCTGTGTTTACCTCGGCTTTTGTAGCAATGCTTCTCTTAAACATATCTTCAAAGGATGTGCTCTTTTTACTTCCTATATCTCCCACATAGCTTTTTAGTTCAGCCGAACGGACAACAGACTGTTCGCGAAGCTTTTCAACGCCCGCCCCATCAAGCTCCGAAAGAAATCTTGACGGAGGATTTGAGTTTGTCATTCCGTACAGAAGTCTCTTTTCGGCATTTATAAGATAAAGCTTTTTCTTTGCCCTTGTGACCGCAACATAACACAAGCGGCGTTCTTCCTCAATATCGGCGTCATCAAGAATACTTCGCTGTGACGGGAAAATGTTTTCCTCCATTCCGACCGCAAACACCGTATCAAATTCAAGTCCCTTTGCGGAATGCATCGTCATCATCGTTACATAATCTCCGCTTTCGTCCAGCTCGTCCATATCTGTAAACAGCGATATTTCCTCTAAAAATCCGGAAAGCGACGGTTGTTCAGCCGTTTCTTCATAGTTTGTCATAGTACTTTTTAGCTCTTCAATATTCTCAAGCATCAACAGTCCTTCGTCGCCCTGTGCGCTCAGATAATCTCCGTATCCGGAACGCTCCATAAGTGTGTCGAGAAGCTCGCTTAGCGAAATCTCCTCCGAAAGCTCTGAAAGCTCACAAAACATTTTGGCAAGCGGCACCAAAACCTTTGACTTTTTAGAAAGAGGCATTATCGACTCACTTTCAAGCATAACCTCAACAGGTGTAAGTTCGAGATCCGACGCTATCTGTTCAATAGCCGTCACGGTAGCATCGCCTATCGTTCTCTTAGGCTCATTTATTATCCTCCTGAGCCTTAGAGCATCGCTTGGGTTGTCGATAACAGACAGATATGAAAGTATATCTTTTATCTCTTTTCTGTCATAGAATTTTGTGCCACCGAAAATTTTATAAGAAACTCCTCCTTGTATGAACGCCTGCTCCACAGCGTTAGACTGTGAATTCATTCTGTACAAAACGGCAAAATCACTAAGCCTTTTGCCCTCGCCGAGTCCGCTTAAAACAGTGTCGGCAATAAACTTAGCCTCACCTTTTTCGGTGTTTGCAGTGTAAACCGTCACCTTTTCTCCGTCTCCTGACAAAGTATAAAGAGTTTTTCCTTTTCTTCCTCGATTGTTACTTATGAGAGAGTTTGCACAGGTGAGTATGTTTTGGGTAGAGCGGTAATTCTGCTCAAGCCTTATGACAACAGTATTTTCAAACTGATTCTCAAAGCTCAGAATGTTTTCTATCGTCGCGCCCCTGAACTTATATATACTCTGGTCATCATCTCCGACAACGCAAAGATTCTGATGCCTTTTAGACAGCATTGAGATAAGCCGGTACTGCATCATATTCGTGTCCTGATACTCATCTACAACTATATATTTATATAAATTCTGATAGTGTGACAGAACATCGGGATTTTCCTCAAAAAGCCTTACGGTAACTGCTATTATATCGTCAAAATCCATAGCGTTAGCTTCAACAAGACGCTTCTGATACTCACGGTACAGCTTCGCAGTTATCAGCTTTCGATAATCCTGACCAACTTCGCTCTCATACTGCTCAGGTGTTATAAGAGATTCCTTACAGTTTGATATTACCGACAGAACACTTCTGACAGGAAACATTCTCTCACTTATATCAAGCTCTTTCATAAGAGCCTTCATAAACCTCTTCTGGTCATCGGCATCGTATATAGTAAAGTTTGAGCCGTATTCCGTGTTTTTGCTTTCACGCCTTAATATCCTTACACAGGCAGAGTGAAATGTCGCGGCGGTTATTCCTGACGCTTGTTCGCCAAGCATTGTTGAAATTCGCTCCTTAAGCTCTTCAGCCGCCTTATTTGTAAAGGTAATCGCGAGTATGTTCCAAGGAGCTATCGGAGAAAGCTTTAAAATATCCCTGAGCTTTTCCCTGTCATCAACACTTCCGTTTATATAATTATTTAAAAATTCCTTTTGATCTTGAGTAAAATCAGGAGCTTTTGAATTGTACGAATCTCCGAAATACACCATATTCGCTATCCTGTTTACCAAAACAGTTGTCTTTCCGCTTCCCGCTCCCGCAAGGATCAATACCGGTCCGTTTATCTGAAACACAGCTCTTTGCTGTTCTTTATTTAGTCCGTTAAAAAATCTTTCAAGCGCTTTTCTTTTTAATTCTTCGCTGTCATTTACTTTAGGCACCGTTATCCTCCCGATACTTTTTTACATTTATACTGCTGAAAATGCCCATAAATATCCAATTATGATATACATTTAATATTATACCACATATCGTTTATTTTGAAAAGACTTTTTTCAATTCTTTTTTCTTATTTTTTGTAACTTATCATTGACAAATCTATACTGGCGTCACCGACATAGTGACATTTATAGATTTAGCATTTTAAAAATTATTTTTTAACCTTCCTCTACTAACAGCGCAAAATCAGGAAAAAATGTACGCAAACGTACATTCTTCACAAAATAAATACAATATGTTTACAAACAATTCATAATATTCATAGTTTGTTCATATTTCTTGTGCTATCTCCATTTTAATATTGGTAGGCGATAACAATGTATTTCACGGCTTTAGCGATCCAAAAGTTGACAACTGTAAATTCCGCAGAATCTAAGCTTTTGACTAATAATTCAAGCCGCAGAGATCTCTGCGGCTTTATTGTTTTAAACATATTAAAATCAAAGCACATTTTCACTCAAGCTCATCTGTAATATCAAGCGGAACGAATTTAAGATAATCAGCTGAGATGAGCCTGAAATCTATTCCGTCAACAATGCCGTCGATAGCGTAGTTCTGTGCCGAACCGTGTATATGACCGTAAAAGCACTTTTTAATTCCGTACCTGTGCAGCACCTCTAATATCTCGTAGTTTCTCTCGTTGTAATATATCGGCGGATAGTGCAAAAACACCACTGGCTTCAAGCTGTCGGAAAGCGCTAATTTTATTGATGTCTCAAGTCTTGCCGCCTCACGCATAAGCACCTTTTTATCGGCAGTTTCACCTTTTTTCTCGTTTATCCAACCGCGAGTTCCGCATATTCCAAAGTCTTTATAACGATAATGATTGTTGAATAAAATCTTCAGCGTATCATATCCATTTTCCGAAAAAAATCTCTCAAGCTTTGTCTTTGTTTCCCACCAGTAATCGTGATTGCCTTTAAGAAGTATCTTCTCTCCGGGAAGAGAATTTAAAAACTCAAAATCAGGCTTTGCTTCCAAAAGATTTATTCCCCAGGAAATATCACCGGGAATCACGACTGTGTCACCGTTTTTGATATACTCCTTAAAGCTTTTTTCAATCCTTTTTACATAGTCGCTCCAACCTCCGAAAATATCCATAGGCTTATCAACGCCAAAGGAAAGATGAAGATCAGCTATTGTAAATATTGCCAAAATTATCCACCCGATTTCAAAAAATTTACTTTTATAATAATCAAAATGCTGCTTAAAATAATAACGCAGGGAAAAAATTTTTCTGCGAAAGGGGTTTTTGTGATGGAAAATAAAATCCGTGGAATCAACTGTGATGTTGCAAATTGTATTCACAACAGAAATCAGTGCGAATGTGTTGCGGGAAGCATAGACATTTGCTGCTGTTGCGATAAGCCTAACTGCTGTGATGAGACAATTTGCAGAACCTTTGAACCCAGAAATCAGTAGTCACAGAAAATCGTCTGTCCTATAAGGCAGACGATTTACATATATGTGTATTTAAGCAAGTGTTTTTATAACATACTGCTTCATTTCGTTTTTGTCAATAGACTCGGTAAAGCGGACTTCCTTTTCCTTAAGCTCTGAAAGCGACCTCGGGACATCCATACCCGACACCTTATTAAGCTTATCAACAAGACCGAATTCATCTGTTTCGCTATCCCTCTCGCCAAGCGCATCAAGAACGCTTCCCGAAAACTTGTAAGGATTTGCGGTAGACGCTATAAGCGTTCTTGTCTTGTCGCCTGTCTTCTTGACATAATCCTCATAAACCTTTACAGCTACCGCAGTATGCGTATCACACAAGTAAGAATACTTTTCAAAAATTCTCTTTATAAGGTCTTTTGTTTGTGAATCATCACAATATCCGGCACAGAAGTCCTCTTTGATTTTTTCAAACACCTCGTCGTTTACCTTATATCTACCCGTTTCCTTAAGAGATGTAAACCATTCTCTGATAAGAGCATCATTTTCTCCTGAAAGAAGATAAAGCAGTCTTTCGAGATTTGAAGAGATCAGAATATCCATAGACGGAGAAATAGTTGTATAGAAGCTTCTGTTTCTGTCATAAACGCCCGTTTCAATGAAATCGGTAAGAACATTGTTTGAGTTTGAAGCACAGATAAGCTTATTTACGGGAACACCCATTTTCTTAGCGTAATATCCTGCGAGAATATTTCCGAAATTTCCTGTCGGAACTACAATGTTTATCTTTTCGCCTGGTTTTATTTCACCATTCTTTACAAGCTGAGCATAGCTTGAAACATAATATATTATCTGCGGTGCAAGTCTTCCCCAGTTTATCGAGTTTGCCGATGAAAACATCTTTCCGTTTTTGTCAAGATAAGACACTACCTCTTCATCGGTAAAAATTGCTTTAACACCGTTCTGAGCATCGTCAAAGTTTCCTTTTATCGCACATACTCCGACATTTTTGCCCTCCTGAGTCGTCATCTGTTTTTTCTGCATTTCAGAAACGCCGTCTTCCGGATAAAATACCATTATCTGAGTGCCTTCAACATCCTTAAAGCCTTCAAGAGCCGCTTTTCCGGTATCTCCCGAGGTAGCAACAAGTATTACCACCTTTTTTGAAACTCCGAGCTTTTTGATTGATGTCGTAACAAGGTACGGAAGTATCTGGAGAGCCATATCCTTAAAGGCACAGGTCGGACCGTGCCATAGCTCAAGCATATATGTACCGTCGAAAAGGTGGGCTATTTCGCATATATTTTCCGTATCGAATGCCTTGTCCGTATATGCGTTATCTGTACAGTAGTGGATCTCTTTGTCCGTAAAGTCGGTCAGATACTTTGAAAAAATAAAAGCCGCTCTCTCGGGATAAGACATATCCCCAAGGCTTACTATCTCATCAAGCGAAAGCTTTGGTATCTCGCTTGGAACGAAAAGTCCTCCGTCCTTAGAAATTCCTTGTGCGATTGCCTCAGCGGAAGTGACCTTCACGCTTGAGTCTCTTGTGCTTTTGTAATACATATAAAATCCTCCGATAAAAAATTTTCAAATACAGTAGTTTATTTTATTTAAGCCTGAGAAAGCCCTGATAAGCTCGCTTAATCAAGCTGCGGCGGCTTAAGCTCCGTAGTATTTCATTAGGCTATTTGAGCATCTGCGCTTTGTTATAAATCCTTATCTGCTTGCGTCAAAAGCATTCGGATAATACTTTATCTCCGTAACCCTTCCGCCGTCAAGCGTTACCACCGCAACATCAAATCGGCAAATAGGTATGTAATCAAGAGTGCTAAGATACATTCTTGCGGTTTTTATTATATGCTCCTTTTTTCTTTGTGTTATAGCTTTCTCTCCCGAAACAAGCGGATTTTTCATTCTCGTCTTTACCTCTACAAAAAACAGCCTTTTGTCTTTTGCTGCAATAATGTCGATTTCTCCGCCTCTTACGGTAAAGTTACGCTTAACTATCTCGCATCCCTTATTTTTAAGATAAAGACACACCGAGTTCTCTCCGATGTTTCCTATAATTTTCTTATCCATTTTTCTTTTCAAAATGCTTTTTTAAGAAACTCATTCTGTGAATGTCAGAAACGCCGTATTTATCTATCATTTCATAATGCAGCTTCGTGCCGTAGCCCTTGTGCTTTGAAAACTGATACTGTGGATACTTTAAATCTATTTCTCTCATATACCTATCTCTTGCGACCTTTGCAAGAATTGATGCTGCCGCGACCGACTGACTCTTTGCGTCGCCCTTGATTACAGCCAAAGCCTTCGGGGATATATCCGGCGTTTTGTTTCCGTCTACAAGCACAAGCTCAGGTGTTACCGAGAGCGCTTCAACTGCCCTTTTCATAGCAAGCATAGCTGCGTTTAAGATGTTTATCTCTTCGATTTCTTCCACACTTGCAGTAGCTATCGAATAGGACATAGCCTTTTCTGTGATGACCGAAAAAAGCTCCTCACGCTTTTTCTCGCTTAACTTTTTTGAGTCGTTTATTCCCTCTATCAAAACTCCGTTTGGAAAAATCACTGCGGCGGCATAAACATCACCCGCAAGTGGACCTCTCCCCGCCTCGTCAACTCCGCATATCAAGGATGCAGCGTTTTTAATTTTTACTTCATTGTCAAATTCAAAAAGCTCCATTTTATTCACTTTCCGGCTTTTCAAGGGATATTCTTCCGAGCTTTCCGGAACGGAACTCATCAACTACCGTTATTGCTGCCCTCTCGGTATTGACCTCTCCCCCGGATATTAAAAAGCCGCGTTTTTTTCCTATTCTGTTTAAGATCTCAAATCCTTCGCTCAGATCGCTCAAGGAGTTTAAATCCTGTTCTATCCCATCAAGCTCAATACCATAGCGTTCCATTATCCTATCGGAATAGTCATTATATAAAAGCTGAAGAAGTCTGCAAGCAAGATATTCTATATCCATTATGTTGTCTTTTATCGCACCCGTAAACGCAAGATTTTCCCCGACCTGCTTATCATCGAATTTAGGCCACAGAACTCCCGGCATATCCAGAAGCTCAAGTCCCTGAGAAAGACTAACCCACTGTTTACCTCTTGTTACTCCGGGTCTGTCCTCAACCTTAGCGGATCTTTTACCCGAAAGCCTGTTTATAAACGACGACTTTCCTACATTAGGAATTCCGACTATCATTATTCTTATAGGTCTGCCGACCATACCGCTTGACTGCCACTTGTCGATTTTGTCTTTTAAAAGCTCCTTTAAAGCAGGTATAAACCGATTTACTCCCCTGCCGCTTTTACAGTCCGCCGCAATAGCTGAAACTCCTCTCCTTTTGAAAAAATCAAGCCATCGTGCTGTAACAGCCTCATCGGCAGCGTCGGATTTATTTAGTATAATAAGCCTCGGCTTTTTACCGACAAGCCTGTCCATCTCAGGATTTCGGCTTGAAAATGGTATTCTTGCGTCGATTATTTCCACCACCGCGTCAACAAGCCCAAGACTTTTTGTCATTATGCGCCTTGTTTTCGCCATATGCCCGGGAAACCACTGTACGCTTATCGCCTCACTCATAGGATCACTCCACAAATCCGAACTTTGAGATCGGAAGAATTCTGAATATCGCTTTTCCTAAAACATCATCCACATCTAAAAATCCTACTTCGCTGTTTCTTGAATCCGTAGAGTGATTTCTGTTATCTCCCATTACAAACAGACTTCCCTTCGGAACTGTTACAGGATAACTGAAGCCACCGTCATTCTTTGTAGTAAGAGCGTTGATATAATCCTCTTTTAGGACCTTTCCGTCAACTGTAACCGTACCCTCTGTAAAATCTATATCTACAACCTGATTTTCTGTTGCGATAACTCTTTTTATAAGCGTTTTATTGAGTTTATTGGTTCCTTCGCAGTTTACGACAACAATATCGCCCTGCTTCGGTGTGTAAAAAAGGTGTGAAATTATAAGCTTATCTCCGCTCTGAAGCGTGGGCACCATAGACTCTCCCTGTACTATGACCTGTCTCAGTACAAAGGTAAACACAAGAAGCACTATCATAACAGCAATAGCTATCGCCTCAAGCCATTCAAGAACATCTCCGCCGAAACTGCTTTTCCTGTTGATATTTTCTGTATTTACAATATCGTTTAAACTTGTCGATTCCTGATTTGTTTCCATAATATAGCGCGCCGAATATACGACGGATCTCCTTTCAAACATAATTTAGCGTAAGTTATATTTACATACATATTTATTTTATCAAATTTCAAAATAAATTTCAAGTGTTTTAAGGAAAAATAGCAAAAATAAAAAATACCTCTTGACAAATAATACTATGCGTGATATAGTATTATGTAAGAAGAGGTGTTAAGATGGATGCTCAGATAAGACACGGGCTGTTGGAGGTTTGCGTTCTGACAGCGCTTTATAAAGAGGACTCATACGGATATAGAATTATTAAGGACATAAGTCCCTATATAAAAATATCCGAATCAACGCTTTATCCTATTTTAAGGCGTCTTGAGGCAGGAAACTACTTAAGCGTATATTCGGTCGAACACAACGGAAGGCTTCGTAAATACTATAAAATAACCAAGTCGGGAAAAGACAAGATAAGTGATTTTTTATCCGGCTGGGATGATGTGATGAATGTTTATAAATACATTACTTATGAAACGGAGGATAAAAAATGAACAAACAGGAATTCTTAAAAGCTCTTTCTGAGCGCCTTGACAAACTGCCTGAAAATGAAAAAAACAAGTCGATAAACTACTATCTTGAAATGATAGATGACAGAATCGAAGAAGGCGCAAGTGAGGATGAGGCGATAGGCGCCTTAGGAGGTATTGAGGAGATAGCGGAAAATATAATGTCGCAATACCCCGATGTAAATAAAAAGCAATCTATAAAAAAGCGATTTAATCTAAATACGGTAACAATAATTCTCATTATAATTGGCTCTCCGATCTGGCTGTCCATTTTACTTGCAATAATTTCTGTAATTATCTCAATATACTCTGCCGCATTCGGAATAGCTGTCGCGCTTGTTTCCATAGTTATTTCGTTTATTCTAGGCGGGATCTTCGCTGTTGTGGCATCGCCCGTAATAATGTTTCAAAACTTATTGGCGGGCATATTTGCCTTAGGCTCAGGTCTTACACTTGTCGGGCTTGGAATTTTAGCTGTATTCGGTTCGGTACTTTTTATTAGGCTCATTATTAAAGCAACAAAATTCTTTATACGCAAAATAGCTTACATAACTTCGGGAAAGGAGAGGTTCGCACAATGAAAAGCTCGACAAAAAAATGGCTTATTGCCGCTGTTGTTTTAACCTTTTCAGGACTTATAATTTGTTTTACAGCATTTTTAACAAGCGGCTTTGATATAACTAGGTTTAATACTCAAAAGGACCTCAAGAAAACAGATTACTCTATTTCCCGAAACGGCGCTGAAGATATTTCGATTGAAACCTCGGGCAGCGATGTCAGAATAATAAAATCTAAAGACAACGATCAAGAGGCTATAAAAATAACCTGTTATGAAAACGAAAGCTTTATGTATGAAATAGGAAATAATGACAACTGTCTGAGGATATACGAAAGAGATACGAGAAAATGGTACAACAGAATTTTCAACCTTAACTTTGAAGAAAATGAACTAACCGTTATAATACCCGAAAAAGACTGGAAGGATATTAAAGTCACAACCTCAAGCGGAGATATAAATGTTGACGGATTAAATTTCGACTCGGTTATTTTTGACACCTCAAGCGGAAACATAAAAGCCAAAAACACCTCTGCAAGCAGAAAGCTTGGTCTTACATCTACCAGTGGAGATGTCCTTGCAGAAAATTGTACCGCAAAGGATGTCATTTTACAATCTACCAGCGGTGACCTATCAACAGAAAAAGTTACGGCATCTAATAATGTTTCACTTAAATGCACAAGCGGCGATATTGAAGCGACAGAATTATCGGTCGGAAACGACTTAAATGTGAAATCCACAAGCGGTGATATAAGCTTTACCGACACCGTATGTAAAAACAAATTTGTTTCCGATTGTACAAGCGGAGACACAGTGTTTATCAAGCTCTCCGCAAAATCACTTACTGCCGGATCATCAAGCGGCGACATTGATTTTTCAAAGCTTACCGCAGAAGAATATACTCTTAATTCCTCAAGCGGAGATATAACGGGAACTGTTAATGAAAGCGAAGATACTGTTACATTTTTTACTAATTCACACAGCGGAAACATCTCGGTTCCCCATCCGTCAAAGGGAAATAATGTATTCACCGCGTCCACTTCAAGCGGAGATATAGACATTAAATTTTCTTAAACATATCTACATTAAACGAAAAAACAGAGCGCATTTGTGGGAACGCAAGATAAGGAAGCAAATTATGTAGAGTATACGGTGCAGAGCCGGGATAGGCGCTGCACCATATTTTCTATAACTACATTTGAAGTTATAAAGGTATATGAATCTCTTACCGAATGAATAGAAAAAGCGCCCGAGGGTTTAACTTGGACGCTGTGCGTTTATACCATATGTTATTTATAGCTCAACTTCATGAGGGGATTTATCCGACGACCCATACATCAATTTCTTCTTTAGTGGGTTGCTCAAATCTTGATTCAAATTTTGCGGCAAGGTTGCAATCTACAATGTAAGCTGTAGTTTCACCAGCAATTACCGATTGATTTCTTTGATTTATGCGTGCTTCCCAAAGCTCTTTGCTTATATCAATATAATGCAATTCACATTCTATATTCCTGCTTCTGTAGAATTCTTTAGCCTCACTTCTTCCAGCTTTTGTCCAATAGCCCCAATCCAGAATAACGCTGACATCTGCTTGGATAACCTCTAATGACTTCTTAAACAGATAATTACGCACATTGGCTGCATATTTGTCATGCTTTTCTCCTACATACAGCCCAAATACCGCAAGCATGATTTCGTCTACCGACAAAATAACCGCCTGATTAGCAGCTTGTAACTGTTTTGCGTATGTGCTTTTGCCACTACATATTTTCCCACAGATAAGAAAGACTTTTGCCATACTTGTCGCCCTCCGTTATCGTTCGCCGTCATTCAGCGATATATCGAGCAATGCTGCAATTTGGTCTCTCCGCCCATAGATTACAGCCGTGATCCACACAACTCTCTTTTTCTCGTCAACCAGATAGTAAACGAGAAAGTTCTTAACGGGCATTTTGCGAACTCCTTTCGTATGCCACGGTTCTTCACCCGCAAGAGGATACCTTGACGGCATAGAATCCAGCTTTTCGATTTCACATTGCAGAGTATCCGCCCATTTTTGTGCGGTTTCCGGCTCCAAAAGGATTTTGGAAATATACTGTACCGCTTCTTCAATTTGCCCGATTGCCTGTGCGGTCAGCTTCACCACATACTGCATACTCAAATACCCTTACGGATTTTGGCAAAAGCTTCATCAACAGACAGTCCCTCGCCGGATTTCGCCTGACTATAGCCTTTTTCCATCATTGCGTTAAATTGTTCATCAGTCAAGCTGTCTCTTGTAGGCAATTTCGGTACAGTGAGTGAATACGGAACGCCGCCCGTCATAATGATTTGCCGATATAAGGTATCAATCAGAACCGAAACGGGCAGTCCGATTCTGTCCAAAACCGCCTCTGCCTGTCGCTTGATTTCCGGCTGCACGCGAGCCGTTACATTTGCACTTTTTGTTGCCATAATAAGCACCCGCCTTTCTACTTTTGATTATACCATATTGTATGACTGATTGCAATACAATATTCAAAAGTCCAGATAATTTGCAGATGTGCTTCACCGCCAACTTTATCAAGTCTTGAATAGTTTGCCAAAAAGGAAAGCCGCTGTCGATTGACAGCGGCAATTTTCTGTGAAGCATTCGTTGCGCTCTGTTTTTTATTATCTGATTGCTTCTTTAACCTTAGCGGCTTTACCTACTCTGTTTCTCAGATAGTAGAGCTTAGCTCTTCTGACCTTACCGCTTCTGACAATCTCGACCTTGTCAACAACCGGCGAATGTACCGGGAAAACTCTCTCAATTCCGCAACCGTGAGCAACTCTTCTTACCGTAAAGGTCTCGCTTACGCCGCCGTGCTTTTTAGCAATGATCGTTCCCTCAAACACCTGGATTCTGGACTTGTCGCCCTCCTTGATCTTAACATGGACCTTAACGGTATCACCTATGTTAAGCTCAGGAACCTCAGCCTTAAGGCTTGAATTTGAAATCTGTTTTAAAGCATCCACTTTAAATACCTCCTGTTTTTTCAGACATTCATACACCCTGCCCTGTTGCAGTGCCAGAGGACTATCCGCTTTAATGTATATCTATTGATACGCATTAACTCCCGTCGGATTTCGCGACGGATTTTCAAATGCTTTGCTATTATAACACATCTGAAAATAAAATGCAATAGTTTTTTCAGATTTTTTTAAATATTATGGAAAATAAAAGTAAACCCTTATCGGCAAGAACCTGATGAACAAATACTTATGTTTAATAGTCCCTACCTTTTTATCGGTAATCTTCGCCGTTTACATCGACTATCCTTGTCCGGCTTATTTTTGTCAAGTAATCTTGACCCGTAAACTCAGAAAAAGCTTCGATAATGACCGACGGATTTATATTCAATCCGCAGCCTGCCGGTAAACTTAGATTTATTAAAAGCTCCTCACCCTTACCGCTAAGCCCTAACACCTCAATGTCAGGCTTTATGTCGATAAGCTTCTCTGTTTTTTTCTTCGTTTTCTTTTTTATCTCTATTTTTTCCCGGGAAATAAATCTTATAAAATCATTTTCCTTTGCATCTATGATTATTTTATATTCGGCTTTTTTAATATCCGTGTGCTTTTTTACCGGCAGTGCTGTTTTCACTATCCTGAGTCCTGTCGGTAAAGAATAATTCAGCCTCTTAGTCACCTCGTCACACGGAATATCCTCAGTAAGTGAAGCGTCCATTATTTCTACATCGCTTGAGATTCCGAGTGAAAGCGCGAGCGGAAACATAATGTAAGCGTGGGGATTAAACCCCTGAGTGTACCATATAGGAAGTCCCGCACGCTTAAAAGCCCTCTGCATAGTCCTCATAAGATCAAGGTGTGAGATAAACACAGCTCTGTCGGATTTAGAAAAGGTGATGCGCCTGTCAAATCTATTTTCTTCCACAGTACACACCTCCGCACTCTTTTTTCACACCGCATCCTGAGCATTTTTCTTTACAGTTAGGAGTAGTCTTAGCCTCGTGAGCAAGCTTGTTTTCTCTTATAAAGAAGCTTTTTGAAACCATATAGTCAAGATGATCCCAAGGAAAAATCTCCGAGTGATCTCTCTTGCGGCAGGCGTAAAACTCAGGGTCAATATTAAGGTCCTCAAATGTTTTCCACCATACATCAGGCGTAAAGTATTCGTCCCAGCTATCCATTTTACAGCCGCGCCTCCAAGCCTCCTCAATAACCGCTCCGAGCCGTCTGTCGCCCCGTGCGAGAGCCGCCTCCAGAAGGCTTACATTATAGTCGTGCCAGCTTGCCTTTATTTTCCGTGTTTTAAGACAGGCTACAAGATGCTCCTGCTTAGCTATGACCTCTTCTCTTGTTGCCTGCGGTTCAAACTCAAACGGAGTAAACGGCTTAGGAACAAATGTAGCGCAGGATATCGAAACGGAAACCGAACCCTTTCCCCTTTTTTCTTTTGGTATGGAGTAAAAAAGGTCGATTATCTTATGGGCGGTCTGAACCATTCCTTCAATGTCCTCCATAGTCTCGGTCGGAAGCCCAAGCATAAAGTAAAGCTTAACGGATGTATAGCCTCCCTCAAAGGCTATCTTACAGGACCTCATTATCTCCTCCTCACTTACATTTTTGTTTATGACATCTCTGAGCCTTTGAGTTCCCGCCTCCGGAGCGAATGTAAGTCCGCTTTTCCGTACAGTTGAGATTTTACTCAGTACCTCCTCGCTGAAGTTATCGACCCTTAGCGACGGAAGCGAAAGAGAGATCTGCTCATCCTTTGTGTAGTCTACAAGCTCGGATAAAAGCTCATTTATCTGAGTGTGGTCGCTCGTAGAAAGGCTTGATAGCGAAACCTCCTCATATCCTGTGTTTTTACAAAGCTCCTCGGTATTTTGTTTTATTGTACCAACACTTTTCTCTCTGAATGGGCGGTATATAAAGCCCGCCTGACAAAATCTGCATCCTCTTATACAGCCTCTAAGAACCTCGACAACAGCACGGTCGTGGACGATTTTAGTAAACGGCACGACAAAGTTATCGGGATAATATACCTTGTCAAAGTCTTCTATAACTCTCTTTCTGACTTTTTCAGGAACGCCGTCCCGATTAGGCTTACATGAGTTTACCGTTCCGTCGTCATTATACTTGAAATCGTAAAAGCTCGGAACATATACTCCCTCGAGCTTAGAAGCCGCAAGCAAAAACTCCTCCTTGCCCGCACCCTTTTGCTTCATAGACTTGTAAAGCCCCATAAGCTCAAGGTTTACCCTTTCTCCTTCACCGAGAATAAAGATGTCAAAAAAATCCGCAAGCGGCTCGGGATTACAGGCGCAAGGACCTCCGCCGACCACAATGGGAGATAAGCTCTTTCTTTCTGAAGAGTGAATCGGAACTCCCGCAAGGTCAAGCATATTAAGGACATTTGTAAAGCTGAGCTCATATTGAAGCGTAAAGCCTATAAAGTCAAAATCCTTTATAGGCTCTAAGCTTTCGAGTCCGTAAAGTAAAATATTTTCCTTTCGCATAATCCGTTCAAAATCCGGCTCAGGCTGAAAAACCCTCTCGCACCAGTAGTCGTCTACCGAGTTTTTAAGACCGTAAAGTATCTTCATACCCAAATGACTCATACCAACATCATATGTATCAGGAAAGCAGAATGCAAAGCGCACGCTCACCTTATTTTTATCCTTAACGACACTGCCGTGCTCTCCTCCGATATAACGGGCAGGCTTCTGCACGCTTGGCAGTATCCTCTCAATTTTTTCTCTGTACATACATCCTCCAAAAATATAACTGCTAAGATAAGCTACATTTCCTTGAAATTTCCAAGGAACTTAAAGTATCCAAGCTCACTTTCAAGCTCGCTCATAAGGCTTAAGACCTCTCTGTTTTTAACATTCCCCTCAAAATCAAGGTAAAACACAACATCAAAGTCCTTGGTTGCTATCGGCTTGTTCTCAAGCCGTAAAAGGTTAAGTCCCGAAACGGAAAATTTAGTCAGAAGTCTGTAAAGAGCCGAGCGGCTGTGAGGGAGCGAAAGCGAAACGCTTATGATGTTTGCGCCGTCGGCAATAAAAATATCTTTGGAGATAAGTATAAAGCGTGTGTAGTTTTCAGAAGAATTTCCTATTCCTCTGGAAATTATGTTAAGTCCCATCTCCTCGGCACATTCCTCAGAGCATATCGCCGCATACGGCTCTGAGGAATCCCTTACAAAGCCTGCGGCGAGCGCTGTATTGACATACTCCTGAGTTGTAAGAGAATTTTTCTTTAAAAACTCGCTGCACTGCATAAGACCCTGCTCGTGCGACAAAACTGTCTTGATGTCACGAATATCTATGCCCTTTCTGGCAGCGAGACAGTGATCCACCTTTACACGGGTACCTCCTGCGATAAAAAAGTTGTAGTGCTTCATAAGCTCATATGTCTGAGTGACCGAGCCTGCGGTCGAGTTCTGTATAGGTAATATACCAAAATCGCATTTTTCGGTGATAACAGCGTCAAATACCTCATCAAATGTGTTGTAAAATTCGATATGAGCGTTCGGAGATATCTGCTTACAAGCAATCTGAGAGTAAGAGCCATATGTTCCCGGACAGGCGATCTTACCTATCCTGTCAAAATCAATACTATTGTATTTCATCTCACCCGTAACAGGAAAAAACTCCTGATACTGCCTTGACTTGGATATGTCCATAATTGTATTGAACAATACCTCAGCGCCGTTTTCAAGACCTTCCGGCGCTTTTTCCCTTACCTTTTTGATTATCTCTTTTTCTCTAGCGCTTTGAAAAACCTCAAGACCGTTTTTCATTTTATAAGCTGCGACCTCTCTAGAAATATCCATACGCTTTTGAAAAAGCTTCAGTATTTCATCATCAATGATGTTTATTTCCTCTCTCAACTCATTAAGATCCATATTTACCTCCGAATTTTTGATTACATCAAATTTATTTTACTATAACTTCCGCTTTTTTTCAATATCTATTTACAAAAACAAGGCTGTGTGATAAAATAAAATCAAATTATATGAAACAGAGGGAGAAAAATATGATTTATGAAACCGTAAAAATCAAGGTCGATTATAAAAAAGCAGGGATCAATTACGAAGGGCTGGAGCCGGAGCTCACAGTGTATGCACCCGACAAAAGTCCGGAAATAAATACAAAGCCGTATCCTGCCGTGCTTGTTCTGCCGGGCGGCGGATATGATTACTGTTCAGACCGTGAGGCTGACCCTGTTGCCCTTCGCTTTATGGGACTTGGAGTAGCGTCGTTCGTGCTGAGATATTCCTGTGTCAAAAAAAAGTTCCCGACCGCCCTGTTAGAAGCGCTGGCTTCAATGAAGTACATAAAGGACAACGCAGACAGGTTCTTCATAGACCCGGATAAGCTTTCTGTAATGGGCTTTTCTGCCGGAGGACATCTCGCAGCGTGCGTGTCCAACTTTTACTATGACAGTGAGCTCTTAAACTTTATCGGCGCTTCGGAAAAAGATGTAAAGCCGTATAAATCGGTGCTTTGCTACCCTGTTTTGACAAGCGGCGAGTTCACCCACGAAACGACAATCTTAAACCTTCTTGCCGACGGAGGGGACGATAAGCTGAGAAATAAGCTCTCGCTTGAAACACAGGTTAGCGAGAAAACTCCGCCAACATTCCTTTGGCATACCGCCGATGACGACTGTGTTCCGGTAGAAAACTCGTTGTACTATATGGAAGCTCTCTCAAAAGCCAAGGTTCCTTTTGAGGCACATATTTACGAATGGGGCGGACACGGACTCAGCCTATGCGATGAAACCACCGTCAACCAGCCGTATCAGTTAATGCCTGTAAACGCACAGTGGGCGGCATCAGCGGCTGAATTTTTAAAGCGATAAAATAATTTTCACATAAAACGGCTTGCAAGCATTTGATAGCTTGCAAGCCGTTTTTTCGCATTAAATCCATCCTATGTTTATTAACAAATTATGAACATTGTAAATTTTCCGTGAACATACATAAGATATTTTATTAAAAATGTACGTTTGCGTACATTTTTTCCTGATTTTGCGCTGTTAGTGGGAGGGGTTATCTAAACATTAAGATCCTGATTACCGCTTGAAAGCTCAAAAGCTCCAGTATAAAGCTGGTAATACTTACCCTTTTGAGCAATTAGATCATCGTGATTTCCACGCTCGATAATGCGCCCAAGGTCGAGAACCATAATGACATCAGAATTCTGTATAGTAGAAAGCCTGTGTGCTATTACGAAAACTGTTCTTCCGTACATAAGGCTGTCCATACCCTTCTGTACGATGCGTTCGGTTCTTGTGTCGATGGACGAGGTTGCCTCGTCAAGTATCATAACAGGCGGATCTGCAACAGCGCACCTTGCAATAGATAAAAGCTGTCTTTGTCCCTGAGAAATAGACGCGCCGTTTTCGGTAATCTCAGTATTGTAACCGTCCGGAAGCCGCATTATAAAGTCGTGTGCGTTCGCAAGCTTCGCAGCGGCAATACACTCTTCATCGGTAGCGTCAAGCCTTCCGTAGCGTATGTTTTCCATAATGGTTCCCGTGAACAGGTTTGTGTCCTGCAAAACGATACCCAGAGAGCGCCTCAGATCAGACTTCTTAATTTTGTTGATATTGATTCCGTCATATCTTATTTTTCCGTCCGCAATATCGTAAAAGCGGTTGATAAGGTTTGTGATCGTGGTCTTACCTGCGCCGGTAGCTCCGACAAACGCAACCTTCTCACCCGGATGAGCATATATAGAAATGTCGTGAAGAACTATCTTTTCCGGGACATATCCAAAATCAACCTCGTTTAAAACAACATCTCCCTCGAGCTTTGTATATGTCACCGTTCCGTCCTTGTGAGGATGCTTCCAAGCCCACATCTCCGTTCGCTCGCTGCATTCCTCAAGCTCACCGTTTTTGTTGTACCTTGCATTAACAAGCGTCACATATCCGTCGTCCGTTTCCGGCTTTTCGTCCAGAAGGTCGAAAACTCTCTTTGCTCCGGCAAGAGCCATTACAACAGCGTTTATCTGCTGTGAGATCTGAGTTATCGGCTGTGTGAAGTTTCGTGAAAGCTGTAAAAATGACACTATAACGCCTATCGTTATCCCGCTCACCGCGCCGCTTAACGCAAGCGCTCCGCCTACGACGGCGATCAGCACATACTGAACATGTCCGAGATTTCCCATAATAGGCATAAGGATGTTAGCATACTTGTTTGCCTGAAAAGCATTTTCTACAAGCTCGTCGTTTATCTTGTCGAAGCCGTCCTTGCATCTTTGCTCGTGGGTAAAGGCCTTTACGACCTTCTGACCTGTTATCATTTCCTCGATATATCCGTTTATCTGACCTATTGATTTTTGCTGAAGCACAAAATATTTCGAGCTTCTGGTTCCGACAAATTTAACGATGAACAGCATTACTACAACAGTCAGAAGAACAAACAAGGTAAGCCAGATGTTTTCCCTTACCATAGCCACAAGCGCTACCAGTATCGAAAAGAGTGAGGACATAGTCTGTGGAATACTCATACCTATCATCTGTCTTAGTGTATCCGTATCGTTAGTATAACGGCTCATAAGATCTCCGTGAAGGTGGGTATCAAAAAACTTTATCGGAAGGGACTGCATATGACTGAACATATCGTCTCTTACCTCTTTGAGCATTCTCTGTGACACTATCGCCATAAGATAGCTTTGTAACCAGCTTGCAAAAACTCCTACGGCAAACAGCGCTCCAAGCTTTATAAGAGCAATAAGCAGCGGATGGAAATCAGCGGTCTGCTGTCCCAAAAGCGGCACAACATAATCGTCTATAAGCGAGCCAAGAAAAACGCTTGAGGTCGTAGTTGCAACTGCAACTGTAATAATGCAGATCAGAACTACAATAAAATAAAAGCGGTTTTTTCCTCTTAGGTATGAAAAAATTCTTTTTATTATCCTTCCCGGATTATCTATTTTGGGTCTTGGTCCCATATTTCTCGGTCTAGGTCCCGGCATTATTCAAGACCTCCCTTCTGCTGTGAGCTATATATCTCCTTATAGATCGTATTTGTTTTTAGAAGCTCATCGTGTGATGCAAAAGCATCTATCCTTCCGCCATCTAAAACAATTATCTTGTCGGCATCCTGAACAGATGAAACACGCTGTGCGATAATTATTTTCGTAGTATTCGGTATTTCCTCAGAAAAAGCCTTTCTTATAAGCGCATCTGTTTTTGTATCGACCGCACTTGTCGAATCATCGAGGATAAGTATTTTAGGCTTTCTTATAAGCGCACGGGCGATACAGAGCCTCTGCTTCTGTCCGCCGGACACATTAGCTCCGCCCTGTTCGATATAAGTATCATATCCGTCCGGGAATGTATTGATAAATTCAGCCGCCTGTGCAAGCTCACACGCGTGAACTATCTCTTCGTCGGTAGCGTCTTCTTTTCCCCACCTAAGATTATCCTTTATCGTACCGGAAAACAACACATTCTTTTGCAGCACCATAGCGACCTCTTCACGAAGCGCCGCAAGGTCGTACTCCTTTACATTTTTCCCGCCTACCAGAACTTCTCCGACAGTTGTATCGTAAAGTCTCGGGATAAGCTGAACAAGGCTACTTTTTGAAGAACCGGTCGCACCTATTATACCTATTGTCTCTCCTGAATTTATCTTAAGATTTATATCGCTTAAGCAAGCTTTATCAGGGTCGTTAGCATAACTGAAGGTCACATTTTTAAACTCGATGCTTCCGTCGGGAATTACAAAGTCCGGCTCAGAAGGAGGGGTTATCTCCGGCTCCTCGACCAGAACTTCATGGATTCTCTGGATCGAAGCACGGGACATTATGATCATTACCATTATCATAGAGAGCATCATAAGACTCATAAGCATCTGCATAGCATATGTAAACATACTTGTAAGCTCACCCGTTGTAAGCTCGGTCTCGCCGCTGTTTACAACTATCGTAGCACCTATCCACGATATTGCGATTATAGAGCCGTATACGCATAAATTCATTACGGGCATATTAAGAGCTATTATCTTTTCCGCCTTAGAGCCGAGTTTGTAAACATAGTCCGATATGTCAAAAAACTTTTTCTTTTCGTGTTCTTCTCTTACAAAGCTTTTTACTACTCTGATTCCGTGGAGGTTTTCTCCTACGACATTGTTAAGCTTATCATAGCCCTTGAACATCTTCATAAATACCGAATGAACTCTTGTTATTATAAGATACAAGGCTATTGCCAGTATCGGTATTACCGCAACAAAAATCAACGACAGCTTAAAGTTTATCGTCATCGCCACAGCAACAGATGATATAAGCATAATAGGCGATCGTATTGCTCCTCTTATAAGCATCTGATACGCATTTTGTACATTTGTGACATCTGTTGTAAGACGAGTAACAAGAGATGATGTCTTAAACTTATCAATGTTTTTAAATGAAAATCTCTGGATATTATAAAACATATCCTTTCGCATATTTTTTGCAACACCTGCCGAAGCCTTTGCGGCAAACAATCCCGAAAGCACTCCGCAGGAAAGCGAGCATAAACAAGCAACAAGCAGTATCGCTCCCATTAACAGAATATAGCTCATATCCTGTTTTAATATGCCGTTGTCGATAAGAAGCGCCATAAGAACAGGAATTATTACCTCCAGCACTACCTCTCCTATTACAAAAGCAGGAGCAAGCACCGATGAAAGCTTATATTCCCTAACGCATTTTAAAAGTCTTTTTATCATAAGTACGCGTTGTCTCCTTCCCTTTTAGTCTGTTCCCAAGCATTTTTTTCTATTTTTTTCAAAACACTCATAAATGCTGAGATCTCTTCATCTGTTATTCCGTTTCTCAAGGCCCTCTCATTCTCCGCCCTGTCCTCTTCGGCAATAGCGTGAATCTTACGCGCCTTGTCTGTCAGAACAAGCCTTTTTAATCTTGCGTCGCCCTTTACGCCTTCACGCACAACAAGCCCTTTTTCCTCAAGTGACGACAACATTTTTGAAACCGATGAGCGCCTTATCGAAAACTGCTTTTCAAGATCCTTCTGATAAACATCTCCGCTTGATTTTGCAATATATCCTAAAACCCAGCCGTTAGTGCTTCCTAGCATATTGTCGATATATTTATGCCTTTGTGACGAGTCTACCATTCGTCTTATAGTGTGCGCAAGCTTACATACCTCAGGACCTATGTCATAGTCATTTTCTTTCATTACTTCCTCCTTTTCACACTCTAAGCATAATTGTTAGCTTTCAAACAGTTTCGTTTCTAACATTATATAGTTAAATTTAAAATTTGTCAAGGGGAATTTTGCAATTTTTAAAAAACTATGATATACTTACTTTAATGTCTTATATCCGTTACTCGGAGGTGAAAGTTTTATGAATTACGACAGACAGCTCGATAATATTATATGTGAGTTAAACGGAAAAAAGCCGTCGCTTCTCCTTCACGCCTGCTGCGCTCCTTGTTCAAGCTATGTTCTTGAATACTTAAATCCGCACTTTGACATAACGCTGTTTTTTTCAAACCCAAACATATCTCCGGAAGAAGAATATCAGAAACGGCTTTGTGAACTCAAAAGGCTTGTTTTAGAAATGGGACTTTCGGTTAAAATAATAGAGGACGATTATTCGCCTAAGGATTTTTTTGATATGACAAAAGGTCTTGAAACACTTCCCGAAGGCGGCGAGAGATGCAGAAAATGCTACCAGCTTAGGCTTCATAAAACTGCCGCTTTGGCAAAGCAGGGCGGATTTGACTATTTTTGTACCACACTTTCAATCAGTCCTTACAAAAACGCTCAGTGGATAAACGAAATAGGCGAGGAGCTTTCAAAGGAGTTTGGCATACCATTTCTCCCGAGCGACTTTAAAAAGAAAAACGGCTACAAAAGAAGTATTGAGCTTTCAAGAAAGTATGACCTTTACCGTCAGAATTTCTGTGGCTGTGTATTTTCTATGAAAAATAAATAGCGCCACATATTTGCCCAACCTTGAATAAAATAAAAATTATAACGGAGGAATAAAAAATGGATAAGAATGTAATGTTTAAAATAAGCTACGGACTATTCGTGCTTAGTACAAAGGACGGCGAAAAGCAGTCGGGCTGTATAGTAAACACGGTCATTCAGCACACCACAGAGCCTAACCAGATCTCGGTTACCGTTAATAAGTCAAACTATACACTTGAGCTTATCAAGAAAAGCGGTATCTTTACGGTCTCTGTTCTTGATGAGTCCGCACCGTTTTCCGTCTTTGAATGCTTTGGATTCAGAAGCGGTCGCGACTGTGACAAATTCGCAGACTTTACTGACAAAAAGACCGGCGATAACGGCGTCTATTACATCACAAAGGGCGCTAATTCTTACATCAGTGCAAGAGTCACCGAAATGAAGGACTTAGGCTCTCATATGCTTATTATTGCCGAGGTCACAGACGGCGAGATACTTTCCGACACTCCATCTATGACCTATGATTATTACTTTAAAAATGTAAAGCCAAAGCCTAAAAAGGTTCAAAGCAGCGGTAAGGTTTGGGTCTGTAAGATATGCGGATATGTTTATGACGAGAGCAAGACGGGCATTCCCTTTGACGAGCTTCCCGACGACTTTATCTGTCCTTTGTGTAAGCACCCGAAAAGCGATTTTGTTTTGCAGGAATAGCCTAATATACAGCGAAAAGCGAGAGAAAAAACCTCTCGCTTTTTGTTTATATTACAAGCTTAATTTAATCCTCGGAATTTCCCTTCATACACAGAACCATAACAGCCTTTTGTGCGTGCAGACGGTTTTCAGCCTCCTCAAATATCTCATCAGCGTGAGCCTCAAAGACCTCCTCGGTTATCTCTTCACCCCTATGAGCCGGCAGACAGTGCTGAACCATACACTCGTCATTTGTCACAGACATAAGCTCGTCATTAACCTGATAACCGTCAAACGCAATCTTGCGCTTTGCGGTTTCATCCTCCTGTCCCATAGATGTCCAGACATCCGTAAATACAACATCCGCGCCCTTTGCGGCTTCAATCGGAACATTTGTAATTTTAAACTTATCTCCGTACGCCTTTGCAAAATCAAGAACACTCTTGTCTGGGCGATAGTCATCAGGACAGGCAACAGACACCTCCATACCGACCTTTAAGCCGCCGACAATAAGCGAATTTGCCATATTGTTTCCGTCACCGATATAGCACATTTTAAGTCCGTCAAAACGTCCCTTGAATTCTCTTATCGTCATAAGATCGGCTAATACCTGACACGGGTGACAAAAATCTGTCAGCCCGTTTATTACAGGAATAGAGCCGTATTTTGCAAGGTCCTCGACCTCTTTTTGCTCAAAGGTGCGTATCATAATTCCGTCTATGTACCTTGAAAGTACACGGGCGGTATCCTGTACAGGCTCGCCGCGTCCTATCTGTAGATCGCGGTTTGACAAAAACAGAGCATTTCCTCCGAGCTGATACATACCCGTCTCAAACGAAACACGGGTCCTTGTAGATGACTTCTGGAAAATCATTCCAAGAGTTTTCCCCTTAAGAAGCTTATGCTCTATACCGTTTTTTACCTCGTACTTAAGCTGATCAGCCAGATTCAAAATCTCAATTATCTCCTCTTTCGTAAGATCAAGAAGCTTTAACAGGTTTTTCATAATCGTTTCTCCCTTCTAATTTTCAAGACAAGAGCTAAGTATTTTAAGTCCCTTGTCGATTTGTTCATATGTTATCGTCAGCGGAGGCAATAGCCTTAGCTTTTCTTTTGCTGTGAGCACCAGAAGCCCGTTGTCAAGGCACTTTTTACAAAGCGTCGATGCGTCTATTCCCTCAAGCTCAATACCTATCATCATTCCAAGTCCGCTTACCGATCTTACATTTTTCATCTTGATAAGCTCATTTTTTATGTATTCGCCTTTCTTTAAAACTCCGTCCAAAAACTCTTTGTTTTGCACACGGTCTAAGACTACGCTTGCTCCTGCACAACAAACAGGATTACCTCCGAATGTAGAGCCGTGCATACCCTTTGTAAGCACATCACAGCAGCTTTCATCAGCCATACAAACACCTATCGGGATTCCGCCCGCAAGTCCCTTTGCAAGAGTTGTAACATTAGGCTTTATTCCGAAATGCTCGCTTGCTAAAAATTTTCCCGTTCTGCCGACTCCTGTCTGTACCTCGTCACATATTGTCAGTATGTCTCTTTTTTTACACTCCTCACAGAGCGTTTTTAAATAATCCTTTGAAAGTGAAACAACTCCGCCCTCGCCCTGTACACACTCAAACATTACGGCGCAAACCGTATCCTTGTTTTCATCAAGAAGCTTTAAAAGCGCCTCGGTATCGTTTGCGGGAGCGTATATGAATCCCTCCGCAAACGGGAAAAAGTAATTGTGAAAAACATCCTGACCGGTTGCTGTCAGCGTTAAGAGCGTTCTTCCGTGAAAGCTGTTTACAAGAGTGATTATGTTGTGCCTTCCCTTTCCGTACTTGTCAAAGGAATATTTCCTTGCAAGCTTTATCGCACACTCGTTTGCTTCAGCGCCGGAGTTTGCAAAAAACACTTTTGAATATCCGCACCACTCAGTAAGCTTCTCCGCCACATACGAGGAGATGCTAGTGTAGTAATAATTTGATGTGTGCTGAAGCGTATGTGCCTGCTTTGACACAGCGTCAGCCCATTCGTCATCACAAAAGCCCAGACTGTTTGTGCCAATACCACAGCCGAAGTCTATATACTCCTTTCCGTTTTCATCGGTCGCAGTAGTGCTCTCTCCTTTTTTAAGCACCACATCATAGCGTCCGTAGGTAGGCATTATATGCTTATTAAATTTATCTATCGTATTCATTTATCTTTTCCTCTTTATGTATATTATTTAGCTATCGTTACATAAACTGCGTTCCGACGCCTTCATTTGACAAAAGCTCGATAAGAATCGAATGCGGAACTCTTCCGTCTATGATACAGGTCTTTTTAACTCCGCGCCTAACAGCTTCTACACAGCAGTCGATCTTTGGTATCATTCCGCCGCTTATTATCCCCGTCTTTTTAAGATACGGAACCTCTGAGACATTTACAGCAGGAATAAGAGTAGACTCATCGTTCTTATCCTCCAAAAGCCCTGCGATGTCCGTCATCAGAATAAGGTTTTCCGCTCTTAAGCATGAGGCTATCCTAGCCGCCGCAGTATCCGCGTTTATGTTATAGGTTTTGCCGTCCTCGCCGGTGGCGACGGTTGAAATAACCGGAATGTATCCGTTTGAAATAGCGTCAAGTATCGGCTTTGTCGTAACTCTTTTTATGTCTCCAACATAGCCGAGATCTGTTTCCGACTGCTTTTTCTCTGCAACGATTATCTCCCCGTCAATGCCGCAAAGACCAAGCGCCTTTCCGCCGTGAAGTTGGATATTTGACACAAGCTCTTTATTTACCTTTCCGGCAAGCACCATTTTAACTATGTCGATAGTTTCTTCATCAGTATATCGAAGCCCTCCGATAAATTTGCTCTCTATTCCTACCCTGTCAAGCATCGAGTTTATCTCAGGTCCTCCACCGTGGACAAGTACGACATTTATTCCGACCTCCGCAAGAAGTACAATGTCGCTCATTACCGCCTCTTTCAGCGCTTCATTTGTCATTGCATTTCCACCGTATTTTACAACGACTATTTTATTGTGATACTTCTGTATATATGGCAAAGCGTCCATCAGAACCTTTGACCGTGTGTAATTTGAAATTACTTCCACTGTTTATTCTCCTCCAAAATTTTATCTTATACTACGACCTGTAATCTCCGTTTATTTTAACATAATCGTATGTGAGATCACAGCCCCAAGCAGTGGCTTTGCCATTGCCGTTACCTATATTTATATCAATTATTATTTCATCCTCAAGCAGAATTTCCTTTGCATCTTCCTCGGAAAATTCAACTCCAGATCCGTTTTCACAGACAAGAATTTCTCCTTTTTTGCTTTTAAGCTTAACCGAAACCTTGTTAATGTCAAACTCCGCCTTTGCATAGCCTATCGCGCAGAGTATCCTTCCCCAGTTTGCGTCTGCGCCAAACATTGCGCACTTGAAAAGCGGTGAGCATATAACGCTTTTTGCAACCGTTCTTGCCGTTTCAAAATCCTTTGCGCCTGACACGCTGCACTCCAAAAGCTTTGTTGCTCCCTCACCGTCGGCGGCTAACATTCTTGTCATATTCATCATCACAGCATACAATGCTTGTTTGAAGGTTTCGTAGTCTTCATTTTCGCTTGTTATCTCATCATTTCCCGCAAGTCCGTTTGCCATAACCGATACCATATCGTTTGTAGAAGTATCACCGTCAACAGAAAGGCAGTTGTAAGTGGATTTAACGACCTCGCTCAGCGCCTTTTGAAGCATATCAACAGATATATTAACGTCAGTAGTTATAAAATTGAGGGTCGTCGCCATATTCGGGTGTATCATTCCGCTGCCCTTTGCCATACCGCCAAGTCGGCAGGCCTTCCCGCTTATCTCAAATTCGACCGCGACCTGCTTCATTACCGTATCGGTCGTCATAATTGCATTTGCCGCCTTGTCGTTTCCCGAGTATGAAAGCCCCTCGACAAGCGGTTTAATACCGCTTTCGATCGGCTCAATCGGCAGGACCTGTCCGATAACTCCCGTTGAAGCAACTATGACCTCATCGCTCGGTATTCCGATAGCGTCGCCCGCAAGAGAACACATTCTCTCTGCCTTTTCCTCGCCGTCAGCATTGCAGGTATTGGCGTATTTTGAATTTGCAATGACTGCTCTCGACTTTCCGCCTGTTTTTTTAAGATGCGCTTTTGTAACATAAATCGGCGCACCCTTTACCTTGTTCTGCGTATAAACGCAAGCGGTATTGCAAAGCGTGTCGGAAACTATAAGCGCCAAGTCGTTTTTATTCTTATCAGAATTAAGTCCGCAGTTTACACCGTTTGCCTTAAATCCCTTTGCGGCGCACACTCCGCCTAATATAAATTTATCGTTGCCCTTTAGTGTCATATTATTGTCCTTTCAATCTGTTATCAACGATCTCTACTATTGTTTTAACAGCAAACTCTATAAACTCCTCAAGTTCGTTCTCGCTCATATAACTTAAATCGTCGGTTATGTGGCAAGGCTCGTCATAACAAGAGGCTATTAGCTTCGCCTTGATTTCTATTGTATCTTTGCCATAGAAATCAAAATACACATTCGGGAATTTATCAACACCTTTTAAAATATCCAGAGCCTTTGGTCTTCCGTGTGAAATAAGGTATCTTTCTTCAAGCTCCGACCAGTTAGCCTTGACCTTTTTTGTGATCTCAGGATTTTTTGAAAAGCTGTCTATCCCAAGCCTTTTCTTTAGAGGTATGGCGACCCTATGGCTCCAATAATAATCGGTAACTAAGTGAGAGAAGTATCCAAGATAAAAATCATCCTTTTTATCTTTCAAGTATTGCTCATAAAATCCGATGTAGTCGATATTTTTCTTGTGGTTTTCTCCTCCCCAATGAGTAATTCTTGTAGGTGGGTCATATCCGCCGTCAGGCTCAGGCTCACCGCAGTCGGGAGCTATATTTCCTACAACGAACTTCTCCTCATTTTCTATATTAAGAATCTTCAAAAGCTCATCTGCAATTCTCAAATGTATAAGCCAGCTTGCCATTGATATTCTCCCTATGGTCTGATAAACTTAATCTATTCAAGCCCTGTTGCTTCATCTATCCCGAGCATTATGTTCATACACTGGACCGCTGCGCCACTAGCTCCCTTTCCGAGATTATCAAGCCTTGAACACAAAAGCACCTGTTCGTCATTTCCGCATACAAAAATCTGCATATTGTTTGTTCCCTCTAGGGTGTTGGCAGCAAGAAAACCGTCCGACAGAGTTTGCGTTCCTCCAAACTCCATAACTTTAACAAAGTGCTCGTTTTTATAATGCTCGCTTAATGCCTTGTGTATGTCAAACGCTGTGAATCTGCCGTTCAAAAGCCTTGTAATTATCGGCACAGTAACTACCATTCCCGCATAATAATCGTCAACGATCGGGTTGAACATCGGCTTAAACTCAAGCCCTGTAACCGCCTGCATTTCAGGAAGGTGCTTGTGATTCTGCGTAAGCGCATACTGTCTTGGAGAAAAGCACTCCCTCGGTTTATCACCATTCTCAAGAGTAGCTATCATCTTTTTTCCGCCGCCGGAATATCCCGACACTGCGTGACAGGTAACAGGATAATCTCGTGGAATTATCCCTGCCGACACAAGCGGATATACAAGACTTATAAATCCGCTTGCATAGCAGCCGGGAACTGCAACTCTGCTTGAGTTTTTTATTTTTTCTCTATGTGCTAAAGACAGCTCGGGGAAGCCGTATGCCCATTCAGGATCTGTCCTGTGAGCGGTAGACGCGTCAATTATCTTTGTATGGTCATTATTTTTATCAATAAGCGATACTGATTCGACCGCCGCTTTATCAGGCAGACACAGAAAAGTAATATCCGATTCATTTATAAATTTAGCGCGCTCACTTTTATCCTTGCGCTTTTCTTCATCTATAAGCATAATTTCAAGGTCGTCACGGTTTTTAAAACGCTCAAAAATTTTCAGTCCCGTCGTGCCTTCTTTTCCGTCGATAAACACCTTTGTTTTCATAAACTTACAGCCTTTCAATACCTCTTTAAATTGTCTATCACATAATCTATCTGTGCTTTCACGCTATCGGGAGACGGACCTCCCTGAGATTTTCTCTCGTTCACACAGGTTTCAAGAGAAATAGCCTTATAAACATCCTCATCAAAGCTATCGCTCAGCTTTTTATACTCGTTTAATGGAAGCGTTTCCAATGTAACGCCAAGCTCAATACATCTTTTTACGAGCGTTCCGGTTATCTTATAAGCGTCCCTGAAGGGCAGTCCCTTTTTTACGAGATAATCTGCACAGTCTGTGGCATTTATAAATCCCTTCGCTGCGGCTTGCCGCATATTCTCACTTAGCACTGTCATCGTTGAGAGCATCGGTATAAATGTGCTGATACATAGCTTTACAGTATCGACCGCGTCAAATATCGCTTCCTTATCCTCCTGCATATCCTTGTTATATGCGAGCGGAAGGTTTTTCATCATAGAAAGTAAGGTGTTCAAGTCCCCATAAACTCTTGCGGTCTTTCCTCTTATAAGCTCGGTTATATCGGGATTTTTCTTCTGCGGCATAATGCTTGAGCCGGTTGCGTAAGCGTCGTCAAGCTCAATAAACTTAAACTCCCAAGAACACCACATTATTATCTCTTCAGAAAACCTGGAAAGATGCATCATTAGAATAGAAATAGTGCTTGCGAGTTCTATACAGAAATCCCTGTCTGAAACTCCGTCAAGTGAATTCTGACAGACCTCCGAGAATCCAAGAAGCTCACAAACTCTTTGTCTGTTTATCGGATATGTTGTACCCGCGAGCGCACCCGAACCAAGCGGAAGCCTATCGGTTCTTTTATAAGTATCTTTCAATCTTTCAATGTCACGAAGGAGCATATTTGCATATGCCATAAGGTGATGTGCGAAGGTTATCGGCTGAGCTCTCTGAAGATGGGTATATCCCGGCATTACCGTGTTAAGATGCTTACCCGCAAGATCTGTGACAGTCTTTATAAGCTTCTTTACCAACTCTGCGATTTCCACTATCTCATCTCGAAGATACATTCTTATATCAAGAGCTACCTGATCGTTTCTGCTTCTCGCGGTATGGAGCCGCTTTCCCGCATCACCGATCCTTTTTGTAAGCTCTGCCTCTATAAACATATGTATATCCTCAGCGGCAGGATCAAACTCAAGCTCTCCCGATTCAATATCTGAAAGTATCTGATTTAATCCGTCAATGATCTTTTCGCTGTCGGTTTTATCTATTATCCCCTGTTCTCCGAGCATAGTCGCGTGAGCTATCGAGCCTTGTATGTCCTGCTTATACATTCTTGCATCAAACTTTATAGACGAATTGAAGTCGTTTACACGCTCGTCTATCTCCTTTGAAAATCTTCCCGCCCACATCGGCATAAAAATCTCTCCTTTTAAATCCGTCTATAAAAGTCTGTAAGGGCAGCACGAAAAAATGCTGCCCCGACAGTTTATTTTTCTAAAATCCTTTATTTCTTATTGCGTTTCTGGTCGAGCTTAGCTTTCACCTTTATCGGAAGTCCGAACAGATTGATAAAGCCTGCCGAATCCTTCTGATCGTATACGTGATCCTCATCAAATGTCGCGACCTCTTCATCGTAAAGAGTATACGGAGAAGTAACTCCGGCATTTATCATATTTCCCTTATAGAGCTTTAGCCTTACATCTCCTGTAACCGTTTTCTGAGTTTCTGTCACAAAAGCAGAAAGCGCCTCTCTTAACGGCGTGAACCACTGACCGTTATAAACTATATCCGCAAACTTTATTCCGAGATACTGCTTTACTCTTGCGGTCTCCTTGTCGATAGTTATCGTCTCTAGGACCTCGTGCGCACGGTAAAGTATCGCTCCTCCCGGGGTTTCATAAACGCCTCTCGACTTCATTCCCACAAGGCGGTTTTCTACAAGGTCCTCAATTCCTATTCCGTTTTCGCCGCCGAGCTTGTTGAGAGTTTTTACAATCTCTACTCCGTCCATCTCCTTACCGTCGATAGCGGTCGGCACTCCTTTTTCAAAGTGAATGGTGACATATGTCGGCTTATCAGGCGCCTGTATCGGAGAAACACCCAACTCAAGGAATCCTTCCTTCTCATACTGAGGCTCATTAGCCGGGTCTTCAAGATCAAGTCCCTCGTGAGAAAGGTGCCAAAGATTCTTGTCCTTTGAGTAGTTTGTTTCTCTGTTTATTTTAAGTGGTATATTGTGCGCCTCGGCATAATCTATCTCCTCATCTCTGGATTTTAGATCCCATATTCTCCAAGGAGCTATTATCTGCATATCAGGAGCAAACGCCTTTATCGCAAGCTCAAATCTGACCTGATCGTTTCCCTTACCTGTACAGCCGTGACAGATCGCATCAGCGCCTTCTTTTATAGCAATCTCCGCTATTCTCTTAGCTATAATAGGTCTTGCGAACGATGTGCCGAGCATATATCTGTTTTCGTAAATAGCTCCAGCCTGTACTGTCGGAAATACATAATCCTCAACAAACTCTTTGTTCAAGTCCTCAATATAAAGCTTTGAAGCGCCTGTCTTTAAGGCTTTCTCCTCAAGTCCGTCAAGCTCGGTTCCCTGTCCTACATCTCCGGAAACCGCAATTACCTCACAGTTGTTATAGTTTTCCTTGAGCCAAGGGATTATTATAGATGTATCAAGTCCTCCTGAATATGCTAGTACTACCTTTTTTATTTCTTTTGCCATTTTTTCATTCTCCTTTTTCCATATTTAGCTTACAAATCTAAATTATACACATAAATTATCCAATGTCAAGCGTTTATTCAGAATAATTTATAAAAAAACTGCTTACAAACAAATTTCCTGCATATTTAATGTATATATGCAGGAAATAATGTATATTTATTCATTTTAAATGTAAACTTTATCATCTGCGATTTTTTCTTCTGTTTTTTTCAAGCTCACGAGGATCAATTCCCACTACCATAAATTGTTCATTGAGCTTTTGATTGAGCCTGCTCCTTGCGGTCCTCACATAGATGTCAATAACAAGTGCCGACACAGCGCATACTACCGCAGCTATTATAAGAGGTACGCCGACACCGGATGACATAGCTATAATAGCAAGAATGACTGCGGCAGCATACAGCACAATATAAACAGCCATCAGTACGCTTAAGCGGTTGACCTCCTTAACGGGATCTTTTATTTCTTTCACAGTATACTCTCCTTTACAAATATGCCTCGAGCCGATATATCTTGCGGCCTTCATTTTTGTACCTAGTCTCGTATTCGGTGGGGATATTCCCCTCAAGACCGCTTGAGTACAGATCAAATGTGACATTTTTAAGCTTAAAGCCCGACTGCGACAGCTCCTCTATTGAAAACTCAAAAAAGTGTGCGTTATCGGTCTTTTGATGTATCTGAGCACCGTCAGCCAAAAGCCTTTTATATATTTCAAGAAAGCTTCTGTGAGTAAGCCTGTGGGTCGCATATTTCTTTTTTGGATAAGGACAGGAAAAATTCAAATACAGTCTGCTTACGCTTTTTTCTCTGAGATATGCCGGAAGATACTCGGCTGGACCTAATAAAAACTTTAAATTTTTTATATTAAGAGCCTTTGCCTTTTCCGCTGCTTCCACTATAACATTTCCTATCTTTTCAACAGCCAGAACATTTATATCCGGGTTTTCAAGCGCCAGCCTTACCGCAAAGCTACCCTTTCCGCAGCCTATTTCAAGATACAGGGGATTTTCATTTCCAAAAAGCTCTTTTAAATTCAGATACTCGTTCTTTTCAATAAAGCTTTTGAAGTTCTTGTCCTCGGAATAAAGGCTTGTTATATAATCGGAACAAGCCTCAAGCCGTTCGTCAAGATGTTTTTTTCTTCTCATTCTCATATGTCAATCATTCCAGTATTCAGGCTTTATTCCAGATTTCTTGAAAGGGTTATAACGAGTAGATCCTCAGATGACGGATTCTTTACATAATAGTTGGTCGTTTCGACCCGTCTGTAAACACCGTCGTCTCCAAGCTGTCTTGTTATTACAGTCCTTGTTTTCTGACCGTTTCTGACTGCGTTTATCTGGTCCTCAAGATCAAATGTTTTAGAAAAAAGCTCCCTGTCATCCGGGTGCATTGTAGAAGCTCCGTGCTGTATAAGCTCGGTGTAAACACCGGTTGACGGGCACGACTTCGATGAAAAATTTTCATAGACCATCATATAAAAGCTGTTTCGTGTAAGATTGCTGAGTATTATAAGAGGAAATCTCATAAACACAGCGTCAAGTAAAAGCTGTGTAGCACTTGCGTGGGGCTGTGTGACTAAAATATCCTCTTCATCAGAAACGGTATCATCCGAATCAAGAAGCTTTGAAAACTCCGCCGCCGGCATAGGCTTTGCAAATAAATATCCCTGAATTATGTTACAGCCGCAGGTTCGCAAAAATCCGAGTTGCTCCTTTGTTTCCACTCCCTCAGCGACTGTTGTAAGCTTAAGGCGGTTAGCAAAATCAAAAATACTCTCTAAAACAATTCTCTCCTTTTCGTTTTCACAGTTTCCGCTCAGAAGAGATTTATCTATTTTAAGCACATTTGCAGGAACATCTTTAACGAAATTAAGCGATGAAAGTCCGCTTCCGAAATCATCTATCGCAGCGTCAAAGCCTGCATCTCTTACATTTTTTACAAATTCAATAACCGTTTCACCGCTATATGTAAGAGCAGACTCGGTTATTTCTATTTCTATATACTTATGAGAAAGTCCGTAGCTGTCAACTATTTCACAGATTCGTTTAACAGTGTCCGGTTCTTTTGTATGTATTCTGGAAAAATTCACAGATACAGTAACTACTTTATCTCCGCGCTTTTTTCTCTCGCTCAAAAAGCGGCAGGTCTCATCAAGCATATACCAGTCAAGCTCGATCACAAGTCCGGTTGATTCCAAAAGCGGAACAAAAATTGATGGGGATATAATAGTTTTTTCATCCGCTATCCACCTTGCCAACGCTTCCGCACCTACAAGCTTTCCATTGAGCGCATCATATTTAGGTTGATAATACACCTTTATATCTTTATTCTTTAATGCCTGGTGGATAAGCTCATTGATATTATCAAGGTTTATGTCAATTTTCATTGTAACCGCCCTTGCATATATCCTACAAGGGCTTCCTCCTTTTTATCTTCAGTTAAGATATATATTGAGGTCGCCGTCATCTTTTTTATCGGCTTTTTTATCATTATCAGTATGCCTGTTCATTTCCTCTTCGATTTGTTTTAACTCCTCAGAATTTTGCTGAGGCTCATCATACTTCGGCTCATATACGAATGTTTCCTGTTGATATTCGTCAACGCCCTTATCCTGCTTGTCCTTTTTGGCGATATTCCTTTTCTTTTTATTTTTTACGGCATTAAATATTGCAAAAAATAATATTCCGACACAAAGCACTATCTCTTCAATCTCAAGAATAAAGATAAGAAGCTTGCTTGATGAAAATCCCGGCAGTTGTGTTATAAGTGTAGACGCTGTTGCAGCCGTCATCAAGAGATAATGAACCCCGCCCTTTCTGTAAAACTGTACAAAAAAAATCGCCACAGCCACTGCAACAAATATAATATGAAGATACAACGGAAACGGTGTATACACATTCTGAAGCGTTTCCATTACAGGTTCTGTCGATTGAATAAACAAATCTATCGTCCTTTCAATAGTTTTTCTGATTTAATTTGTTTTAGTATAACACAATATTTAAAAAAAAGCAAGATTATTAAACAAGTGATACCTTAAACCAACTCAAAAATCCGGAAATCCGTTAGCTCTTAGGTTACTGACAGGCTTTTCTTCAGCTTAAATACTACACAAAATCATCTTTCTGATACACGATTCTGACTTAAGTCACGGCATTCGTTTTGTGAACAAACTATGAATATTGTAAACTTTCTGTTACAAAATATGATTTATTTTATGAAAAATGTACGTTTGCGTACATTTTTTCCTGATTTTGCGCTGTTAGTAGAGGGGCAAAAATAAAAACCGAGTAAACTAAATCTTGATAAAACAAATCGTCCTGTCTATTAAGAGTGTCATTATGAGTTTATATTTATAGGTTCTTTTCTCTCCCTCACATATTTCTCTTTCAAATCATAGTATAACTTAGGGAAAGATGTCCGTCTTACGGCGGTAAGCTCCCAAACTTAACATAAACTAATAAATGAGGTGACAGTATGTGCGCTATTGCAGGTGCAATAAATCAAAGTGATTTATTTTTAAATGACCCGAGGGTTGCTGTAACGATAAGGAACTGTCTTAAGCACCGCGGTCCGGATCAGGATGGAATATACATAAAGGACGATGCCGTTCTGATACACACCCGACTGGCGATAATAGATGTCGAGAACGGTACACAGCCGATGATAGCCGAACACGGCGGTGAGGAGTATGTAATTGTTTACAACGGCGAGCTTTACAATACCGATGAGATACGGTCGGAGCTTATAAAGCTCGGTCACAGCTTTAAAACTCATTCCGATACGGAAGTTGTTCTTAAAGCATTTATAGAGTGGCGTGAAGATGCCTTAAAACGCTTCAACGGTATCTTTGGCTTTGCCATATGGGAGGCAAACAAAAAAAGTCTTTTTATCGCCCGTGACAAGATGGGTGTAAAGCCTTTATTCTACGGACTGTTCGGAGATAAGCTGTTGTTTGCAAGCGAGATAAAAGGAATACTCTGTAACCCGATCGCAAAGCCCAGAGTAAACACTCTCGGTATTGCCGAGATAATGCTTATAGGGCCGGGACGAACAAGCGGTTTCGGGGTGTTTGAAAACATATATGAGCTAAGGCCCGGAGAGTGCGGCTACTTTAAAGACGGAAAACTAAAGACGCACTTTTATTATGAACTTACGGAAAAGGAAAATAACGAGAGCTTTGATGAGGTCTTAGAGCACACAAAATTTCTTTTGAATGACGCCATAAAGCGACAGATGGTATCTGATGTCGGAATAGGAACATTCCTCTCGGGAGGACTTGATTCGAGCGCAATATCTTCTATTGCCGCAAGCGTTCTCAGGGAAAAGGGTGAACAGCTAAAAACCTTTTCCGTGAACTATCTTGACAATGACAAATACTTTCAGAAAAATAAATTTCAGCCCAACAGCGACAATGATTTTATCGGTATAATGAGCGATTACCTCAAAAGCGACCACAGAGTGATAACGGTTGACACTCCCGAGCTTGTGGAAACTAACTACCGGGCGGTAGATTCAAGAGACCTTCCGGGAATGGTAGATGTAGACTCTTCCTTAATGCTGTTTTGTGAAAAAGTAAAAGAAGATCGCTCGGTAGTGCTTTCCGGAGAATGCGCCGATGAGCTTTTCGGAGGTTATCCTTGGTACAGAGATAAGGAAATACGAATGATCGACGGATTTCCATGGTCACAGACAACAAGCTTCAGAGCCTCTCTTTTAAATGACAGACTTCGTTCTAAGATAAACCCTCAGGCTTTTGTGTACCAGAAGTACAAGGACACCATAAGCAAGGTAAGCGGAGAGTTTGATAAAACCGAAACAGACAAGAGAATGAGAGAAATGTATCTTTTGAATGTCTACTGGTTTATGCAAAACCTGCTTGAGCGAAAGGACAGAATGAGTATGAGCTGCGGGCTTGAGGTGAGAGTTCCCTTCTGTGACTGGCGTATTGCGGAATATATGTACAATGTTCCTTGGGAATACAAGGATTACAAGGGAAGAGAAAAGGGGCTTCTAAGAAAGGCGCTTGAGGACATTCTTCCGCAAGAGATAACATGGCGAAAGAAAAGCCCTTATCCAAAGACTCACAATCCAAGCTACACTAAGGCGATAGACAAAGAGTTCAAAACGATGGCGGAGGATAAAAATTCACCGATATTTGAAATACTGAAACAGTCGGAGCTTAAAAAGCTTATCGACACCTCGGAAACGATATACTGGTACGGTCAGCTTATGGCAACGCCGCAGACAAAGGCATATCTGTTACAGGTAAATTACTGGATAAAAAAGCTCGGAGTAATATTTGTAGATTGACTTTTAATTATCAGTCTGTTAAAATATAATTAGTTTATTAAGAAGGGACTGATAACAGTTAAAAGGTATTTATTTATTCTTCTCACAGCTTCGGCTTTATTTCTCATAGGTTCCGTCTCAGCCTTTGCGGAGGATGAGATACAGACTGATACTTTTGATCAGTCATATGTCACCGAAGGCGTAATGTCACAAACTGAATCGGTTCCCGAAATAACCTCACAGGCTCAGGAACCGACCGATCCACAGGCTCAAGAACCGACCGCCGAGCCAACTTCTCAAACCTCGGTTAAGACTTCCGTTAAAACAGAGCCGCTTTCCGAACAGACCGAATCTCCCGGCGAAGCTTATGTACCGGAGGAAACAAACGCCTATGTTGCCCCGATAACGGACGCTCCTTATGTAACGGAATATCAGGCTCAGTATCAGACAGATTATACCGATCCGTCAACTACCGAAAATGACGAATCGAAGCCCGCAAGCGCAACACCGGCTTATATGAAGCTTCTGTTTCCGATAATGGCTATGATAGCGATAGTTCTAGTAGCGGCTATAATAATCGTGGTTGTATGGATAAGACGAAAGAACAAAACTCTAAACAACCAAGGCGATAACGACGGTGAAGAGGGCGTTTATGACGATGAGGGAAACTTCTACCCCGGATACTATGATAAAGACGGCGAGTTCGTAGAGACCCGTGACGGATATTACGATAAAAAGGGTAAATTCATAAAGTACGATAAATAACATATCCCCGGCACAAATGTGTCGGGGATTCTTGTTACAGTTATATTTAAACTAGTCAGCAAGCTGTTTTATGACCCTTTTGTATATCCTTAAGAAGAAAACAATACAAAGTGTAAGCGACATAAGCTCGGCTATCGGGAAGGATAACCATATAACATTTATCGAATCAAAAACACTTGCGAGTATATATGCTGCCGGTACAAGTATTACAAGCTGTCGGCATATTGAAATTATCATTGAATATATTCCGTGTCCAAGCGCCTGTATCGTGGAGATTATTATAATACAAAAGCCTGCGAACAGGAATGACGGAGCTATCTCCCTGAATGCGATCGATCCCATTTCTATCATTTGCGGGTCTTGAGTAAACATTTTCAGGAGAAGTGACGGGGCTATTTCAAAAAGTGAAAATCCCACCACCATAACCGAAACCGCAATTATCATTCCGAGCTTCATTGTGGACATTATCCTCTTACGGTGATTAGCGCCGTAGTTATACGCGATTATCGGGACCATTCCGTTGTTCATTCCGAAGATCGGCATAAAGATAAACGACTGTACCTTAAAGTAAACGCCAAGTACATTCACTCCGTTTTTTGCGACATCCTCCGGAAATATATAACATATCTTGTTAAGCAGAAGCGTCATTACAGATGTTATCGACTGCATTATTATTGCGGGAAAGCCAACGGAATAAATCTTCTTTATAATTCTTCCGGAAGGTCTGAAGCCCTTAAGGGAAATGTTGATCTCCTTATTGAACTTAAGATTGAATATCAGTCCTAAGATCGCCGCTACTATCTGTCCTATAACAGTGGCAATAGCCGCTCCCATTGCATCAAGCTTAGGGAATCCGAAGTATCCGAATATAAGTATCGGATCGAGTATAAGATTTATTACAGCTCCCGCACCCTGCATTATCATACTGTAAACAGTTTTTCCCGTCGACTGTAAAAGCCTTTCAAAGGTTATCTGAAAAAACAGTCCGAAGGAAAATATCGTAACTACCGAAAGATAGTCGATACCATAATCCTGTATAGCCTTTGTAGGTGTCTGAAAGCCGTAAAAGGTCTTTACGGCAAACAGCCCGAACAAAAGTGCGAGACCCCACGAAAGCACAGTCAAAAACAATGCGTTTGTCGCTGTTTTATTTGCCTCGGAAAATTTTTTCATTCCAAGGTTTTTTGATAGATACGCATTTATTCCTACACCTGTTCCGGCAGCTATCGCTATCATAAATGTCTGTATCGGAAATGCGAGTGAAACTGCTGCTAGTGCGTGCTGCTCAACATCGACTCTTGCCACAAATATGCTGTCTACGATATTGTAAAGCGCTTGTACAAGCATTGATATTATCATCGGCAAAGACATCGTTATAAGCAGTCTGTTTGTGGGCATAGTGCCCATTTTGTTTTCCTTTACCTCTTCCATTCCTTTTTCCTTTCATATATCCTATATTCTTTTTAACACACAAGCTTAATTATAACACTTTTTTGTCGAAAATTAAAGCCCATAAGACATAGAAAAAACCGAAGTGAAAAAAGGTTTTTTATATCAAAGTATACAAAACGATCTGAGGCTATTTTAAAAATTCCTTTGCTTTTAAGATAGCAATCTGCGTTTTTGCATCCGGTATCTCATCGTTTAAAACCATTTCATAAGCCCTGTCAAAAGGGATCTTTACAACATCAATAAACTCGTCATCATCGAGGTCATTGTCACCGAATGAAAGCTCTGTTGCCAAAAACATATATATGACCTCCGTGTCATACGCAACCGTCGGATAAAGCTTACCAAGACTTTTTATATTTCCCGCCGTAGCTCCAATCTCCTCTCTAAGCTCTCTTGTTCCGCATACTATCGGCTCTTCGCCCTCCTCACGCTTTCCGGCAGGCAGCTCTAAAAGTACGGTTTTATAAGGATACCGAAATTGCTTTACAAAATACACATTGTTATCATTGTCAACAGGAAGCACGCACACTCCTCCCGAATGATGGACCAGCTCTCTTATAGCTTTCTCACCGTTTTCAAGCTGTGCGACTTCTTTTGTTACCTTTATTATCTTACCGCTGTACACCTCCTCAACAGACAGCGTCACCTCATCTAAATGCATCTTTTCTTCCTCCTTACACTTAAAACAATATATACAGCAAAAAGAAATACGCCGGCCGCGCTTAACAAAGCGCCCTCCTTTACTCCGTAAGTAAAGTATGAAAACTCTATCCTGCTCTCGCCCTTTCCTACATAAACGGCGGTAAGTCCGTTATCCGCCTTTATGATCTCAGCGGGCTTTCCGTTTACTGTTGCGGTAAAGCCCTTGTCATATGGTACGCTGAACAGCACTACTCCGTCCTTATCGGTATCAATATTTGCGGAAAAGCCGTATGCGCTGTACTCAAAATCTGTACAGCAGGTACTTCTAAGCTTATCGGCTGCATCCTTTAAGACAAATGCGTTGAGAACAGTTCTTGGTTTCGTTACCTCCGTTAGGACATCAGACAGTTGGTTTTCCGATCCCTCGTCAAGCACTACACAATCAAGCAGCATCTGACATTTTTGGTATGTTGAAAGCTCGTCAAAGGCTTCCTTTGAAATGAATCTGTCAAAAAAAATGCCCATAGGAAGATAGTTTTCGTTTTCATATATCTTATAACCGCTTTGTGTATCAATATGCCTGAATCCCTTTTCATCAAAGTCGTTTTTCTCATCTTCGTCTATCTCGTCGAGGTAATACTTTACCGATAAAAGCGAGCGAAGCGGCGTATAGTAGGTATCTATCCGAGACGCCACATCCCTTGTCAATCCCAAAGAAATATAAAACTCCATTATAGATGTGGAAACATTTGTATTAAAGCATCTCATCGTTGAGTAATCCCAGAACATAGGATAATTATCCGTGTTTTCACTTGTCTCTATTCGGTAAAAGGAATCCGAGGCGGGAAGATTTATATCCGCATCAACTGATCTCTCAAGGTATTTATCGGGATACGGTCCCTGAGATATTCCGTAATAAACATTTACAGCGAGATATAATGCGCAACAAGCCGCAGTTGCAAAGGCGATCCTTTTAAGATACTTTTCATCCTTTTTTACAAAGTAAATAAGCAGGACCGCTATAAGAAAAAATGCGAGAGTAACAGACGCCTGTAAGACAAATAGCAAACTATGCTCTGCTATTTTGAAAAATTCTAGGCTCCCGTCCTCATTCCTTGTCGGCAAAAAGAAGATAAGCACAAACAGCACGGTTATAATACCTGTGGGTATTACACCCTTTCGGATGTCAATTTCCAAAGACTTATCAAAGCAATACGCTGTCATAAGAGAGGTTATAAGCGAAAGCTCAAAAAACCATCTTGCATAATAGGTGGTATTAAAAAGCTGAAACGATGCGTTTAATATGGGTACAAGAGCTATTATAAACAGGGCTATTGACAGTGTTTTTAAAAAGCTCTTATTTTTGCTCCTTATAAACGCGATAACACCTATCATAGAAAACAACGGAAGATATCCGGCAATAGATGCCCAGTTTGCGTTATCAGGGCTGAACAGATTACTGCGTGCAGGCGGATCGGGCATCATAAAAAACGACTGTATTATACGAAGCGGTCTGTACTTGTCCGAATACACTATAAGATCAAGTCCTGATAAAGTCTCGTCAAGCCGAGGGTTATCCATTATAGACAAAGCGCTCGGAAGCAGAAGCACCGCAGCTATAAGTATTCCGATCCCGCACTCAAAAACTATACCGAAGCACTTTTTTACGGTTATGTCAAAGCCCTCGCTCTTATATATACAGCGCACCGCAAAATATATTAAAAAGAATATCCCTTCAGAGATAAAAAAATAGTAATTTGTAAAAGCTGTAAGCGCTGTAACAAGAGCTAAAACTCCTCTTTTTCCGTCATTAACATACATCTCAAGAGCTAAAAGCAACAGAGGAAAAAACGCAGCGGCATCGTGAAAATGATAGAAAAAGAAATTATAACACTGTGCAGATGAAAATGCGTAAAGCATACAACCGATAAAGCAAGAATAATCATTCTTTAAAAACCTTTTCATAAAGGCATACGATGACAAGGCGGCAACTGCTGTTTTCAGCGCCATTATCACTGGCATAACATATATTACCGCACCCTGTGGCACAAGTAAAGTAAGATAAAAAAACACACTTCCCGTATTGTAAAACGAATATGAGGTAAAAAGGCTCGACCCAAGATCGGTTCTCCAATCAAAACCAAAAAGTCCGTTTTGTCTTATCTGTTCGTTGACATGATAATTAAATGGGATCTCCTGAGAATTGTAGTCTCCGTAATATGTGAAGATCCCGCCATTATATATGATCATCGGGATCATTACAACAAGCATTATAAAAAACGCTGTAAAAAACACAATCACATAGTTGTTCTTTCTTAAAAAACTATTTGACAATCCTCATCCCCCCCTGACTGTGCTTATGTAATTATACTACACAAAAGCCTTTTGCGTCAATATTGAAAAATCTCAATATATGTGTTATAATAATAAAAAAGCATAGGAGTGATAAAAATGGTATATGAGTATTCATTAAAAACCGAAAAGCAGAATTTTTATAACATCACAAGCTCCGTAAAAAACGCTGTAAAAAGAAGCGGAGTCTTAAACGGAATAGCTGTTGTTTACTGTCCACACACTACCGCCGGAATAACAATCAATGAAAACGCAGATCCTGATGTTGTCAACGACCTTTTGTTTGCACTTAACAAGACCTATCCGAATCGCATGGAGTTTCGCCATATAGAAGGAAATTCCGCAGCACATCTCAAGTCGTCAATGATAGGCATATCAGAAACGATAATAATTGATAATGGAAAGCTTATGCTAGGAGTATGGCAGGGTGTCTACTTTACCGAATTTGACGGACCGAGAATGAGAAAGTACTATGTTAAGGTGATCTCCGAATAATGAGCGCTGTCAGATACTTTTTGATAGCTGCTGAGATAATAGGGCTTTGTGTGTTTCTGTTTCCGATTTTCGTGGATACGATAAATACAGGCAATATAATAGGGGTTTTGTTTTTCTCATTTCTTTTATTCGTAACCGCACAATATGGCAAGATTAGTTCATTTATAAGTATTCTCTTTAGAAATACCGCAGGAAAGATAGCTGTTATTGCTGCGTCGATACTGATCCTGACATTTTTTATTATTGCTGTGCTTTTGTCCGCTCTTATGATAAAAGCGCAGCTAAATAAGCCTGTCGGCGATACGACAGTTGTCGTCCTTGGGTGTAAGGTAAAGGGTGACCGACCGAGCAGAATGCTCAGGTATCGTCTTGACACAGCTTATGACTATCTTAATCAAAACAAGGATGCCGTTTGTATCGTATCCGGAGGTAAGGGCAAGGACGAAAATATATCCGAAGCACAGTGTATGTTTAACTATCTCACTGATAAAGGCATACCTCAAGACAGAATAATTATGGAAACCAAAAGCTTAAACACCTATCAAAACATAACTTACTCTAAGGAAATTATAGATAAAAAGAAACTGCCCGAGAATATAACGATAGTCACAGACGGATTTCATCAGTACCGGGCGTCTTACATCGCAAAGCGGTGTAAAGTCAGAAAAAGCTACTCTCTTTCGGCAAAAACCGAGCTGTTTTTCCTGCCCACCTATTGGGTAAGAGAATGGGCGGCAATTTTATACGAATGGGTAAAATAAAGTAATATAGGGCGTCATCAGTTGAGATGACGCCCCTTTGCTTTTTAATATAAAACTTATATATTCTTATTTGTCTATAACGTACAACATTCTACGAGCCTGACCCAATAATTGTCCTCTTGAGACCAGAAGATAAAATCGTCCTTATCCTTGCTGTAAAACACAGGTATTCCCTCGTCGTATACATCGGATACAAGGTTTTTGTCGGGGATCTCTCCATTTTCAGCTTTAGTTACGGTCAGACCTATGAACTCATAACCGTCAAGTACGCTCCTGTCAAGCTTTGAAAGCTCTCCGTCATATATATCATCATACAAAAGATATTCGTACAGCTTATTGTAGTAAAATCTGTGGTTTGCCTCTTTGATAGGTACATCAAGCTTGACTTTAAGTTTAGGTGAGGTGACGGTACCGGAAACTTTTTGTACAGTAGTTGGCTCGTTTAACGAGTCATCAATGCTACTGTCATCATCGCCGCAAGCTGAAAGAGCAAAAATCAAAGCGAAAAGCAATAATACCAGATTTACTTTTTTCATACGATACTCCTATGCTACCCCTTTATTGCCTTTATAAAACAAATGAGATATAACCGAAACTGCTAATAAAATTACCCATCCGAATATTACTACAAACATCTCGTGAGAATTAAAATATGTATTAAATCCTATTGAATCTCTAAAGGAAATAAACAAATTCGGAAAATACCATATAATTAAATATGATGCTGTTGCCAAAAATGTCAGAAAAAGACAAATCACATTTTTCTTCATTACCCCGATTGCAAAGAAATAGAGCAGTAAGAATACATAGATTATTTCAAATGTAGAAATCGGAAAATCAAAGTCAAGCTTGACACTGAACGCCGCTATAATAAGCTTTACCAAAAGTAATATTATAGCAACAGACGATAATACACTAATAATATAAGCTTTGGCTTTTATACACTTTACCAAGGTCGCCGACATTATTCCTATGCTCAGCACACAAGCTAATGAGGTCGTTATAACATAACTCATATTAGAATATGTGAGTTCAAAAACTATTCTTGAAACTGATAATATCGCAAGCACCAAAACAAAAGGCATTGCCTGCAAAAATAACGATTTTTGTTTCATCGCTACAACTCCTTTACTCTTGTTTCTCTATTGGAATAATCTCCGTCAGGTTGACCCAATAATTGTCCTCCTGAGACCAGAAGATAAAGTCGTCCTTATCCTTGCTGTAAAACACAGGTATTCCCTCGTCGTATACATCCGATACAAGGTTTTTGTCGGGGATCTCTCCATTTTCAGCTTTTGCGACGGTCAACCCTATGAACTCGTAACCGTCAAGTACGCTCCTATCAAGCTTTGAAAGCTCTCCGTCATATATATCATCATACAAAAGATATTCGTACAGCTTATTGTAGTAAAATCTATTATTTTCCTCGCCAGTTGGTATGTTGATTTTAACTTGAATGTTTTTAGTAGTTTCCTTATTTACTCCTACCCGACTGCTTTCATTATCGTCAGTTTTTAAGGCGACTGATTCGGTACTTGTGCTTATTGAATCGTTACTATCATTATCTTTTTCTGAATCTGCACATGAACACATAGTCAGTATGAGTAGCACAATAGGTAAAAATATTTTTATAATCTTTATCATATTACGCTCGCTCTCCAATCAATATAAGTATACTTTTTAGCGCAATATACAAAATATTTAGGATATGATAGTCATTGACATCGGACTATCCCCTTTCATATTTTTGTACTGAGTTTACTCAGTCGGAATATCCTCCAAGATAATATTCACACAATAAAAAACTTTTCTATCTATATTGTAGCACAACTTACAGATAATTCAACCGTTTTTTGCTAATTTTTTAAAGTTTGTATAAATTATACAATTATATGATTAAAGCTTGTATAATATAAACAAGATATTTTATTTATTGCTAAAAAACAAACTGTACAAACAAAGGCACGCTTAAAGCGTGCCCTCAGTATAAACATCACGGTATTAAACCATACTGTCCTCCCAGCAGTCGGGTGCATCTATCCCTAAGATTTTGAGCACCGTAGGAGCAACATTTGCAAGTCCATAGTTTCCATCTTTTATAGTAAACTTTGTATCCTTATCGTAGATGATAAAAGGCACTCTGTTAAGAGAGTGAGCCGTGCGCGTCTGTATCTCGCCCTTCTTGTTTTTCTCAAGCATCTCATCGGCATTTCCGTGATCTGCTGTAACTAAAAGCGTACAGTTGTACTCGTCAACTACCTTGAGAAGCCTTGAAAGTCCAAGGTCAACAGACTCAACACCGATGATCGTGGCGTCCATATTTCCCGTATGTCCTACCATATCTCCGTTCGGATAGTTGCATCTTAAAAAGCCGTACTTTCCACTCTTTATCGCTTCGATAAGGTCGTCAGTGACTTCTGCTGACTTCATCCACGGACGCTCGTCAAATGACACCTTATCCGACGGTATCTCCTTCCATGTCTCAAGTTCTTCAGAAAACTTTTCGCTCCTGTTTCCGTTCCAGAAATATGTCACGTGACCGTACTTCTGTGTCTCAGATACTGCGTACTGATTTACTCCGGCATTAACCAGAACTTCAGAAAGAGTATTTGTTATTTCCGGCGGATTTACCAGATATTTTTTCGGAAGATTGAGGTCTCCGTCATACTGAAGCATTCCGGCATATACGACATCAGGTACAAACACCCTGTCAAACTTGTCAAAGTCCTTATCATCAAATGCCATAGATAACTCTATCGCTCTGTCGCCTCTGAAGTTAAACAGCACAACGCTGTCCGAGTCGAGAATCTTTCCGACCGGCTCGCCGTTTTCAGCAATTACAAAAGCAGGAAGGTCCTGATCTATTACTCCCTCGTTCTCTTTTCTTGCCGTTTCGATAGCAATGGTAGCGTTTGCAAACTGTCTGCCCTTTCCGAGAACATGAGTGTCCCAACCGGCTTTAACCATAGCCCAGTCAGCCTGGTATCTGTCCATAGTTATCTTCATTCTGCCGCCGCCGGAAGCTATCCTGGCGTCAAAATCGCTGTCGTTTAGCGACCTCATATGATTCTCAAGTTCATCGACATACTGCAAGGCTGATGTTGCGGGAACATCTCTTCCGTCGAGAAGGATATGACATCTTACCCTTTTAACTCCGTCTTCTTTTGCCTTTGAGATCATTCTTTCGAGATGCGAAATATTCGAGTGAACATTTCCGTCAGAAAGAAGTCCTATAAAGTGAAGCGTTGAATTATTAGTCTTACAGTTTCCAGAAATTTCCTTCCATGTATCGCTGTCAAACATCTTACCGCTCTCGATAGATTCATTGACGAGCTTTGCTCCCTGAGAGTAGATTTGTCCGCACCCAAGAGCATTATGTCCTACCTCAGAGTTTCCCATATCATCGTCAGTCGGAAGTCCGACAGCGCCCCCGTGAGCCTTTAAAGATGTGTTAGGACATTGTGCCAACAGCTTATCAAGAGTAGGTGTATTTGCCTCTGTCACAGCATCTCCAAGTCCTGTGACAGAAAATCCGACACCGTCCATTACCACTAATACAACAGGTTTCATATATTCTCTCCTTTGATCTGCATTGATATTTTAAGCTTTCTGAATTAACCGTTTACAGCAGCCTGAACTATTGTATTAAAGTCATTTGCCTTTAATGAAGCGCCGCCGATAAGTCCACCGTCAACATTTTCTTTTGACAAAAGCTCGGCACAGTTTGCCGCATTCATTGAACCGCCGTATTGGATCGTTACCGCCTGACTGGTAGCTTCATCATAAAGCTCGGAGAGTATGCTGCGGATAAGTGCGCAAACCTCTTCAGCCTGATCGGCAGTAGCAGTTTTTCCTGTACCGATAGCCCATACAGGCTCATATGCGATTACTGTCCTCTTGACATCCTCTGCTGAAATATCATAAAGATCGAGCTTTATCTGGCGAGCGATGACCTCCTGTGTGATATTGCACTCACGCTCCCAGAGAAGCTCACCCACACATACTATCGGCTTAAGTCCTGCCGCAAGCGCAGCTTTTGTTCTCTTGTTTACAGTCTCGTCTGTCTCGCCGAAATACTGTCTTCTTTCCGAGTGTCCTATAACTACATACTCAACGCCAAGCTCTGTGAGCATATCAGCCGAAATCTCTCCCGTAAACGCTCCGCTCTTTTCAAAGTGAACATTCTCTGCACCTATTTTTACATTTGTACCCTCTGTCGCAGCAATGGCTGTCTCAAGATTTGTAAAAGGAACGCAAGCCACTACCTCGACCTCACCCGCATTTGCGACAAGTGGCTTGATCTCTTCTAAAAGCGCCTTCGCCTCAGGTCTTGTCTTATTCATTTTCCAGTTTCCGGCGATGATTGCCTTTCTAACATTTTTCTTCATAATAAACTTCTCCTATCTGTTAATTAAAGTAAAAGGACTGCCCGAAATCAAACGGGCAATCCTGATTTGTCCTTACTTGTCAGCAATAACTGCGATTCCGGGAAGGACCTTGCCCTCAAGATACTCAAGAGATGCTCCGCCACCGGTTGAAATATGGCTCATCTTATCGGCAAATCCAAGTGATATAACAGCCGCAGCCGAATCACCGCCACCGATAATAGTCGTAGCGTCAGTATCGGCAAGAGCCTTTGCGACAGCAATAGTACCCTTTGCAAGTATCGGGTTTTCAAACACGCCCATAGGACCGTTCCATACAACCGTCTTAGCGCTCTTTACAGCCTCCGCATAAAGCTCTGCTGTCTTGGTTCCGATGTCAAGTCCCATTTTGTCAGCAGGAATATTCTCTGTTACCTCAACTGCAATCTCAGCATCTATCGGATCAGGGAACTGAGCCGCAACAGTTGTATCGACCGGCAAAAGGAGCTTTTTGCCTGATGCTTTAGCCTTTTCTATCATTTCCTTACAATAATCTATCTTTGTATCGTCAACAAGGCTTGTTCCTACCTCTTTGCCCTGTGCCTTTAAGAATGTATAAGCCATTCCGCCTCCTATAATAAGCGTGTCGCACTTTTCTATAAGGTTTGAAATGACATTCAGCTTATCTGCGACCTTTGCGCCTCCGAGGATAGCAACAAAAGGTCTTACTGGGTCCTCAACAGCATTTCCGAGGAAGTTTATCTCCTTCTGCATAAGGTATCCTACCGCAGTCTCCTTCACAAACTTAGTGACACCGGCAGTAGAAGCGTGAGCTCTGTGCGCAGAGCCGAACGCATCCATAACGAATACCTCATTATCCACAAGGTCTGCAAGCTCCTTAGCGAACTCCTCGCCGTTTTTGGTTTCCTCAGCGCCGCGGAATCTTGTATTTTCAAGAACGACGATCTCTCCCTCGTTCATTTCATCAACTGCTTTTTTAGCGTTGTCGCCGACTACCGTATCGTCCTTAGCAAATATGACCTTTGCGTCGATAAGCTCAGCTAATCTGTCAGCTGCGGGCTTTAGTGAAAACTTATCCTCAGGTCCGTTCTTGGGCTTTCCGAGATGTGAGCACAAAACTACCTTTCCGCCCTCCTCGACAAGCTTTTTGATAGTTGGTAAAGCAGCGGTGATCCTGTTATCATTTGTGATAACTCCGTCCTTTAGTGGGACATTAAAATCAACTCTTACCAAAACCTTTTTTCCCTTTACCTTAAGGTCCTCAACGGTAACCTTGTTAAGTCCTGCCATATTGTAATACCTCTCTTTTAATAAATATTTTTGACCTCGCAAAAAGCGAGAGCATACTGCGAAATTCGCTATCTATATTGTATACCATTTTAAACCAAATTACAAGTGTATTTATGGCATAATTTACATAGTTTTAATATTTTGTTTAAAAGGCAATAATCATGCCTTCTTGCCATTAAGCTTTGCCCTTTATAACGACTCCTGCCACCCTGTGTCCGGCGTTACAAGCCACCGCCGCTCCTATCTGGCAGTAGTCTGCCGGAGGATATCCGAGAGCTTTTTCCATAGCCTTAGCCATTTCATCTCTTAAGGTCTCGTCGCTTCCCCAGATTATTACATAAGGCGTTTTAGGTATCATATCATCCGCTGCTATTTCAAGAATAGTTGGTATAATGCTCTTTTCTCCCCTGACCTTTTTTAAGATAGAAGAAACCCCGTGAGAGATTTTAAGTATAGGCTTTAGCCCGAGAAGCTCTCCCGCAAAGGCTGCGGCAGCGGATATTCTTCCCGACTTTTTGGCGTACTTTAAGTTGTAACAAGCAAACAACACATACGCACTTTTAAGCCAATCGTTTACAAAAGCGATTATTTCGTTTGCACCCGCACCATTCTGAGCCTTTATCGCAGCCTGAACGACTGCATATCCGTAAACTCCGGTATAATTATCGCTGTCTATTATATGGATATTCAGCTTTCCCTCAAGCTCAGGATGAGCTATATAAAAGTTCGTTTTAGCGATAACCGCATTGTCATAGGTTGCCGAGCCGTGTGAAGAGATCGTTATATTTATAATATCGGAAATTGACTTGTCCTTTGATATTTCTTCATAAGCCTCAAGCCACTCAATGCTTGTGACCTGACTTGTCGAGGGGATTCCCTCATAATTATCCATAACCTTATAAAAATCAAAGTTATCTATATCGACCCTAGGAAGATAACTTTTATCCCCAACTGCGACCTTAAAAGGCACTACTTTAATGCCAAGCTCCTGCTCCTGCTCCTTTGTAATATCACAAGCGGCATCCGAAAGAATCAAAACCCTTCCCATCTGTTAATCCATTCCTTTCACAAATCCTTTTTGACATTTCTGTGTATAAGGCTACCATTCATATTCTGTAAGATTTCCCTCACGGGTGAGATCGGGAAAATCCCACTGTCTTAAAATTTCATAAACCGCAACGGCGACCGAATTTGAAAGATTCAAGCTTCTTAAGTCTTTTCTCATAGGTATCCTGACACACGACTCTTTGTTTTTGTAAAGGAGCCTTTCAGGAAGCCCCTTATCCTCTCTTCCAAAGACTATATACGCATTGTCGGGATATTGAAACTCTGTATACACATTTTTTCCTTTTGTTGTAAAGAAAAAATACTCACCAGAAGTTCTTCTGAAAAATTCGTCCAGATTTTCGTACTCATATACCTCAAGCTTATCCCAGTAATCAAGCCCTGCACGCTTAAGGTGCTTGTCGCTTATTTCAAAACCGTAAGGCTTCACAAGGTGAAGCGCTGCGCCGGTCACAGCACAGGTCCTTGAGATATTACCGGTATTCTGAGGTATCTGAGGCTCAACAAGAACAATATTAAGTCTTTTCATTTTAAAGCGTTATCTTCGGGAGATAGGACAAAATATCTTCCTTCATCCTTATACACTCCCGCCTTGCGGCTCTTGCATACTCTTCCTCATCACACTCTTCCTTTTTGTATGCACACATAACGGCTCTCGATGAATTTACAATAGCGCCCAGACCGTTGGAATCAAACGCCTTTGAAACTCCCTCGGCGCCGCCGCCCTGTGCTCCATATCCGGGAACTAGAAAGAAAGTATTCGGAAGCTTTGCTCTCATCTCTGAAAGCTGTTCGGGATAGGTTGCACCGACTACCGCGCCTACCGAGGAATATCCGAGCTTTCCGGGAGCGGTGGCTCCCCATTTCTCGCACATTTCTCCCATAAGCCCGTAAACAGTAGTATCTCCTATCTTCTGATCCTGAAGCTCTCCGCTCGACTTGTTTGAGGTCTTCACAAGAACAAAGATCCCCTTGTCACGCTCTCTGCATTCCTTCAAAAGCGGCTCTACTCCGTCAGTTCCCAAGTATCCGTTTACAGTCATAGCATCTGCGCCAAACGGCGTAAGCTCCTCTCCGTCCACATTCACGGTTCCGAGATGAGCAGAAGCATATGCCTCCATAGTAGCGCCTATATCGCTTCTTTTTGCATCAGTAATAACATACATTCCCTTTTTCTGTGCATAAGCAATAGTCTTACAGAGAGTTTTCACTCCGTCATATCCGTACATTTCATAATAAGCCGCCTGCGGCTTTATAGCCGGGACTATGTCGCATATTTCATCGATTATCCCCTTGTTGAATTCCAAAACAGCCTTTGCCGCACCCTTTAAGGTCCTACCGTACTTTTTAAACGCTTTTTTTCTTATAAATTCCGGCACATATTCAAGTCTCGGATCAAGTCCCGCAACGGTAGGATTCTGAGTTTTAATGATTTTTTCGATAAGTCTGTCAAACGACATTGTTTTACACTCCTGTCTGATTATTTTAAACTGTAAACGACCTTTCCCTTAGAAATCGTATATACTGCTCTTCCCTTAAGCTTTTCATCTTTGAACACGCTGTTCTTGCTCTTTGAATTGAGCTTAGCGGGATCGACCTCCCACTCTGTATCGGTGTCTATCACGGTGATGTCGGCAGGATAACCCGCCTTTATCTCAAGCCTTGGCAACGAGAGTATCCTTCTCGGATTTTCGCTCATAACCCTCTGAATATCAGTAAGACTTAGCTTTCCGGTATGATAAAGCTTAGTGAGCGTTGCCCCAAGTGAAGTCTCAAGCCCGACTACTCCGTTAGGAGCCTTTAAAAAATCAGCCTTTTCCTCGGCAGTATGCGGAGCGTGGTCGGTCACGATACAGTCAATAGTTCCGTCTATCACGGCGGCTTCAATGGCCTTTCTGTCCTCCTCCTCCCTAAGAGGGGGATTCATTCTGTAATCCGCATCCTTAGCGTAAAGCTTTTCATCTGTATAGGTAAAGTAGTGCGGGGCGGTTTCACAGGTGACCCTTACTCCGTCAGACTTTGCGGCTCTTATAATGTTCACCGAACCCTTTGTTGAAACATGACAGATGTGCACCCTTGAACCGCAGCTCATCGCCAGGGCTATTTCTCTTGCGGTAATATAGTCCTCGCTTGCCCTGTCCATTCCAGGAACTCCGAGAAAGCTGCTGACCTTACCCTTATTTATTATCCCGCCGTTGATTATGTCAAGGTCCTCACAGTGACTTAAAACCAAAAGACCGTTTTCGTTTGTCGCCTCAAGTGCCTTACGCATAAGCTCAGCATTTTTTACCGGACGTCCGTCATCCGATATTGCTTTTATCTTTAGTCTTTTGTACATATCAAAATCGGAAAGAGCCTCCCCTTTCATTCCCTTAGTAACACAAGCCACAGGAATGACATCAATACCCGTTTCCTTTGATTTTTCGATTATATAGCTTAATACCTCTTCGCTGTCAGCCGGAGGAACGGTGTTAGGCATACACGCAACAGCAGTAAAGCCTCCTGCCTTTGCGGCATTAGCTCCTGTTATTATATCCTCTTTATAGGTCTGACCCGGGTCACGGAAATGAACGTGCATATCACAAAGCCCGGTAAGAGCATAAAGCCTTCCTCCGCCGTCAATTATCTGTGCGCCGTTATCTGTGATATTATCCGATACCTCCTGTATGGTATCGCCTTTTATAAGAATATCACACTTTGTTTCATCGCAAAGCTTTACATTCTTTAATAATAGTCTGTTCAAAGCTATTTTTCCTCAAGTCCGAGAATCCCGTAGGTGAGCGTAAGAAGGCTGTCGGTTTCCGCTGCATAATCAATGGAGTTAAGCTGTTCTTCAATCTGTAAATTATCATACGATATTTCTTCGTCATTTTCAGTGTAAAATGTTAGCCGAATGTAGCCGTCTTCAGGCGAGCTAAACATTCTGGCATCCAGGTTTTCCTCTTTATCATAAACATAAAACATCAGATTTTTTATTATGTCTGCCTTTGCGTTTGCATTAGACTGTGTCCAGTTTCCGTAGGTAAGAGCCTCTACCGCTTCCTCATTAACGCTAAACGGATCTTCCGTATCGTCTGTTATCTCATCAGGCTCTGTCGTGATCTGAGACTGAGATATATCCTCTCCCGACTCGCTCATATCCTCGGTCGTAATATCGCCTGAGGCTTCTGTCTGTTCGGTAGTCACCTCGGTCGGCTCGGTAGCTGTCTTATTCTCCGATGGATCAGGAAGCGATGACGGAACATCGCTGCAAGCGGAAAAAGCCGCCGCTAAACCAACAGCACAAGCTATCGCTAAAAGCTTTTTCATTTTTATCTTCCTTTCTTTTAACTTTTATTCTTTTGTTTCTAAGATAGCTCCCCTGTTGCCGGATGTGACAAGAGAAGCGTATCTTGCAAGATAACCTGTTGTTATCTTAGGCTTTCTCGGAGTCCATTTTGAAGCCCTTTGCGCCATTTCCTCATCGCTTATTTTTACCTCGATCTTATTAGCAGGTATGTCGATACTTATTATATCCCCGTCCTTTACCATAGCGATCGGACCGCCTACTGCGGCCTCCGGGGAAACATGACCGATAGCCGCACCTCTTGTAGCGCCGGAAAATCGTCCGTCCGTTATAAGTGCGACTGTTGATCCGAGCCCCATTCCGATAATAGCGGAGGTCGGATTTAACATCTCTCTCATTCCCGGACCGCCTTTAGGTCCTTCGTACCTTATAACTACAACATCTCCGTCCTTTATCTTTCCTCCGAGGATGGCATCCATAGCGTCCTCCTCACAGTCAAACACTCTAGCGGGGCCTTCGTGTCTGAGCATCTCCTCAGACACTGCCGAACGCTTTACGACACACGAATCGGGAGCAAGATTTCCTCTTAACACCGCAATTCCTCCGGTCTTTGAATAAGGATTATCGATAGGTCTTATTATATCGGTATTTTTGTTTACACAGCCCTTGATATTTTCCGCAACAGTCTTTCCTGTACAGGTCATAATATCGGTGTACAAAAGATTGTGCTTGTCAAGCTCATTCATAAGCGCATAAACTCCTCCGGCCTCGTCAAGCTCCTCGATATAGTTTCTTCCTGCGGGAGCTAGGTGACAAAGATTAGGAGTTTTATCCGAGATCTCATTTGCTATATCAAGATTTATCTCTATACCGCATTCATGCGCGATAGCAGGAAGATGAAGCATAGAATTTGTCGAACAGCCAAGAGCCATATCGCACGCAAGCGCATTCATAAACGCTTCCTTTGTCATAATATCTCTCGGCTTAATGTCCTTTTTCAAAAGCTCCATTATCTGCATACCCGTATGTTTTGCAAGCTCAATTCTCCTTGAGTAAACTGCCGGTATCGTGCCGTTTCCCTTTAAAGCCATTCCCAGCACCTCGGTAAGACAGTTCATAGAGTTTGCCGTATACATTCCCGAACACGAACCGCAGGTAGGACAGGTCTTTATCTCGTATTCCTTGAGCTTATCCTCATCAATTTTTCCTGCATTATACTCTCCGACCGCTTCCGAGATAGAGCTGAATGATGTTTTCTTTCCGTCGATATGTCCCGCAAGCATCGGGCCTCCCGAAACAAATATCGTCGGGATATTAAGTCTTGCGGCAGCCATAAGAAGCCCCGGAACATTCTTGTCACAGTTTGGCACCATTACAAGCGCATCAAATGCGTGTGCCATAGCCATAGCCTCAGTTGAATCGGCGATAAGGTCACGGGTCACAAGCGAATACTTCATTCCCTGATGTCCCATAGCGATACCGTCGCACACTGCTATCGCAGGAAACACTATCGGCGTTCCACCTGCCATAGCAACGCCCAGCTTAACGGCGTCAACCACCTTGTCTATATTCATATGCCCCGGAACAATCTCATTATATGACGAGACTATTCCGATAAGAGGACGAGACACCTCCTCCTCTGTCAGACCCAATGCGTGATAAAGCGCTCTGTGCGGAGCGTTGTTTACTCCTTCCTTGATAGGATTACTTTTCATCTTTACTCCATTCCTTCCCTTGTTTAGTAATTAAGCCTTGACAGTACAGCGTTTGCAACGGTCAAAGCGCCGTGATTTCCGTCCACCGTAAAGCTTGAATTTTTAATGTATTTCGGCTTTCTGTCGTTATACCTATTTAAAAGCTCCTCTTTAGTTGAGTTAAACGCAATAGGGCGGTTTTTATCGTCCTTTATCCTCATATAACAGGTACTGAATCTTACATCAATAAATACGACCGTACCTATTTCCTTTGCCGCTTTTGCATTTTCTTCACTTAAAAGCGCACCGCCTCCGGTAGCGATGACTCCCGTTTTCCCAACAAAAGAACATATTACCTTGGTTTCAGTATTTCTGAAATATTCTTCTCCGCTTTGAGAAAATATCTCAGGTATGCTTCTTCCCTCGAGCTTTTCTATGTAATCGTCCATATCGGTAAAATCGCATTTTAAAAGCTTAGCGAGCCGTTTTCCGACTGTCGTTTTACCGCATCCCATAAAGCCGCACAAAAATATCGGTCTCATCAGCTAAAGTCCCTCATAACTATCTCGTTCATCTCATTGATTATCTCGTTTACCTCATCAACGGTGTACTCATCGCCATCCCATATTCTGTGAGCGGAAACGGCTTGCCATACCAGCATAGCCATTCCTCCTGCGGTTTTTATACCCATTTCCCTTGCTTTTCTGAGTAACAAAGTTTCTCCCGGATTATAAATTATATCAAAAACGGCTTTAGCTCTTTTTATTATATCGTCAGATACAGGACAGCTATCGACCTTTGGATACATTCCCACAGGAGTTGCGTTTATAAGAAGATCATAGCTTTTTTGAGCGTCTATCTCAGTGTTTAATACGATATTGACCAAAGCGTCCGGTCTTTTTTCGATTATTTCGCTCTTTGTCTTTACAGCAAGCGGCATATCACTTTCAAGCACCGCAATATTAAGCCTTGCTCCGGCAAGAGCCGCCTCGATAGCCGCCATTCTTCCTACTCCTCCGCAGCCGATAAGCAGTACCTCTCCCGAAAGATCGGCGCCCATAGTGCGCACAGTTTCTAAGAATCCGTCACAGTCCGTATTATAGCCTGTCAAGACACCATTTTTATTGTCTACACAGTTGACGGAATTATATCTCCTTGCCGATTCGTCAAGCCGGTCCAACAGTTCTATAACAGCCACCTTATGAGGAATTGTCACATTATATCCCGAAAGTGAGCTGAGCTTATCCCTGTTTAAAGTCAGCTCGTCAGGACTTATTTCGATAACATCATATTCAAATTCACGGTTTTTAAGCTCAAAAAGTCTTTTGTGTATAGGCGGCGACATAGTGTGCTTCAATGTCTCTCCGACAACCGCATATTTTCTTTGCATTATATCATCTCCGATCAAAGCTTTATGTAAACCTCTCGGTCAGTTTTTTCGTATTGACGGCATTTTACGCCTGATTTTTCAAACATAGAAACAGAAGCCCTCACAGCATCCGAATCGGGATATTTGTTGTCAGCATATATTACCTCTTTTATCCCGCTCTGGATTATCGCCTTTGCGCATTCATTACAAGGAAATAGTGTAACATATATCCTTGCATTCTGAGTAGTGACCGCCTGTCTGTTAAGAATAGCGTTAAGCTCCGCGTGACATACAAAAGGATATTTGGTATTGAGCGCGTCACCGTCTCTTTCCCAAGGCATATCGTCGTCATCGCAGCCTATCGGCATACCGTTATAGCCAACAGATATTATCTTGTTTTCGTCGCTTACGATACAAGCTCCGACCTGAGTATTTGAATCTTTACTTCGCATAGCGGAAAACATCGCCACGCCCATAAAGTATTCATCCCACGAAATATAATCGGTTCTTTTCATAACTGCCTCCCGTAAAAAGCTCAGTCTTAGAAATTTTCCGAGTGTCCTTTGATGCAAACTGCAAAAAATCTCATTTTAAATCTATTTACTCTTGTTAAGTCCTAAAAATGCCGCTCCGATAATTCCCGCATCATTTCCCAATGTTGCGATAACTATTTCTGTATTTCTCGGCGAATTCCTTGTGTACACCTCTTTTGAGACTATCTCCTTTACAGGTATCAACAGCTCGTCTCCTTCGTTGCAGACACCTCCGCCAATGCAAAGCACATCAGGCTGAAAAATGTTTATCATATTTGTTATCCCCAACGCAAGGTATTTGATATATTTGTCGCACACCTCTTTTGCTGCCGGACAACCCATTCTCATAGCGTTAAACGAGTGCCTTGCGGAAACCTTTCCGTCCTTTTGAGCCATTTTTGCCAAAATACTGCCGGGATTATTTTCTATCGCCTCTTTTGTCATCCTGACAAGTCCCGTCGCGGATGAAAACACCTCAAAGCAGCCTTTTCTTCCGCAGGTACACTCTGGACCGTTCGGGTCTACAACCGTGTGACCCACCTCTGCTCCGGCGTAATTAAATCCCGAGTAGATTTTTCCGTTAATTATTATTCCGCCGCCGACTCCCGTTCCGAGTGTGATACAAACCGCGTCGTTAGAACCCTTTGCGGAACCTGCGAGGAATTCACCGTAAGCCGCTGCGTTTGCATCATTTTCTATAAAAACGGGAAGGTCAATATAGCCTTTGATTATCTTAGCCATTTCAAAATCATTAAAGCCGAGATTACACGAATACTCGATTATCCCAAGGTCGGTATTTGCTATTCCCGGAGTGCCTATTCCGATACTTTCAATCTCGGATACCTGAACCTTTGCCAGTTCCGCAGCCTCTTTCACAAGCTCGACAATATCCTTACATATCTCGTCTCCCGGTCTTGGAAGATTCGTCTTTCTTTTCGCCTTAGACAGTATATCAAACTTTTCGTTTACTATACCTACAACTATATTTGTTCCGCCGAGATCCACTCCTGCGTAATACTTCATATTTTAAGCACTTCCCCTTTAAGTTTCATATAATATCAACTAATAATTAGTATAACATATAGGTAATTCAAAGTCAATGTCGCAGTACACAAAAACCTTATACATCGTGTTTAAAGCCGTACTGACAAGCTCACATTTTATTTGACATACAACAACAATTATAGTATAATAAAAATGTATCAATATTCATAAATCAAAAGCTAAACTGACAGGAAAAAACGGTGTTTTCTTATGGTGTTTGTATTCGTTTCTCTTATATTTTTACTGTTTGATATAACCGTTACGGATCTTAAGATAGATATTCTTTTTGACTTTGTAGGCTGGGCGTTTATGTTTTTTGGCGTTAACAGACTTTCAAAAAATCACAAATCCCTTATAAAGTTAAAGCCTGCGACGGCTGTTATGATCGTTTTGAATTTGGCTTATGTTGTTTTGAAGCTTACGGTATTTTTACATCACAACAGCCTGATTTTTATATCCGACCTTATCTATTCAGCGCTTAAGGTCTTATGTCTTAGCGCAGTTCTTCTTATGATCTTTAAACAGGAAGAGCTTGTGAAGGACAGGTCGTCTTTGTATCGAGCAAAAAACATATGGCTTTTGTATCTATTGCTGTGGGCAGCTTATATGGCGTATGCCGCATTTATAGAAAAGCATATTCCTAAAGCGGTGGGGAACTCGATAACACAGGTACTTATAATCGCAACGATCTTTATTGAGGTATTGTTTTTGATAATGATATACAGAATAAAAAAGGAATGTTTAAATAGAGATATTTAGAAAGGACGAAAAAAATGCTGTCTGTTATTATTCCAAGCTATAACGAAGAGGAAAATGTTGAAAATACCGCAAGCGTTGTCGGTGATCTTCTGGCTCAAAACGGAATCGATTATGAGCTTGTTTTTGTAAACGACGGCTCTAAGGATAAAACATGGGAAAAGCTAACAAAGCTTACCGAGGAAAAGGAAAATATAGTTGCTATAAATTTTTCTAGAAATTTCGGAAAGGAAAGCGCTATATTTGCAGGACTTAAAGAGGCTAAAGGCGATGCCTGTGTTCTGATGGACTGTGACCTTCAGCACCCTCCGAAAACCGTTATTGAAATGTATAACATCTGGAAAAACAACCCGGATATAGATATTGTCGAGGCTAAAAAATCCGACCGAGGAAAGGAAAACCCCGTTTATAAGGGCTGTTCTCTTTTATTTTACAGACTGTTAAAAAAAGCGTCCGGACTCAATATGAAGGATGCCTCCGACTTTAAGCTGCTCGACAGGCGTGTCGTTGACGAATTAAACGCTTTACCCGAAAGGCTTACTTTTTTCAGAGCTATGTCAAGCTGGGTCGGATATAATACCGAGACCGTTTATTTTGAAGTTGCCGAGCGATTTGCAGGGGAATCAAAATGGAATGTACGGGGACTTATGAAGTACGCATTGAATTCGATAACCTCGTTTACATCCGCTCCGCTTCAGCTTGTTACCGTTATCGGAATGATAACCCTTCTCGGAGCTGTGATACTGACTGTTCAAACACTTGTAATGAAGATACTTGGAAACTCCGTTCCGGGCTTTACGACAGTTATACTTCTTTTGCTGTTTATAGGAAGTATGATAATGATAAGCTTAGGAATAATAGGTCATTATCTGTCAAAGATTTATGAGGAGATAAAACGCCGTCCGAGATTTATCATAAGAGACCGGCTTGAGAGCCGAAGGAAAGGAGAATAGATTCCGTGGAACAAGTAAAAGGCGATTCTTTAAAATCACTTATCCCACCGAAAAACGCCTTGGGCTCAAAGGCATTTAAAAGTCTTAAAAGGCGCATTTATGAAAAGCGTCTTTACTTTTTGGTTTTTGCTGTGCCGTTTGTGATAATGTATCTCGTATATGCGTTTTTCAAAGTTCATCCATACGGAGAAAACTCTGTTTTGGTACTTGACTTAAACGGTCAGTATGTATATTACTATGAGTATTTCCGAGATGCCTTCTGGGGCGACGGAAGCTTTATTTACAGCTGGGACAGAAACCTTTCGGGAGAGATGTTCGGAATTTTTGCATATTACTTTGCAAGTCCGTTTATGCTTTTAATATGCCTCCTTCCGAGGACGATGATGTGCGGAGCAATAGAGCTTATGCAGCTTTTAAAGATCGGCACAGCAGCTGTTACCTTTGCGTTTTTTATCAAAAAAACATTTAACGCAAAAAACTCTACCGTTGTCACATTTTCCACCTGTTATTCACTTATGAGCTATATGGTCGTAGAGCTTATGGACCCTATGTGGCTCGACGGACTTATATATCTCCCGCTTATAATTTACGGGGTCTCAAAGCTTGTTGACGACGGTAAGCTACTTAATTTTATCATACCCCTCGCGCTTATGTTCATAGCTCACTTTTACATCGGATATATGGTAGGGCTGTTTACGGGGATATACTTTATCGCATATCTGCTGTTCAGAAACAAAAAGTTAAAGCTCTCAGATATTTTATACACCTGTGTAAAGTTCGCTGTCGCCACCGCAGTAGCGATAATGTGCGCTATGTTTGTTCTGTATCCGGTTATGAAATCGCTTTCATTGGGAAAATTTGAATTTTCCGTAGCTGATTTTTCATTCAGAACACAGTTTGATCTTTTAGAGTTTTTTGCTAAGCTCTTTCCTATGACATACGATACCGTAAATGTAGAGGGGCTGCCGATGGTATTTGCCGGAACCCTTACGGTATTTATGCTCCCGATATACTATCTCAACAAGAATATCCATTATAAGGAAAAGATAAGGACTTCATTTGTTTCAGCACTTGTGATAGCGAGTATGTATATCGCACCCGTTGACCTTTTCTGGCACGGTATGCAGGCGCCCAACTGGCTCAACTACCGCTATTCGTTCGTTCTTTCGTTTATGCTTGTGTATATGGCTGCAAGGACCTTTGACAACCTAAGCGGCTTTTCCTTTAAGGCTCTAGGCGGCTCGCTTACGGGAATAATCGCATTTTTACTGTTTTGTGAAACTCAGAATTACACATTTTTCGGCACCCACCTCGAAGAAAGTGTTGACAGCGCTTCCTCATCGATCCCCGTTCAGGGAATAATCGTTTCGCTTATCGCCGTTATAACTTATTTTGCTCTCATCGGCGCTATAAAAAAAGCCGGAAGCGTTCGACTGATGAGAGGCTTGAAAATTGCGCTTTGCGGTGTGGTCTGTCTCGAACTATCGGTAGTGTCGTTTGACACACTCCAAAAAATCGATGACGATGTGGCTTACAGCAATTACACCTCATATGAGGATTATATAACCGAGATGCGGCGTGTCGTCGATGACATCCAACAAAAGGATGACGGCTTTTACCGTATGGAAAAGACATTTTCAAGAACCGTCTGTGATCCTATCGGTATGGGCTTTGCCGGTATCTCTCATTCAAGCTCAACAATGAATACGCCCGCACTTCTGATGCTTCATTCTCTCGGATATGGCTACGGAGGAAACTACACAAGCTATAACGGCTCTACCTATGTCAACGATATGCTGTTTAACATAAAATATCTTTTGTCAAAGGACGATGATCTGTTTTCCTCCTACTGTCCGACAAACATAAATACAGTACCGTCTCTTTATGACTTTGTCGATCAATATAAGATAACCGATGACGCATCAGATGATGTAAGCACGGGAAATGTGTATGTTTACAAAAATCCTTACGCCGTTTCAAACGCATATATGGCGGACGAATCTGTGCTTACGCTTACCCTTTCAAACGACAATGTCTTTGAAAACCAGAACAGATTTTTATCGGCTGTTACAGGTCTTGAGAGCGACTGTCTTGTTCCGCTTGAATACGACCAGCCGGATTCGGTAAACTTAGCAAGGGAAAACCTCACCGACGGCACCACAAGGTATTTTCACGCCGAGGACGAAGCCTCGGAATGTCACATCGACTATGTCGTCACAATGAAAGAGGACGGTCCGCTATATATGTATCTTCCGACAGACTATGAGAGAAAGTGCAATGTATGGTATTATGACGACGAAAAATTTCTCGACGCAATAAACGAAACAGAGGGTGAGCCTGCTATGGACTTTGCCGGAGCGTATTTTGAAGGGGACGATTACAGAATACTAAACTTCGGCGACTATTCAAAGGGCGACAGGATAAGAATAAGAATTACCGTAATAACCGAAGCCTTCTGGAAGGAGCCTTGTTTTTACACGATAGACAAGTCCGCTTTTGAATCGGCAGCAAATGTAATTTCGGAGAATTCCCTAAACATAACCGAGCACAGTGACAGAAGCTTTGAGGGAACAGTCAATGCAAAAGATGGTCAGGTCTTACTCACCACAGTTCCTTATGAGGACGGCTGGACAATCAAAGTCGACGGGGAAACCGTCCGCCCTAAAAAAGCAGTCGACGGTGCGCTTATCGCCGTGGAGATACCCGAAGGTGAGCACACGGTAAGTATGAGCTTTTTACCGGGATACTTTATCTTCTCAATTCTAATTTCTGTTCTCGGATTGCTTATCTGTGCTCTGATCTTTATTGTACAGTACAAAAACGGTGTGCTGTTTGACAAAATAAGCAAAAAGCTTAAAAACTGACATAACAACTTATTTTTTACCGTTGACAAGCGTTTATAGTTTTTTTATCATTAAACAGGAGACACTTTTTAGTCTCCTGTTTTTTGATTTTACCTCAGAAAGGAATGAGCATTTTGACAAAAAAGCTTACAAATTCATCTTTTATGCCGACAGCCTTATGTGCGCTCTCTCTTGTTGTATCCGCTGCCGCTGTTATCAGCGAATTTGTCGGCAGATACACATACAGGCGGCTTTTCGGCGAAACCGCCGAGTATATCGTCACAGACAGCTCGTTTGAATTTTTTGAAAGCTACAGCAAGGTCATCATTCTCTTTGTCGTTTCCGCTTTGTTTTTCATTATGCAGGTAAGCTCTTTAAAAGCTAAGCGAATCGGCGGAAATGAGCTTTTCCTCACACTCGGTATATCCCTTCTTATCGGCATCTTTTCTGGCGCGATTGTTTACAGGCACGCGTCAAACGGCGCTTATCTTGACGCACTGAATCTCAGTAACGAAGCATTTTTTATCTTTCTTTTCAGAGAGGGCATCGAATGGGCTACCGTAGTATGTTCATTACTTTTAGTAATAAGCACGGTCTGGCTTATCATCAGGCTCCAACGGGAAAATCAGCAAGAGCATAATTTAACTTCTTCTCAACCCGAAGCTGACAGCGAAAACGGAAATAATACCGGACTTGTCTTGGGTAGTGATAAGCTTTAAAATTTTTATCCCCTTCTACTAACAGCGCAAAATCACGAAAAAATGTACGCAAACGTACATTCTTCATAAAATAACTTATATTTTGTAACAAAATGTTTACAATATTCATAATTTATTCAAAATTGTCCCTTTATTTTTGGCGTAATTATTAGCTCATAAAAAGCACTATCCCCACAGGAAAAAATCCTATGGGGATATTGTTTTTAACGGTATGTTATGAAATACCTTTTGCAGATTTATTTATAATTCCCACATCTACGGTAGTGATCTTTCCGTCTTTGTTTGCGTCAGCAACCGCAAACAGTTCATCAGTACACTCCTTTATGCCCTTTGCGTATGAGTTTACAATTCCCACATCTACCGTTGTGACCTTTCCGTCGCCGTTTAAGTCGCCCATATTAACATCTCCCGGCATTGTAACTCCGTTCACAACAAATGTCGTTATTGAGTTTGCTTTAAGTGTAGCTTCAAAGGCACCGTTTGTGACCGTGAGTGAATCAAGCTTTGCCCAGTTTTCACCGGTAGCCATATCTCCGCTTGTCCTTATTACATCAACCGTGGTCCCCTTTTTGCCGAATGCTGAAAGGTCATAATTGACAGTTTTATCCTTACCGCTCGTATTGAAAACTACGATCTTAAGCTGTTCATCGTCGTTGTTGAAAGCCGATGTTGTCGCATAATCGTCAGTCGATATAAGCGTATCTCCCGGGCGGATATATCTTGTATACTGTCCAAATCCATAATACTTTTTAGTCAAAACAACGCTTTCAGTATTCATATCAGCATAGCACACTCCCCAGAAGCCGTTCGTGTCAACATCGTGCTGGCTCAGGGTATCGGGGTCAAACTTATTGTTTACATCACAATAAGAGCCTATCGCCTGCCACATAATCCACGCGGACGGCTTCAGGGTATTCAAGTCAGCAGCTATCTGTGACGCAAAATTAAGCGCGGCTCCCATTTCTCCTGGGTCTGTTCCTTTTGTTCCTCCGTTATCCGTTTCACTCATCCACAAGCCAACTCCGGCTTCTTCCGCTCTTTTTCTCAAAGTTTCAGAGCCTGCAGTAGAGTATGTATGAGTATTGTATCTTTCAAGTTTTCCTAACGCCTCTTCTGATAACTTCTTTAAGCTTCTGTTTAATACAGAAGGACTTGTCTCATCTAGACCCGACAGCAAAAGATCGCCCAGTCCGTGATTCTGCATAGCCTCATCCATAGCAAGTATCATAGCAGACTGATTTTCTCCAGCTGTGACCGAACAGCCCTCCTGTTTAACGCCGTAATACCCTACATTCCAGCCGTTCATTGGCTCGTTCATAGGCTCGACACTCACTACATTTACTCCCTCGTCAACATAGTGCTTTACAACGGTAGCCATATACTCCGCAAAGTCATCCATTTTGTCAATAGTTATGTTGTCCTTTTCAGAGTCGTTAGTACCCGAGGTGCATCCGCTTCTAGTCATAAAATACGGTGCAGAGTTTGAAAACATCTCAACGAGCATATCAGGACACTCTTCTATCGACTTCATTAGTACATTTCTCTGATTTGCGTCCTGTGTGAAATCATAATCAAAAGTTCCGCTTTCAGCATCGTAATTTGTCCAGTATCCCGGCATAGCTGAATCCGAACGGGCTATATGATCGTGGGTCGGATCATCTCCTCCGCCGACATTGTATCTTATAATGTTGAGCCCTAGTCCAGTGTCGGCATTGTACAAAACCTTTGCAGCTTCACTCGAAGTCTTTTCCGAACCGCCGATTCGGTTTCCGTACCAAGCAAGGCTTGTTCCCCAGCCCTCAAAAACACCTCCGTTTATCAATGAAGCATCTGACGGGTCAATTTTTACCGTAGTTACATCTCCTTCCGCAGCAGTCGCTCCTATTCCCGCACACGAAAGTGAAAGTGCCAACGCAGAGCAAACAGCTAAGATCCTTTTACCTTTCATAATGTTTACCTCCTGTAAGTAAATATGTTTTTTCTTACAGTTTCAGTATAACATTTGTCCCTTTTAAATACTATATAAAACTTGCTCTATAATATATTGTTTTTGCTTTTGTCAAAAATATGTTTTCTCATTTCATTCGGTGAAACTTTGTAATGCTCTTTAAATTTTCTAGTCATATCGCTTGGACTTGTAAAACCGCATCTCACCGATATTTCCGACACTTTAAGCTCTGAGTCGTGAAGCAGATTATACGCCTTAGTCAGTCTTGTGAGCGTAAGATATTGTCTAGGAGACATTCCGGTCTGTTTTTTAAATATATGTGTAAGATAAAACTTACTTATATAAAACCTGTCAGCCAAGTCGGAAATAAGTATCTGTTCCCCACAGTTTTCCTGAATGTACCTTTGTATCTCAAATATCATCTTATCGGACTTTTTTATAGCTCCGTCAAGACATCCGGAGTTTCTCAAAAACTGTATCAGCATCTGTGTTACCGAAGCAACTACCGCATCTTCAGAGACAATATCATTAGCTTTAATCTCCTGCTTGATTTTATCAAAATAGTCAAGGCAGCCAAAATCGTCCTTTAAAACTATCGGCTGTTTTTTTATAAATCCCATAAGCATATTGTATATTGCGTCAGAATAATACGCTCTTGTATATGTCCAAGGATTTAAAAAAATTATCGTTCGCAAATATCTATCAGTATCGTGTATGACTATTCTGTGCTTTATGCAGCTTGGGATCATACACACAGTACCCTCGGTCATATGAAATTCGTCATCGCCGCATACAATAGAGATATGACCTTTGTGTAGATATAAAATCTCACACGATGTATGCTGATGTTCAGGGAAAACAGTTATGCCTTCATAGCTTTTAAAATGCTCGATACAACTCATTTTAAGCTCCTTAATTAGCCGTATTACAAATCTTACCGCTGTTTATTTTTTATACAACAGACTTTTTTACTTAAACAAAAGAGGAAAACCTTACCTCCCGGTTTTCCCCTTTAATTCATTATATCCGCTATTTGATCTCTTTTACAATAAGATCTCCCATCTCACTGCACGATACCTGAGTTTTACCCTCGCTCATTATATCTCCGGTCCTGAAGCCGTCGTTAAGCACCTTGTCAACGGCGCTTTCAATAGCATCCGCCTCTTTTTGCATATCAAAAGAATATCTCAGCATCATAGCAGCCGAAAGTATAGTCGCTATCGGATTAGCCTTGTTCTGTCCGGCAATATCCGGAGCTGAGCCGTGGATAGGCTCGTACAGTCCCAGAGTTCCCTCTCCGAGTGACGCGGAAGGTATCATTCCAAGCGAACCTGTTATCATAGACGCCTCGTCAGACAAAATATCTCCGAACAGATTTTCTGTTACCAATACATCAAACTGTGCCGGGTTGTGGACAAGCTGCATAGCCGTATTGTCCACAAGAATATCCGAAAACTCAACATCAGGATATTCCTTCGCAACCTTATGAGTTACCTCTCTCCAAAGCCTTGAGGAATCAAGTACATTTGCCTTATCTACCGAATGTACCTTCTTTCTCCGTTTTCTTGCCATTTCAAAGGCAACTCTCGCTATCCTTTCCACTTCATAGTCTGAATACGCCATAGAGTCACACGCAGTTTTTACTCCGTTTTCATCAACGGTGGTAGACCTTTTTCCGAAATACGCTCCTCCTATAAGCTCGCGGACGATAACAAGATCAAGTCCGTTTTTTGTTATCTCTTCCTTAAGCGGACAAGCGTCGGAAAGCGCCGGAATAAGCTTTGCCGGACGAATGTTTGCAAACAGCTTGAGCGCTCCTCTTATACCGAGAAGACCTGCCTCCGGGCGTTTATCCCCCGGAAGATCGTCCCATTTATGTCCGCCTACCGCTCCGAGTAAAACGCTGTCCGAGTCAAGGCACACCTTTACGGTTTCCTCCGGCAGAGGCTCTCCTGTTTCGTCTATCGCACATCCGCCCATAAGTACATCACGATACTCAAATGTATGTCCGTAAACTTTAGCTACCCTGTCAAGCACCTTCTGTGCCTCGGTTACGATTTCAGGACCTATTCCGTCTCCCTTTATAACTGCGATCTTTTTAATCATTTTATTTTCTCCTTTTGCTATGCTGTCTATTATCCTATAAACTTAACAGCCGTTCCTGTTACCAATATCTCAGCAGCGCCCGACACTACCGTGGATGACGAATATCTTACACCTACTATAGCGTCAGCTCCGAGCTTCTGTGCCTCCTCGACCATACGCTGTGTTGCGATTTCTCTAGCCTCATTGATCATCTTGGTATAGCTTTTAAGCTCTCCTCCTACCATCGTCTTAAAGCCCTGTCCTATGTCCTTAAACATATTCTTTGATTGTATCGTGCTTCCCTTTACAATAGCTATAGGCTGATACTTCTGATCTCCCAAGTTTTCAATCGAAAAAATATACATTTGCTTTTCCTCCTAAGGTTTTTATATTTTAGTCGAAACGACTAATTTACAAATAAATATGAACGCCTTTTAAAATATTTATTATTAAGAGCTATTACCACTATTCCTAACACTAATCCCAGTAAATATGAAGTAACCCAGCTATAATCATCTATTATCATCATATTAATAACAGAGCCTGTAAAGTTGACAACTGTCATTACTCCTATGCTGACTAAATAAAATAACGGTCCTTTTTTCTTATAGTCTGCAAGCTGCCACCGTGTAAACAAACAATAAGCTGCTATAACAATGCAAATTACGCCAAATACAATGTGATAAGTTCTCATCCCATTAGGGAAATAATCGTAATTTAGTTTATAAAAACCGTTTCCGTCATTCTCATATCCTACGCCAAATATATCTAATATTCCTATGAGCGCATTTCCCGCAGCTGACAAAAAAAGCTGAATATAAATCACAAAATTAAACCATTTCTTTGAGGGTGCGACCATTAGCTGATACGACCTGCTATGGCTGTTAAGATCATCACTATCCTCTGTCAAACCTTTTTCCACCTCACAGCCGCAAAAACCGCAAAAGCTTTGCCCATCCTCTACAAATTTTCCGCATTTCGGACAAAACATAATAATCCTTACCCTTTTAGAGAGTTTAAAAGACCGTTTTTGTTTATTATATTTTTTATAAACTCTGGAAACGGATTACCCTGATATGTCTTACCTGTTGTCTTATCGGTAATAATTCCTGTGTCAAAATCTATTTCAACATTATCGCCGTCCTGAATTCCCTCCGCCGCCTCGGGGCACTCAATTATAGGAAGCCCTATGTTTATAGAATTTCTGTAAAATATCCTCGCAAAGGTCTTAGCTATAACGCAGGAGATACCGCTAGCCTTTATAGCAATAGGCGCGTGCTCACGGGATGAGCCGCAACCGAAATTACTCTTTGCGACCATAATGTCACCGTCTCTGACCTTATTTACAAACTCCGTATCTATGTCTTCCATACAGTGAGAAGCAAGCTCCTTGTGATCGGCGGTATTTAAATAACGCGCGGGAATAATAACATCTGTGTCAACATTGTCTCCGTATTTATGTACTTTTCCTGATACTTTCATCAATTACACTCCTTACATTATTTCACTCGGCTGTGAGATTTTTCCGGTAACTGCGCTTGCCGCCGCAACATATGGAGAGGCAAGATACACTTCACTTTCCGGATGTCCCATTCTTCCGACAAAGTTTCTGTTAGTTGTGGCAACAGCTCTTTCGCCCTTGGCAAGGATTCCCATATGTCCGCCCAGACAAGGTCCGCAGGTCGGAGTTGAAACTGCACATCCCGCATCAATAAATATTTTTAAAAGTCCCTCTTCCATTGACTGAAGATATACCTTCTGAGTTGCCGGAATGACTATACAACGAACTCCCTTAGCCACCTTTTTACCCTTTAAAATCTCCGCCGCAGCACGCATATCTTCAATTCTTCCGTTTGTGCATGAGCCTATTACCACCTGGTCTATGTTAACATCGCCTATCTCGTCAAATGTTTTTGCATTCTCAGGAAGATGTGGGAAGGAAACAGTCGGCTTTATATCGCTTAGGTTTATATCGTAAACCGCCTCATACTCCGCATCGTCGTCAGCTGTATAGTATGTAAATTCATCAGTCACTCTTTCCTTTACATACTCAAGAGTAACATCGTCAACAGCAAAAATCCCGTTTTTGGCGCCGGCTTCAATAGCCATATTCGCCATACACAGTCTGTCCTCCATCGTTAGATTTTTAAGCCCGTCCCCCATAAATTCCATAGACTTATACAAGGCACCGTCAACACCGATCATACCTATAATATGTAAAATAACATCTTTTCCGCTTACATATTTGTTAAGGCTTCCAGTGATATTGAACTTAAGTGCCGCAGGGACTTTGAACCACGCTTTACCTGTAGCCATTCCTGCCGCCATATCGGTAGAACCCACACCGGTCGAAAAAGCTCCGAGCGCTCCGTAGGTACAGGTATGAGAATCTGCTCCAATTACACAATCTCCTGGCTTGACCAGTCCTTTTTCCGGAAGAAGAGCGTGTTCAACGCCCATATCCCCGACATCGTAAAAATTTAGTACATCATATTTATTGCAGAAATCTCTGCACTGTTTACACTGAGTCGCCGCCTTAATATCCTTATTTGGCGCAAAGTGATCCATTACCATTGAAATCTTTGTTTTATCAAAAACTCCCGAAAAGCCCGCCTTATCAAACTCGTTTATCGCAACGGGTGAGGTTATATCGTTTCCAAGGACCATATCAAGCCTTGCCATTATAAGGTCTCCTGCTTTTACACACTCTTGTCCGGCGTGCGCAGCCAAGACCTTCTGAGTCATTGTCATACCCATACTTTCTTCTCCTTTATCATTCTATTTATATAATTATAACACAAACGGCATTCATTTGCAACTGTTTGTTATTCTGGTATTTGTTATTCATTTTCCACCCACCGCATAAATCTCTCTTATAAAACAAAGACCACACTCTTATGAATGTGGTCTTGGCTATGTAACTGAATATTAGTCAGCATTTGGTGCGCCTACAGGACATGTTCCTGCACAAGCTCCGCAATCAATGCATGTATCAGCGTCGATAACATACTTTCCGTCACCCTCTGAAATTGCGCTTACAGGGCAATCTGCTGCACAAGCTCCGCATGAAATGCACTCATCTGAAATTTTGTATGCCATAATTTATACCCTCCTCTAAGGTTTTTTAAAGGCTTCCTGCCTTTCTACTATATATAATAACATATTTTTTATAAAATGCAAGCTTTTTTGTTAATTTTTAATTTTTTACTATTTGGTAACTTGTATTAAATTTAAAGAATCTTATGTCTGTTCTATTACGCGGATGTATCAGGTCTATTGCTTCGAAATGGTCCTCAACATATAGCCGATCTCTAACATTCTCTCCATTTCCGTATACTGGAAGAGGCTTGTCGTTTAAGACATTTAATATCATAGACTTTTGATCTTATATTCACCAAAATCGACTTTAATGATTTCGTGTCTATTCTCTCTTTTTTCAGGCGGAGGTAGTATCATATAATCGCCATACCATTGCGTTAACACTTTCTTTGAATCTGAAAGTATAGGTAATAATTGATTCTCAAACTTACAAAGCTCAAAAAAATCAAAATATGACCTTGGCATGCATTCTCTAGACTTATAAGGTCCTGCGAAATTACATATAAGCTTGCCTTCTTTTCTTTTTAAAGCAATTTTATTCATCATTTTAATTATCAGGTCAGATGATAAAAAGTAACAAAATGCTTTAACAATTTTTTGTAATATTTGATGTTTGCTTATCTTATAATTATTTTTAGTTAAAAATGCTATTTTTAACATCTTAAAAAAATTAAATTGTATGTATTGAACCATCTTATTTTCTGAGCAGAAATCAAATGGAAATATATCTATAAAAATACCTTTTTCTACATCAGCATTTTCACAAATTTTTTGACCATATACTGTGTCTTTAATGCGTAGCTGTGCAAAATAATTCCCATAATTTTCATCAGTTTCAGTTGTGCATAAAATATACTGATTATCCAAATCTGACTTACAAATATCAATGAATTTTTCATAATCTGATCTTAACATCGCTATATCAAGATCATCATCCCAAGGGATAAATCCCTTATGTCTGACTGCTCCTAACATTGAACCATATGCCAAAGTAAATTTCAAATTATGTTTTTCACATATGCGCTTAACTTCAACAGCCAAATCCAATTGACATAATTGAACCTTACGCAATTCTTTTGACGTCATTTTAATCACCTATCATTTAACAAATAAACTACATTCACTTTTTGTAACTTGTATTATACTTAACAAATCGGTATGTCTGTTCTATTACGCGGAATTATCATCTTTCCCCATACATTCTCTCATAATAGCTCATATACTCGCCCGATATTATCTCCTCCCACCAATCGCGGTTTTCTAG
>CANQLI010000005.1 GCA_947624675.1 uncultured Clostridia bacterium | reverse complement strand
TGGTCTTATACTTCTTGATAGTAACGCCTTTTTTTCTTTGTGTAGTATCACTATTTTCGTAATTTTTGCGTATAATACTATTGACAACTGTATCGTTTTGTGGTATAGCGTTGTTAGAGCCGAAGCCCGTGTAATCAGGGGTGGAGGCTCTTTTTTTATTTATTCTTACATTGTGTAAATTTATAATATCGTAGAAAACTAACTCGTTATTGCTTCTCCGACCTATGAGAATATCGGCAATGTACTCATTGTCACCTACTTGTAATTGAACTTTACCTCGTCCAAAGTCTATAATATCATCATTTCGTAAATGCTTTGGAGTTTCATTTCCTTTTTTTCGCGGAAAAAGCATCTCTTAAAAATCTTATCCGCGACAGCGTCTACGGTGGCTTTGTCAAGTACTCTTCCTGCTTTCTCGAAAAGGTCTTTTACTACCTGAGTGCCTACTTGTAGCTTTTTGTTGCGTTGGCAAGCTTTCATTGCAAGCCTGATGTCTATGTCCTCTAAGAGAGAGTATTTTCTAAAGGGGCTGTTCTGAGGTAGGATTATTTAAAAAGCGTCCTCGTATTCTTTTCCCGCTTATTCATACACTTCAAAACCTCTTTTGATGTAAGCAAGTTCTAAGGTTCCTTTTGGTCCCTTAATGAAGATTGGTTCTTATCCTTTTCTGACATTAGTTAAGTTTTCTAATATCTCCATCAACTCTTGAAATTCCCTTCTTGAAAACAGAAGAATTATTTTTTGTAACACATCATTGACAAACCTACAAAAATTCAAGGAACAATGAAACAATTCAAGTTGATTTTTATAATATAATATGGTAAAATAAATTTGAAATTGACAGTTGAAGTTGATCGAAATTTGAGGTTGTATAATTATGATGAAGAAAAAAATAATGACATTTTTAACGGTAAGTCTTATTGTAATAGTTATCATATGTGTAAGTGTTATGTCTCTTTTCGCAATAACTATGAGCAATAAGAGTGAGGACGCGATAAACAAAATCGGTAATATATATATGTCCAGTATGAATGATAAAATATCAAGACATTTTCAAACTACTATTGACCTTCGCCTCTCACAAGTAAACACAATAATAGAAAACTGCCCACCAGAAAATTATCAATACGGAAAGGAAATGTTAAAAGCTCTTGAGGTAGCGGGGAAACTAAGAAACTTTGACTCTCTTGCACTTTTGAGCCGTGACGGAGATTTTGAAATGGTATACGGCGAACCAGTTGAGATGTATGATCCCGACCCGTTTTTAAAGTCGCTCAACAACGATGAGAAAAAAGTAGCGCTTGCACAGACCGCTTCCGGTAAAAAAGCCGTTATGATAGGAATATCAACAACCTATCCTATGAGCAATAATGATTCCTGTACAGCCTTAGTCGCAGGAATGTCCTCAGACTATTTTAATAAGACCCTTGGGCTGGACAATGTGGACAGTGATGATTCTCTCACCTTTTCGGATGTTATTAGCCGTGACGGAAGTTATATTATAAGAAACACCGATACTTATGACAACGGCAATTACTTTGACAGACTTAAATCTGTCGTGTCTGAATCCAGTGACAAAAATGCGGATATCTATATCAGTGAGCTTAAAACAGCGATGCAGAATAATGAGGATTATTCAACTATCGTCGTTGCGGAAAATGAAAGAAAGCACATCTACTGTACAAGATTATCTTATTCAGAGTGGTATCTTATAACGGTAATGCCCTACGGCGATTTAGATGAAACGATAGACTCTCTAAGTACACAGCGATTCTATATCCTTATTATATGTCTTACAATAATTCTTATAACGCTCGCTATTATCTTTACTATCTATATGAAGATGACCCACCACCAGATCCGTGCGCTCGAAAACGCGAGACAGGAGGCTATTCACGCAAATAAATCAAAGAGCGAATTTTTATCTAATATGAGCCACGATATACGAACGCCTATGAACGCTATCGTAGGAATGACCGCAATAGCTACTGCAAATATTGATGACAAGCAGCAGGTACAAAATTGTCTTAGAAAGATAAGCGTCTCGAGCAAGCATCTTCTCGGTCTTATAAACGATGTACTGGATATGTCAAAAATAGAGAGCGGTAAGCTAACGCTCAATATGGATCAAATCTCCCTCAGAGAGGTTATGGACAGCATAGTAAGCATTGTGCAGCCACAGGTAAAAATAAAGAATCAGAAGTTTGATGTATTTATTCATGATATTGATTCTGAAAATGTATTTTGTGACAGCGTAAGGTTTAATCAGGTTCTTTTAAACTTTTTGTCAAATGCGGTAAAATTTACTCCGGACGGCGGCTGTATAACCGTTTCGATGTATCAGGAGGATTCACCTGTCGGAGAAGCTTTTGTCAGAACGCATATAATTACAAAGGATAACGGTATAGGAATGACGCCGGAGTTCCAGAAGGAGATATTCAAATCCTTTGCGCGAGAGGACAGCAAGCGTGTTAAGCGCACCGAAGGCACAGGACTTGGAATGGCTATAACTAAGTATATAGTTGATGCTATGGGCGGAACTATCGACATTAAAAGTGAACTCGGAAAAGGAAGTGAGTTCCACCTTGTACTCGATCTGGAAAAAGCAAGTATACCCGAAGAAGATATGATACTTCCAAACTGGAATATGCTTGTGGTTGACGATGATCAGCAGCTCTGTGAAAGCACGGTTGACTCACTTAAAAAGATAGGCGTAACAGCAGACTGGACTCTCGACGGCGAAAGCGCAATCGAAATGGTCGAGCACCGCCGTTCTTTACACGATGATTATCATATAATCCTTCTTGACTGGAAGCTCCCGGGGATCGACGGAATTGAGACAGCAAGAAGAATAAGAAAAAAACTCGGACGAGATATTCCTATACTTCTTATATCTGCGTATGACTGGAGCGAGATCGAAAACGAAGCAAAGGAAGCCGGTGTAGATGGATTTATTTCAAAGCCACTGTTTAAGTCTACTCTGTATTACGGACTTAAGAAATACACCGATGACAATAATAATGAACTTCCGGAAAATAAAATTGAAGAACACAGCTATGACTTTGGCGGAATGAAAATACTTCTAGCAGAGGATAACGAGTTAAACTGGGAGATAGCATACGAACTTCTAAGTCAGCTTAACTTAAATATTGAACACGCAGAAAATGGACAAATATGCGTAGATATGATTAGAAATGCAAAGCCCGGAGAGTATAAGGCTATCCTTATGGATATTCGTATGCCTGTTATGAACGGATATGAAGCTACCGAGGCTATCAGAAAGCTTGATAACTCCTATTCGGATATACCGATAATAGCGATGACCGCAGACGCTTTTTCCGAGGATATTAAAAAGTGTCTTGATATTGGAATGAATGCTCACATCGCAAAGCCTATTGATATAAAAGAAGTTGCAAAAGCACTTAGAAAATTCACAAAATAAATCTAAAAAAGCATTCATTTAGTAGATTATAATTATAGTAGGAATAGTGCATCGTTATTCAACAAGCGTTATGAGGTATCAGCTAATTTTACCGCCGCATTAGAAGATGTGAAATTTAATTATGTGGTAATATAAAACGGCGCAGGTTAACAACCTGTGCCGTTTATGTGCTGTTTAAAGCATATGATCAATCCTTCAGCGGTACGATCCAACCGAACTCATCCGGGATCTTGCCCCACTGCATACCTGTCATAGTATCGTAAAGCATCTGCGAGATCTTTCCTATCTTGTTGTCGTTTATAGTCATTATCTTGTCGCCGTATTTTAAATGTCCGACAGGAGAAATAACTGCTGCTGTTCCAGTTCCGAATACCTCGTCAAGTTTTCCATCATCATAAGCCTTAGCTATTTCATCTATTGAAATTCTTCTTTCCGAAACCTTAAGTCCCTTTTTCTTACAAATCTCAATAGCGGATTTTCTTGTAATACCGGGAAGTACAGAACCTGTTAGCAGCGGCGTAATAACCTCTGAGTCAATAACAAAGAATATGTTCATCGAGCCTACCTCTTCAACATACTTTTGTTCTACTCCGTCAAGCCACAAAACCTGCTCATAATCCTGCTGATGAGCCTCCTCCTGTCCTGCAAGAGAAATAGCGTAATTTGCGGCAGTTTTAGCAAATCCAGTTCCGCCTCTTACTGCTCTGACATATTTACTCTCAACATATATTTTAACCGGATTGAGACCAGTTGAATAATAAGCACCCGACGGGGAGAGAATTATCATAAACAAGTAGTGATCCGCCGGCTTAACTCCGACATACGGATCGGTAGCAAAAATAAACGGTCTTATGTAAAGCGCTGCTCCCTCGGTGTGAGGTACCCATTCCTCCTCTACCTTAAGAAGCTCCTTTAACGCGTAGAGACAAAATTCCTCATCGATCTGTGGGATAACCATTCTCTCGGCAGATACATTCATTCTCTTGAAGTTTTCCTGAGGTCTGAAAAGCTGAACGCTTCCGTCTGCTGTTCTGTAAGCCTTGAGTCCTTCAAAAATTTCCTGACCGTAGTGAAGACACATAGCAGCCGGTGAAAGCTCAACATTTCCAAAAGGAACTATTCTCGGGTTGTTCCAGCCCTTACCCACATCGTAGTTCATCACAAACATATGGTCCGTGAAAATGTGACCGAAGCCAAGCTTTGTTTCATCCTTTGGCTTTTCCTTTAATTTTTCAGAAAGCTCGTATTTGATTTCAAGCATTTTTATCCTTCTTTCCAATAAATTTGATCTAACGGATATATTATACACCCGTTCACCATAAAATGCAAGTTTACAAGCAAAAAAATTCAAAAATATAAATTTTCAACAAAACGCCTTTAGGAAAATATAAAAAAGTTTATCAAAAGTCTAAATAAAATGACGCTTGAATTTTAAAAAATTCATTATTAAATTATTCTTCCGGCATCTCCCAGTTGTGGAAAACCTGCTGAACATCGTCATTTTCTTCAAGTGTATCAAGCAAAAGATTCATCTTCCTTACAGAATCCTCATCGGTAAGCTGCGTATAGGTCGATGGTACCTGAGCAGCCTCGGCAGATATGATATTATATCCCATCTCCTTAAGAGCCTCTGCTGCCTTAAAGACATCTGCCGGCTCGGTAGTTATCTCCGCCTCATTTCCGTCAATGTCAAAATCCGAAGCCCCTGCTTCAAACACATCCTCCATAAGCTTTTCCTCATCAACTCCCTCAGCGTCAAGCAAGATAACTCCCTTTTGCGAAAACATAAATGAGACGCAGCCTGTCGTGCCGAGGTTACCGCCGAACTTATCAAAATAGTGACGAATATCGCCGGCTGTTCTGTTTTTGTTGTCAGTCAGGCACTCTACAATAACCGCTACACCGTTTGGACCATAGCCCTCGTAAACGAGCGTCTCGTAGTTGTTCTTGTCTCCTTCTCCCGCAGCTTTTTTTATCATTCTGTCAATATTATCATTAGGAACATTGTTGCTCTTAGCCTTTTGGATAAGGTCTCTTAGTCTTGCGTTATTAGCGGGATCAGGTCCGCCCTCTTTAACACAAACCATAATTTCCCTTCCGATTTTAGTAAATACTTTAGCCTTAGCGGCATCATTTCCCTCTTTTTTTCTTTTGATATTTGCCCATTTTGAATGTCCAGACATAAAATTTTAACTCCTTTTCTATTTACCTGTCTTTAATATTTTAATACATTTTCTATTATTAGTCAAGACCTTTCCCCTTTTTGCTTAACTTTATACTGTCAATTATTGTTTAAAATACATTGCTGAGTATTTTTCAAAAAGTTGTTGAAATCTGTTAGAAAATATGTTAAAATGTCTATGATACAAATGTATAATTGCTTTTTATTTTGCTACGGAGTTAAAAATATGAAAGATGAAAAATTGAAGGTACTAAAATCTATATATTCTTATACTGATTCAAAGCTTGCAGTATTTGATGAAGATGTAAACCTAATATGGTCAAATGATAAGGAGCTTTTTAAAGGTGTGATGAACGAAAGCTTTTACACGCCTAAAGTTCGGATACTGGGCATATACGGCTTTAACGGGATTAAAGGTATCAAAAGCGAAAAAGAAATGCTTATGAAAACCAAACAGAGTGTACAGCTTGTGAGAGTCATTCCTGTGTTTGAAGAAAATATGCCGGAAGGTTATGTAGTTGAGACCGTAAATATCTTGAGTCAGATGTCTCGTTTTATGACATCATACTCATCTATTGGTATGCACAAATATCTTTCACTTGTAAGAGAGATCTCAAGTGAGATCGTATTTTCAAGTGATGCGCTTAAAAATGATCTTGAGCTTGTTGAGCAGTATGATCTTGCAAATAGAGCGGAAACTCTTACAAATTCAACATATAAGGCTCTGTCGTCTGTCGCTAATCTTGAGGAGCTGGTAAACTATACGGTAAAGAATTTCCGTACACATATCGGTTCGCTTTCCGAACAGGTCGAGGATATTGTGCTAGCGGTAATTCCAAAGCTTAAGCAGGAGGGTGTCGATGTAAAATACAGCATTAAAAGCGGAATAAACGCAGAGCTTGATTTCAGTAGATTCTCAATAGCTATGTTAAATCTTATCTCTAACGCAATAACATACAATAAAAGTGAGAAGAAGGAATTATTTGTAAAGCTTTCAAAAATCGGCGAAAAAGCAGTTTTATCTGTAACGGACAACGGAAACGGTATTGACAGTGATACAGAAAAGCTTTTGTTTGTCCCGTTTGCGACATCAGATATTGCAAAAAACAACGAGGGACTGGGCTTAACTATTGTCAAGCTTTTCTGCGATGAGTTTTCATCGTCGTTCAGTTATACAACAAAGGTCGGTGAAGGAACAACGGCGACACTCACTATCCCGACCTCAAGGTCCTCTCTCACGCTGAAAGCTCCTATGACCGGTCATTTATTTGAGAAATATTCGCCCGTTGAGATTTACTTGTATAAATCAAAGGTTTAGGAAAGACTTTTCTGTAAGTAAAAATATTATTATCAAAACAAAAACCCCGCGGTTTGCATAAATGAAGTGCCCCCAAAAGTTAGACAAAGTTTTTAAGAAAATCTTGTGAAAATTGAATATTAGGCTATAAAAACGGCTTGAGATCTGTGCTTAGCAGGTGTCAAGCCATTTAATTTTGGCTTTATACTGCGGTTTGTAGGTTTACAATAGATCATTGACAAACCTACAATGGAGTTTATATTTATTTTATTAAACCCCTTGAAAATGGCTGAAGTTTATGATATAATTACCAAGGCATATTTAAATAGACATTGGAGGATGTAAAAATGAGTTTAAAATCAGCAAATAAGGTCGAAACAAATAAACATGAGCTCGAGATCGAGATCTCTGCTGAGGCTTTTGAGGCGGCGGTCCAGGCGGCTTATCTCAAGGCAAAGAAGAATATCAATGTTCCGGGATTTCGCAAGGGTCACGCACCGAGAAAGATTGTTGAGAAGGAATACGGCGAGGGAGTTTTTTACGAGGACGCACTAAACGCTATCATACCGGCAGAGGTGGATACTGCGGTAGCTGAGGCAGGTCTGGAGCTTGTTGCACGCCCTGATGTAGAGGTGACAGAGGTTTCTAAGGAAAAAGGTGCCGTTATTAAGGCTGTCTGCATAACAAAGCCTGAAATTGAGATTAAAGATTATAAAGGAATAAAAATAGAAAAATCTGTCAAGACTGTATCTGATGATGATGTTGATCACGAGATCGACCACATAAGACAAAAGGGTATGAGAATAATCACAGTCGAGGACAGAGCGGCGCAAAACGGTGATGATGTAGTTATCGATTTTGAGGGATTTAAGGACAATGTTGCTTTTGAGGGCGGAAAGGCTGAGAAATTTACGCTTACACTCGGAAGCGGACAGTTTATTCCCGGCTTTGAGGATCAGATAATCGGTCACAATATCGGCGATGAGTTTGATGTTAATGTCACTTTCCCAGAGGACTACGGCGCAAAGGAGCTTGCGGGAGCGCCGGCGGTGTTCAAGGTAAAATTACACGAGATTAAGACTAAAGAGCTTCCCGAGCTTGACGACGATTTTGTAAAGGATCAGTCGGAGTTTGATACTGTGGATGAACTCAAGGCAGATGTGAGAAAGAAGCTTGAGGACGCCGCTAAAAAGGCTTCTGAGCAGGAAGAGGAAGGAAAAATATTCGACGAGGTAATAGCAAAGGTCGAGGGAGAGATCCCGGAAGTAATGTATGAGAGAAGAGTTGACGAGATGATTGAGGAAATGGGACAGCGCCTTGCTCCTCAGGGAATATCTCTTGATATGTACCTTCAGTACACAGGTCAGACTCTTGACTCGTTAAAAAAGACCTATCGCGAACAGGCTGAAAAGCAGGTCAAACTCAGACTTGCATTAGAAAAGATTTCTGAGCTTGAGGGCATTGAGGTAACAGATGATGAGGCTGAGGAAGAAATAAAGAAAATGGCTGACAACTATAAGATGGAAGTAGAACAGGTGAAAAGCTATGTGACTGTTGATGCGGTCAAAAAGGATCTTGCAGTAGGCAAAGCTGCTGATTTAGTAAAAGCTGAAGCAGTTATAAAGTAGGTGATTTTATAAGGCAATACCGCTTTTAAGTATGCGGCATTGCCTTGATTTTCCCGCAAAAGCGGAGTTATTATACGGAGGGAACAAAAATGGCATTGGTACCATATGTTGTAGAACAGACAAACAGGGGCGAGAGAAGCTATGACATTTTTTCTCGCCTTTTGAATGACAGAATAGTTATGCTTACAGGAACTATTGACGATGCGCTTGCAAGTGTTGTTATCGCACAGCTTCTGTATCTTGAGGGACAGGACCCTGAAAAGGACATTGATCTTTATATCAACTCTCCCGGAGGAAGCGTTACCGCAGGTCTTGCTATATATGACACTATGCAGTATATAAAGTGTGATGTATCGACGATATGTGTAGGCTTGGCGGCATCTATGGGATCATTTTTACTTTCAAGCGGCACAAAGGGAAAGAGGTTTGCTCTTCCGAACAGTGAGATACTTATCCATCAGCCGCTTTTATCAGGAGGACTGAGCGGTCAGCAGACGGATATTCAGATCCACGCGGACAATATTCTTAAGACAAGACAGCGACTGGAAAAAATACTTGCCGAAAACTGCGGTAAGGATGAGGAAACCTTACACAAAGACTGTGAGAGAGATAATTATATGTCTGCGGATGAGGCGGCGGAGTACGGACTTGTCGATAAGGTTATAGTCAAGAGATAGCAAATAAGGAAGGACGATATAAATGGCAGGAAAGGATACCTTAAGGCACTGTAACTTTTGCGGAAAGCCTGAGGACAGGGTGAGAAATTTATTTTCTGCGGGTGCTACCAATATCTGCGATCAGTGCGTATTGCTGTGTTATGATATAATGCAGCAGCAGGGTGAAGTTCCTCAAACGGCAAAAAAAACGGGTAAGAAAATCGAGGATACTATAAAGCTGACTAAGCCTGCGGAGATAAAGAAAATACTTGACGAATACGTTATCGGACAGGATGGTGCAAAAATATCTCTTGCGGTCTCGGTTTACAATCACTATAAGAGGATAATGAGCATAGATGACGGCAGCGATGTGGAAATACAAAAGAGTAATATTCTGTTGTTAGGTCCTACCGGCACAGGAAAAACACTTTTAGCACAGACGCTCGCAAGAATTCTGAATGTTCCTTTCGCGATAGCGGATGCTACTACTCTTACAGAGGCGGGATATGTCGGAGATGATGTTGAAAATGTTCTTACTCGTCTTATTCAGGCTGCGGATTATAATGTAGAAGCGGCACAGAAGGGAATAATCTATATTGACGAGATAGATAAAATAGCGAGGAAGAGCGAAAACACATCAATAACCAGAGATGTAAGCGGCGAGGGAGTTCAGCAGGCTCTTTTAAAAATTATCGAAGGCTGCGTTTCGAATGTACCTCCTCAAGGAGGAAGAAAACACCCCCATCAGGAATTTATTCAGATAGATACAAAGAACATTTTGTTTATTTGCGGCGGGGCATTTGACGGACTGGAAAAGCTAATTAAAAAGCGCACCGATAATTCATCTCTCGGTTTCGGCGGAACGATACGGCAAAAAGACGACAAAAAACACCTTGAGCTTGTAGAGCCGCACGATCTTGTAAAATACGGATTAGTACCCGAGCTTGTCGGAAGGCTTCCTGTTATAACGGTTTTAGATGAGCTTGATGAAAATGCTCTTGTAAAAATACTCACAGAGCCTAAAAACTCACTTGTAAAGCAGTATAAAAAGCTTTTTGAATATGACGGGATAAAGCTTGAATTTGAGGAGCAGACACTAAAGGAGATCGCAAAAAAATCTATTGAGCAAAAAACAGGTGCAAGAGGTCTTCGCTCGGTCGTTGAAGGAATTCTTATGAAGGTTATGTTTGAAACGCCTTCTGATGAGACTATCACAACCGTAACAGTAACTCCCGATTGTGTTACGAGGGGCGCGGAGCCGCTTATTATAAAAGGAAAAAAGAAAAAGTAAAAAGAAAGGATAACTAAAAGCCTTAAAAGCTTTGGTTATCCTTTTTTGTAATATTTCGGTCAGTGATCAAGTTTTCCTATTTCGTCAATGTTATATGGCGTTTTCGGATAAACTATAAAATTAAGCCAATTTGAAAACATAAGATTTGCATGGCATATCCAGGTGTGGAGAGGCTTTTTATTTGGATCATTGTCAGGAAAATAATTATACGGAATTTCGATAGAGAGATTTTTTTCAAGGTCTCTGAAATACTCGTTTGCAAGCGTTCTCTTGTCGTATTCACGGTGTCCCAGAATGAAAAAGCGTCTCATAGATCTGTCGCCGATTATGTCCACTCCTGCAATATCTGATTTCGCGAGTATCTCAAGATCAGGTATTTTTTTTATGTCACTTTCCAAAACCTCGGTGTGTCTCGAGTGTGGGACTAAGAAAATGTCGTCGAAGCCGTTTAGAATCGGGTGCTTGGGATTTAAGACTTTATGCTCAAACACTCCGAACATTTTCTTTTTAAGCGGATATTTAGGTATGCCGTAATGGTAATAAAGCCCTGCCTGAGCTCCCCAGCAGATGTGTATCGTAGAATACACATGAGTTTTGCTCCATTCAAATATCTCGCAAAGCTCTACCCAATAATCTACTTTGTCAAAATCAAGCTGTTCAACAGGTGCGCCTGTAATAATAAGCCCGTCAAAAAATCTGTCTTTGATCTCGTCAAATGTATTGTAAAATTTTGAGATGTGGCTTTTAGGCGTTGTTTTTGAATCGTGACTTGCTGTTTTTATAAGCTCTATGTTGAGCTGAAGAGGCGTATTGCTCAAAAGCCTTAAAAGCTGTGTTTCGGTTTCTATCTTTTTCGGCATAAGATTAAGTATCGCTATCTCAAGCGGTCTTATGTCCTGATGTATCGCGCGGTCATCGTCAATTACCATTATTCTGTCCTCGACAAGCGTCTTGTAAGCAGGCAGACCGTTTGGTATCTTTATAGGCATTTTTTTATCTTTCCTTTCTTTAAAAGCTGACTGAGTGTTATTTTATCACATATTTTTAAAAATGTAAAGGCTTAACAAAGGTTGCTGTTGCTTTTTACTGTAAATGCTCACATTATGATAAAAGCCGCCTTTGACAAAATTCTGTTTTGACACGGCTTATAATAAAATTACCTTTTGTACAAACAGATAAATAAAAAGGAATTTTAAAAAAAGCAGGTGTTTAGGAATGTTAAAAACGGAGACAACTTTTAAAAATGCAGACAGGCTCAGGCACTACACCCTGGCGGGGATCACGATGATTTTAAGCTTTATTGCGACACGAGGAGAGATGTTCGGCTTTCCGTCGCCGGTAAATGTGGTGATAGCATCGCTGTCAGGTAATTTGGGCGGATTTTGTCTTGCGGCAAGCATACTTTCATACATAATAAGCGGAAGTGTATTTGACGGGATAATAAATCTTTGTTCTATCGCCACTGTTATGGCAATAAGACTTTTGATAAACCGATCGGGTAAAGAACCTGCTATGGCAGGGGCGCTCTTTGCGTCATCGGCATATCTTCTTTATTCGGCTATCGTGAGCTTGGTAACAGACAGCGATGTAGATCTTATATTGTTCAGGATATTGAGTTCATTTATGTGCTTTGGTCTTATTTATTCTGTTAAAATATGCTTTAATAAGTATGTTTCAGACTCGATGATAGATATGAGTTCAACGAACGGCATAATGATAGCTATTATATTTGTTATGACAGTGGCGACACTCACCAGCGTATCAATACTCGGAATAAATTTCGGACGAGCTTTAGGAGTTGCGGTAATGCTGTTTGCCGCAAGCAGATACAAGTATATCGGCGGTACTGTTTTTGGCGCATTGGCAACGCTTGGCGTTGTTATTTGTTCACCTGATATGATAAAAAACACACTTCTTTTGGCGACCGCCGGACTGATATGTGGCGCATTTTCGGCTCTCGGGGTAGCAGCGGTAATAATCTCGCTTATGGCGGTTGTTGTGGGAGGAATATTTATCCTCGGAACAAACGCAGATTCGTTTAAGCTTATCGCAGATGTTATTGTCGGTGCAGTTTTGTATTTATCCTTGCCTGACAATAAGGTGCTTTCCGCCTTCAGACTTGTAGGGGGAAGAAAAAAATCTCCCGAAATATCCTGCCAGACTGCCGCTAGTGAGATGAGCTTTGCTTCTAAAAGCGTTTGCGCTATAAAGGATCAGATATTAACTGTGACAGATGCACTAGAAAAAAAGATAGCGCCTCCTGAGCTTTCTAAGGAGGTAAGAGCCTGTGTTTGCGGTGATTGCAGCAGGATAGCACAGTGTTGGGAACAAAATAAGGGAGAAACTGCGAGCGCATTTTCTCAGCTTTCTATGCGAGCGAGAAGGAGTGGAGCGGTAACTCTTGACGACATAAGACGAAAGCATAAGGACTGCTGTAAAAAAGAGGTGCTTATGAGTACATACAATATGCTTTATACAGGACTTTCTTATGAGCAGGGAAGAAAGGAAAAGATGACAGAGTTAAGAGAGCTGTTGTGTTCACAGCTTGGAATTATGTCTTCTCTCTTGAACGATTTGTCAGAAAACACAAAAAGGCTTAATAAAATTGATGTTTTACTATCTGATTCGATCGCTGATCTTGTATATAAACAGGGTATCACAAACGCCAAAATATGCGCCTATATAGACAGGAACAATCAACCGATAGTTGAGATGTATCTGCCGAAAGCCTCAAAGCCTGATCTTGTAAAGCTTACTGTTGAGATGGGCGAGCTTGCCTGTGCAGATTTTCAGATGCCCGCCGTAAGCTTTGCGGACAATATGAAAAAGCTTGTTTTCGCGCCGAGTCCTCATTTCAGTCTTGAGTGGGATACCCTTTCGACGAGCGCTGTGTTCGGTGATTATTCAGGGGATTACTACGAGTTTTTAAAGCCTGATCCTTGTAAGCAGTATGTTGTTTTGTCGGACGGAATGGGAACCGGAAAAAGAGCAAGACTGGACTCAATGTTTGCTGTAAATCTTGTAACAAGGATACTTACTCTCGGTGCGGCTCCTTCTACTGCCGCGTCTCTTATCAATTCTATTCTAAGGGTGAAAAGCTGGGAAGAGAGCTTTGCGACGCTTGACATTGCGGAGATAGACCTTACGACAGGTGAGATGAGCTTATTTAAATGCGGTGCTGCACCGAGCTATCTTTTAAGAAAGGGAAAAATCACCGCACTTGATGCAAAGAGCTTTCCGCTAGGGATCTTATGTGAATCGTCCTGTGAAACAGTGAGTGTAAAGCTTGAAAAGGACGACATTATACTGGTATGCTCGGACGGTATCTCATTAAATGTTATCGAAAAAGCTGTTTTAAACAAAAAAACGATAAATAAAAAAGATCCGCAGGAAATCGTGAGACTTATCACAGAGCAGCTGACTTTAAAAAACAGCAACAAAAGGTCTGATGATGTCACCGTGTTGACTCTTAAAATCAGTTGATATTTTCTAATAATTTAACTGATTTATTAAAAAAGACTAAAATGTTCCACACATAGCAGTTTTTTCACTGCTTAATTTAAAGTATTATAATATGCTTTCTACATACCATAGCACTAATCCGTTATGAATTCGATGAAATTTTATTGAAATTGCACAAAATTTGTTGTCCGTTTATGTGCGATTTAGAAAATATAGATAAAAACTATTGCAAATAACTGTAAAAAGAGTTACAATGAAATAGTAATAAAATCATTGTGGAGGAATATAGATGTCGGACAACATAAACGCAGAATATGATATTCCGCTTTTGCTATTTCACGAGGGCACAAATTATATGTGCGGTGATTTTTTCGGGGCGCATAAAGGAGAGCTTCTCGGTGAGCAGGGATATTTTTTCAGAGTGTGGGCTCCCCATGCGACGTATGTAAGCATTGTCGGAGACTTTAACAACTGGAACGAAGAGGCAGACAAGATGGTTTGCTTAAAAAACAGCGAGGTCTGGGAGGGCTTCGTAAAAGGGCTGAAGGAGTATGATACCTATAAGTATTGTATTACAACGGCAAACGGACAAAAGCTTTTAAAAGCAGACCCGTATGGCGTCCATATGCAGACGCCGCCTGAAACTGCCTCAAAAATATATGACCTTGACGGTTTTAAATGGACGGATTCAGCATATATAAAGAAAAAGAACGAGTCGGATATATATAAAAGTCCGATGAATATTTACGAGGTCCATTTAGGCTCTTGGAGACAGTATCCTGACGGTAACTTTTTCACGTATGAAAAGTTTGCCGAGGATATAATACCCTACCTTAAGGAAATGAGCTATACGCACGTTGAGTTTATGCCGCTTGCGGAGTATCCTTTTGACGGGTCATGGGGGTATCAGCAGATAGGGTATTTTGCTCCTACTTCAAGGTTCGGCACGCCTAAGGACTTTATGAAAATGATAAATGCCTTTCACAGCGCAGGGATAGGAGTTATCCTCGATTGGGTGCCGGCACATTTTCCGAAGGACGCTGCGGGACTTTCAAATTTTGACGGAGAAGCTTGTTACGAGTATTCCGACTGGCGAAAGGGCGAGCATAAAGCCTGGGGCACAAAGGTGTTTGATTACGGAAAGAACGAGGTCGTATCGTTCCTCATATCAAATGCGATATACTGGCTCGAAAAGTACCATATAGACGGCTTAAGGGTAGATGCTGTTGCGTCTATGCTGTATCTTGATTATGACAGACGCGACGGTGAATGGATCGCAAACAAATACGGGGAGAACAAAAATCTTGAGGCTATTGAGTTTTTCAAAAAGCTCAATAGTGCGGTTTTTGAAAGATTTCCGAATGCGCTTATGATAGCGGAGGAATCCACCGCGTGGCCTATGGTGACTAAGCCGGCGGATATAGGCGGACTTGGTTTTAATTTTAAATGGAATATGGGCTGGATGAACGATATGCTGAAGTATATGGCTCTCGACCCTATACACAGAGCTTTTCATCATAATGCTTTGACATTTTCGTTCTTTTATGCGTTTTCCGAGAACTTTGTTTTGCCTATCTCACACGATGAGGTGGTTCACGGAAAGGGCTCTCTGATCAACAAGATGTTCGGAGATACGGATCAGAAATTTGCACAAGCCAGAACATTTCTTGGATTTATGACCGCACACCCTGGCAAAAAGCTTTTGTTTATGGGAAGTGAGTTTGCACAGTTCAGAGAGTGGGACTACGAAAACGGACTTGAGTGGTTTATGATCGAAGAATATGAAAACCACAGAAATTTCCACGAGTTTGTAAAAAATCTTAATAAGTTTTATTTGGACAACTCTCCGTTCTGGTCGGTAGATTTTTCATGGGAAGGCTTCTCTTGGATATCAAACGATGACTATACTCAAAGCATCATAGTATTCAGAAGGATTGATGATGAGGGTAATGAGATCATAGTTGTCTGCAACTTCGTACCTGTTTCCAGGACCGGTTACAGCTTCGGAGTCCCGTTTAAGGGTAAGTACACGGAGGTGTTTAACACATCGTCTGTTGACGGAAGTCCATATGCTAACAAGCCGAAGAGAGCGGTGGCTGTCCCGATGCACGGGTACGATTACTCGATAACTGTGGATATACCTGCATATTCGACGATGTATTTTAAAGTCGAAAAGCAGCAGCCAAGAAAGAAATCCGCTTCGGAAAAGACAGTCAAGAAAGCGCCGGCTAAAAAGGCGGCTGCGAAAAAAGATGCTGCTAAAGCGTCTTCCGATAAGCAAAAAGCTGTAAATAAAAAATAATAAAATTAAAATATAGGTTGGTGATTTGATGTTTAACAAAAAAGAAATTGTCGCTATGCTTTTGGCGGGCGGACAGGGAAGCCGTCTGTATGCTTTGACAAAGCAGATAGCAAAGCCAGCGGTTCCTTACGGCGGAAAGTACAGAATAATTGATTTTCCGCTTTCAAACTGCATTAACTCGGGCATTGATACTGTCGGAGTTCTTACTCAGTATCAGCCGCTCGCTATGAACGATTATATCGGAAACGGTCAGCCTTGGGACTTAGACCGGAACACCGGCGGAGTTCATATACTTGCGCCGTATCAGTCTCAGCAGGGTGCGGAGTGGTATAAGGGAACGGCGAACGCAATATATCAAAATCTTTCGTTTATCGAGAGATACGATCCGGAGTATGTCGTAATACTTTCCGGCGACCACATTTACAAGATGGATTACAGCGAGATGCTCAGGTATCATAAGGAGAAAAATGCGGACTGTACTATTGCGGTTTTAGATGTTGATCTCGAGGAGGCGTCGCGATTCGGAATAATGTTTGCCCGTGACGACGGAGAGATCTATGACTTTGTCGAAAAGCCAAAGGAGCCGAAGAGCACGCTTGCTTCAATGGGAATTTACATTTTCTCTTTTGATGTTTTGAAGAAATACCTCACAGACAACGAGAACGATAAGCGCGAGGATAATTCCAAGGACTTCGGAAAGGACATTATCCCGATGATGCTCAACGACAGCAAGCGCCTTTACGCATACAGGTTTGACGGCTACTGGAAGGATGTGGGAACAATAGACAGCCTTTGGGAGGCTAATATGGATCTTATAAATCCTAATATACCGATAGACCTCTATGATCCTACATGGAAGATTTATTCGAGAAATCCGGTAATGCCGCCACAGAGTATAGGAAGAAATGCAAAAATTCAGAATTCTATGGTAACAGAGGGCTGTAACATAGACGGAACAGTTGATTTTTCGATGATCTCGGACGGCGTTACTATTGAGGAGGGCGCTGTTGTTACAGATTCTATCCTTATGCCGGGTGTAGTAGTTAAGTCCGGAGCGGTAGTTGAATATGCTATCGTCGGCGAGAATTCGGTAATAGGGGAGAATGCAAAAATCGGAGCAAGACCTGAAAATGTCGAAAACAGGGATGAATGGGGAGTAGCTGTTATCGGACACGAGATAACAATTTCTAACGGAACCAAAATTCTTCCTAAAGAGATAATCGGTGAAAATAAGTAAGGGAGGGAATTTTAAATGTCAGTAAATATGAAAAATGTTTTGGGAATCGTGTTTGCAAATATGCACGATATGACGGTAGAATCCCTTACACAGAAAAGAACTATGGGATCTATTCTGTTTGGCGGAAGATACAGGCTTATCGACTTTCCTCTGTCAAATATGGTAAACAGCGGTATCACAACTGTCGGAGTTGTTACAAAGCACAATTATCAGTCGCTTCTTGATCATATGGGCAACGGACGAAGCTGGGACCTTTCGAGAAAGACGGGAGGACTTCATATACTTCCACCGTTCGGAAATAATGAAAGCACTCTTTACAGAGGTCGCCTTGAGGCTTTGTACGGCGCGGCAAGCTTTATAATGCACGCTCCTCAGGAGTATGTTGTTATGAGTGACTGTGATGTTGTTGTAAATATTGATTACCGTCCTATCGTTGATTTCCATATTGAGAGCGGTGCGGATATAACTGTCGTTACAAGTACGGGAAAGCTCAGCTCTTATGAGACAAAGCAAAGCACCTTTATGACTGTTGACAGTCAAAGCAGAGTGCAGGATGTTCTTATACACAGCGGTCTTGAGGGAACCGGTGCGCTCAATCTCAATATGTATGTTGTAAAAAAGGACTTTTTGCTTGACATTGTAAAATCAAACATTTCAAAGGGATTTTACAGCTTTGAGAGAGATGTGCTTCAGGCAAAAAAGAAAGAGCTTAAAATTATGTCCTATGACTATCAGGGGTATTTTAAACAGATTTTCAGTATCCTTTCGTATTATAATGCAAATATGGATCTTCTTGACAATAAAAACCGAAAGGCACTGTTTAATATCAGCGCTCCTATCTACACAAAGCTTAAGGATAACGCTCCTGTTAAATACGGTCTTGACAGTAAGGTCACGAATTCTCTTATTGCAGACGGATGCGTTATAGACGGTGAAGTGGAAAACTGTGTATTATTCAGAGGCGTAAAGATCGGAAAGGGAAGTGTCGTTAAAAACTCTATCCTTATGCAGGACACAGTCGTTGGAGAAAATGCAAAAATAGATTATGCGATAACTGATAAAAATGTTGTTGTAAGCAACGGAAGAAATCTTTCAAGCTCCGAAACATATCCGATCTATGTTGCTAAGGACGCAAGCGTATAACTTTTAGATTCAGCGGGGGATAACATTACCCCTGCTGGATTCGACAGCCAAAATAACCGATGATAAAAGACAACACAGTCAAGGCGGATATTATCTTCTAAGCTGTGTAAAATTAAAATTAAAGGAGAACATTATGAATATACTATACACGGCATCCGAGGCGCTTCCTTATGCTGCTTCGGGCGGTCTTGCGGATGTAGCCGGATCTTTGCCTGCGGCGATCAATGCACAGGGACACGATTGCAGAGTTGTTATACCTTTGTACGGTCAGATAAAGGATGAGCTTAAAGCCGACCTCACCTTTTTGATGAACTTTACAGTTCCGGTAGCTTGGAGAAATCAGTACTGCGGGGTTTTTGTGGGAAATGTAAACGGAGTTACATATTACCTGCTTGACAACGAGTACTATTTTGGAAGAAACGGTCTGTACGGTTTTTACGATGATGCGGAGAGATTCGTGTTCTTTTCAAGAGCGGTCCTTGAGCTTATAAGATATATCGACTTTAAGCCGAATGTCATAAATGCGAACGACTGGCAAACAGCTCTTGTGCCTGTTTATTATGATGTGTTTTACCGCTATCAGTCCGGGTATGAGGATATTAAAACTGTGTTTACAATTCACAATATTCAGTATCAGGGAAGGTACGGTCTTGAGCTTATCGGAGACATTATGGGAATTCCTCTTTATCACACCGATCTGCTCTCGTATGACGGCGATGTAAACTTTATGAAGGCTGCGATAGAGGTTTCTGACAAGGTAACGACCGTTTCTCCGACATATGCTAATGAAATATTGGATCCTTGGTATTCTCACGGGCTTGACAGAGCGCTTGCGGGAAAACAGTATAAGCTTTGCGGATTTTTAAACGGAATCGACCAGAATGTATATAATCCCGAGACAGATCCGATCATCGCTAAGAATTACAGCCTTAAAGATAAGTCCGGAAAGAAGATCTGTAAAAAGGCTCTTTGTGAGGAACTCGGAATATTAGACGGTAAGGAGCCTATCATAGGAATAGTTACGAGATTTGTTTCTCATAAGGGTCTTGACCTTATCAAATATGTTTTTGAGGATATAGTTAATCTCGGATATAAATTTGCGATTCTCGGAAGCGGTGAAAAAATTTACGAGGACTTTTTTACCGAGATGCACTATCGTTATCCTGACAGAGTAGGCGTTAAGCTCGGATTCATTCCTGCGCTCTCTAAGAAAATATATGCGGGTGCGGATATGTTTCTTATGCCGTCACAGAGTGAGCCTTGCGGACTTGCTCAGATGATCTCGCTTAGATACGGAACTATTCCTATTGTCAGAGAAACCGGCGGCCTTAAGGATTCTATTCAGGATGCGGGTGACCCGAACGGTCAGCTTATGGGAAATGGATTTACCTTTAAGACATATAATGCTCACGATATGCTTGATGCCTGTGCAAGGGCAAGAGGATATTATGACAATAAGATGAAGTGGGGAAGACTCGTAAACAACGCATTCAAGCAGGATTTTAGCTGGGCAAAATCCGCCAAGCTTTATATCGGGCTATACGAAAATATGTAGTTTTATTGGAAAACTACGAAAGAGATTTTAAGTAAGCTGAATAAATTTACTTTATTTTACAATACTTATCATAAGCAGCCTGTATTAAAATGCAGGCTGTTTCCTTTTATATTTCACATAAGGAGAATTTTCAAGATGATAAGTGTAAAAAGAAAAGCTCTCAGCATAATTATCTCTTTTGTTGTAATTACTACATTTGTAATGCCCTGTTGTGCATTTGCGGATGAGCTTAACGGTATCACTGTGAAGGTTTCTAAAGAGCTTCAGGTCGTTGACACAATGAAATTCAGAGGACAAAGCTATGAGGCGGTATATCATCCGATATACAATATTCCTTCCGATCAGGTGTTTTGTGACAGCACCTATTGCTGTGCTGCGTTGGTATCAAAGTTTTATAAATCGGCATTTGGCGTTGATATGTCTTATCTTATGCCGGGGGAATTTCCCGAGGCTGACAACGCTGAGTTTATCGAGACAAATACCCCTGAGATAGGCGATATATATGGAAGCTACAACCACTGGGCGATAGTTAAAGAGGTCGAAGGCGATACTGTAACTCTGTTTGAACAAAACTGGTGCTGGATCGGTGATGACAAAGGTACTACTTATGCTCAGTACTCAAGAAAAGTCGATGTCAGACATCTTAATAGCTCGGAAAGTTTTTACACATTAAAGACGGAGCCGGAATACGGTGATCGTATTTCAATTCAGAAGCTTAGCGTAAATTTAGAAAAGCTTGTAAAAAAAGCGGTAAAATATGTGCTTGACTCGACAGATAATTTGCTTGAAAAATTAAAAGACGATGACCGGATAATTAAACATAAAGGTTTTTCTGACATCACCAGGATGTGTGCCCTGACAGGCGTCAGATATTTAAAAACCGCAATATGACCGAAGCATATATCCACCTCATTTTTAAGGCGCCGTCACTTTATATTTTACTCAGATTTTTACTCCCCTCACTAATAGCGCAAAATCAGGAAAAAATGTACGCAAACGTACATTCTTCATAAAATAAATTATGTTTTGTAACAAAATGTTTACAATATTCATAGTTTGTTAATAAAATAGCGGTTGTCACATATATCCGTATGTGTATCGGTACAACGGGTCACTGTAAGTTAATTTAAACTTCTTTTTATTAAGAAATCAACACTTATTAAAATAAGCCGAGCGGTTGATGTAAAACTGCTCGGCTTAGTCTCATTTGTTTTTTAATTTTTCAGTCTACTATCTTAACACCATACGGCTCAGGTTCAACAAGTGCGGCAAACTCAAACTTGTCCTTTAGCTCTTTGTAGGCTTTTTCTGCGACGCTTTTTCTTTTATAAAGCCCAAACACACAGCTGCCGCTTCCTGTCATCATAGCTCCGAGTGAATCGTTTTGCATAAGTGCATTTTTTGCATCGTCAATCACATCTCTCGGCGTTATGAATTCCAAAACATTAAACATATTTCTTCCAAGCTTTCTGATGTGTCCCTGTGCTATTGAGTCTAAAATCTTGTCGTGTCGGAAAACTGTGTGTATGTGCATACTGTCAAACCGCTTATAGGCTGTTTCTGTGGGCGACTGGGCGCTTGATTTCAGCAAAACGGCGTGAAAATTTATAAGCGGTATAAGAGGGGTTATCTTTTCGCCAATACCTTCACAAAGCGCTGTCCCGCCGCACAGACAAAACGGAACATCCGCTCCTACACGCTCGCTTAATTTTATAAGCTCTTTTCTCTTATAACCAAGGTCGTAAAGCTTGTTTAAAGCAATAAATGCTGCGGCAGCGTCAGCACTTCCGCCTCCGAGACCGGCAGCTGATGGAATATTTTTCTTTATGTTTATTTTTACTCCACCGGTTATCTCTTTATCAGAGCTGTCAAAAAGCTTTTTTGCCGCTTTATAAACGGTATTACTTTCGTCAACAGGAACACCCTCTTTATCACAGGTTATGAAGATACCTTTTTCATCAACCTTTTCAAACTCAAGAACATCGTGAAGAAAGATACTCTGCATAACCGTTTTAAGCAGATGATAACCGTCATCACGAAGACCCGTTATGTCAAGCGAGAGATTTATCTTTGCGTATGCGTTAGCTGTTATCTTATTCATTATAATTCTCCGGACTTAAGTTCATTTAAAAATTCGCCTATGTATTTAAGCGCAGTTTTAAGATGCTTAAGAGAATATGCATATGAAACACGGATAAATCCCTCTCCGCACTCACCAAAGGCATTACCCGGCACGACTGCGACATTTTTTGAAAACAAAAGCCTTTCACAAAAATCTTCACTTGAGAGCCCTGTTGATTTTATACATGGGAAAACATAAAACGCTCCCTCCGGGGTGAAGCAGTCAAGTCCCAGCTTATTAAAGCCGTCAACCACATATCTTCGGCGCATATCATATTCATCACACATTTCCTTGACATCGCTCCGACAGGAGTTTAACGCTTTTATAGCGGCATACTGTGAGACGGTCGGGGAGGACATTATCGCATACTGATGTATTTTCAATATCTCGCATACCATCTCTTTTGGTCCGCACAAATACCCAAGTCTCCAGCCCGTCATTGCGAAAGCCTTTGAAAATCCGTTTATCAATATTGTGCGCTCTTTCATTCCCTCTATTTCAACAATAGAGAAATGATCTCTTCCGTATGTAAGCTCGGAGTATATCTCGTCTGAAAGAACGATTATATTTGTTCCTCTTAAGACCTCGGCTATTTCCTCAAGATCCTCTTTCGTCATTATCGCACCTGTCGGATTGTTGGGAAAGGGGAGAATAAGCACCTTTGTTTTTTCTGTTATTTTATCCTTTAGCTCTTGTTTTGTGAGCTTAAAATTATCCTCCGCTTTTGTTTCTATCGTTACAACTTTTCCGCCGCAAAGATCAACTATCGGACGATAGCATACAAAGCACGGTTCCACAACTAGAACCTCATCGCCCTGTTCGACAATTGCACGGAGCGAAAGGTCTATTGCCTCAGAGCCGCCGACCGTTACGATTATCTCGGTGTCGGGATCATAATGAGTGTGGACCCTGTCGTTTACATATTTTGAGATCTCGCCACGTAATTCAGCCAGACCTGCGTTAGCGGTGTAAAAGGTCTTTCCCCGCTCAAGCGCTGTAATAGCTGCCTGTCTTATCGGCCAGGGAGTTTGAAAGTCCGGTTCGCCGACTCCGAGAGAAATCGTACCCTTTTTTGTTGCGGCAAGGTCAAAAAATTTCCTTATGCCGGATGGTTTCATCTCGGTGGTAGTTTTGTTAATAACCTTACTGTAATCAATCATGGGCTTATAAGACCTCTCTCATCAATTATTTCGTCGCTTAAATCAACGCCGTTGTCCTTGTACTTTTTCAAAACAAAGTGTGTTGCTGTCGATAATATCCCGTCAAGAGGTGCCAAGCGCTGTGAAACAAAAAGAGAAACATCAAGAAGTGTTTTTCCTTTTACTGTGACACCGAGATCATATGCTCCCGACATAAGCCACACATTTTCCACTTCGTCGTACTGTCCGACAGCTCTTGCTATTTCGTCAAAGCCGCTCTGTGCCTTGGGCGAAACCTTAAGCTCAATATATGCGGTAACGCTGTTTTCCAAAGCCGCACTTTCAGACAGTATCGTGCTGTATCCCTTTATAATGCCCTCCTGTTCAAGGCGCTCAATCTCAGAAGCTATTTCCTCTTCACTCTTTCCAAGCATTACCGCCAGCTCTGAGTTTGAAAGCCTTGCATTTCTCTTAAGAAGTTTTAACAGAGATTCCATTTATATGCCTCCCGTATTATTCTGATTTTTATAATTATACTAGATTTGACAGATGGTGTCAATATCAAGATCACTGCGTTTTCCTATGAAAAGCAGTCTTAGTAAATACAAATTGATGACTCGCTTTTTGAGCCGTAAGAATTTATAATGCTGATTATTAGTACACCTCTATCTTAATTATTAAAACAGGCTGAACGATTTTTCAGCCTGTTTTTATATTACATTGTGAAGTATTTAACGCCGCTTTCAAAAATCTTCTGGTCCTTTATTCCCGGAACATTTTTGGCAACACATTCGCCGATACGCTCTGAGTGTCCCATCTTTCCGAATACCCTTCCGTCAGGAGAGGTGATTCCCTCGATAGCGAACATCGAGCAGTTCGGATTGCAGTGTATATCCATTGTAGGATCGCCGTTAAAGTCAACATACTGTGTTGCGATCTGTCCGTTTTCCGCAAGCTGTCTGATTTCTTCTTCGGTGGCTACAAATCTTCCCTCGCCGTGGGAGATAGCGATAGTGTGTATGTCACCCACATTAGTTCCAGAAAGCCACGGGGATTTATTAGAAGCTATTCGTGTGTTTACCATTTTGGACTGGTGTCTGGAAATCGTATTGAATGTAAGGGTAGGAGAATCGTCTCTCATATCCCTTATCTCTCCGTACGGTACAAGTCCCAGCTTTATAAGCGCCTGAAATCCATTACAGATTCCCAGCATAAGTCCGTCACGGTAGGTCAAAAGCTCGTTTATAGACTGTGTAAGGCTTGGGTTTCTTAGGAATGAGGTTATGAATTTTCCGCTTCCGTCGGGTTCGTCTCCGCCTGAAAATCCTCCCGGAAGCATTATGATCTGAGAATTCCTTATTCTCTTTTCCATTTCCGAAACGCTCTCCTCAATAGCTGACGGAGTAAGATTCCTTATTACGAAAATATCTGTTATAGCGCCTGCTTTTTCAAAAACCTTCGCAGTATCGTACTCACAGTTCGTTCCGGGGAATACCGGAATCAAAACTCTCGGCTTAGCAATAGGAGTTATTGGCTCTTTCCTTTTATTAGCGGTATAGCTGAACTTTTCAACCGTTTCGCTCTTGACGCTCTTAACCTTTATAGGGAATACAGGCTCAAGCTTTTCTTCCCAAAGTTTTTCAAGCTTCGCAATATCAAGCGTGTATTTTGTTGAAATTATCTTGTATTCTTCTATCGTTTCACCTATTATGCGTTCGTCCGTTTCAGCTTCATCCGAAAGCTCAATAACAAAGCTTCCGTAGCAGGCTCTGAACAGCTCCTTAGGAGTAAGCTCTACATTAAATTTAAATCCTATTCTGTTTCCGAAGGACATCTTTGCGATAGCTTCCGATACGCCGCCGTATGCAACACTGTAACAGGACAGTACCTTTTTCTCCTTGATAAGTGTTTCCACTTTTTCAAAGACAGCTTTTATGCTGTCAAAGTCAGGACAGCGGTTCTCATCGTATTCGGGTCTTATCAGTATAACTCTTGAACCCGGCTTCTTAAATTCCTGTGAAATAACATTGTAACAGGAGGTCTTTGACACCGCAAACGAAACAAGTGTCGGTGGGACATCTATTTTTTCAAATGTACCGCTCATAGAATCTTTTCCGCCTATTGATGCACAGCCGAGCTCTGTCTGTGATTTGAATGCGCCGAGAAGTGCAGCAAACGGCTTTCCCCAGCGCTGAGGATCATCCTGAGTTCTTTCAAAATACTCCTGGAAGGTAAGCCAGCATTCTTTGTAGCTTCCGCCGGTCGCAACTACTTTAGCAACCGATTCTATTACTGCTGCCATAGCGCCGTGGTAAGGGCTTTGTTCAGAGAGAAACGGGTTAAAGCCCCAGCCCATTACAGAAGCTGTGGTAGTGTCTCCGTTTAAAACCGGCAGCTTTGCAGCCATTGCCTGAGTCGGGGTGTTCTGATATTTTCCGCCGAACGGCATAAGCACCGTAGACGCTCCGATAGTCGAGTCAAAATATTCCACAAGCCCCTTCTGAGAGCAAATATTAAGATTTGAGATCATAGCCTCCCAGTTATCTGCCGTGTCTTCAATGACCTCGTTGTTATTGAATATAGGCTCAGGTACAAGTACGGTGGTATGCTTTTCCGCGCCGTTTGAATTGAGAAAATCTCTTGAGAGGTTTACTATCTCATTTCCCTTCCAGTTCATTTTAAGACGCCTGTCGGCAGTAACTACCGCAACAAGAGTTGCCTCAAGGTTTTCCTTGTTAGCTTCCTTCATAAATTTTTCAACATCGCTTTTTGAGATGACTACCGCCATTCTCTCCTGTGATTCTGAAATAGCAAGCTCTGTGCCGTCAAGTCCGTCATATTTTTTTGTAACAGAGTCTAGGTCTATCACAAGACCATCCGTAAGTTCTCCGATAGCCACAGAAACTCCGCCCGCACCGAAATCGTTGCAGCGCTTGATCATTTTTGTGACCTCAGAGTTTCTGAAGAGGCGCTGAAGCTTTCTTTCCTCAGGGGCGTTACCCTTTTGAACTTCTGCTCCGCAGGTCTCAAGTGACTGAAGCGTGTGTGATTTTGAAGAGCCGGTAGCTCCGCCGCAGCCGTCGCGTCCTGTTTTTCCGCCTAAAAGAATAACAACATCTCCGACCTCAGGGCGTTCTCTTCTGACATTTTTCTTAGGAGCGGCAGCGATGACTGCGCCTATCTCCATTCTCTTAGCCGCATATCCGGGGTGGTAGATCTCGCTTACATGACCTGTCGCAAGTCCTATCTGGTTACCGTATGAGGAATATCCCTGAGCCGCTCCGACAGTGATTTTTCTCTGTGGAAGCTTTCCGGCTATTGTGTCCTCAAACGGAACTAACGGGTTAGCGGCTCCCGTTACTCTCATAGCCTGATAAACATAGCTTCTTCCTGAAAGCGGATCTCTGATAGCTCCGCCGAGACAGGTCGCAGCTCCTCCGAACGGTTCGATCTCTGTCGGGTGGTTGTGCGTTTCATTTTTAAACATCAAAAGCCAGTCTTCTTCTTTTCCGTTTACATCGACTTTTATGTTTACAGAGCAAGCGTTTATCTCTTCGCTTTCGTCGAGCGCATCCAAAAGTCCGTCCTTTTTAAGCCTTTTTGCACCGATAACAGCTAAGTCCATAAGCGTCATCGGCTTGTCGTTTCTACCGAGGTACAGCCGTTTTCTGGTCCTGATATAATCCTGGTATGTTTTTTCTATATAAGGAGCTTTTATCTGTGCATCGTCTATAATGGTGAGAAAAGTAGTGTGACGGCAGTGATCCGACCAGTATGTGTCTATCATTCTGATTTCGGTAATTGTAGGATTTCTTCCCTCTTCGTCCCTGAAATAAGTCTGACAGAATTTTATGTCGTCAAAATCCATAGCCAGTCCCATTGATGCAATAAGCTCCTTTAGCTCGGAATCGGATGAATATATAAATCCCTCAAGTGTTTCAACCTTATCGGGAATCGTATAATCCGTATCAAGAGTATCGGGCTTTTCAAGAGAAGCCTCACGGCTTTCAACAGGGTTAATAATATAGTTTTTGATCTTCTGCATATTAGAGTCGCTCAAATCCCCCTTGAAAATATGTATTTTCGCGCTTCTGACTGTCGGTCTCATTCCGCCTGTAAGAAGGGAGATACACTGTGCACAGGAATCCGCTCTCTGGTCAAACTGTCCCGGAAGATATTCGACCGCTATGATATGCTCATCGCTCTCAAGCTTCGGAAGCTCATAATACGACATATCAACGCTTGGCTCTGAAAATACAACTGGAATTGCCGAAAGAAAGCTTTTCTCTGTTAGTCCCTCTGCATCATAGCGGTTTATAATCCTGACACTTTTAAGCTCTTTTATTCCAAGAACGCTTTTGATACCGCTCAAAAGAGAGTCCGCAGCAGCGGCAAAGCCTGGTTTTTTTTCGGAATAGATTCGATAAACTGACATCTGACAAAACTCCTTTTTGATAATTTCACATCATACTCTCCAAAGAGTGGAGGGTAGGGTCTTCGATTTCTCCAAGACAGTAATCATCTTTTATATCAACTATTCTAACATAAAAACTCTTTTTATGCAAATTATTTTCTTGTTTTTTTCTTAAAACCTTTACCTTAGTATAATTATCTGTGTGACCGCAGTGGTATTTAGGGTCGCTTTCACGCTCAAAAATCACTCGCTGAAGCGTACCTGACTGTGTCTTAAGAAAATCGTTCTGAAGCTTTTTTGCGATTTCGCGCATTATTTTTGCGCGCTGTTTTTTGATTTGTTCCGGGACCTGTCCGACTGATTTATAAGCGACAGTTCCTTTTCTTTTTGAATATGGAAAAATATGCATAGAAGAAAATCCGATCTTTTTGACAAATTCAAGTGAACACAAAAAATCCTCGTCCGTTTCTCCGGGAAATCCCACCATAATGTCTGTTGTTATAGCAGCGTTATCAAAGCTGTTTCTAAGCTTTGTTACAAGACTTGCATATTCATCACAGGTGTATCTGCGGTTCATAGCTCTAAGCGTTTTGTCGCAGCCGCTTTGAAGCGAAAGATGAAAATGTCCGCAAAGCTTCTCACAGGCTTTAAGCTTGTCTATCTCGCTATCGGTCATAAGCTCCGGTTCAAGAGAGCTAAGGCGTATTCGCTCGATACCGTATGTATCATTTACGACCTTAACCGCGTCAGAAAGTGTAATTCCGTTTAAATCTCTTCCGTAGCAGCAAAGGTTTATTCCCGTCAAAACTATCTCTTTATGTCCGCTGTCAGCAAGAGCCGAGGCTTCATCTTTTATATCGTTTAAATTTTTGCTGCGGATATGTCCTCTTGCAAAAGGTATTATGCAGTATGAACAATACATATCACAGCCGTCCTCAATTTTTAGTTCAGCGCGTGTTTTTAAGCTTCCCTTTGAAATTGACATCTTCTCAAAATTGTCGTTTTTCGTAAAATCATTTACTGAAATTTGATGATTTCCGGTCTTTAAGTATTCTTCGATAAGTTCAATCACAGAAAGCTTGTCTTTTGATCCCAGTATAACATCAATGTATTCAAGTCCGCATACATCATTTTTAAAAGCCTGAGAAAAGCATCCGATAAGAGCGATACAGCATAATGGATTGTGAAGCCTTGCTGACTTTGCTGCGTTTTTGCACTTTCGGCTTGCCTGTGAAGTAACAGTACAGGAGTTTATTATAACCGCGTCGGCAGCTTTTATATCGTCGGTCTCAGTATGACCTGAGACAAGAGCCTTTTGTTTTATTGCTTCAAGCTCGTAAGAATTTACTTTACATCCGAAATTCAAATATAAGATTTTCATTTTAAAGTGATTCCTTATTGTAGTTGTTTAACAAAATCATCTGTTTAAAGATGTGCATATTGCACAAAAACGGTCAAACGGCTTTGCCGTTCTTAAATAGTATACAACAAATTGATAGCTTTTTCAATTTTTTTTAAAAATTAGTGTTGACAAATTTCTAAAATGTGCTATATTGAAGTTGTGGAGAGGGATCTCTCAAGAATTCCTACGGGTATTCTTCCAAAAGAAGGGCAAAGCCCAAAATTTTATTTTAATGAGGAGGAAAAATTATGGTAAAGGTAAATGTTTTACTCGAGTCTATCGCCGATGTAAAGGAATTCGTAAGCACAGTAACTATGTACGACTTTGATGTTGATCTTGTTTCGGGAAGGTATGCGGTCGATGCCAAGTCTATTATGGGTATCTTCAGCCTTGATCTTTCAAACAAAATCGAGCTTGTCGCTCACACGGACGACGCTGAAAAGTTCCTTTCAGACATTAAAAAATTCGTCGTTGACTAATCGGGATAACTAAGTGTAAAGCAGTCTGTAATTTACAGGCTGTTTTATTTTTGTATTTTTTTGTTTCCTTTTTCATAATCTTAAACTAGAAAACAAAAAGAATAAAGGAGACTTTAATATGAAACGCCTTGCCTTTATAATGGCGGTTATTTTTGTATTTTCAAATACTTTTTCTCTGTGCGCCGACGCAGACGGAATCGCTGCGTCAAAAAAGCAAAATGCACTTTATGTTTCAGCGGATAAGTATGTTATTATGGAGAGCGGTACAAAGAGCTTTCTTGCGGGTTCGGGTTCTAATGAGAGCTTTTCTGCCTCTCATCTCACAAAGCTTATGACGCTGCTTTTGGCTTGTGAAAAAATAGATCAAAAAAAGCTGTCACTTAAAAGCGAGATAACCGTCGGAGAAAGGGCAAACTCTCAGCAGGACCCGCAGATATGGCTTGATAACGGTGAAAAAATAAAGCTTTCAGAGCTTATAAAAGCTGTTACAATAGGAAATGCAAACGATGCTTGTGTCGCAATTTCCGAAGCGGTGGAGGCCGATGAGAAAAAGTTTTTAAATCTTATGAATCAAAAGGCAAAAAGCCTTGGGATGACAAAAACGGTATATTCAGACTGTACCGGAGTTTCAGATAAAAGTATAACAACCGCTCACGACACAGCTCTTCTTTGTGCGGAGCTTTTAAAAAAGGACTATCTTTTTGATTACTTTACAAAATGGCGGGATTTTGTAAGGGGAGGTAAAACAGAGCTTGTAAACCAGAATACGCTCGTCAAGAGCTATAACGGTATAACAGGATTAAAAGCCTGTGTAAGTAATGACGGAAGCTGTATAATAGCGGCAAGCGCCAAAAGAGGCGATATGTCACTTGTATGCGTGGCTGTCGGAAGCTCATCCGATGATATGAGAGCGGTAGACGCAAGGAATATGCTTGACTACGGGTTTTCGGAGTTTCAGATATATAAGCCAACAGTCGATAAGGAATTTTTTGACGATATGAGAATAACACACGGAGAGGTGGAAAAGGTAAGCGTGTCGCTCTCAAAGCCCTTTAAGCTTGTCATAAAAAGGGGGACTTCATCACAAATGGAGGTCGAAGCAAAAAGAGAGGAGTATGTGTCCGCACCAAAGAAGAAGGGCGACATTGTCGGTAATATAGCTGTAAAAAACGGTGAAAACACAGTGTTTTCTGCTGATTTGTTGATAAAAAAGGATGTAGAAAGGCTGAGCGTTTTCGGTGCGTTTAAAAAGCTTTTATCTGCTCTTATCGGGGAATAAATTATAAAAAATGAACAAAATAATAATAATTGCCAAAAAGGACTTGAAAAAACAAGCAGATTATAGTATGATAAATATAAATGAGAATAATTTTTTATTCTATTGTTTTTATTGTATTTGAAAGGATGAATTTTATTGGCTGTAAAACTTAATACTAAGTATCTTGCCGGGGTGGTTTCTCAGGACGAGCTTGATGGGATAAAAGCTCAGGTTACTGCGGCACATGATCTTATTGAATCAAAAAGCGGTCAGGGAAATGATTTTTTAGGCTGGGTAGATCTTCCGGCTAATTACGACAAAGAGGAATTTTCAAGAATAAAGGCGGCAGCCGAAAGGATCAAGAAAACTGCGGATATTCTTATAGTTATTGGAATCGGAGGCTCATATCTTGGCGCAAGAGCGGCAATCGAGCTTTTAAGATCGCCTAACTACAACAACCTCAAAAAGGATACTCCCGACATATACTTTGTCGGAAACAGCATAAGCCCGACATATCTCAACGAAATAATATCTATATGCGAAGGCAAGGATATATGCGTAAATGTAATATCAAAGTCGGGAACGACAACAGAGCCTGCTCTTGCCTTCAGGGTATTTAAAAAGCTTGTCGAGGATAAGTACGGAAAAGAGGAGGCAAAAAACAGGATATTTGCCACTACCGATAAGGCAAGGGGAACTTTAAAAGAGCTTTCCGATAAGGAAGGATATGAGACATTCGTAATTGCTGATGATATCGGCGGAAGGTTTTCGGTGCTCACAGCGGTAGGACTTTTGCCGATAGCTGTTGCGGGATGCGATATCGACAAGATAATGCAGGGCGCAAGGGTCGGTATGGACAAGTATTCTAAGAATGATTCAAACGACTGCTATACATATGCAGCTCTTAGAAACATCTTATACCGCAAGGGAAAAAGTGTTGAAATGCTTGTATCCTATGACCCGTGCTTTACAATGATGGCTGAATGGTTCAAACAGCTTTTCGGTGAGAGTGAGGGTAAGGACGGAAAGGGAATTTTCCCTGCTTCTGCGGTATTTTCAACTGATCTTCATTCTCTGGGTCAGTTTATTCAGGACGGCTCTAGGGTAATGTTTGAAACTGTCGTTGACATTAAAACACCGAAAAAGGATTATTTTATTGAGTCGGATCCTGAAAATCTTGACGGACTTAACTTCTTGTCGAATCAGAATATGTCAGTCGTAAACAGAAAGGCTTTTGAGGGAACGGTCCTCGCGCATACAGAGGGAGGAGTTCCGAATATCGTACTTGAGCTTGACGCGCTTGATGAACAGAACTTCGGTGAGCTTGTTTATTTCTTTGAAAAGGCGTGTGCTATCTCAGGATATATGCTCGGAGTGAATCCGTTTAATCAGCCGGGAGTTGAAAGCTATAAGAAAAATATGTTTGCACTTTTGGGTAAGCCCGGCTATGAGGATGCGAAAGCTTTACTCGAAGAAAAACTTAGATAAAGGCGCAAATAGGTGAAAGCCTATAAAAATAAAAGCCAATGCGGCGGAATGGAGCGTAATTTATGATCAAAATTATTACAGGAAAAAGGGGAACAGGAAAAACAAAGATATTGGTGGATAACATCATTGAAGCTTCCGAAAAGGCTACCGGAAATGTTGTCTGCATTGAAAGAGGAATGAAGCTCACATATGATATTCCACATAAGGTGAGACTTGTTGACGCTGAGGAGTACGGAATAACCGGATACGATACATTCTATGGATTTATAACGGGAATGCTCGCCGGAAACTATGATATCCAGGAGATATTTGTTGACGGTATATTAAAGATAGGCGGAAGAGACTACGATGCTCTTGGCGCTATGTTTGAAAAGCTTGCGATGGCGGCTAAGGATGTTTCTGTTACATTTACCGTATCCGCTGATCTTGAGGATCTTCCCGCAAGAGTAAAGGCGTTTATCAAGTAGCAGAAAATTTTAAAAAACTATTGACAATATCCGGTCGATTAGTTATAATTAAATTTATGGCATTTGAGGTGATTAGATGAAGCTGATGCTTAAGGAGATATTCGAGACGGTTTCATCAAGGCGGGATTTTGAGTGTGAGTTGTCTGAGATAGATGCTCACCTACCGGTAGGTTTTGCTCTTAGGTCGCCTTTGTCGCTCAGGGGAAATGTTTATAACCGCGCGGGAGTTGTGACACTTGATTACAGTATTTCTGCGCCTATGACACTTACCTGCGACAGATGTCTTTTAGAGTTTGAGAATGTGTTTGAATATGACTTTTCGCATATTCTCGTGACTGAGCTTAACGGCGACGCCGACGAGGACGAATATGTTGTTTGTAAGAATACTGTTCTTGAACTGGATGAGTTGGCTATTTCCGATTTATTGTTGCAGCTGCCCTCAAAGATACTTTGCAGGGAAGACTGCCGGGGCTTGTGCAGTAAGTGCGGTCATAATTTAAATGACGGCGATTGCGGATGCTCTGAAAGTGAATAGCCGCAGCAATAATTTTTTAAGTAACCCGTAAGGAGGTGCCAAAGAATGGCAGTACCAAAGAGAAAGGTTTCCAAGGCAAGAAGAGATAAGAGACGCTCTAATGTTTGGAAGTTAGATCCGCCGGCACTTAGCAAGTGCTCGCATTGCGGAGAGCTTACTTCTCCACACAAGGTTTGCAAAAACTGCGGATATTACAAGGGTGTTGAAGTAATTCACATTGAAGAAGCTTAATAAAGCTTTATGGCAGAGGTGGACGGAATTCATCTCTGCTTTTATTTTTCAGAAAAAGGAGTGTGTGCTGTGGCATTGCCTTTAGTTGCTATTGTCGGCAGACCGAATGTAGGCAAAAGTACGCTTTTTAACAAGCTTATAGGACAGCGGCTGTCGATAGTAGAGGACACGCCGGGTGTTACAAGAGACAGGATATACGCAAAATGTGAATGGCTCAATAAGGAGTTTATGCTTGTCGACACAGGCGGTATTGAGCCGAAGGCTGACGATGTTATTTTGTCACAGATGAGGCGACAGGCTCAGCTTGCGATAGATAAAGCAGATGTAATAATTCTTGTTACCGATCTCAGGTCGGGTATTACCGCAAATGATATGGATGTTTCAAATATGCTTTTAAAATCAGGAAAGCCGGTTGTGTTATGTGTCAACAAATGTGATGGAGTCGGAGAAATACCTCCTGAGTTTTATGAGTTTTACAATCTGGGACTTGGCGATCCCGTTGCGGTTTCCTCTGTTCACGGTCACGGTACGGGAGATTTGTTGGATAAGGTTTTTGAATATATGCCTGAGGATGCTGATTACGAGGAATCCGATGCGGTTAAGGTCGCTGTTATAGGAAAGCCGAATGTCGGAAAATCTTCGCTTATAAATAAACTTTGCAGAGAGGACAGGCTTATAGTTTCGGATATTGCCGGAACTACAAGAGATGCTACCGATACCGAGGTCCATACTGAACAGGGCGATTTTGTGTTTATTGATACAGCCGGGATAAGACGCAGGTCAAAAGTTTTGGAATCTATTGAAAGATACAGCGTTTTGCGTTCCTATATGGCTGTTGACAGAGCGGATGTCGCAGTGATAGTTATTGATGCTCTTGAGGGCTTTACCGAACAGGATTCAAAGGTTGCGGGATACGCCCACGAACAGGGCAAGGCGTGTGTTGTTGCAGTTAATAAGTGGGATGCGGTCGAAAAAGACAACAGCACAATGAATGATTATATAAAAAAGCTTAAAAATGACTTTTCGTTTATGTCATATGTTCCTTTTGTGTTTGTTTCGGCGGTGACGGGTCAAAGACTTGATAAGCTTCTTGAGAAAATACTGTATGTTGCAAAACAAAACGAGATGAGGATCTCCACAGGAAAGCTAAATGATGTTCTGGCTTATGCAACAAGCAGGGTACAGCCTCCGAGCGATAAGGGAAAGCGTCTTAAGATATACTATATGACACAGGCTTCAACAAAGCCTCCGACATTCGTTACATTTGTGAACAGAAAAGAGCTGTTTCACTTTTCATATCAGCGTTATCTTGAAAATCAGATAAGAGAAACCTTCGGTCTTGAGGGAACGCCCGTTAGGTTTATTGTAAGAGAGCGCTCAAGAGATGATCTTAAATAATCTGTTAAGGACAAGTTAAAGGGGTGACATTTTTATGTCAGTATCACAAATCACAGCTATCGTAATAGTTGCTGTTGCTTCCTATCTTTTCGGAAGCTTAAATTCCGCAATAATCGTATGCTCTGTCGTCAAGCATGACGATATAAGAAAATACGGAAGCAAAAATGCGGGACTCACTAATGTTCTTAGGGTGTACGGAAAGGGATTGGCGCTTGCAACATTACTGTGCGACCTTTTTAAGGGAGTTGCTGCCGTAGCGGCGTCCCGGATAATTGTCGGCTCGGTACTTGAGATCGAATTCTTTTCCGATAAGCTTTTAATAGGATATATAGCAGGATTGTTTGTTGTTTTAGGTCATGTTTTTCCGATATTTTATGGCTTTAAGGGCGGAAAGGGAGTTTTAACGAGCTGCACTACTATGCTTGCCCTTGACCCTATCAGTATGTCTCTTGCGCTTTTGACATTTATCTTAGTTGTAGCGTTTACGAAGTATGTTTCTTTGGGCTCTGTATTGGGAGCCATAGTCAACGCTGTGCTGACATTTGTTTTCGGCGCGTTATTCAAAATACCGGGATTTTGGCTTAACGGGCTGATTGCGACGCTTGTATCTGCAATAGTCATAATCAAGCACAAATCTAATATAATTAGATTGATAAACAAAAGCGAGAATAAGCTGAGCTTTAAAGGAGGCGGACATAATGGCTGAGATCGCTATAATCGGTTCGGGAGGCTTCGGATTGTCTCTTGCGCTGCTTTGCCATAACAAGGGTCACAAGGTTACGGTGTGGTCTAAGTTCCAGGACGAGATAGATACGATTTTGAGGACAGGTGAGCTAAAAGCAAAGCTCCCGGGAGTTATAATACCAAAGGATATAAAGCTTACAACGGATATTTCCTGTGTTTTCGGAAAAGACCTGATAGTTGTCGGTATTCCTTCGGCATTTGTCAGGAGCGTCTGTACCGAGGCCGCTTTACATATAGACAGTAAAACTATTGTCGTAAGCACCGCAAAGGGTCTTGAAGAGGGGACATTTAAGCGTATGAGCGAGGTCGTTTCGGAGTGTATGCCTGATAATACCGTGGTGGCTCTGACAGGTCCTTCTCACGCCGAGGAGGTCGCAAGGGGCATACCGACAACAATAGTTGCAGCTTGTGACGATATTGAGGCAGCAAAATATGTTCAGAGCGAGCTATCCGGAAATAATATGAGGATATATGTGAGCGATGATGCGGTAGGCTGCGAGATAGGCGGCGCCCTTAAAAACATAATTGCTCTCGCTGCGGGAATATGCGACGGTCTTGGTTATGGCGACAATACAAAGGCGGCACTTATGACAAGAGGTATGAGAGAGATCTCTCGGCTCGGTCTTAAGCTCGGCGGAAAGCTCGAAACATTTTACGGTCTTACAGGAATGGGAGATATGATCGTCACCTGTACCAGTATGCATTCGAGAAACAGACGAGCCGGTATCCTTATAGGTAAGGGCGTTAAACCCGCTGACGCAATAAGACAGGTGGGAACGGTCGAAGGATATTTCTGTACAAAAACAGCCCACGAGCTTTCCAAAAAGGTAGGAGTGTCTATGCCGATAGTTAATGAGCTTTATGATGTTCTTGAATCCGGCAAGGATGTAAATATTTCTTTGAGCGAGCTTATGCTTCGCCCATATGTGTCTGAAAATAATTAGTAAGTCTTTTCATCCACCTCAGACTACCCTTGAATTTTTTAGTGAATTTTAACCCCCCTCTACTAATAGCGCAAAATCAGGAAAAAATGTACGCAAACGTACATTCTTCATAAAATAAATTATGTTTTGTAACAGAATGTTTACAAAGTTCATAGTTTGTTTACATTTTAAGGCGCAATTTAGTATTGACTTTTTTAATTTAATACGGTATAATCTAATAGTAATTTCTTAATTTTCATGGGTTTTAACCTCAACCTTATAGTTTTTTTCTTAGTAATTAAGAGGCCTGCACCATTTTGCTGATGGTGCAGGTTTTCTTTTATACGGATTTTACTGCCATTTATTTATTGTTCTTTATACAAATTTTTCTTTACAAAGTATTTTATATATGTTATACTTTAAAATAGTGAGATAAAGCTGTAAATTTATTTTTACAGTATTAAATCTAAAGAGGAAGTGTACTTTATGAAGTCCAAATACAAAAGAATTTTGTTAAAACTCAGCGGTGAGGCTTTGGCAGGTGATAAAAAAACAGGCCTTGACTACGATATTATCACAAGGTTCGGAAAAAGCATAAAAAAGTGCGTTGACGCAGGCGTTGAGATAGGAGTTGTAGTTGGTGGAGGAAATTTCTGGAGAGGTCGCTCAAGCGGAGCTATGGACAGGACAAGAGCCGATCATATAGGAATGCTTGCTACTGCTATGAACGCTCTTGCGGTCGCTGACGGACTTGAAAACCTCGGACTTGAGGTCAGAGTTCAAACAGCTATCACAATGCGGCAGGTTGCTGAGCCTTATATAAGAAATAAAGCTATGCGGCATTTCGACAAGGGAAGAGTTGTTATTTTCGGTTGCGGAACGGGAAATCCTTTTTTCTCGACAGATACCGCTGCGGCGCTTAGAGCTGCTGAAATAGAGGCTGACATTTTCTTTAAGGGCACTATGGTCGATGGGGTATACGACAAGGATCCTCACAAATTTGACGATGCTGTGAAATTTGACACATTGAGCTTTAATGACATTATTTCAAAGGATCTGACCGTAATGGATTCTACCGCTGCGGCTCTTTGTAAAGACAATAACATACCGATATTGGTTTTTAATCTTGAAAATCCCGACAATATCTATGACGCTTGTATGGGTGAGAATGTAGGTACTGTTGTAAAGTAAATGTTTAAAGGAGGAAAATGGTTATGAAAGAAGTACTGCAAAAATGCGAAGGTAAAATGAACAAGTCTGTTGAAGTTTTAAAGGGGGAGTTTGCTTCTGTAAGAGCCGGAAGGGCAAATCCTGCCGTACTGGATAAGGTTCTTGTAGATTACTACGGAACGCCGACACCTATAAATCAGATGGCGGCTGTTTCGGTAAGTGAGGCGAGAGTTCTCGTTATACAGCCTTGGGATAAATCTACATTAAAAAGTATCGAAAAAGCTATTCAGGCTTCTGATATAGGAATAAATCCCGCTAACGACGGAAGTGTCTTAAGACTCGCTTTTCCACAGCCTACCGAGGAAAGAAGAAAAGAGCTTGTCAAGGAGATAAAGAAAATGGGCGAAGAGTCTAAGGTCGGGATCAGAAATATTCGCCGCGACGGAATGGAAAAGCTCAAGGCTCTTAAAAAGGACAGCACTATTACTGAAGATGATCAGAAAAACGGCGAGAAGAAAATTCAGGAGCTTACCGATAAATTCATAAAGAATATCGACACGCTTGTCTCTGAAAAGGAAAAAGAGGTCCTCTCGCTCTGATGGCACTTGACAGATTTAAGGGCGGAGAGGTTCCCGCACACGTCGGGATCATTATGGACGGAAACGGTCGATGGGCAAAAAAACGGGGGCTTCCGAGAAAGTTCGGACACCGCGAAGGCGCTAAGACCTTTCGTAAGATCACAAGACATGCAAAAAAGATTGGGATAAAATATCTTACCTTGTATGCGTTTTCAACAGAAAACTGGAAGCGTCCGAAGGATGAGGTCGATGCCATTATGGAGCTGTTTGACAAAAATCTTGACGAGGTAAGAGATTTTATCGAAGAAAATATAAGGGTTATGTTTATCGGAGACAGGACTTTACTGTCGCCGTCCTTGCAAAAAAAGATGAAAAGCGTTGAGGAGGATTCAAAGGATTTTGATTCTATGACGCTCGTTCTTGCGATAAATTACGGAGGTCAGGACGAGATAACAAGAGCCGTAAGAGATATATCTCTTGAGGTGAGGGCCGGAACACTTGAACCGGAAAAGATCACAAGAGAGATCATCGAAAGGCATCTTGACACTAAAGGCATACCTCCTGTGGATCTTATTATAAGACCGAGCGGGGAACAGCGGATCTCTAACTTTCTCATATGGCAGTCGGCGTATGCAGAGTACATTTTTTCGGACATATTATGGCCCGATTACAAGCCGGAGGATCTGGAGGATGCCGTGTATGAATTTATGAAAAGAAACAGGAGATTTGGAGGAGTGTAGGCGGTGAAAACTCGTATCATATCTGCGGCTGTGGCGATAGTAATTGCTGTTATAGTGCTTTTTTTGCATAATACCTATGTGCTGAATCTGGCGGTTGCATTCCTTATTGCCGTGGCGCTTTTTGAGCTTTTTGGTGCGGCGGATCTAAGAAAATACAAGCTTTTATGTATTGCCAGCATAGCTTTTGGGTGCAGCGTACCGTGTGTGTGGCTTGGAGCGGATGTGCTTTTTGAAAAAACAGACCAAAGCTTTCTTAAATATGTAATACCGGTCGAGATATTTGTATACATTCTGGTTTTACTGTGTCTTCTTTTGGCATACTATAAAACTGTGGAGTTCTCAAAGCTTTTTTTTGCAGGATTTGAAACATTTTTTGTTACTGCGGCAATGTCCTGTCTGATTATCATACACAGTCTGCAAGGACTTATCGGAGTGATATTAACACTATGCGCCGCTTGGCTCGCGGACAGCGGAGCGTACTTCGCAGGTACATTTTTCGGAAAGCATAAGCTTTGTCCGAACATAAGTCCGAAAAAGACGGTAGAGGGTCTTATTGGAGGAATAATTTCTAACGGAATTATTTTATGTTTAGTAGCGCTTGTATACAGCTTCATAGATGACAAAGCAAATATAAATTACTTCATTTTGTTTTTAGTGGGCTGTGTTGCTGCGGTGATGGGACTTATCGGCGATCTTTCTGCTTCACTTATAAAGCGACAGGCGAACATTAAGGACTACGGAAAAATAATGCCGGGTCACGGCGGAGTTATGGATAGATTTGACAGTGTATTGGTAGTTGCGCCGTTTATGATGTTATCATTTTCGTTTTTTAATATAATCTAGAAAGCTAGGGGTGTGAATCAATTACACCCCTATATTAAGTGTATCGAGGAAATTTACTATGGATAAAACAATATCTGTTCTCGGGTCAACAGGTTCTATCGGAACGCAGTCGATTGAAGTCGCTAAAAAGCACGGTATCAAGGTCAAGGCTCTCGCTGCAAACTCAAATGTAAAGCTGCTGGCTGTTCAGACAAAAGAGCTTAAGCCAAGTGTTATCTGTATATACGACAAGACTAAAGAGGAAGAGCTAAGGTCTTTGATAAAGGATAATTCTGTTACGATCCTCACAGGAATGGACGGACTCTGTGAAATAGCCGCTTTAAAGGATGTCGATATACTTGTCAATGCCGTTGTCGGAATGGTCGGTCTTAAGCCTACGATTTCGGCGATAGAAGCGGGAGTGGATATAGCTCTTGCCAACAAAGAAACTCTTGTAACGGGCGGTAAGCTTGTTATAAACTCAGCAGCTGGGAAAGGTGTGAATATATATCCTATCGATTCCGAACACTCTGCTATATTTCAGTGCCTTCAGGGAAATAAGGGAAATAAAATTAAAAAAATAATACTCACTGCGTCGGGCGGACCGTTTTTCGGAAAGACTAAAGCAGAGCTTTGTAATGTAACAGTTGAGGAAGCACTTAATCACCCCAACTGGTCGATGGGAAACAAGATAACGATAGATTCCGCAACACTTATGAATAAGGGACTTGAATTTATAGAGGCTATGTGGCTCTTTGACCTTCTACCGGAGCAGATAGAGATAGTCGTTCACAGGGAAAGTATTATACATTCGGCGGTCGAGTATCAGGATAATTCTGTCATAGCGCAGATGGGTGTACCTGATATGAAGATACCTATACAGTACTCGCTTTTGTATCCTAAAAGGATAGAGTGTCCCACAAAGAGCTTGTCGCTTACCGATATAGGAACACTTCATTTTGCAAAGCCCGATCTTAAGACATTCGATTGCCTTGATGCCTGTATAAAGGCGATAACCGCCGGCGGACGAATGCCTGCCGTAGTAAACGGTGCAAACGAAGCTGCTGTCGCAAGCTTCCTTAACGGAGAAATAGGCTTTTTGAAGATAGGTGAGCTTGTAAAGAGCGCACTGGAAAACATTGAAAACAAAAGTGTTGAAAGCCTTGACGATGTACTTGAAGCAGATAAGCTCGCGAGAAGTTTTGTTGAAGAAAGAATAAAAGGGTGGGAATGATGAGCGTAGTAATAGGAGTATTAGTTGCAATACTGGTTTTCGGTCTTATTATTTTTATACATGAATTCGGTCATTTTACAGCCGCTAAGCTTTGCGGTGTAAAGGTGGATCAATTTGCCATAGGAATGGGCCCGGCAATATTCAAGAAGCAAAAGGGCGAAACTCTTTATGCGCTTAGGCTTTTGCCTTTCGGAGGTTTTTGTTCTATGGAGGGCGAAAACGAGGAAAGCGACAGCGACAGGGCTTTTTGCAATAAAAAAGTGTGGCAGAGAATAATAATCGTTGCCGCAGGTGCGTTTATGAATCTTGTTCTTGGATTTATCGTGGTCGTCATAATGATTTCGGTACAGGACGATATAACAAGCACACAGATAAGCTGGTTTGAGGATAACGCAGCTTCACATAACAGCGGTCTTATGCTTGGCGATGAGATAAAAAGCATAAACGGTTACCACATTTTTTCCGAGATAGATATGTCGTATCAGCTTCAGTCTGACGAGGACGGAGTATTTGATTTTGTGGTAGAGCGTGACGGCAAAAAGGTAGAGTTAAACGATGTAGAATTTTCAAAAAAAGACAAGGTTTTGCATATCGACTTTAAAGTGCTTCCCATTGATGTTAATCCTCTTACTGTATGCGAGTACAGTGCAAAGACCTGTGTTTCATACGCAAGATTGGTTTTGGTATCGCTAAAGGATCTGGTTTTAGGAAAATACAAGATAAACGATCTTTCGGGACCTGTCGGAATAGTAGATGTTATGAGCGGAGTTGTCGGCGATTATGTCGAAGACAGCGGAATAGACTGGTATAGACTAATTCAGCAGCTTTTGTCGCTTGCGGCGCTGATAACTATAAATGTCGGAATATTTAACCTTTTGCCGCTTCCCGCACTTGACGGAGGAAGGCTGGTATTTTTAATCATAGAAGGGATAAGGAGAAAGCCTGTTCCGGCGAAATACGAGGGCTATGTCCATGCCACAGGACTTGCGCTTCTGATGGCTCTTATGGTCTATATAACCGCACATGACATATTCAAACTGTTTGGGTAGGAGGCAGTTATGAGAGATTTAAAAACAGTCAGGGTCGGAGATCTTATTTTAGACGGAAAAAGGATATATATTCAGTCTATGTTAAATGTTCCTTCGACTGATATTGAGGGAAGCGTAAAACAGGCAAAAGCCCTTGAGGCGGCAGGGTGTGATATAATCCGTGCGGCAATTCCGGATATGGATGCTGTAAGGCTTATTCCCGCAATAAAAAGCGAAGTTAAAGCTCCTCTGGTAGCTGACATTCATTTCGATTACCGCATAGCGCTTGCGGCAGCAGACGCAGGAGTCGATAAGATAAGGATAAATCCCGGTAACATAGGTTCTCCCGAGAGAGTAAGAGCGGTGGTCGACAAATGTCGTGAAAAAATGATACCTATACGCATCGGCGTAAATTCAGGTTCTCTCGAAAAGGATATATTGAAAAAATACGGCTCACCGTGTGCCGAAGCTCTGGTCGAAAGCGCTATGAGACATATAAAAATACTGGAGGACCTTAAATTCTACGATACTGTCATTTCTATAAAATCATCTAACGTAAAGACAATGACAGAAAGCTACCGATTGCTTTCAAAAAAGTGTGATTATCCGCTGCACCTTGGAGTTACTGAGGCGGGAACAAATCATATGGGAGTTATTAAGTCGGCAATAGGAATAGGATCACTTCTGCTTGACGGAATAGGTGAAACGATAAGAGTTTCTCTCACAGATGATCCGGTAAATGAAGTAGCGGCGGCAAGGGATATATTAAAGGCTGTCGATAAGACGGGCGGCGTCAAGATTGTTTCTTGTCCCACCTGTGGAAGAACAAGGATAGATCTGATTTCTCTTGCGAAGGAGATCGAACTGAAAACGCTTGACATTGATAAGAATATCACCGTTGCTGTAATGGGCTGTATCGTAAACGGTCCGGGAGAGGCTAGAGAAGCGGATATAGGTCTTGCGGGAGGCGACGGCGTAGCCGTGATATTCAAAGGCGACAGGATGATAAAAAAAATACCCGAAAGTGAAGCCGTAGACGCACTTTTGGAGGAGATAGAAAAATTATAACGCGAAAGGATAAAATATGGATGAATTAAGCCTCGGAGTTTTTTTTGAAGAATACATAAAGCTTATTCCGCATTCGTGTGAAGAAGCCAGATTGTTAAGGATATATACTAATGAACAACGCACATCCTTAATGTGCGATTGTGCATTTTCATCTCTTGCACCGTATCAGGACATAAAAGCGGCGGAGAAGAATCTTCGCGATGCGCTTAAGCTTGACACTTTTGTTATAAAACCGCATTTTCAGCCTGATCTGCTGAGCGGTGAGTATTTTCCTGATATAGTGTTGTTTTTAAAGGATAAATTCCCTGTGGTAAACGGATTTTTTGAGGGCGCTAAGGCTAGTCTTTCGGGAAATGTTCTTAATATTGAGCTTGCAAGCGGAGGCTACAACCTGCTGAAATCGGCAGGCGTCGAGTCGGCGCTTCCAAGTCTGATTTCCGAGCTTTTTTCGGTCAATGTTACCGTAAGCTTTTCGGGAACGCTTATGCTTGAGCGTGAACAGACCTTACAGAATCATCAAAAGGCTCTTGAAAGCTTACCCGTACCGGAAGCTGTGCCGGCAAGCAAAAATGAGCATAAGGGCACAGAGTTTACACATTGTACTGTTGATTTTACAAGGTATTTGCTTGATGCTCAAAACGCTGAGATATTGAAAGGAAAAAGCATAGATTCAAACGCCGAGCTTATTCCGCTAAGCGAGATTAAAACAGGTATGGAGTCGGTTTGTGTCTGGGGAGATGTTTTTTCCATTGAAACAAGAGAGACAAAAAACGGAATGCTTATATCTCTCATATACATAACCGACTACACAAATTCATATGCTGTAAAAATGATCGGCTCGACTAATAAAAGGGCAAGACTTACCAAGGATATGCTGTTAGCTATAATGGAGAAGATAAAAAAAGGTTCTACACTTATAGTCAGGGGAAATGTCGTTGAGGATACATATGAGCATTCTGTAAATATTGAGCCGACCGACATTATGTCGGTAAAGCGTATTCTTAAAAAGGACACCTATGATCAAAAAAGGGTCGAGCTGCACTGTCACACGAATATGTCTGCGATGGATGCCGTTACACCTGCGGACAAGCTTGTGAAAAGGGCATTTTTGTGGGGACACAAGGCGATAGCCATAACCGACCACGGATGCTGTCAGGGCTTTCCCGATGCGATGTACTGCGTTGACAAGATAAAAAAGGACGGCGGGGATTTTAAGGTAATATACGGGATAGAAGCTTATGAGGTGAATGATGACAACGGAGAAGATCCTCTTGAGGTAAAAAGACCATACCACCAGATAATTCTTGCAAAGGATAAGGTCGGTTTAAAAAATCTGTACAAGCTTGTATCATATTCAAATTTAAAGTATTTTTACAAACGCCCGAGAATACCTAAATCGGAGCTTATTAAGCACAGAGAGGGTCTTATTGTCGGAAGTGCCTGTGAGGCGGGAGAGATAATACAGGCTTATCTTAGAGGCGAGCCATACGAAAATATAAAAAAGCTTGCCGAGTTTTATGATTACCTTGAGATACAGCCGGTAAAAAACAACCTGTTTATGATAAGAAGCGATAAAGAGCCTTATGACAGGATAAAATCGGAACAGGATATAATTGATATAAACAAATTTATCGTAAGGCTTGGCGAGGAGCTGGGTAAGCCTGTATGCGCTACCGGAGATGTTCATTTTATGGACGAGTCGGACGCTATGTTCAGGACTATTCTTCAAGCGGGTCAGGGGTATGCCGATGCCGATTTTCAGCCGCCTATACATTTTAAAACAACCGATGAAATGATGGAGGAGTTCACTCCGTATCTGGGCGAACAAAAGGCTAGAGAGGTAGTAATAACCAATACGAACCTTATAGCCGATATGACCGACCCGGAGCTAAGGGCATTTCCTAAGGGAACATTTACACCTCATATAGACGGCGCCGATGAGGAGCTTGAGGATATATGCTGGACAAGAGCAAAGCAAATATACGGAGATCCTCTTCCTAAGATAGTAAATGACAGACTCAAGCGGGAGCTCGATTCGATAATAAAGCATGGCTTCGCTGTCTTGTATGTTATTGCAAAAAGACTTGTAGCAAATTCGGTGGAAAACGGATATCAGGTAGGTTCAAGAGGATCGGTCGGCTCGTCGTTTGTAGCGTCTATGTCCGGCATTTCAGAAGTAAATCCGCTTGTGCCTCATTATGTCTGTCCACAGTGTAAGCACAGCGAGTTTATTACCGACGGAACGGTGGGATCGGGTTACGACCTTCCGCCGAAGAAGTGCCCTGAGTGTTCGGCACAGATGAACAGAGACGGACACGACATACCATTTGAAACCTTCCTGGGGTTTAACGGAGATAAATCGCCTGATATTGATCTTAACTTTTCGGGCGATTATCAGTCGAAAGCTCATAAGTATACGGAGGAGCTTTTTGGACAGGATCATGTTTTTAAGGCGGGAACTATAAGCTCTGTTGCGGAAAAAACAGCAAAGGGCTTTGTGCTGAAATACCTTGAAGAGCGAGGAAGAACTGCGAGCCAGGCGGAAATACAGAGGCTTGCTATGGGCTGTACAGGAGTTAAAAGGACTACCGGACAGCACCCGGGCGGAATGGTAGTAATACCTGATGACTACGAGGTTTACGATTTCACTCCCGTTCAGCATCCGGCGGAGAAAACTGATGCTGATATAATAACTACTCACTTTGACTTTAATTCGCTTCACGATACGATATTAAAGCTCGATGAGCTTGGGCACGATGTTCCTACGCTTTATAAATATCTTGAAGATATGACCGGTCTTGATATTACAAAGATTGATATGTCGGACGAAGCTGTCTATTCGCTTTTCACATCGACCGAGGCTCTTGGCGTAGAGCCGGAGGAGATATTTTCACAAACCGGTACCTTAGCTATCCCCGAGATGGGAACGCCGTTTGTGCGGCAGATGCTTTTAGACGCAAATCCTCAGAATTTTTCCGATCTTTTACAGATTTCCGGGCTTTCCCACGGAACGGATGTATGGCTTGGTAACGCACAGGAGCTTATAAAAAACGGTACCTGTACTATTTCCGAGGTTATCGGAACACGTGACAGTATTATGACTTATCTGATATATCACGGAGTTGACCCGTCGCTTTCGTTCAAGATTATGGAGATAACAAGAAAGGGAAATGCCCCGAAGCTGCTCACGGATGAGATGAAGCAGAATATGCTTGACCACAATGTACCGCAGTGGTATATTGATTCGTGTCTTAAGATAAAGTATATGTTCCCAAAGGCTCACGCAGCGGCATATGTAACTGCGGCAATACGGCTTGCGTGGTTTAAGGTCCACAGACCGCTTGAGTTTTATTCGGCTATCTTCACAGTGAGAGGCGAGGATTTTGATGCAGAGAGCGCTATGCAGGGAAAGGAAGTCGTTCAGTATAAGATAAAAGATTTAAAGCTCAGAGAAAACAAGACCGCTAAGGACGAGGGTACTTTGGAAACACTTATGATAATAAACGAAATGCTTTGCAGAGGATATGAGTTTTTGCCTATTGATGTTAATAAAAGTCACGCGACTGTTTACAAAATTGAGGATAATAAGCTGAGGCTTCCGTTTATATCATTAAACGGTGTTGGTGAAAATGCGGCAAAGAGCCTATACGAAAGAGCGCAAAGCGGAGATTTCTTGTCGATAGAGGAATTCAGCAGTCAGTCGGGAGTTTCAAAATCGGTTATAGACACTCTGACTTCTATGGGAGCTTTTGGAAGTCTTCCTCAGAGCAGTCAGTACAGTCTGTTTTAACTTTTGCTCTCTTCGGTGTCGGGAACGCAAAATATTACTAAACTGTGAACTTTGTAAACATTCTGTTACAAAATATGATTTATTTTATGAAGAATGTACGTTTGCGTACATTTTTTCCCGATTTTGCGCTGTTAGTAGAGGGCTACTAAAAATTTAAAAAAGAATAAAAACAGTTGACAAGATGGCTTTTCTATGTTATTATGCTAATATGATAGCGTGATAACACTTTAGCACGATAAAGTAAGGACGAAATGGAGAGTACCTATATGAAGAGAAATGAGCTTATCACCCCGGAAGGTACAAGGGATCTGCTTTTTGATGAATGTCTTGCGAAGCGGGAAGCGGAAAAGAGGCTGGCTCGTATTTTTAAAAGCCACGGATACAGCGAGGTCGTAACAACGGGAATAGAATTTTATGATGTGTTTTCAAAGGGTTCAAGAACTGTAAAACAGGAAGCGCTTTATAAGTTGACGGATTCTAAAGGAAGGCTTATAGTTTTAAGACCTGATTCGACAATTCCTATCGCAAGACTTGTAGCTACAAGATTAAAGAGCGCAAGTCTTCCGCTGAGGCTTTATTATAATCAGCCGTATTTTGAAAACAACGCTCTTTTAAAGGGACATTCTGATGAGGTCACACAGGCGGGAGTTGAATTTATAGGAACAAAATCAAGAAGGGCTGATTTTGAGGTCTTATCGTTGGCGGTAGAAGCTCTTTCGTCGATCGACAGTAACTTCAGGATAGAGATAGGAAATGTCGGACTTTTCAAGGAGCTTGTGTCAAATCTTGATATTGACCGTGACACAGCGGAGCAGATAAGGTATTATATTGTGAATAAGAATTATCCTGCGCTTAACGATATGTTAGATACATTAGGCGACAGTGATGTTATAAGAGCGCTCAAGGAGCTTCCGCGTCTTTTCGGTAAAAAAGAAGTGTTTAAAAGGGCATCAAAGTATTTTGTAAACGAAAAGATAAGGGATATTTTAAAGGATCTTGAATATGTTTACGATTCACTTTCAAAGCTTGGTATTGAGGAGAATCTTTCGGTAGACCTCGGTTCGGTCAATAAGATCGACTACTATACGGGACTTACCTTTAAAGGATATTTTGAGGGTATCGGTGAAGATGTTTTAGCCGGAGGAAGATACAATCATCTCATTTCAGAATTCGGATATGACCAGCCGGCTACCGGCTTTGGAATAAATGTAAATGCTTGTGCAGCACTACTTCTGAAAAACGGCAGCGCTCCAAAGACAAAGGTTAGTGATGTACTGGTTTTTTCTCAGATGGAATATGTGATGGAAGCAATAAGCTATGCAAATTCTCTTTCGAAAAAGGGATTGGTCGTTGAAAATTCCGTTTTTGAAACGCTGGATGAAACTAAAGAATATGCGTTAAAAAAGGGGATACCAAAGGTAGTTTTAGTAGGTGAGAGGATAGAAAATATAGATGTAAAAGGCGGTGATGTGATATGAAACCGCTCAGAATAGCGCTTACAAAAGGAAGACTCGAAAAGGATACGGTAGGACTTTTTGAGAAAATAGGTTTTGATTGTACAAGTGTCCGACAAAAGGGTCGAAAGCTTATTTTACCGATAGATGACGGAAGGATAGAAGTTGTCCTCGCAAAGGCAAACGATGTTATCACATATGTTGAGCATGGCGTCTGTGATATGGGAGTTGTCGGAAAGGACACCATTATGGAGATGGGAGGTTCGTTTTTTGAGCTGTGCGATCTAGGCTTCGGAAGGTGTCGGTTTGCGCTTGCTACCAAAAAGGGAAGCCCTTTTTACGGAGGATACGGAGTAAAGACGATAGCCACAAAGTATCCCAATGTCTCAAGGAGCTACTTTGAGAGCAAGGGTATGGATATTGAGGCGATAAAGATAGAGGGTTCGGTAGAGCTTGCGCCTTTATTAGAGCTTTCGGACGGAATAGTCGATATTGTTGAGACGGGAACAACTCTTAAGGAAAACGGACTTGAGGTCATAGAAGATATTGCGCCAATCTCGGCAAGGGTAATAGTAAATACCGTTTCTATGAAGCTCAGACAGGGAGAAATTGAAAAGCTTCTAAATCTTATGGAAAATAATAAGTGAGGATTAAAATATGATCAAAAAAATATATGCCGACGGTAAAGCGGAGAGAGAGTTTTTTAAAGAGCTTGAAAAGCGTTCGGGTGAAACCGACAGAGAGGTTACGCAAAAGGTGAGCGCAATTATTTCTGATGTAAAGGAAAACGGCGACAGGGCGGTAAAGTCTTATACCGAGAAATTTGACGGTGTAAAGCCTGAGTATTATGAGATACCGAGAGATGTTATAAACGACGCGCTTACAGACGCTTATGAAAACGATTACAGGTTTGTTGAGGCACTTTTGAACGCACAGGAAAACATAGCGGAATTTCATCAAAGACAAAAGTCACAGTCGTTTATTGATACAAAGGAAAACGGCGTGATACTAGGTCAGCGTGTAAGAGGTCTTGAGCGTGTCGGACTGTATGTCCCCGGCGGAACGGCGGCATATCCGTCAAGTGTTCTGATGAATGCGATACCGGCAAAGATTGCGGGAGTTAAAGAGATAATAATGGTGACGCCGCCGTTAAAGGACGGAAAGCCCAACAGGGATATTCTGATCGCAGCCGCTATATGTGGAGTTGACAGGATATTTATGTGCGGAGGCGCACAGGCTGTCGCTGCTCTTGCATACGGCACAGAGGAGATACCAAAGGTCGATAAGATAGTAGGACCCGGAAATATTTTTGTCGCAACGGCTAAGAAGCTTTTGTACGGCACTGTTGATATAGATATGATAGCAGGTCCGAGTGAGATATTGATAGTTGCCGATGAAACCGCAGACCCAAAATACATTGCGGCAGATCTTATGAGTCAGGCGGAGCATGACAGACTGGCATCATCAATACTTGTGACCACCTCTGAGGAGGTAGCCGATAAAGCTCTAGAACAGCTTGAGGAACAGATAAAAGGTTTGTCACGAAAAGAAATTATTGAGGATTCATTAAAAAATCATGCGGCGATCATAGTTTGCCGCAGTAAGCTTGAGGCTTGTGAGATAGCAAATGAGCTTTCGCCCGAGCATTTAGAGGTGCTTTTTGAAAATCCGATGGAATATGTCGGAAGACTTGACAATGCGGGAAGTGTTTTTCTGGGTCAGTATGCGCCGGAACCTCTGGGGGATTATTATGCAGGACCTAACCATGTCCTTCCTACCGGTGCGACAGCAAGATTCTTTTCACCGCTTTCGGTAAACAGCTTTGAAAAGCGTTCGAGCTTTATATACTATACACGTGATGCGCTTTCAGAGGCAAAGGACGATATAGTAACTATTGCACAGAGAGAAGGACTTACCGCACACGCAAATGCCATAAAGGTAAGATTTTAGTTTTATATTGGGAGAATATTTATGCAGAGCAAATGGGAGGAAAATGTAAGAAAGGTAATACCCTATATACCCGGCGAACAGCCTAAGGATACCGGCATTATAAAGCTTAACACAAACGAAAATCCGTACCCGCCGTGCGACGGAGTCGAAAGGACTTTAAGGGATTTTCGTGTCGATACGCTTCGTATGTATCCCGATACGGATTCGACAGAGCTTCGTGACGCACTTGCCGAAAGATACGGGGTTGGGTATGAACAGGTCTTTCTGGGAGTTGGTTCGGACGATGTGTTGTCTATGGCGTTTTTGGCGTTGTTTGCATCAGATAAGCCTGTTTTGTTTCCGGATATAACCTATTCTTTTTACGATGTGTGGGCTGATGTGTACAAAATTCCGTACAAAACTGTGCCGCTTGACGATAACTTCAGAATTGACCCTGACAAATTCAATCAGCCTAACGGAGGAATCGTTTTTCCGAATCCAAATGCTCCGACAGGAGTGCTTGAGAGCATAGACACAGTCGAAAAGATAGTGAGCTTAAACAAGGACTCGGTGGTTATTGTTGACGAAGCGTATATTGATTTCGGCGGAGTAAGCGCAGTAGGACTTGTTGAAAAGTACGATAATCTTCTTGTTGTTCAGACATTTTCAAAGTCGCGCTCTTTAGCCGGAGCGAGAATCGGCTTCGCTATCGGTTCAAGGCAACTTATTAAGTATTTAAACGATGTTAAGTTTTCAGTAAATTCTTATACTATGAACAGACTTACACAGGCTTGCGGACTGGCATCGGTTTTGGACGAGCAGTATTTTTGTGACACGGTAAAAAAGATAATTAAAACTCGTGAGAGATTAAAGGACGAGCTTTTTTCACTCGGCTTTAAGCTTACGGATTCAATGGCGAATTTCGTATTTGCAAGTCACAAAGATGTATCGGCAAAAGTTTTATTTGAAGAACTTAAAAAGAGAAAAATCTTTGTAAGATACTGGGATAAGCCGAGAATAAACAATTATTTGAGGATAACAGTGGGAACCGATGAGCAGACGGATAAGCTCATTGAAGCATTAAAGAAAATATTAAGCGAAAGGGGCGTATGAAATGAGAGAAGCTAACATAAAAAGGACTACCAAAGAGACAGACATCTCAGTATATCTGAATATTGACGGAGAAGGAAAAACCGATATTGATACGGGTATAGGTTTTTTTGACCATATGCTCAACTCATTTGGGGTTCACGCAGGTTTTGACCTTACCGTAAAAGTTAAAGGAGATCTTGAGGTAGACGCTCATCACACGGTTGAGGATACGGGAATCGTCATAGGGCAGGCGCTTTTAAAAGCTCTTGAAAACAAGTCGGGCATAAGGCGGTATGGAAGCGCATATATCCCGATGGATGAAGCGCTTGCGTTTTGTGCGCTTGACATAAGCTCAAGACCATACCTTGTTTTTAACGCTGAGTTCTTCGGTGAAAAAATGGGAGAAATGGACACACAGCTTGTTGAGGAGTTTTTCAGAGCTCTTGCGTTTAATGCAAAAATAACTATGCACCTTAACAGTGTTTACGGCAAAAACGATCACCATATATGCGAGGCGCTTTTTAAATCCTGCGCACACGCTTTAAAGGATGCTTGTGGGATTATTTCGGGGGAAGTTTTATCCACAAAAGGAGTTTTATAAATGATAGCTATTATCGACTATGGAGCAGGCAACATTTTTTCCGTAAAAAATGCGCTTGATTTTCTTGGAGCGGAAAGTATTCTCACAAAGGATAAGCGTGAGATAGAGGCGGCTGACGCTGTGATACTTCCGGGAGTTGGAGCTTTTCCTTGGGCAATGGGAGAGCTTAACAAAAGCGGACTTGTGTCAACGATAAAGCACGAAGCCGAAAGAAAGCCGTTTTTGGGAATATGCCTTGGAATGCAGCTTATATTTGAAAAGGGCTATGAGTTTTCGGAGTGTGAGGGGCTTGGGCTTATCCCGGGATATGTAGACAAGATAGACGCACCCGATCTGATAATTCCGCATATGGGCTGGAACAAGCTTGAGGTAAACAACAGGGATTGTCCGCTTTTAGACGGACTTACGGGCGACGACTATGTTTATTTTGTACATTCGTACAAAGCGTTTACAGATAATAAATACATAGCGTCTTATGTTGAGTACGGCTCAGAGGTGCCTGCGCTCGTGTATAATGGAAAATATGTGTACGGCGCACAGTTTCACCCTGAAAAGAGCGGAAAAATCGGACTTAAAATACTTCAGAACTTTGCAAATCTGTCGCAAGAATAAGGAGGGTAAACGATGCTTGCTAAAAGAATAATACCTTGTCTTGACGTTCGTGACGGAAAGGTCGTAAAGGGAGTTAATTTTGAGGGAATAAAAGAGGTAGGCGACCCGGTAGAGCTTGCCTGTGACTACAATTTACAGGGAGCCGACGAGCTTGTATTTTACGATATTACCGCTTCTCACGAGGGAAGACGGGCTATGCTTGATGTTGTAGAAAATACCGCAAAAAAGGTTTTTATTCCGCTTGCAGTCGGCGGGGGAATAAAGACTATTGACGATATACGAGACACTCTTAGAGCGGGAGCTGACAAGGTCTCAGTAAATTCTCAGGCGGTAAAAAATCCCGATCTCATTAGAGAAGGCGCGGACATTTTCGGAAGCCAGTGTATAGTTGTCGGAATAGATGCAAAAAAGGTAGCTGACGGAAAATGGACAGTATACATAAACGGCGGAAGAATAGATATGGGACTAGACCTTATAGACTGGGCAAAAAGAGTGGAGGAGCTCGGCGCAGGTGAAATATGCTTAAACTCTATCGACACCGATGGAGTCAGGGGCGGCTTTGATATTCCTATGCTTAACGCTGTGTGTGAAAGCGTCAATATTCCGGTAATAGCATCGGGCGGATGCGGAAAAATCGAGCATTTTTATGAGGCTTTTGAAAAGACAAATTGCTCGGCGGCATTGGCGGCGTCGCTTTTCCACTTTAAGGAGCTTACCTGCGGCGAGGTGAAAGAGTATCTTTCAAAGCGTGGAGTGCCGGTGCGTACGGTAAGCCATAAGCTTGGACCAAGGCTGTTTTGATCGGAGACTGAGATATGAGTAAAATAAAGATCGACATAAATAGTTTAGACGAGTATTTTAAAAAAAGTGAGCTTATTCCGGCTATCGCTTTTGAAGCGGAAACAAAAACGGTTTTGATGCTGGCTTATATGAATAAGGAAAGCTTAAAAAAGACGCTTCAGACAGGATATACATGGTACTGGAGCAGGTCAAGGAGAGAGCTTTGGAATAAGGGCGCTACAAGCGGGCATCTTCAGAAGGTAGTTTCTATTTACGCGGACTGCGATAATGACACGCTGCTTGTAAATGTTAAACAAACAGGGGCGGCTTGCCACACGGGTTCATATAGCTGCTTTTTTAACGAGATATACAGCGACAAAGGAGAAGAGTAATGACGGTTTACGAGGAAATTTTTGAGGTCATCAAACAGCGAAAAGATGCGTTTGAAACCGGTACGGCACAGGAAAACAGCTATACCTGTTACCTGTTTGAAAAGGGCGTTGACAAGATATGTAAAAAGGTAGGAGAGGAAGCTACCGAGACGGTTATCGCCGCAAAAAACAATGATAATGACGAGCTTAAAAACGAGATAAACGATCTTTTGTATCACATTATGGTCCTGTGTGCAAATCAGGGACTCGAGTGGTCTGAGGTTGAAGAGGTTTTGAGCGAGAGGAATGAAAAGATAGGAAATCTAAAGAAATTCCACACCGTTGATAAGAACACTTAAAAAACAGGCAAGCGAGGTTTACTGTCGCTTGCCTGTTTGAATGATCAGAACATATTTGAAAAGTCCTCAACCATACTTCCTATTGCCTTCATAGCTTTTCCTGCGCCTGATTTAAGCTTTCTCTTGTCCTTACTGCTTGCACAGCACAGAGCGTATGTCGCTGCGCCGACGACCATTCCGACACTTACACCTTTTGCTAACGATGTGATTTTTACACTCATAGTAATTACCTCCATTGATTTTGATATTATTATCCGCATACAGACAAAAACTATTCAAAAAATATTGTTTAAAAACAAAAAATATGATATACTTAGTAAAGCTTTTAAAAACTGGAGAATAAATATGGAAAATATACAAAAAGTTTGTGCGATAAATGATGTCTCGGGTATAGGAAGATGCTCACTAACAGTAATAATCCCTGTGTTGTCATATATGGGTATACAGGTCTGCCCTGTGCCGACGGCGGTTTTTTCCGCACATACCGGATATGATGAATTTGTTAAAAAGGATCTGACTGACTATTTGGGACCTGCACTTGACTACTATAAAAGGATGAATGTCAGGTTTGACAGTGTTTACAGCGGCTTTCTGGGCAGTGAGCAACAGATAGACTGCGTACTTGATTTTTTAAAAAGCAATCCTGATTCTTTAAAGCTGGTCGATCCCGTTATGGGTGATAACGGAAAGCCGTATAAGACGGTTACTCAGAATCATATTCTGAGAATGTCAGAGCTTGTAAAGGTCGCAGATATGATAACTCCAAATATAACCGAGGCTGCGATCCTGCTTAAGGAAAAATATCCCGATACATCTCTTTCGTCTGATACGGTAAAAGACTGGGCGCAGAGGCTGTCCGATTTGGGACCCGGTAAGGTCGTTATAACAAGTGTCGATCTGTTTGACAATACGCTTTGTAATGTAGGATATGACGATAATGAAAAAAGCTTTTTTGTAGTACCCTGTCAGTATGTCCCGGCACATTATTCGGGAAGCGGCGATATGTTTGCAAGTATTCTTGCAGGAGGACTGTTAAAGGGTGAAAGTCTGAAAGATGCGGTATGCCGAGCGACAGGCTTTACGGAGCTTGCGATAAAAACAACTTATGAGTGTAAAAATGAACCGCTTGACGGTATACTGCTCGAAAGCTGTTTGAGTGAGCTTTACGATGAGAATACGCCTAACAGGTGTATAGAGCTTTAGGAGGTAACAATGTTTCAGAATAAATATGAAATAATAAAAAAGAAAATGCTTTCTTATGATACAGTTGATTTCACGGTGAAAAGTAAGGAGATTTCTAATGCCGCAGCTGCCGGTCAGTTTGTACATATAAGCGCACCGGGGTTTTTTCTGCGCAGACCTATTTCTATCTGTGAAATAAACAAAGCTGAAGGTACGCTTAGAATAGTTTTTCAGGTAAGAGGAAAAGGAACTGATGCGCTCTCAAAACTTACCGAGGGCAAAGCTCTTGATATATTAGGACCTTTGGGAAACGGCTTTACTGTGGACAAAAGCTTTAATTCCGTCATACTTGTAGGAGGCGGGATAGGAACTCCTCCGATGCTTGAGCTTGCAAAGGAATATAAGGCTCAGGCGAGAGTTATTACAGGATTTAAAACCAAAAGTCTTTCAATTTTGAGCGATGACTTTAATAATGCGGGGGCAAAGCTGTTTGAGTGTACCGATGACGGAACTATCGGCAGGAAAGGCTTTGTCACTGATGAGCTTAGAGAACAGATAAAAATTAAAAAGCCCGATATGGTATTTGCCTGTGGCCCTGTGGTAATGCTTAAAGGTGTAAAGAAGATATGTGAGGAAAACAAGGTTATGTGTGAGATCTCGCTCGAAGAAAGAATGGCGTGCGGAGTAGGCGCTTGTCTTGGATGTGCGGTCAAGCTTGATAAGGGGCAGGGCGAGTTTTATGGTCATGTCTGTAAAGACGGCCCTGTATTTTCCTCAGAGGAGGTCGTGTTCTGATGGCAAAACTAGGTGTTAATTTTTTAGGTGTGGATTTTAAAAATCCTATCGTCACCGCATCGGGCGCATATGGATATGGAAGAGAATATGAAAGTCTTTATCCGTTAAGCCGTCTCGGAGGAATTTCCACAAAAGGTACGACCATAAAAGTAAAGGACGGAAATCCTCCGCCGCGGATCGCAGAGACGCCTATGGGAATGCTAAACTCCGTCGGACTTCAAAATGGCGGCATAGATAAGTTTTTAAGTTATGAGCTTCCGAATTTGATAACCAAGGATATAAGGATCATTGCAAATATCGCAGGCTCAACGGTTGAAGAGTGCGCTTTGCTTGCCGAAAGATTAAACGGGACTAAAGTCGATATGATAGAACTAAATATATCCTGTCCTAATGTAAAGCAGGGCGGAGCAGCATTCGGAACAGACGCTAAAATTGCGGGTGAGGTGACCCGTGCCGTAAGGGATGCAAGCTCGCTGCCGTTTATGGTAAAGCTTTCGCCGAATGTCACAAGCATTACGGAGATCGCAAAGAGTGTCGAGGCTAACGGCGCGGACGCTGTTTCGCTTATAAACACGCTGCTGGGAATGAGAATCGATGTTAATACACGCCGACCGGTGCTCAAAAACAATGTAGGAGGGTTGTCCGGTCCCGCTGTATTTCCGATAGCTGTAAGAATGGTGTGGCAGGTATCAAATGCTGTGAATATACCGGTCTGCGGAATGGGCGGTATCTCCTCGGGAGAGGACGCTGTCGAAATGATGATGGCGGGAGCATCACTGTTACAGGTCGGTGCAGCAATATTTAACGATGCTTATGCGCCGGTTAAGATAATTGATGAGATGAACGAGTGGTGCGACAAAAACGGGGTGTCCGACATAAATGAGATAATAGGCTCTGTAAAGCCCTGGTAAGAATTAATTAAACGCTTTGTAGGAATTTCTTACAAAGCGTTTTGTATAAATATCAAAAACCCTCCAAGAATTCTCAGTAAAAGGAGTGGTTTTATGAACAATAAGCTTAAAAGCAGAATTACTGTATCAATAGCCGTTGCTTTTGCGATAACGGTTATGCTTTCACCGAGAGTTACAGAAAACTCTTTTTTGTTTCCTGAGCTAACAGCTTTTCCTTCAATAGCATTTGACAAGCATAAGGATGAGGACGAAAGCAAAAACGAGGTGCATTGTAAATTTTTTATATTCGAGCTGATAAGGGAAATTTTTTGGACAGATTAAGCTTGACTAAAACTGGATTTTGGGTTATACTATAAATAAGGGGTGACAAAAAATGCTAAAGCTTATCCTTGGCGGAGTAAACAGCGATAAAAATGATCTGTTTACAAATGCGGTTATAGACGAAGTAAAGAATAAAAGCGATGTTCTTGTTATAGTGCCCGATCAGTATTCATTTGAATTTGATAAGGAGCTTTACGGTATACTCGGGCCGAGAGCGTTCAATCAAATTGAAGTTATAGCTTTTAATCGTTTGTGTGAAAAGCTGTTGAAGCTTTATGGGGGACAAAGCGGAGATTTTGCAGATCAGAACGCACGCCTTGTTTGTATGTATCTTGCAGTTTGTGAGTTTAAGAAAAAAGGTTCGGCAGCATACTACTCAAAAGCTCTTTCTAAGGTCGGATTTTGTGCAGATCTAATCAGTATGGTTGACGACTTAAGGCTTTCTGGGGTCACAACACAAATGCTCAGGGAAAAGGGCTTTGGCATCGGGGGCACTCTTGGGGATAAGACACAGGATATATCTGACATATCTGAGCTTTATTATTCACAGCTTAAAAAGCGCGGACTTAAAGATAATTCAACCGTTGTGGGAGAGGCTGTAAAAGCTGCCAGAGAGAGCTTGTATTTTAACAATAAGACTGTCTTTATTCACGAGTTTTCTGATTTTTCATATGATGAATACAGACTTATATCGGTTATCTTGAGTCAAGCAAAATGTCTTACCGTTTCATTGATAGAGGATGATTTTGAAAAGGAAAGGTATGGTCTTTCAACGTTTAGCAGCACTACCAAAACACGGTCAAAGCTTATTTCAAAAGCAAGGGAAATGGGACAGGAGGTAAGCGTCCGGAAAGCTTGTGACAGCAGATTTGAAAGCAGAGCTGTTGAATTTGTTTCAAAGCATATTTTTCGTTTCGGAAAGCATAGTTATACGGGCGAAAATGACGGTGTTGAGATAGTTTGTGCTAAAACTCCGTATGATGAGACAGAGTATGTAGCTGCAAAGATAAAAGAACTGGTAAGCGATGGCTTTTCATATAAGGACATTGCTGTTATAACTTCAAATACAGGTGAATACCTTTCCATAATAGAAAGCGTTTTTGAGCGATATGACATACCTTTTTTTGCAGATGTTAGAGAAAGCGTTTTGTCATCTTCGTTTACATCATATGTATTAAGCGTGTTTGACTGTGTTGCGACTAAGGATTACAGAACAGAAAATATACTAAGATATATAAAGTCGCCTCTTTCCGGAATTGATGAAAACGATGCAGCAGCTTTAGAGGAATATGTTTTGAAGTGGGGCGTTGACAGAGATCTATGGAAAAGCGATTTTACCGGAACGGTCGACGAGACTGAAGAAGAGCTTTATAGAATAAACGCTATCAGAAGAAGCGCAATAGCTCCGCTTGAGAAATTTAAGAAAAGCACAAAGGAAAAAACTGCCGATGATATATGTATAGCATTAAACGAGCTGTTAAATGAGATAAAGCTTTCTGACAAAACATTCGGTGTGATAGCAAAATGCTCAGAAAGCGATGACAGCTTTCTTCTTAAAATCTCAAGAGGCTTTAAGCAGATTTGGACACAGTTTTTGTCAGCTATAAACTCTATATATCAAAATATGAGCGGAGAAAAAATAACCCTTAAGTCTTTTTGTGAGCTTATAAAAACGGTTTTGGCTTCAAACTCAATATCCAATCCACCTCAATCGCTTGATGAGGTGAGCGTAGTGAATGCCCAGCACTCAAGACTTGGCCCAACAAAAATATGCTTTGTTATGGGGCTTAATGACGGAGTTTTCCCTTCGACTGCACACATAAATTCTCTTATTACAGATAAGGAAAGAGAATACCTTAACGATGCCGGAATATCTATTATAAACAGCGTTTCTTCAAGGCTAGAAAGAGAGCGTCTTATTGCCTATATCGCGGTTTCAACTCCGCTAAAGAGGCTTGTTACGAGTTATCCGTCAGTCAATGTAAAGGGAGAATCTTGTAATCCATCGGTACTGATAACGGATATGCTTTCAATGCTTTCAAAGAACACGCTTGTTTTTGCCGACAAGCTTCCCGCGTCATTTTATTGCAGGAGCGAAAAAAGTGCATTTTATAAATATTTTGATTATCTTACTAAGGATCCCAAAAAAGCTAGGTCGGTAAGAAAAGAGCTTGAAAAAAATCCTGCTATGCTGAAAAAGCTTGAGTTTTATGATGATTTGGAGAATAATAAACATCATAAGTTGTCGGAAGATGTTGCAAAAAACACATTCTTTTCAGGAGATCTGAATCTGTCCGCAACCAGAGCTCAGGACTATTTTGAATGTCCTTTCAATTATTTCTGTAAAAACGGTCTTAAAATCTATCCTCCGTCAAAAATAGAAATATCTTCGCTTTCAAGGGGAAATCTTATACACTTTTGTCTTCAGGAGCTTATGTGTGTGAAAAAAGACGGCAGGATAAGCTTTAATGAGGATTTTGAGAGATTTAACGATAAGGAGATAAAGGAAAAGGTGCATACGCTTTGTATGGATTTTTCCGAAAGAAGCTTCGGCGGAGATTTTGCAAAGACAAAGCGTTTTTACAACTCGCTTGGACGACTAGAAGAAACGGTTTTTTATATTGTGAAGAATATAATCTCAGAGCTTGAAAAATCGCTGTTCAAGCCGTGTGCCTTTGAGTATGATCTTACTAAAAAAGATAATGAAAGCCTTCTTAAAATAAAAGTCAGAGAAGGAGTTTACATAAGCGTCAGAGGAAGGATCGACAGGGTAGACATATATGATGAAGGTGACAAGAGATATATCAAAATAGTTGATTACAAAACCGGCGGAAAGTCGTTAAAGCTAGAGGAGCTTTATCACGGACTTAATATGCAGATGGTGATTTATCTTCTCGCACTGATTTCGAGCGATAACGAGATCACTAAAGGTAAAATTCCCGCTGCTGCCGGAATACTGTATATGCCCGCAAAATACATAGACAACTGTTTAGAGAGAACAACGGTAAAGGATTTTAAACAGGAGCTTGAAAAACAGCTTTCTTTGAAGCGCGAAAAGGATTTTAAGCGTGAGGGAATATTGGTAGATAACTTTATTTCAATATCTGCTATGGATGAAAGCTTAAGCGGATTATACGCACCGGTAATGCTCAATAAGGACGGAAGCTATAACAATAAGTCGGCTCTGCCTATGGAGCAAAAGCTCTTTGATGTGCTTGGTGAATTTGTAAAAGACAAGCTCATTTTTATGGGAGAAAGTTTGCTTAGCGGAAAAATCGAGGCTAAGCCTGTTGAGTCGGATGATGACTTTTCCTGTAAATATTGTGCTTACTGGTCTGTTTGCGGAAATTACGCAGACAAAGATCCGATAACCGTTACCAAAGATGACAAAAAGCTGCTTGGTATCGAACTTGAGAAAATTGCGAGGAGAGGTGAAAAAGATGCCTGAGTGGACGAGTGACCAGAAAAGAGCTATTGATACCCGAAATAAAGGAATAATAGTTTCAGCTGCTGCGGGGAGCGGAAAAACCGCTGTATTGGTGGAGCGTATCGTCAAATTACTTTGCAGCGAAGAGGAACAAGTCCCCGCAGACAGGTTGTTGGCGGTGACCTTTACAAAGGATGCCGCTTCACAGATGAAGGAGAAGCTATCGGCGGCGCTCGAAAAAAAGCTTTCCGAAGCTCCTAACAATGAATGGCTTATCTCACAGCGAACAAGACTTTCTATGGCAACGATAACAACGATAAACAGCTTTTGTTATGAGCTTGTAAGAAATCATATACACGAATTTGATTTTGAGAGCGGAGTAAAGATATGTGACGAAAATGAAGATAAAACTATACTTGATGAATGCTTAAAAAAAACCGTAGAGGAGTTTTACGAAGACGACAGCGAGTCGATGAATTTTCTTTGCGATACTATATGTAATGTCGACGACAAAGGGATATTTGAGAGCGTCAACGAGCTTCACAAGTTTTTTTCATCGATCCCTTTTAAACAGGAATGGATAGATGCTCAGCGAGAAAGATATATGACACCTGAGTTTTTTTCCAAGATCGCAGATAAAAAACGCAAGGACATTTTATCAGAGCTTACTTATCTAAACGAACAGATAAATGGACTTATAAAAAAAGCAGAGCTTCTTAAATTTACATCCGATCCTCTTGAGGTACTGCAAAGTGACAGCCTGACCTTAAATGATATAATCTCGGACAAAAACATAAAAACGCTTGATGACTTGAAAATCAGGATGGGGGAAGTAAAGTTTGTCAGATATAAAGGTCTTTCATTAAAAAAAGGACAGGCAATATCTACTGAGCTTATGCTTGAGAAAGCAGTATGCGAAGCTTTGAAAAACTCACGCAACGAAATTAAAAACCAATTTGGAGATATTTTAAAAACAATTACCGCTACGCAAGAGCAGACAAAGCGCGATATAGAAATTTGTTCAAGGATATTTGAACTTCTTGTTAAGATAGAGAAAAGGCTTTGTGAAAATATCCACGAGGCAAAAACTGTAAGAAATGTTCTGTCGTTTTCCGATGTGGAGCATATGGCGGTAGAGCTTTTGCTTTATGACAGAAACACACGGACGCCTCTTTGTGAGGATATGGTAAAAAGCGAGCATTATAAGGTGATTTTTATTGATGAGTTTCAGGATGTAAACAATATGCAGGACATCATCTTTAAGGCGCTTTCAAAGACAGATGACTTAAGTGTGATCGGAAAAAATGTATTTGTCGTCGGCGATATGAAACAGTCTATATACAGATTCCGACTTTCTAATCCAAAGCTTTTTGACGGAGTAAGAAACAGCGCACATTATAATGACGCTGTTGAAGAAATCGACCTGTTAAAGAATTTCAGAAGCAGAAAAAGCGTAATAGACGCGGTCAATTACTTCTTTAAAAGCCTTATGACATATGACTTAAGCGAGATAGACTATTCGGATAAAAACGAACAGCTTGTCGCAGCTGCGGCATATGACGAAAAGCTCGACAGTCCGGCGGAGGTGGATATAATACTCGAGGAAGAAAAGCTTCCGCGATATTTAGGATTTAATAATGAGCAGCTTTACGTTGCTAACAGGATATATGAGCTTATCATCAGCGGTGTTAAGGTAGAAGAAAACGGAAGCCTCAGAAGCGCTGTACCCGGAGATTTTTGTATACTTACAAGATCAAGAGCAGAACACAAAAACATTTCAAGAGCACTTGAATATGTGGGATTGAGATCGTCGTATGAGAGTGACGACGGTTACCTTAGATCAAGAGAAATTTCTGTTATCTTAAATTTTTTGAGGGTTATTGACAACCCGCTTTCGGACATACCTCTTTTAAGTGTTATGCTCTCTCCTATTATGATGTTTACACCCGATGAAGCAGCACAAATAAGAAATATAAATAAACGCATAAAGCTTTATCAAAATCTTATCTCATTTGAAAAAATTAAAAACATCTCAGAGCCTTTGTATCAAAAAGCTAAGAATGCAAGCGACCTTATTTACGAGTTTAGGTTTTTATCCGCTAGCCTTACGACCGAACGGCTTATAAGAAAGATATATGACAAAACGAACTACTATGCGATAGCTTCTACCTACAAGGACGCAAATAAAAGAGAAAACCTGACACTGCTTTTGCGCTATGCAGACTCATATGACAAAACATCAGGAAAAGGTTTAAGCGGTTTTTTAAGATACATAAATTCGGTATTTGAAAACGGAAACGATTTTAAGCGTATGGACCGAAGTAAGAGCGATGTCAATGCCGTTACAGTCACCACTATGCATTCGTCAAAGGGTCTTGAATATCCATTTGTTTTTCTTATGGACCTTGACAAAAAGATGAATACAAATGATTCTAAAATGAAAATAATAATAAGTGAAAAGCTGGGGGTATCTTTTGTCTACAAGGATAAAGAGCTTCACTTGAAATCTGTTCCTCAGCATTATGTGGCACTCAGAGAAAACCAATTAAATGAAAGTATAGCTGAAGAAATACGAATTCTGTATGTAGCTATGACAAGGGCAAAGGAACGGCTTTTTATACCTCTTTATCTTGACAAGAATAATCTTGCTAAGCTCAAAAAGCTTGCATTGACATTGACAAACACAGGATATATTACAGAAAATCTTCTAAGGAATACAGACGGTATGTTTCGATGGGTAGTTTTGCCTCTGCTTATGAGCAAGGATATGATAAAGCTGAGAGAGCTGAGCGAGGCTGATTTCAGCAGTATACCGTATTTTGATGACACTGTGCGTTTTGAAGAAAAATTTTTTAATATGAGCTCGCTCCCCGGGAAAACAAACAAGTCAGAAAAAGCCAATGACGATAAAGAAGTTGATGATGAGTTTGATCTGTACTCGGATTATGATTTGACACTATCCAAAACACCGGCAAAGCTTTCTGTAAGCGAGCTTGCAAAGAAAGATACTGACTTTGTGTTTTATCCACAGATACCTAAATTTTCCGAAGAGATGGGAAAAATTACGGCAGCGCAGAGGGGAACTATCACTCACACATTTATGGAGGTATGCGATTTTGAAAATGCAAGCAAAGACCTTGAAAGCGAGATAAAGCGTATTGTTACCTCGGGAAAGCTGTCTCAAAGGAAGGCTGACAGCATAGACCGTAAAGCAGTTGAAAACTTCTTTAAAAGCGAGATATACTCCCGTATCGTTATGAGCAAAAGCGTAATGCGTGAGAGGGCTTTTCTTGTAAAACTCACTGAGCTTAAAACAAGTGTTGATATTGAGAATTACAAGGAAACTGACGGAATGCTCCAGGGTATCGCCGACCTTCTGTTTGAAGAGGATGACGGTTTTGTTCTTGTGGATTACAAGACTGACAGAGTAAAAGAAGAAAGTGAGCTTATTGACAACTACACAGACCAGTTACTGCTCTATAAAGCGGCATTTGACCTGATACTTGACAAGCCTGTAAAGAGCGCATATATATATTCGTTTACGCTCAGAAAAGCGATTAAAATATGAAATCGAGTGTAACTCATTTAAAAGTCCTGATAAACAGGGCTTTTCTTTTGTATAAAAGCAAAATTTCTGCAAACGCTAATTATACGAAAGGGGATATGTTTATGAGCGATACCGAATGGATGGAAACTCTTGATACTCGTGATTTTATTGTAAAGCATTACACAGAATATACAGGAGACGACAGCTTTCTTGAATCTCCGACCGAAAAGACAAAGAAGCTATGGGATAAGGTCCTGACGCTTATGAAAAAGGAACACGACGCCGGAGGAGTGTTGGATATAGATGAAAACAGGATCTCGACGATAACATCTCACGAACCCGGATATATAGATAAAGAGCTTGAGGAGATAGTTGGACTTCAGACTGACGAGCCGCTAAAGCGCGCGATAATGCCGTACGGCGGAATAAGAATGGTTCACACTTCTCTTAAGGCTTACGGAAGGAAGCTTCCTGAAAATATAAATGAAATATTTAACCACAGAAAAACTCATAATGACGGAGTTTTTGATGTCTATAATGCGGAGATAAAGCGTGCAAGACACGCGGGTATAATCACAGGACTTCCCGATGCATACGGAAGAGGGCGGATAATAGGAGATTATCGGCTTGTGCCGCTTTTCGGAGTTGACAGGATAATTGAGAAAAAAGAGGAGGAAAAGTACGAGGCACAGAAGTCTCAGATGAGCGAGGATAATATAAGAAACATAGAAGAGCTGTCCGAACAGATAAAGGCTCTTTATGAGCTAAAAAAGATGGCGGAAGGCTACGGATTCGATATAAGCGGACCCGCACAGGGCTTTAAGCAGGCGGTCCAGTGGCTGTATTTTGCTTATCTTGGTGCGGTAAAGGAACAAAACGGTGCTGCTATGAGCCTGGGAAGAGTGTCCACATTTCTGGATATTTATGCTGAAAAGGACCTTGAGGTCGGAAGGCTTAACGAAAGCGAGGTACAGGAGATAGTTGACCATTTTATAATGAAGCTTCGTATGGTAAGATTTTTGCGCACTCCGGCATATGACGAGTTGTTTTCGGGAGATCCTACTTGGGTCACAGAGTCAATAGGAGGAATGTGCATAGACGGAAGAAGTATGGTCACAAAAATGAGCTTTCGTTTTCTCCATACGCTTAAAAATCTCGGACCTGCACCTGAGCCGAATATGACCGTACTCTGGAGCAGTTTGCTCCCCGATAATTTTAAGCGGTTTGCAGCAAAGACATCTATTGAGACTTCATCAATTCAATATGAAAATGACGACATTATGCGCCCGATGTTCGGAGATGATTACGGTATCGCTTGCTGTGTATCAGCTATGAGGATAGGCAAGCAGATGCAGTTTTTCGGTGCAAGAGCAAATCTTGCAAAAGCACTTTTGTATTCAATAAACGGCGGTAAGGACGAAATAAGCTTTGATCAGGTAGCGCCGGTCATACCCGGAGTTTCTGACGGAAAGCTTGATTTTTCAGAGGTCTGGGCAAGGTTTGACACAGTGATGGATTGGCTTGCAAGGGTGTATATGGATGCGCTTAATATAATACATTTTATGCACGACAAATACGCCTATGAGCGTCTTCAGATGTCCTTGCACCACGAGGGTATCGTAAGAACTATGGCTTGCGGAATAGCGGGACTTTCAGTTGTAGCCGATTCACTTTCGGCAATAAAGTATGCAAGTGTAACTCCTATCCGAAACGAACAGGGAATTGCTATCGATTTTAAGGTAGAGGGGGATTATCCCAAATTTGGAAACAACGATGACAGAGTCGATGAGCTTGCCGTAAGAGTTGTAAGAGAGTTTATGAAAAAGCTGAGACGGCTTAAGGCGTACAGAAATGCTAAGCCGACAATGTCAATACTGACGATAACATCAAATGTTGTTTACGGTAAAAAGACGGGTACAACTCCCGACGGCAGAAAAAAAGGAGAACCGTTTGCACCCGGAGCAAACCCGATGCACGGCAGAGATAAAGAGGGAAGTGTCGCTTCGCTTAAGTCTGTTGCAAAGCTGCCTTTTGAATTTTCGGAGGACGGAATATCCTATACATTTTCTATTGTTCCCGATTCGCTGGGCAAGGACTTAGAAAACAGAGAGGAAAATCTTGTGTCATTACTTGACGGATATACAAAAGAAACAGGACATCATATAAATGTAAATGTGTTAAACCGTGAAACGCTTCTTGATGCAATGGAACATCCCGAGAAATATCCTCAGCTTACCATAAGAGTATCGGGTTATGCAGTGAATTTTGTAAAGCTGCCGAAGGAATATCAGCTTGAGGTCATAAACCGAACATTCCATAAAAAGCTCTGATGAATACGGTAGGATATATCCATTCGTTTGAAAGCCTTGGAGCAGTTGACGGTCCGGGACTGAGGTTTATTGTATTTATGCAGGGATGTCCGCTAAGATGTCTTTACTGTCATAATCCGGACAGTTGGGAGAGGGAAAACGCAAGGTATAAAATGACGGTATCCGAGGTCTACGAAAAAATAGCGGAGTATAAAAACTTTATCACAAATGGCGGTGTGACAATTTCTGGCGGTGAGCCGCTTTTACAGGCAAAATTCTGTGAGGAGCTTATAGAACTCCTGAACAAAAATAAGATCAAAACCGCTATTGATACATCGGGGATAATAGGTCTTGATAAGTCAAAAAGGGCAATACAGCTATGTGACCTTGTGATCCTTGACATTAAGGATATTGACGATGAGGGAGCAAAAAAACTCACAGGCGCAGGTATTAAAAATGCTCAAAAGACACTTGAGTTTACAAGGGATATACAAAAAAGAGTTTGGATACGACAGGTCATTCTTGAGGGTTATACATTAGACGAGCAAAAGCTTATCAGGCTCGGAAGGTATCTCAGCGACTTTGACAATATAGAGCGGATAGAGCTTATTCCGTATCACACTATGGGAGTGAAAAAGTGGGAGGAGATCGGTGTTGACTATTCGCTTAAGGAAGTTAAACCGCCGGACGAAAATAAAATGGAAAAAGCAAGAGAGATTTTAAAAAGATTTGAAAGGATAAAGGAGAAGGTAAGATGAACTCAAACGATTTAAAAAAGTTTGCATCAATGCCAGAGGTGTATTGTGCTCTTCATTCAAAAGCTTTTCTGTCAGGGGAATTCAGCTCAATGACACCAAGTGAACAGGAAAGGTATCTTGAGCAAAACCATAAGATACACACTTATAATACACAGATGGAAAAAATACAAAACAACGATATTTTCAGGAAAAATATGACGATTTAAGCTCGCTGTGACAAAATACACAATAAAGAACAGTAAAAGTAATGTATTTTTTATAAATAAACAGTTGAAATTTTCTTGGTATTAGAGTAAAATATATTTAGAGATGAAAATGGACAAGTATTTAATTTCAGAGCTTAGGAGAACTAATGATGAGGAAAAACTGCTGTAAGCCATTTAACGAAGGAATAGGGATCCAGCTTGTTAGCAGCGGTATCCTTTGTTTTTCATACTCAAAAACAAAATCAGTATAGCTGTAACTGCAACTTTTTAAAATAAGTTGCAGTTTTTGTTTTCATAAAATTTAACTTAAGGAGAGAAGAAGTATGAAAAAAGTAGCTATAATAATGGGTTCGGACAGTGACCTTCCGGTAGTTGAGGGAGCGTTTTCGGAACTAAAAAAATACGGAGTAGAATACGAGGCGCACATAATGTCTGCTCACAGGACGCCTGATTTAGCTGCAGAATTTTCTAAAAATGCAAAGTCAAACGGTTTTGGCGCAATAATTTGTGCTGCCGGTATGGCTGCACACCTTGCGGGAGTGATTGCTGCAAACACTACTCTTCCGGTGATAGGCGTGCCGATAAAATCGACATTTGAGGGACTTGATTCACTTCTTGCAACTGTGATGATGCCGTCGGGAATACCTGTGGCAACTGTTGCGGTCAACGGCGCGAAAAACGCCGCAATATTAGCGGTAGAGATGCTGGCGCTTTCTGATAAGGAGCTTTCAGATAAGCTTGAGGCTGAAAAACAGGCTATGGTAGAGGGCGTTTTGAAAAAAGAAAAGAAGCTTCAGGAAGAATTAAATAAAAAGTAATCTTAAACAGGAGAACGGACAAGAGTTATGGGTGGATTTTTTGGTGCAATTTCAAAAAGAGACTGCGTTACAGATGTTTTTTTCGGAACCGATTATCATTCGCACTTGGGAACCAGAAGGGGCGGAATGACCTCATATTCGCCTGATATTGGATTCCAGAGAAATCTACATAGTATTGAAAACTCACCTTTTCGGACAAAGTTTGAAAAGGATGTTGCGGTAATGAAGGGAAAGCTGTGTATCGGATGTATAAGCGATACCGATCCTCAGCCTATATTGATGACTTCAAAGTTGGGCGTTTACGCAGTGTGTACTATCGGTGTGATAAACAATGCCGAGGAGCTTCTTAATGAGCTGATAGAAAGCGGCTGTACGGGATTTGAAGCTATGAGCAGCGGCAGGGTGAATTGTTCTTCACTTGCGGGTGCGCTTATTTCTCAAAAGTCTGATTTTACCGAGGGCATACGATACGCACAGGAAAAGATAGACGGAACGCTTTCGCTTTTGATAATGACTAAAGACTCTATAATAGCAGCAAGAGACAAGCGTGGCAAGCTTCCGATAATAGTCGGTAAGGATAAAAACGGATATTGCGTGTCGCTTGAATCGTTTGCATTTGAGAAGCTCGGTTACACAATAGAAAGAGAGCTTTCTTCGGGTGAGATAATAAGACTTACCTCCGATGGCGTTGAGGTGCTGGATAAGGGAAACGACAATCTTAGCATCTGTTCATTTTTATGGACTTATTACGGATATCCGAACGCTGTTTACGAGGGCGTCAATGTAGAGGTTATGCGCATCAGAAACGGAGAGCTTTTAGCCGAGCAGGATATTAAAAACGGAAGGCTTCCCGATGTTGACTATGTATGCGGAATACCTGATTCCGGAACTCCCCACGCAATAGGATACGCTAACCGAAGCGGAATACCGTTTGCAAGACCGTTTATAAAGTATACTCCTACATGGCCAAGAAGCTTTATGCCGGCGAGCCAGAATATAAGAAATCAGGTTGCTAAGATGAAGCTTATACCTGTAACGGAGCTTATCAAGGGCAAAAAGCTCTTGTTTGTTGATGACAGTATCGTAAGAGGCACTCAGATGAGAGAAACGGTTGAATTTCTCTATGAAAAGGGCGCAAAGGAAGTACATATGCGTTCTGCCTGTCCGCCGATAATGTACGGCTGTAAGTATTTGAATTTTTCAAGAAGCACTTCTGAACTTGAGCTTATCGCAAGACAAGTCATCAACGAGCTTGAGGGAGATGAGGGCTTAAAATACATTGAGGAGTACAGCGATTCAAATGCAAAACGCGGAAGAAGACTAAGAGAGGAAATATGCAAAAGACTTAAGCTTACATCTCTTGAGTTTCAATCGCTTGAGGGTACGGTAGAAGCTATCGGTCTTGACAGGTGTAAGCTGTGCTTGTATTGCTGGAACGGAAAGGAATGAGGACCCAATGTTTGATTCATTGCATGAAGAGTGCGGTGTGTTCGGTATTTTTTCGGCGACTGCCTGTGATGTTGCAAGGCAGACATATATAGGGCTTTATGCTCTTCAGCACAGAGGTCAGGAAAGCTGCGGTATTGTGGTGAACGACGACGGATTGTTTAATTATCATAAGGATCTGGGACTTGTCCACGAGGTGTTTGACAAGGATACGCTTGATTCTTTGGGACAGGGACAGATAGCTGTCGGTCATGTCAGATATTCAACGACAGGAAAGCCGAATCGTTCAAATGCACAGCCTTTGGTCGTGCGCCATATAAAAGGTCCAATGGCGATCGCTCACAACGGAAATCTTATAAATGCAAGAGAGCTGAGAGAGGAATATGAGCTTAGGGGAATGATCTTTCATAACACGAATGATACCGAGGTCATTTCCTATGCTATCACTGAGCAGCGTATTGAGTCCGGCTCAATAGAAGAGGCAATAGAAAAGGCTATGTATAAGATAAAGGGAGCATACTCACTTGTCGTAATGTCGCCTACAAAGCTTATTGCTGCGAGAGATCCTGAAGGCTTTCGTCCGCTGTCCCTTGCAAAAACTTCAGACGGTTATGCCGTTTCAAGTGAAACCTGTGCGTTTGACAGTGTCGGGGCGCAGTTTATAAGAGATGTAGAGCCTGGAGAAATAGTAGTAATTGATAAAAACGGAGTCCGCAGTATTAAAACTCATTGTGCGAGCAAAGGACATATCTGTGTGTTTGAGTATATATATGTGGCTAGACCGGACTCGGTGATCGAGGGCTCAAGTGTTCATAAGGCAAGGCTCAGAGCAGGCAAATTTCTTTACAGAGAGCATCCGGTAGATGCTGATGTTGTGATAGGAGTTCCCGATTCGGGGCTTGATGCAGCTTTGGGATTTTCACAGGAAAGCGGTATACCATACGGGATAGGGTTTACAAAAAACCGATATATAGGCAGGACCTTTATACAGCCTACACAGACTGAGCGAACAAATTCTGTAAAGATAAAATTAAATGCGATAGCTAACACCGTTAAGGGAAAACGGGTCGTTATGATAGATGACAGTATAGTAAGAGGTACAACAAGCGCAAAGATAGTAAGGCTGTTAAGAGATGCCGGTGCTACTGAGGTGCATGTCAGAATATCATCGCCTCCGTTTGTATCTCCATGTTTTTTTGGTATTGATATTGATTCAAAAGAAAATCTTATCGCCTGCAAGATGTCAGTCAGTGAGATCTGCGAGAGTATCGGAGCTGACAGCCTTGAATACCTGAGTGTTGAGAGCGTAAAAAAGCTTGCGGGAATATCACACTGTGGATTTTGCACCGGTTGCTTTACGGGCGAATATCCTCTTGAGGTTCCAAAGGAGATGCCAAAGGATAAGTTTGAGTCGAAAATAACCAGCAGAATGCAGATGAAATTTAACATAAACTGAAGGGACGGAAAAATTTATGAAGAGTTTTTCACAAAGCTATAAGGAAGCAGGAGTTGATGTTACTGCCGGATATAAGTCTGTGGAGCTTATGAAAAAGTATGTCGATAAAACGAGAACCAGCGGAGTGTTAAGCGGAATCGGCGGATTTGGAGGTATGTTTGAGCCTGATATGTCAGGAATGAAAAATCCTGTTTTTGTATCCGGAACTGATGGAGTCGGCACTAAGCTTAAGCTTTCTATGCTTATGAATAAGCACGATACAATAGGTATCGACGCAGTTGCTATGTGTGTAAACGACATTATATGCTGCGGAGCAAAACCGCTGTTTTTCCTTGACTATATCGCCTGTGGCAAAAACATCCCGGAAAAGATAGCGTCTATTGTAAAAGGAGTAGCAGAGGGCTGTGTTATGTCAGACTGTGCTTTGATAGGAGGAGAAACTGCTGAACATCCCGGAATGATGCCGGATGAAGAGTATGATATCGCCGGCTTTGCAGTCGGAGTTGTCGATAAGGAAAAGATACTGACTTCTGATTCACAAAAAGCGGGAGATGTTATTATAGCTATCAAATCGAGCGGAGTTCATTCAAACGGATTCTCGCTTGTCAGAAAAGTATTTACAATGTCCGAGGCTAATCTCGCACGCTATTATCCTGAACTCGGTTCAACACTTGGAAGCATACTTTTAACTCCCACAAAAATATATGTAAAGGCGATAATGGATCTTATCGGTAAGGTCAATGTCAAGTCGATTTCCCATATAACCGGCGGCGGATTTTATGAAAATATTCCGAGAAGCCTTAAGGAAGGCTTATCTGCAAAAATCGAACGATCGGCTGTTGATATTCTCCCTATATTTGATCTGATAATGAAAACAGGGAAAATACCTCAGAGAGATATGTTTAATACATTTAATATGGGCGTAGGAATGACAGTCGTTGTAGACAAGGCTGATGCCGACAAGGCTATATCGGCAATAAAGGAAGCAGGAGAAGAGGCATATGTGCTCGGAGAGCTCGTTCAAAGTGATGAAGGAGTTATAATCTGCTGATTCTTGAGGTGTAATATATGAAGAATATTGTAGTTTTAGTCTCCGGGGGCGGAACAAATCTTCAGGCGCTGATCGATGCCCAAAACAGGGGAGAGATAAAGGGAGGAAAAATAACCTGCGTCATCTCTTCAAAGGAGGGAGCTTTTGCGCTTGAGCGTGCAAAAAATAACGGGATAAAAACTGTTACACTCCCAAGAAAGCATTTCTCGGATAACCTTGCTTATTCAAAGGCTCTTTTGAAGATACTTAAGGAGCAAAACGCCGATCTTATAGTATATGCGGGATTTATGACCATACTGGATGATGTTGTATGCAATGAATACCCGAATAAAATGATAAATGTACATCCGGCGCTAATACCGTCGTTTTGCGGAAAGGGCTTTTATGGACTTCGGGTGCATGAAAAGGCGCTTGAAAAGGGAGTAAAGCTTACCGGTGCAACAGTACATTTTGTGACAGCCGAATGTGACGGCGGACCGATCATATTGCAAAAGGCTGTTGAGGTAAGACAGGATGACACACCTCAAACTCTTCAGAAAAGAGTTATGGAGGAGGCTGAGTGGAAAATACTCCCGAAGGCTGTGTCCTTGTTTTGTGAGGACAGGATAAGTGTAATAGATAATAAAGTGCATATTGACTGATATAAATAATAGGAGGATAAGTAATGAAAACACTTGATATTTATGATGAGCTTAAAAACAATCCGTACCCGGGAAGGGGAATAATAATCGGAAAGTCAGCGGACGGAAAAAAGGCGGTAACTGCTTATTTTATTATGGGAAGGTCGGAAAACTCAAGAAACCGTGTCTTTGTTCAGACAGAGGACGGCATCAAGACCGAAGCGTTTGATCCGTCAAAGCTTACGGATCCGCATCTTATTATTTATTCTCCGGTAAGGGTACTCGGAAATAAGACGATAGTTACTAACGGGGATCAGACAGACACGATATATGAGCTTATGGATAAGCAGCAGACATTTGAACAGGCGCTAAGGACAAGAGAGTATGAGGACGATGCGCCGAATTATACTCCAAGAATATCGGGAATAATGCACATCGAAAACGGCGAGTACAACTACGCGTTTTCTATTCTAAAAAGTGCAGACGGCGATCCTGACTGCACCGAGAGGTTTACATTTTCTTATACTGATCCGCTCAATGGTATCGGCCATTTTATACATACATATATGGGGGACGGAACCCCGCTGCCAAGCTTTGAGGGAGAGCCGAAAAAGATCAGCATACCAGACGATATTGACAGCTTTACAAACGGCTTATGGGAAAGTCTGAATGAGGATAATAAAGTTTCTTTGTTTGTGAGATTTATAGATATTGAATCGGGAACTGCTGATTCAAGGATCATAAATAAAAATAAGTAGAAAAGGAGAAAGAATATGGCAAATGAAATGCTTTTAAAGTACGGATGCAATCCGAATCAGAAGCCGTCAAGAGTATTTATGAAGGACGGAAAAGAGCTACCAATTGAGATATTAAACGGAAAACCCGGATATATAAACCTTCTTGATGCGTTTAACGGCTGGCAGCTTGTAAAGGAACTTAAAAGGGCAACAGGAGTTTGTGCGGCGACCTCGTTCAAGCATGTTTCTCCAGCGGGTGCAGCAATAGGAAGACCGCTAAGCGACACTCTTAAGAAGATATATTGGGTCGACGATCTTGGTGAGCTTTCACCTCTGGCTTGCGCTTATGCAAGAGCAAGAGGTGCCGACAGAATGTCGTCTTACGGAGATTTTATTGCGTTGTCAGATGAGTGTGATGTGCCAACAGCAAAAATGATACAGCGTGAGGTTTCAGACGGAGTTATCGCACCGGGATATACTGCCGAGGCGCTTGAAATATTAAAGAGCAAGAGGAAGGGAACCTACAATATAATAAAAATTGATGAGAGCTATGTGCCGGAAAAGATAGAAACAAAGGATGTCTACGGAGTGACCTTTGAACAGGGAAGAAACGAGCTTGACATAAACGAGGAAATGATTATGTCGAATATCGTAACCGAAAACAAGGATATACCAAAGGATAAGATCGAGGACCTTATAATTTCGCTTATCACGCTTAAATATACTCAGTCAAATTCCGTATGTTATGTAAAGGACGGTCAGGCGATAGGCATCGGTGCAGGACAACAGTCAAGGATACACTGCACACGACTGGCCGGAAATAAAGCTGATAACTGGTGGCTGAGACAGTCTCCACAGGTATTATCACTTGATTTTGTAGACGGAATTCGCCGTCCCGACAGAGATAATGCAATAGATGTTTATATTTCAGATGAATATGAAGATGTCTTAAGAGACGGAGAATGGCAGAAGATATTCAAAACAAAGCCACCTGTGTTTACAAGAGAGGAAAAAAAGGAATGGCTAGAAAAAAATACAGATGTATGTCTGGGATCTGATGCTTTTTTCCCGTTTGGTGATAATATCGAAAGAGCGAAGAAAAGCGGAGTTTGCTATATTGCGGAACCCGGAGGATCGATAAGAGATGACAATGTTATCGACACCTGCAACAAATACGGAATGGCTATGACATTTACGGGAATAAGGCTTTTCCACCACTAATAATATTTAATATGGAATTTGTTCCGAAAATTATAATTCAGGAGGATAAAAATATGAATAAAAAGATCATAGCGCTTTGTGTCTGTGTAATGATGGCACTTTCGTTCGCAGCTTGTTCTGATGATGATTCAGACAAGACGGAAAAGGAGCTTAAAAACAGAACCACGACCTCAACAACAGCAAATACTACTGAAGCTGATGAGAATAACTCAGATGTTCAGCAGCTTGTGACTGAAAACCAATCAGGAGTTTCCATTGTAGACGGAGAAATTGACACGACTTATTATGACATTGATGTAGGTACAGACTGGGATGTTTCAACCGGAAGCGACACAGCAATAATGCTTACGAGAAAGGGCTCCAGCATAACCGAAAGCGGATCAAATATTTCGTTGCTGTATACTGATCAGTTTAAGGGAATTGACATAGACACCTGTCTTGACACATTGAAAAAGCAGTATGAGGAGATTGAAAGTTATAATATTGAGTCGTCACAGATAAAGAAAGACGGAGAATATGACTCTTGCGAGGTAGTTCTTACTACCGAGGTTTTGGATCAGCCTACAAAGCTAAAGCAGGTTTGTGTTCTTAATAATGAAAACGATGGAAATGCGGTTATAATTACCTTTACTGCGCTTGCCGATCAATATGATTCACTTGTAGGCGAGGTTGATAAAATGGTAGAATCAGTAGATTTTGATAATTAAGTAGATTTATTTTAATACAAAAAGTCAGGTGAAGCACGTCACCTGACTTTTTTGATTAAAAGGCACTGCCTCATTTTATGTCAGTAATTTGATCTATCGAGCTGCTACTTTAAGACCCCTATGAACAGCGGTAATTTATTAACTAAATATGAACATTGTAAACATTTTGTTACAAAACATAAGTTATTTTATGAAGAATGTACGTTTGCGTACATTTTTTCCTTATTTTGCGCTATTAGTAGAGGAGGATAAAAATAAATTAAAATTTAATCAGATAAGTAATCGGTTCTTAAAGCTTATGATGAGCTTTTACAAATAACAAAAAATAATCGCCGCAAGGATACTGTCCCGATAGATCATAATCTTTTTGTATTTGACATTATCTCCTTAGCCTTATCAGAGAAGAGTCCGTTCGTTACAGAATTCACACTCAACATTATCTCCGATACCTATAAAGGATTTAGGAAGATAGCTTTCAGAGTTTGTTATACAGCTTGGATTAGAGCAGCATACTCCCGGATATTCCTTTCCTTGAAGGAGCTTTATATTGCGGTCGCTGTTTTTTAACATTGTGATTATAAGCGCCATTCTGATGTACACGCCGTACTTAGCCTGTTCAAAGTAGACTGCTCGTTCGTCCTTGTCCACATCGACAGATATTTCGTCAACTCTCGGAAGAGGGTGGAGGACCTTAAGGCTGGGCTTTGAAAGAGACAGCTTCGCAGTATCGAGAACATATATATCCTTTTGTTCAAGATACTCTTTTTCGGAGGAAAATCTCTCCCGCTGAATTCTTGTCATATACAAAACATCAAGCTCACCTATTGCGTCCTCAAGAGATTCAACCTCTTTATATGACACACCGTGAACCGATAATATGTCTTTTATGTATTGTGGCATTCTAAGCTGTGGGGTGGAAATAAAAGTGAAGGAATTGCCTTTGTAACAGGACATAGCCTTTACAAGCGAGTGAACGGTCCTTCCGTACTTTAAATCTCCGCACACACCTATATGGAGGTTTTGAAGAGTGCCTTTTTCGAGCTTTAGAGTAAGGAGGTCCGTAAGCGTCTGAGTAGGATGAAGATGACCTCCGTCGCCTGCGTTTATGACCGGGCAATCAGCGGTAAGCGCTGCCGCTTTTGCCGCGCCGGGCTGTGGGTGGCGTATGACCAATACATCCGCATAGCCTGAAACGATACGGGTAGTGTCCATAAGATTTTCACCCTTTGAAACAGACGACGTAGACGGATTGTCAAAGCCGATAAGGGAACCGCCTAAGCGAAGCATTGCCGTCTGAAAGGACATCTGAGTTCTTGTGGACGGCTCGTAGAAGAGTGTAGCCATAATCTTACCGGCACAGGCTTCTGAGTAATTCTGAGGATTACGGTAAATGTCCGCACCTAACTCTAAAAGCTCATTCCAGAATTTTATGGGGAAGTCGTTAAGATCAATGAGATGTAAAAACTTCATAATAAACCTTCCTTTCAGCTCAGCGCGTTTCATCTGTTGAAATTTTATCAAGAGCCTTTTTAAACTCCTCCGATGTAAAGCAATTATTTATAACATCAAGAAATGATTTAGTTGACAGATGTTCAGGCAGATCGAGTTCTTTTATTAAAGCCTTTCTTTTTTTCTTTGAGCTTCTTGTTCCGCTAAGCCCAAGATTATAAAGGTCAGCGCTGGTTAAAAACCTGTCTTTTTTATCTTCACTGATATATATTGTTTTTTCCAAGGCTTTTGTCAAAAGCTCCTGAGGAATACCTTCAACGCCCAGCTTACCCTCTTTTGACGGTTTGTTCTTTCGTTTTTCTTTTCCGAAAATATCGGGAATATAGACATTTGTTATTGTACTTACATCAACAAAGCTTTTAATATAATTTCTTATTTGAAAGCCTGCCGAATCTGAATCGGTAAGGATTATTATACCTGTTTTTTCGGAAAACAGCTTTATAAGCTTGCGCTTGTTTTTATCCCTGTAAAGACCGAATCCGTTAGTTTGTATAATAACTCCGTCTATTATTGAAGAAAGCTTTATTTTATCGTACTTTCCCTCTACAATTATCGCTTTATCTGTTCTAAGCATTTTCGTTCATCCCCGTTATTTTTGCTATTGACTTTTGAAATATTATATCCGCTGAAGTTCGTTTTGATTTAAGATCAAAGTCTGCCTGAGCGAGCGCGGACAGACAGCGCCTTATATCAGAAAGAGAGTGTTTTTTACAGAGGCTGTAAGCGTTTTTCGCACGAAATCGCAAATTTGCCGGATACGAAAAGTCATTTATAAGGTCGTTTTCGGTTGCTCCGGCCTCGCGGGCGAGCTTAGCCCTGTAAAGATCGACAAAAGCGCTGTTTACGGAGGACAGAGCGGAAATATAGTCCTCCGGCTTTCTGCAAAGCTCTTTTAAAATAGCATAAGCGCCGCCGGCATTTTTTGAAACTATCTCGCTTGCAAGTTTAAATGAATCGACTTCGTATCTTGGGACACATAAAAGATCAATGTCATCCTTTGTTATTTCGCCATTTTGTTTATAAAAAACCAGTTTTGATATCTCATTGTTTATTACGGGAAGACTAAAAAGCGAGATCTCTGCAAGATAAGAGGCATTTTTAGCATTTATTGTTATACCAACTTTTGCAAGCTTTGAAATTATCATAGACGACAGTTCAGATGCGGTTTTAAGTTTAAACTCGACGACAGTGCCGATTTTTTCACAAAACTTTGAAAATCCCGCCCACTCCTTGTTAAGAGCGGTTTTGTTTCGGTAAATGTCGATACCCGTTATATATATAATTACAGTAACGGTGTCGCTGAGGTCACTTAATATGCTTTTAAAGAAATCTAGGTCGCTTTTTTTAAATTCGTTTAAGTAAATATCATTTATAACGATAACAGTTCTGTCACAAAACATAGGATATGCCTGAACCGAATCGTAAATACGCATAAGATCAAGGTCTTTTCCGACAAATCGATGAAGATTCAAATCGTGTGCTTCCTTTGGAATTAGCTTGTTCACAAGCCGCTTTGCAAACGATTCTATCGAGCCTGTGTCATGCCCGTACAAAAGGTATAAGCTATTTATTTTTCCGTTTCTTATGTTTGACGCAGCGGCTTTTTCAGTCAAAACGGGCATTTACACATCTCCCTTCAGATCAATCAATATACTTTTCATTAAGTATATCATATTTTATTTGGTTTTGCAATGAGAAATATTTCGATAACTGTTCGCTTGATTTTGTTTTTTCCTCAGAAAAGGTATATGTTTTTCCGTCGTGATACATTTTAAGTACATTATTTTCAAAAACGGCTGATATGCCGAGAGGAGGAATACTTAACTCGCTTTGTTCAATAGGATTATATGATAGTATATCCGAGCTGAGAGCGTCATTATAGCAGGCTTTGATATATGATGGATTTTTACACATAAACAAGTCAGCCGAACCTATTAAACGCTTTTCTAGAATATCATTTACCGCGTCGGCACAATCTCCTTTTCCGCCTATATCAAAGACGGCACAGCAGCTTCCGTTTGTTGCGATAACCGCCTGTGAGGAGCTTTTAGCTATATAGTATATAGAAAGTTCGTTTAAGAAAAATAATTTGTAAAGCAGTGAAAATGAAAGCGCGATACAAAAGGCGGAGTAAGAGCGTATCAAGGCTTTTGAAAGTGAGCCAGACCTTATAAGAAGTATAAGTACAGATGAGCATAATGCTATGACAACAAGGTTGATTAAAACACTGGAAGTGCCAATATATGAAAAGGGGAGAGAGCTTAAGAGTGAGGATAGTTTCAAAACAGCCTTTACAGGGATAGAAGCTATAAACAAAAGCGGATTTGAAATAATACTGAATCCGCCAAATACTGCCGCAAGAGCCGTTACGGTAAGAGAAAAGGTCGACATATGTATAAGAAGAATATTTGTCAATGGTGATATCAAGGAAACCTCATTAAAATAAAACAATGAAACAGGAATTGTTACAAGACTTGCTGTGAGCGGAGGCATTACGACCGAAAGAAGACTGTAAAAGCGTGTTTTATCAAAACGCTTCAATAGCATCGGCGATATGACCGAAACTGCGAAAGCTCCCGCAAAGGAAAGTATAAATGAAGCGCTTGTTACAGCGTAAGGAGAAAAAATCAGGATAATAAATGCGCTTAAGCCGAGCGAGTTAAGCGGGTCGGCTTTTCGGTTAAAAAGCGAAGCGGAATGCACCAACGCAGACATAAGTGCCGCACGCAAAACTGAAACACTCGCTCCTGCAAAAACTACAAACGCTGCTATAAAAATAAGTGTTATCCCACCTATAAGCTTTTTATTACCAAGAAAAATAGAAAGTACCGAGTATATAAGCGATGTAATAATCACAAGATGTGTTCCTGACAAAGCGAAAATATGTCCAAGCCCCGAGCGGTATAGCGACTGTTTCGCATCGTCTGAAAGCGAGGATTTATCTCCGCATAACATAGCGCCTAAAAATCCTCCCGAATCGCCCGGAAGAAATTCGGTTATCTTATCAAACAGAAAATCACGGTATTTAAGTATCAGCCTTCTTAATGAAAAATTTGTGTGTCTAACTTCAATATCGGTGACATTATCACCTTCAAGATAAATGCCTTTTGATGAATAATAGTCCTTTGATGAAAAATCAATATCGTTTTCTATTTCATTCAGCGTGGCTTTTACAGTCACGGCATCGTAATAATCCAGTTCGCAGGAATCAGTAAAAAAGCTGACCTCACAAGGAATGCCGTCCGCTTTACCGGATACACTTATCCGCATAGTATCAGAGGAGTAATGTGAAAAGTCTTTTACATAGCCATCTACGGTCAACTCTTTTCCTGAAAGGCTTAAGGTCGGATCCTTAATTAAATAAGCGTAAAAAGCGCTCGAAAGAAAGCCTATACAAATACTTACACATATTGTCACAGCGACTGTGCGGTTGATTTTCAGCGTAAAAAATAATGCCGCCGAAGCTAAAAGCAAAACGGCAGACATTAAAAACGACACAGAATACGACAAAAAAGAAGCGATAAAAAGTGCGGCTGCATATGAAAGACCTATATATGCCATCTTGCGCTTCATAGTAACAGCTCCTTTTTTTATCCTATTATAGACAATACGATTATATCATATTATCAGATGGATTTCAATTACCGGTAGGTTGATTTATTTTAGATTTTATTGTTGACATTGTATTTTTAGTATGATAAAATGTACGGTGCTTTATGATGTTTCATCTAAGCTTTAAAAGAAATCAGTACATAAAATTGGAGGAATTATGTCATTGACCTATAAACATACAAAATACGCCGCTTATATCGGGTATATCACTCAGGCAATAATAAATAATCTTGCGCCTTTGTTGTTTGTTTCTTTTCAGAGAGAGTTTTTACTCTCACTTGACAAGATAAGCTTACTTATCACTATGAACTTCGGGGTTCAGATAATTACAGATGTGGCATCAGCGAATTTTGTCGATAAAATAGGATATAGGTCTGCCTGCGTGATCGCACATATATTTGCTGTCGCCGGTCTTGTCGGGTACGGGACTTTACCGTTTGTAATTTCACCGTTTGCAGGGCTGTTGATATGCTCTGCTGTGTGTTCTGTCGGAGGAGGTCTTACCGAGGTAGTTATATCTCCGGTGGTTGAGGCGCTCCCGGGAGATGAAAAGGCTTCAGCTATGAGCCTTTTACATTCATTTTACTGTTGGGGACAGGTCCTTGTGGTACTGCTTTCAACATTGTTTTTTGTCACATTCGGAGTGTTAAGGTGGAGATTTCTTCCTTTTATATGGGCGCTTATACCGTTGTTTAATACTTTCCTGTTTTTAAAAGTTCCGATAAGACAGTTAAATGAAAACGGTAAATCAACACCTGTGCGAAAGCTTTTTACGGTAAAGGTATTCTGGCTGTTTCTGATACTTATGCTTTGTGCGGGAGCAAGTGAGCTTGCGATGAGTCAGTGGGCATCTCTTTTCGCCGAGGAGGTGCTTGGAGTGTCAAAAACTCTTGGCGACCTTCTCGGACCGTGTGCATTTGCAGTACTTATGGGACTTTCGAGAACAGTTTACGGGCTATTCGGAACAAAAATGAATCTTAGATTTTTTATATTTGCAAGCGGAGTTTTATGTGTTATAAGCTATCTAACCGTAGTTTTTGCTCCATTACCGATAATCTCGCTTATAGGCTGTGCATTGTGCGGTCTTTCTGTTGGGATTATGTGGCCCGGTACATACAGCCTCGCGGCACAAAAGTATCCTCAGGGTGGAACTGCTATGTTTGCAATACTTGCTCTTGCCGGAGACGCTGGCTGTTCATCTGGTCCTATTCTTGCGGGATTTGTCGGAGATGCCTCAGGCAATCTTAAAACCGGGCTTCTTGCGGCGGCTCTGTTTCCGTTGATTATGGTTATAGGTATTTCACTTATTAGAAAAAATAAAGCAAAATAAAACCGACAGTTTATTTATCTGTCGGTTATGTTATAACAAAGAGTATATTCCCTTATTTTAGGTACTAATTTTCTAAACAGTTTTTGAGTTACCGTAGCGATTAGCTTACTAAAATCATTCTCCCTTTAGTCTTTTAAGTCCTTCTTTGTAAATGCGGCTGGTGTTTTCTACAACATCCGTTGGCAGAGGTTGTATACCTTCCTTTCCGTCGATCCCCATTTCTTTGAGCCAGTCTCTTACAAACTGTTTGTCAAAGCTCTTAGGGCTTGTGCCGATCTTGTATTCATCCGCATCCCAGAAGCGCGAGGAATCTGGGGTAAAAAGCTCATCGGCTATTGTAAGGACGCCGTTTTCGTCAAGTCCGAATTCAAATTTAGTGTCAACTAAAATGATTCCGTGATCCTTTGCATATTCAAAGCACTTGTTATAAAGTTTTATTGAAACATCTCTGACCTTTTCTGCAAGGTCTTTTCCGATGCTGTTTGCCATTTCGTCAAAGCTGACATATATATCGTGTCCTTCACTGGCTTTTGTAGACGGGGTGAACATCGGCTCGTCAAGCTTCTGCGCCTGTTGATATTCCTTGTCAAATTTCTGTCCGCAGAACTCTTCGCCTTTTTTGTAAGCCTCCCACATACTTCCAAACATATATCCTCTAACTATAAATTCAAAGCTCAGCATATTAAGCTTTTTTACGAGGATAGTTCTTCCTTCGTACTCCGGCTTTTGAAATTCTATCGGCATATCCTTTAAGTCGCTTGAGATTATATGATTAGGGATTATGTCCTTAACATAATCGAACCAAAAAAGTGACATCTGGTTTAAAACCTTACCCTTGTCAGGTATCTCGGTCGGCAGTATAACATCGAATGCCGAGATCCTATCGGTGGTAACTATTACAAGCTGTCCGTTTTCAAGATCGTATACTTCTCTTACTTTTCCGCTGATGATTTTTTTCATTTTAACATTTCCTTTCCAAACTGTCAGTAATTGAATTTTAACACATAAATACACATTTTTCAAGTATAATATTTAAATCATATAATCGTTCGTTAATCGTTCATTTTGTTTATCGATCAAGTCCTTGAGAGTTACCGAATCCACATATTCATCTATAACGCTTTTTAATCCTTTCCAAAACTCAATAGTTGAGCACTCCCTTATTCTTTCACATCCGATAGGATCATAGTCAAGACAGGGAACAGGAGAAAGACTTCCTTCTGTAAGCCTTAAGATTTCACCTATCGTGTACTTAGACGGATCCTTAGCAAGTTTGTATCCTCCTTTGAATCCGCGGTTGGTAATGACGATATTAGATTTGCTGAGTACAGGTATTATCTGTTCAAGGTATTTTTTTGAAATGTTTTGTCTTTCGGCTATTTCTTTAAGAGCAATAAATTCTCCGTTATTGTGTGAGGCAAGGTCTATTAACATTCTTAAAGCATAACGCCCCTTTGTTGAAATCTTCATCTTTACACCTCTTTTTTTATATATTTCTATAATAACATATTTTTTGTAGGTTTTCAAGTTTTATGTTTGTAATTAAAACTTAAGCGAATATTTTCCAAGCATAAAAAATTTTTAATTACAAAGGATATTTAAAAAAGGAGATGTTTATATGAAAAAGCTTGCTTTGTTGCTACTGCCCGCACTGCTTTTCTGCGGATGTAAGGCGAACGATAACAATCCCGAAAGTGACTCTGCCGCAGTAGGTAAGGTAAATGAGGAGATAACAACTGATAGCATTGACCTGAATGGTCTTGATGAAACACTTTGCGGATACGGACAGGGGAAAGAGGTAGATGAAAATAACCTTCCGCTAGGAGCGAAACAGTTTAACGAACAGTACCAAGAGCTTGATGGATACGCATATTCACCAGACAGCAAGAAAATAACTCTTACTTTTGATCAGGGTTACGAAAACGGATATACTGCAAAAATATTGGATACCCTTAAAGAAAAAAAGGTCAGCGCCGTATTTTTTGTCCTTAAGGATTACGCCGAGAAAAATCCGGAACTAATAAAGAGAATGATAGACGAAGGTCATACGGTCGCAAACCACTCTACAAATCACCCTTCATTCCCGGGTATTTCTGTGGATGATATGAAGGAAGAGATAATGGACGTTCACGACTATATAAAGGAAACCTTTGACTATGAGATGAATTTGTTCCGTTTCCCAAAAGGTGAATACTCAGAAAAGGCCTTGGCGGTAGTGAAAAACTGCGGTTATAAATCCGTATTTTGGAGCTACGCTTATGAGGACTGGGACACCGAGAATCAGCCTGACGAGGCAGCTTCTACGGAAAAGCTTATAAATGCCGCACACGAAGGTGCAATATATCTTCTGCACTCGGTATCTGAAACGAATGCCAACATCTTAGGAGATGTTATTGACAGGATAAGGGAAGCAGGTTTTGAGTTTAATTGATAATTTATCTTAATGTGCGAAGCGAAAGTTTCGCATTTTTTGTTGACATAAGTATTGATTGGTGGTATAATTTCAATCGTCAAAGGAGGCATTTATATGAAAAAATATTTATTGAGATTATTATCCTGCTGTGTGGCTGTTGCCGCTTCAGCTTGTATGCTTAGTGCCTGTGAAAAGGAAAATAAAGAGAGCGCGAAGGACCTTTTAATAAATGCAGCAGAATCTACATCGTTAAGTCTTAAAAATACTATAGGTCTTGCCGGTGATAAAAAAATAGGAAGCAAGGTACAGATAACTGTCGATCCGGGGGAATTTATTGACAATCTTATAGGAAAGGATATAAAGGAAATATCAATAAATGATGAATTGAAAGTAAAGGGAGGAGTTATCGGAAACGGACTGGGTATCAACTATGACGGTAAGGACCTGGTTGATGTTGATACAGTTGCGGCGCTTAATCAATCTGACGGCAATATGTATATTAAGATCAATGATCTTAGTGATAAGTATATAAAGGTACCTGTTGAAAATTATGAAATCAGTGACATTTTATCTGGATTTAAGGATGTAATAAGCACTACATATTCATTGTCAGACTCAGATTTGATGTACAATAAAGCGATACCTGCTGATATGGTGGAGGATGCTTTAAAAAATATAGATATAAAGGGAATAGTATCAGATATAGACGGGGTCATAACTGCCGTTGAAAAGTCTTTACCCGATACTGATGCGTCAGGCGAGAAAACTGTTAAGAAAAACGGAATTGAAGCAGTTTTTGAGACAAAGAAGATAAAAATGACCGATGAAGTGACTAAAAAGTGTGTAAACGCCGCTAAAGAGGCTTTGCTTGGCTCTGAAAATATAAAAAAAGTAGTTTCAGGAGATATTGATTATGAGGAATTCATAAATAATATGTTTGCTCCTTACGAGAGCAAATTTTTCCTTGATAATGATGTGGATAAGGTCACATTGTATTATTATGACGGGGAGCTTTCCGGTCTTGGCATAGACAATAAAAACTATTTCGTATCAGCCGATACAGATGAAGGGTATATGTTTATCTTAAAGTCGGATAATGAGGATGAAGGTAAATCTGAAATATCACTTACTGCTGTGCCTGACGGAGATAAACTGAATATTGACCTTAGGGTGCGTCCGAATAAAGGACTTAGTGTGACATCGGTGTCAGTAGGTGAGATTTCTGTTGAGATCGACGGTTTTAAAATGGTAAACAAGGATATTGGCACTTTTAATGCTGATATCAAAGCGGGAGTATCTGTTTCAGCAGGCTTAGGCTTACAGTTGGTAAATGTCGTTTATGATGCAAAATGCAAGGGAGATGACCGTAGCCAGGATGAGACCGGAGAATTATTTATTGAGCAGGGTAATAATACTACCAACTTATTGAGCTATCAGTATAACTATGAGCAGACTGACGCAAGTGATATAAAGCTCCCGAGTGACAGCGAGTGCCTTACAGAAGACGAAATCTTATCAATGTTTTCAGATGATAAATTGAGCGCTTGGCAGGATAAAATATCCGATGCTATCGGCGTGGATATTGGTGAAAAGCTTAGTGAAATGATTTCGCCTGAATCAAATTCGTACGATTATCCGTCAGATGAAGATGAGAAAGTTGATTATGACAATGACCCACTATATGACCTTGTGGATAATTACGGCATTGATTTCTTCGATTATTATAACGATGACTTCACTGAATTTGATATGGAGAAGTTTTTGTCGGATGCTCAGAAGGTTTATCCAAAGGAAAAAATGGATAAGCTTAAGGAGAGCATCGAGGAGGAGTATACTTATTATATAAACGATACACCTAATCTTGATAAACTAAATGACGAATACGGAATAGACTACTGGGAATATTATGACGATGAACTGGTAAATTTCGATATGGATAAGTTTTTATCAGACGCTCAGAAGGTTTATCCAAAGGACAAAATGAATGATTTAAAAGAGGAGATTGAGGCGGAAGTCTCTGAATACTGATAAAGTATAATGGTAAAGCCCCGGGCGAACATCCCGGGGCTTCATTTATATCACTATTTTATTACCTCATAGTTTTCGGCGGCATTTTCCTTTTTTACATATTCCACAACATTTAACACTCTTATTTTAAGTGGATTTTGTCCCATATTGATTTCAATTATGTCGCCTTCTTTAACATCATATGATGCTTTAACGACTCTACCGTTGACAGTGATCCTTCCTGCATCACAAACCTCATTTGCAACGGTACGCCGCTTGATGATACGGGTAACTTTTAGATATTTGTCTATTCTCATTAGTATCTCCTTTAAATTATACATCCTTGCGCTAATCTGAGGGCTTATCCATACTAAGAGTATAAAGATTTTTCCCTTTTAGCGCATCGTTATTCTCTGCCTTTATAAAGTTTTGGATAAAGCTGTCATTAAAATCCTTAAGCGCTTCTTCAGGGTCAACACCCTTGATGCGAAGAAGGTTTGCCGTGTAGAACAATACGGCGCTAAGAGCTTTAGTATCCGATTTATCAATATCAGACATAAGATCTTTAAGAGCTGTTAAAAGCACCTGTTCACTGTCGTCAACTCCTGCGCGAAATGCTCTTTTTCCAAGCTTTGCGGCACGCATAAGAGAAGGGAATACTTCAGGAACAGCTAAAAGTGTTTCGCTAAATGATTTCTGTTCCTTCGTTTGTTTTTTTATGCTGTCCCAGTTTTTTAAAACCTCGTCAGCGTCCTTTACCTTTGTATCAGAAAAAACATGAGGATGACGAACGATAAGCTTTTTACATATTTCGTCAGCGACATCAGAAAAATCAAAGCTGCCGAGTTCTTCTTCGATCCTTGAATGAAAAACTACCTGAAGCAAAAGATCACCAAGCTCTTCTCTAAGCATCTCGGAAGAGTTTTGTGTAATGGCATCATATGCCTCATAAGCTTCTTCCAAAAGGTCTATTTTGATAGATGAGTGAGTCTGAACGGCGTCCCAAGGACAGCCTCCCTCACCTCTAAGTATAGACATTATTTTTAAAAGGTCGTCAACATTGTATTTTTCCTTAAATTCAAATTCTACCATATCATTACCTCGAAAATCGGATAAGGCGCAATTGTTGCACTTATTACTCATACCTAAATATGATAACAGATTTATCCTTTATTTTCAAGTGATTTACGACAAAAATCTGTATTTAAGTGTCTTTTTGTTGAATTTAAATAATATTGACAAACTTAAAATGTATACAATGACAGAAATTATTACAGTGAGAAGAAAGCTTATAATGTAGTTTAGATAATCTGTTAATATATCGTTTATTATCAAAGCAGCCATTATACAGTTTGCTGAAGCATAAAGGGGTTTTATTATATCAGAAAAAATATCCAGTCTGCTTCCGATGGCTTTAAAATAACATACGGATGATGCTACGGCTGTAACAATATAAAATACTGTTGTTGAAATTGCCGCTCCGGAAATGCCTAAAGAGGGAACCCTTATCAAAAGGATATTCAGTATAAGCTTTACCGGAAGTGAAATAAGAAGAATGTATATCGGTAATTTTTGTTTTCCTATGCTTTGAAGAAGCGAGAATGAGGTCACGGTAAGCGAAATAAAAACCGTTGCAATACCAAGTATAGACAGGGACTGACTTGAAGCTTCTATCTCCGCTATCCTTCCGTTAAAAAGCGTTGTAAGTATTTCCTTTGAAAAAAACGATATACCGAGCCCCGCCGGCATTGATATGACCAAAGTGACGAACACAGTATTTTTTGAATTGCGTACTATTGCTTCCTTGTTTCCTCTTGCATAGTGATGAGAGATGTTTGGAAGCGCAGATTTTCCTAGCATTGATGTAAGAGACGGCACAAGTGAAAACACGGTAAGCGCAAGTCCTGTATATGAGCCGTACATAAACGCCGGTATATCATCTACATCGACGCTACTGATCTCTTTTACAAATGTCAGAGATCTTCCGAATTTATCTATAAGGCTATTCAGAATCGGTTGGATCGTAATTGTATCGACAACAGAGGTTATCGTTGTTATAACGCTGCAAAGGGCGATAGGTATCGCGAGTGAAACTAGAAAGCCGATTATATTTCTTCGCTTATCCGTAACCTTGTCAATATCAAGCTGATCTCTGCTTATCCTGTATGACCGTCTTTTGGATATGGCAAAAAGATAAACTGTCGCTACTCCGGTAGACAGCGCTACGCCGAAAAGAGAAAATGCGGATATATACGGTAATGCTGTCGGGATAAGCTGTTCTGAAGAGGTGATGGCGTTGCCAAAGACCGTGCCGTATTTTTCATACTCGTTATTAGCCAAGAAAAGAGCAAGATAAGCTCCGCCAATACCGAAAGTAACTTTAAGGATCGACTCAATAATCTCTGAAACACAGGTCGGAAACATATTTCGCCCGCCTTCAAAAAATCCTCTTTCTACCGACATAACACTCGCAAAGAATATACTCGGCGAGATAGCGGCAACAGATAAAAATGTTTCCTTTGATTCAAGCAGATAAACGCACACAGGATAGCCTATCAAAAGTGTAAGCAGAGTGAATACAAGACCCGTAATTGAAAAGAAAAACAAAGATACCCTTTTTATCTTAAGCGCATTTTTGTATCTTTTAAAGCTAAGGTTTTCTGAAACTATTTTTGAAAGCGCTGTTGTAAGCCCTGAAACCGATATTGCAAACACCGGCATAAAAATAGAGTAAGCCGATGAGTAATAGCTCATTCCTTCTCCGCCAAGAATATTAGTAAGCGGTATTTTGTATACGAGTCCGAGTATTTTGGTTACAAGCATCGAGAACATCAGGATAGCCGAACCTAAAATAAAGCCTTGTTTTTTCATAATCAAAACATAATTCCTACTATATTAGAACTTATTATAATGCTCGCTATGTCAGCAAGCAGACACGCCGCTATTATTTTTCCGCTCGGCTTTATTTTTGCCGCCGAGAAATAAACTGCAATAGTGTAAAAGGTAGTTTCGGTGGATCCCATCATAACGCTGGCTATTCTGCCTGTCTGGGTGTCGGGACCGAACTCTTTTATGGTGCTGTTGAATATCGCAAGCGCTCCGGAACCGGAAAACGGCCGCATCACCCCAAGAGGGAGACAGTTTTCGTCCACTCCGACAGCGCTCGCAAGCGGAGATAACAGCTCTGTTATAAAAGAAAGTGCGCCGGAGCTTTTGAGCATCGCTATCAAAGATATAAGAAGTACCAGCGATGGAAGAATGTCAAAAGCAGACATAATATTTTCCTTAGCGCCTTCTAAAAAAGCTGAAAATATATCTACCTTTTTAATTAGACCGAAGACGCATATTAAAAGAAAAATCAAAGGAAGTATAAGGTCGGAGAAATTCATAGCTTTTTCTCTTTTCTTTTAGCGTAAAAAATGTTAACAGCCAAAATTCCTACTATAAGCGATAAAAGTGATGTCAGCAAAATTGCGGGGATTATCTCCATAGGATTTTTGCTGCCGTACCTCGCTCTTATTGCAGCTATGGTCGTAGGAATAATTTGTATTGATGCAGTGTTGAACATAGTAAGTAAAGCTGTGTTTTTAGTTGGAATATCCTTTCCGCCTTCAGCCGATTTAAGCTCCTTCATAGCTTCAATACCGAGAGGAGTGGCTGCATTTGCAAGCCCCAGCAGATTTGCGGTTATGTTTAACGCTATTGCGGAAAATGCCGATGAGGCTTTGTTTATGCCTTTAAAGAGCAGCTTTAAAACGGGGGATATGATTCGTGAGATGATCTCGGTCAGTCCCGATTTTTTGGCAATATTCATAACTCCGCCCCAAAAAGCCATAACACCTAAAAGAGATAAAAACAGATAAACGCTGTCCTCAAAGGCGTTTACCATAGAAGAAGACAACTCTGATGTTTTGCCTGAAATAACCGAGGCAACGATCGATACTGCACATAGAATAACCATTAAAAGTTTGATTTTAGGTCACCACCAAAAACTAAAAACAGATTTCCTCTTATTAAATATTTATATTAGAACAAAAGGTGGGTAGAACAAAAAAATAAGCGGTGGTAATTTTACCGCCGCTTAAATAAGCAGATCATAATATTCTTCTTCGGTTTTTAAAATCGTTATTTTGTCGATATATTCATCGTTTTCACAGCCGTTAAGCTTTGTCTTGGGGTTAAACAGCCAGAACATAAAGCTTAGGTTATTTTCATCGGGCTTAGAATATATCGACCGTATGCAGAGCTTAGAATCTGAAAAATCTCCGAAGATGTATTTTTCATAAAGCTCGGTATCTGTCATTATTATAGGAGAACAGCCGTAGCTAAGCTTTATCTCTTCACAAAAATCCTTGAGGATACTGTGAACTTCATCCTTTGTCGGCGGAACGGCAACAAACCTTCCGTAAAGTCTTATCTGTACCACAGGCGGAAGCTGTCTGTCCCTTTTCTCGCCGACAGTTTCAACAAATGCTTTTGCCTGTTCCTTTCCGCTGGCCGTAAAGGTAAGGTCGTGAAGAGGAGCGGCATCTATCTGAGAAGAAATAGCTCCGTCAAAGTTTTCTTTAAATCTATTGTCAGCAAGGCTTACTCCTTCGGTTGCTCTTATAAATGCAAAATCAATATTCTGCATTGAAATAGCATCCCAGGCGATCTTACCTTGCTTAGAGCTTACGCTGATACCCATTATGTGATATTCTTTTTTCATTGGATTTACAAACCACAGTTTTCCGAAAAAAACAAGAAGAATGATGTCGGAAATAATAAATACCGCACAGGTGAAAATGCACCAAAAAACGAACCGTTTTCCTCTTTTTTTCTTTGGTATAGGATCGTTTTTTGTTGGGGCTTCTCTGATTATTTCATATCTCGTTTCGTTGTTTGGCATCTTTTAAAATCCCGTTTGACTGATATGTAGCGATAGCTATCAGTCGATAAAATCCTTTACCTTGTTGCTGCGGTTGGGGTGTCTTAGCTTTCTTAAAGCCTTTGCTTCAATTTGTCTTATTCTCTCTCTTGTGACATTAAAAGTCTGTCCGACCTCTTCGAGAGTTCTTGATCTTCCGTCCACAAGTCCGAATCTCAATCTAAGGACATTTTCCTCCCTGTCTGTAAGGGTAGAAAGCACCTGATCTATCTGTTCCTTCAAAAGCACAAGCGATGCGGCCTCTGCCGGTGCGGGTGCATCCTCATCGGGAATGAAATCCCCTAGGTGAGAGTCCTCCTCTTCGCCGATAGGTGTTTCAAGCGAAACAGGGTCCTGTGCGATGCGCATTATCTCTCTTACTCTGTCAACCGGCATATTAAGCTCTTTAGCTATATCCTCCGGGCTCGGGTCTCTTCCGTTCTTGTGTAAAAGCTGTGAAGAAACCTTTTTTACCTTTGTAATTGTTTCGACCATATGAACAGGTATTCTTATCGTTCTTGCCTGATCTGCAATAGCTCTTGTTATCGCCTGTCTTATCCACCATGTGGCGTAGGTAGAGAACTTAAATCCTTTTGTGTAATCAAACTTTTCGACTGCCTTGATAAGTCCGAGATTTCCCTCCTGAATGAGATCCAGAAAGCTCATTCCCCGTCCGACATATCTTTTTGCTATGGATACAACAAGACGCAGATTTGCTTCCGCAAGGCGCTTTCTCGCTTCACTTGCTTTGCTCTCGTTGCTGCCCGACATCTGTTCGGCAAGCTGAATTTCTTCTTCTGCCGTCAAAAGAGGGACACGTCCTATCTCCTTAAGATAGATCTTTACAGGGTCGTCGATAGAGATGCCCTCGGTCGAGATGGAAATGTCAACACTGTCGTCGATAGCGTCGTCATCTGTGGATGAAAGTATCATAGAATCATCTGGACTTACATCATCTATTATCTCAATGTTGTTAGATGAACAGGCATCATAGAAAGAATCCATCTGTTCAACATCGTAATCAAGCTTTTCCAAGGCATCGGTTATTTCTTTTGTAGTAAGTTTTCCGGTGGATTTTCCCTGTTCTAAAAGATTGTCAAGAATAGCTTTTTTTTCATTGTTCATAATTTACACCTCAATTTTTATACTGTCCTTCATTTTTATTGTTCAGTTGTTTAAGCTGTTGATAAATTCCAAAAGCTCGTTGTCGTCAAGAACATTAGGCTCACTGCCCTCAAGCCTTGTGTTTTTAATAACATTTATATAATCACTTACCGTCTGATGGTCGATAGACATATTTCTCTGTGACGCAATTATCTTAGATATTTTACCCATCTCATCCGTTGAAAATTCGCTGCCAAGCGAAAAAGTGGAAAAATCCGCGCCTGAAAGTATTTTTTCGGTAATAGAGGAAAAGATTCGTCTGTTTAGGTCGGTGACAAAATCCTTATCTGATATTTCGCCGCAAATCTCACTGCATTTATCAGGGTTGGCATAAATATAGGAAATAAGTCCTTCCTCAGCTTTAGCGGCTTTCGGGTATTTAACAGCCAACGGATTTAGCTCGTCCCTTCTGGTAACTGTCGAGTTTAAATGCTTTCTCCAGACGGTTTTCTTTTCGTCATATTTTTTCTTTTTGATCCTTTGATCTATTACATTTTTTACCTCATCTGGTGAAACTTCGGCTTTTTTTGCCACCTGATCAATATAAACTTCGCGTTCTACCGGATCGGATATTTTTTCAAGAACTTTATAAGAGCCCTTTAAAAATTCTATCCTGTCAAGCGGATTTGAAATGTCAAGTCCGTTTTCCGCCTTAGAAAGCTCATAGAGAATAGCTCCCTGAGATTTTTCTATAAGCTTTTCAAATCTTGCCGGACCGAATTTATTTATATACTCGTCCGGGTCTTTAGCGCCTTCCATTTTTATGACCTTTGTCTTAAGACCTACCTGAGAAAGTGTATCTATCGCCTTTTTTGCGGCTTTTTGTCCAGCCTCGTCAGAGTCATAGCATATTATGACCTCATCACAGTATCTAAGCATCATTCGAGCGTGTTCAGAAGTTATAGCCGTTCCGCAGGTGGCAACTGCGTTGTCAAAGCCTGCCTGATGCATTGAAATGACATCCAGATTTCCTTCACATAATAAGAGCTGTTTTGATTTTATTGCGCTTTCCTTTGCATAGTTCAACGCAAAAAGTGTTTTGTTCTTTTTAAAAATATCTGTTTCTTTTGAATTTAGGTATTTTCTTGAATCGCTTTCGTCTAGTCTTCGACCGCCAAAGGCAACAACATTTCCTCTAAGGTCGAAAAAGGGAAACATAACCCTGTTTTTAAAAAAATCATATGTGCGTCCCTGAGAGTTTTTTCCGAGAAGCGATGCGTTCACAAGCTCGTTTTCATAAAAGCCGAGCGATAGAAGATGATCCTTAAGAGCCGACCATTTATCAAGCGCTACACCTAAGCCGAATTTTTTAATTGTCTCTAGCTTAAGACCTCTGTTTAAAAGATACTCAAGACCCTTTTTTCCTTCGGGAGTTTTTAGATTTCCGTAAAAAAACTTTGCCGCCTGACGGTTCATTTCGTATAGCCGTTTTTTCTTTTGATCTGCATTCTTTCCGAGATGCTCGTCCTCCGGCATTGCGATACCGCTTCTTTCCGCCAGATATTTTACAGCCTCATAGTAGTCAAGATTTTCTATCTTCATTATAAATGTGACAACATCTCCGCCCGCTCCGCAGCCAAAACAGTAAAAGCTTTCGGTGTCAGGATATACGGTACAGGAAGGCGTCCTTTCAGAGTGAAAGGGGCAAAGGCACTTGAGCGATGAGCCGGCGCGCTTTAACTGAACATAACCGCTCATAATGTCTTCAATTCTATTGGCGTACTTAAGACGCTCGATAAAATCTTGTGAAAATGCCATTATTAAGCCTCTCTTTCATTTGATATTACGGTCTGTTACTCCTTTTTTACTTCAATTCTCGTGGTGTTACTTTCCTTGTAATATTTTTCGTCAGCTTCATCTATACGCTGGAATTTAATTGAGATCTCACGGGCATCGTCTTTGATTGAAACTTTACCGGTGAGTGTTAAAACTTTACTTTCCTCATCATATTTTACAGTGAGATCATTAGACTGTGTACGATCCGGGCTTATAAGCTTAAGTTTATCACCGTCGTGTTCAAAATAGCCTGCTGATGTAACTATTAAGTTGTTATAAACTACATATGTGCCGTCGTTTTTAAACTGATATGCCAACAAATATGCGTCGGCATCCTCGCTATACTGCATAATAGCTTCCCATATTCCTCCGCATAAAAACGAATCTACTTTTTTGTTTTCACAGCCGCATAAACCGACACACATCAAAACTGAAATCAAAAGCGGTACTAATATTTTCCTCATATTTTTCTCCTTTGTATTTTAAAGTGCGTTCCATCCCTTTGGAATAAACAGATCCTCAAAAGTCCTTATTGCAAAGGAGTCGGTCATACCGGCTATGTAATCGCAAACGGCGATCTCCTTTCCGAATTCCAAGGACAGTTGTCTGTATTCCGAAGGAAGTCTGTCTATGTCCTTTACATAATATTCGTAAAGCTCTCCTACAAGCTTTCCTACTTTCTTCTCTTCGCCTTTACATTTCGGATTAGTATATACATATTCAAACATATATGCGTGAAGCTTGTCGTGTGCACTTTTAACATCATCATCCATCTTTATTTCTTCAGCGCCGTTGCTGACAATAGAATTTACAAGCGTTGTTATGCGTTGACTTTTTGAATGACCGAGAATGTCGGTCACATCTTTTGGAAGATCATTTTCGGTTAATACACCCGCACGAATAGAATCATCAATATCGTGATTTATATACGCTATAACATCTGCCGCTCTTACAACACAGCCTTCTTTTGTTTCTGCGGTTGCATTAGTATGCTTTAATATCCCGTCACGCACCTCATAAGTGAGATTCAACCTGTCTATGTAATCGACGACTCTTAGGCTTTGTTTATAGTGTTTAAAGCCGCTTGGACACAATTTATCCAAAACTCTTTCTCCCTCGTGACCGAAGGGAGTATGACCAAGGTCGTGTCCGAGCGAAATAGCTTCGGTAAGGTCTTCGTTAAGTCTTAAAGCCCGAGCGATAGTTCTTGCTATCTGTGCTACCTCAAGTGTATGTGTAAGTCTTGTTCTGTAATGGTCACCGGTGGGATATAAAAAAACCTGAGCCTTATGCTTTAACCGCCGAAATGAGTTTGAGTGGATTATTCTGTCACGGTCGCGCTGAAATTCGGTTCTGAGAGAGCATTTATCCTGTTTATGCTGTCTGCCTTTTGTGTCCTTTGAAAGGCAGGCATATTCACAAAGGTATAAAGATTCAAATTGTTCGGTAATTTCTCTCGGATTCATTTTTCTGCTCCTAAAATAGTATTCTAAATATTATATACTTCCTTTAGTGCAGTTTCTCCTTTATTTTTCGAAAAAATTTACAAATTATTCATAACTTTGCGAAAAATTTCCGTAAATTTCATTTCCAACAGTAATATTTATACTTCCAAAAGCAGCCTCTTTAAGCTTTTTACAAAAATCGTTTACCTTTTCGGATTTTACTAAAAGTTTAAGTGTTATATCCTTTTCAAAATTGCTGGCAATAAGCTTTACGTCAAACTCGTTAAACAGTAAAGTTATTCTTCCGTATATATTATAGTCGAGAGAAACAGTTATTTCTCTTGCAAGGTACATATCCATTATTCCTGCGGCTTCTATCGCAAGCTTACAGCCTTTTGAATACGCACGAGTAAGACCGCCTGTGCCGAGAAGTATTCCTCCGAAATACCGTGTCACCACAACGCATACATCGCTGAGACCTTCCTTTTTCAAGACCTCAAGCACAGGGACACCGCCTGTTCCCTGCGGCTCGGAATCATCGCTGTACCTGGTGATGTTTTGTTCTCTTAAAATATAAGCGTAAACATTGTGTCTAGCCTTACGGTTTTGAGATTTTATCTTATTTATAAACTCTATCGCCTCGTCGTTTGTTTTAACTGGTGCGATATTTCCGATAAACTCACTCTTTTTTTCGACAAAGCTACCGGATGCTTCACCTTTTACTGTCTTATAATTCATATATTATCCTCATAACATATATCAAAAAAATAAGAGCGGAAAATATCCGCTCTGAAGATGTTTAGTCAAGATTATATCTTTTCTTAAACCTATCAACTCTTCCGCCTGTGTCAACAAGCTTTTGCTTTCCGGTGAAAAATGGATGGCACTTTGAGCAAATCTCGACCTTAATATCCTTTTTTGTCGAACGGGTTTTGATTACATTACCGCAGGCACAGGTTATTGTAGTCTCTTCATATGCCGGATGAATACCTTTTTTCATATTAGTCTCCTCCTCTCTAAACACAAAATTTATGACTCACATAGAAGCCCATCATTTCAGTCTAGACAGTAGTTCTATGGATTTATCATTTTTAACTTATTTAGTATATCATAAAATATTTTAGATTGCAAGTATTTTTTTTTAAAAATTGCCGGTGCTTATTGAAAATAATGAAAAAATATGTTATACTCTATAAAAATGTCAAGGGAGAAATCGTGTTATGAAGGATAAATTTGACAAAAACGCAACCCAATATTTTAAGGACTCAATGCAAATAGCGCTTATAGTTACCGGCGTTTTTTTAGTTTGTGTAGTTGCGGCTTTGATTATAAACGGTTTTAAGATATGGAATGTTCTGATACTTCTTGTATATCTGGTTATTATGGCAATGCTTGTAAAGCCGTTAATCGGATATTATAAGGCTTGTATGGATCTTAAGTATGAACGCTTTTTTTATGAGTCGGTTGAAATCAACTATATAGAGCCTGATAAGTCTATGAATCTCTATACAAAGGACGGTCTTTCAGGCGATAAGAAATATGTTCTTTCAACAGATATGGGAGAGTTTTATATCGGTGAATGCAGAGTAAAGGGAGCTCAAAAGCTCAATTCTGAAAATGTGCTTATAGAAAATGCGACCTTTGACATTGCTTATCTCGGAAATTCAAAGATAATAGTAGATATGAAGCCTACTGTATCGTTTGAAGAGCCTGAGGTTACCGAGCGGTTTAACACTGTGTTCTACGCTTTATACAGTCAGTTTAAATAAGAAATACTAATATTTTATGCGGCAGTCATCAATAACTATGACTGCCGTTTTTTGTATATTCGCCGGGTTTTAGGAAACAATACCCTTAAAACTTTAAGGGGTGATTAAAATTGTCAAGACTAAGCGGAAGAACCTATACTCACGATAAGCCGCCGTCTGTAATATCCTACGCCTGTGTAGGCGGAAAAAAAGAGGGCGAGGGCCCTATGAGGGAGTGCTTTGACAAAATATCGGATGACCCGTATTTTACTACCGAAAGCTTTGAAAAGGCTGAAAGCGAAATGCAGAAGCAGGCTATACTGCTTTCTCTTAGAAAAATAGGAAAAAAACCGGAAAACATTGATTTTATGTTGGGCGGAGATCTTTTGAATCAATGTGTGGGAACAAGCTATTCATCAAGGGATATGAACATTCCGTTTTTAGGTATATACGGTGCTTGCTCAACTATGGCAGAGGGACTTTTGATCTCATCTCTTCTGGTTTCCGGCGGGGTAGGTAAAAATGTAATAGCTTCAACATCATCTCACTTTTGTACAGCGGAGAGACAGTATCGCTTTCCAATAGATTATGGAAATCAGAGGACGCCCACGGCTCAGTGGACCGCAACAGCCGCAGGAGCTATAATTGTTTCGTCTTCAGGTCAGGGCCCTTATGTAAGAGGAGCAACGATAGGAAGTATAGTTGACCTCGGTGTTACCGACATAAATAATATGGGTGCTGCTATGGCGCCTGCCGCCTGTGACACGATAAAGGCTTTTTTTGATGATACCAAAAAGAAGCCGGAGGATTTTGATTTAGTAGTAACGGGGGACTTAGGACTTGTCGGAAGCTCGCTTTTATATCAGCTGCTTTCAAATGAAGGCTATAATATAAAGCCGAGACACAAGGACTGCGGGCTTATGATTTACGATGTAAAGGGACAGGATATGCACGCAGGAGGTTCGGGCTGCGGATGTGCCGCAAGTATGCTTACGGGATATTTCCTTCCTAAGTTAAAGGAAGGAAGGATCAAAAATATTTTATTCGTCGCTACCGGTGCGCTTATGTCGCCTACTGTTAATCAACAGGGCGAGAGCATTCCGAGCGTGGCTCACGCAGTGTGGATATCAAGTGAAAGGAGTTAGCTTATGGAATATATTTATGCTTTTTTAGTAGGCGGAGTTTTCTGCGCGATAGGTCAGGTGCTTATTGATTATACAAAGCTTACTCCCGCGAGGATACTTGTTTCATATGTAGTGGCAGGAGTTTTTCTCGGAGCAGTAGGAGTGTATAAGCCGCTGATAGATTTTGCGGGTGGCGGCGCAACAGTTCCGCTGACAGGATTCGGATACCTTTTGTCAGAGGGAGTGAAAAACGCAGTTGACAAAGACGGGTTCGTAGGAATTTTCACGGGAGCTTTGTCAAACTGTGCCGCCGGTATAACAGCCGCAATGGTTTTCGCATTGATAGCGGCTCTGATTTTTAAAAGCGGTGACAAAAGCTGATAGATCGGTATTAAGTGTCAATATATGTCTCTTGTTATTTTTAATATCAAGGGACATTTATTTATTGGTCAAATAATGCCAAAATCTGTAATCAAAGTAAAAAAAATAAAAAATCCCTTGCAAGAAATAAGAATTACTGGTATAATATTTATCATAAAACCTGTTACGATAAATAATAGTAAAAATACAATTAGTATATTTGGATCTTTGCATTTTGAAAGGATTTGGTATTTATGACGATTTACGAGCTTTATGACCTGTGGTGTGAAAATGCCGTAGATGATAAGGACCTTTTACCTGAGCTTATTAAAATAAAGGGGAATGACGCTGAGATAGAGGATAGATTTGCTGTTTCTCTAAAGTTCGGGACCGCCGGACTTAGAGGTGTAATAGGCGCAGGAACAAACAGAATGAATGTCTACACCGTAAGACAGGCAACACAGGGACTTGCTGATTACTGTAATCAGGATTTTGAAGAGCCCAGCATTGCAATAGCGTATGACTCAAGGATAAAGAGCGATGTTTTTGCAAAGGAGGCGGCAGCCTGCCTTGCGGCAAACGGAATAAAAGTGTACATATATCCTGAGCTTATGCCAACTCCTATGCTTTCTTACGCTGTAAGGGCGCTTGGGTGTGATTCGGGAATCGTAATAACTGCATCTCATAACCCCGCTAAGTACAACGGATATAAGGTTTATGGTCCGGATGGATGCCAGATGACTATTGACGCCGCAAATAAGGTGCTTGAAAATATTGAGAAGGTCGATATGTTTAAAGGCGCAAAGACTATGGACTTTGACGAAGGAATAAAAAACGGCACGATAGAATACATAGGTAAGGATGTATACGACGGGTATCTCAATTCGGTAAAGAAATGCGGAATACATACAGACTGTGTTTCCGAAAGCGGTATGAAGGTAGTGTATACGCCTTTAAACGGAACAGGAAATAAGCCGATAAGGGATATTCTAAAGCTTATTGGCGTAAAAGATGTTGTCGTAGTTCCTGAACAGGAAAATCCTGACGGAAACTTTCCGACTTGTCCTTTCCCGAACCCGGAGATAAAAGAGGCGCTTGCACTAGGTATAGAGCTTTCAAAGAAAGAAAAGCCTGACCTTTTGCTTGCTTCAGACCCCGATGCTGACAGAATGGGGATTGCTGTGCCGGACGGTAAGGGTGAGTTTGTTCTGTTCTCGGGAAATGAGGTAGGAGCGCTTCTGCTCGAATACATCTGTAAGGAAAGAACGGCACTAGGCACTATGCCAAAGGATCCGATAACGATAAAGACGATAGTGACTACGGATATTATAAAGAAAATTGCCGATGAATACGGTGTCGAAATGATCGAGGTCCTGACGGGATTTAAGTTCATTGGAGAACAGATAGGACTTCTTGAGAAAAAAGGCGAGGAGGATAGATTTATCTTCGGATTTGAAGAAAGCTACGGATACCTCGGAGGCTCTTATGTAAGAGACAAGGACGCTGTAATAGCTTCTATGCTCATATGTGAAATGACCGCATTTTACAAGACCAAAGGTATCTCTTTGATAGATGCGAGAGCGAATTTGTACGCTAAGTACGGAAACTTTGTACATACCCAAAAGAGCTTTGTTTGTGAAGGCGTAAGCGGAATGGATAAGATGGCTCAGATAATGGACGACCTTAGAAACTCACCGCCAAAGGAAATATCAGGACTTAAGGTGCTCAATTTTTCTGATTATCAGAAGAGTGAGTCGATCGACTGCACTACCGGCAATACAAGCGAGATAACGCTTCCGAAAAGCAATGTATTGTCTTTTGCATTGGAACACGGAGCAAAAGTCATTTTACGCCCGTCGGGTACAGAGCCGAAAATCAAAGCATATTATACGACAATCGCCGACAGGCGTGAGGACGCAGAGGCGCTTGAAGAAAAAATTTCAAAGGATTTTGCCGCGCTGATCGGATTTTGATTTAATAAGCTAAATATTATACTGGAAAATAGGTGTCGGGGTGTTAACAGCACTCCGATTTTTTGTCAAAACGAAAAGCTCCTCTGTTATCGAGGAGCTTTCAGCATTATAAGATAGTCTTTATTTAATGACAACCTTCACAGCTGTCACAGCTGTGATTTACTTTTCCGACATACAGCTCAGGATCAAGTCCCTGTTTTGTATAGTAATCGGCAATAGCTGCTTTCATTGCCTCTTCTGCGAGAACAGAACAGTGTATTTTTGCCGGCGGAAGTCCGTCAAGCGCCTCAATAACAGCTTTGTTTGTGAGCTTCAAGGCTTCCTCAATGCTTTTGCCCTTTATTAGCTCTGTTGCCATTGATGATGTCGCAACTGCCGCTCCGCAACCGAATGTTTTAAACTTAACATCTTCGATAATGCCATTGTTTATTTTAAGGTACATCTTCATAATGTCGCCGCACTTCGCATTACCTACCTCGCCTATACCGTCTGCATTTTCTATTTCTCCGACATTTCTTGGATTCGCAAAGTGATCCATTACCTTTTCCGAATAAATCATTTAAATAATCCTCCTTAAAAAATCTATATTGTTCCCGAAAGTCCTTCGTCTCTGCATATCCTCTCCCAAAGAGGAGACATTGAGCGCAGCCGGTCAACTACCCTTGGAACTGTATCAAGAATATAGTCTATATCCTCGTCGGTCGTTTCGTCTGAAATTGAAAGTCGAAGCGAGCCGTGAGCTATTTCGTGCGGAAGCCCTATTGCGAGCAAAACATGGGACGGATCAAGACTTCCAGAGGTGCAGGCTGAACCGCTCGAAGCTAAAATACCGTACATATCAAGCATTAAAAGGAGACTTTCACCCTCTATACCTCTTATGGAAATGTTGACATTGGAGCAAAGGCGCTTTTCTCTGTCACCGTTCAGGCGTGTCTGCTGTATTTTTAAAATTCCGTCTATAAGTCTGTCCCGCTTCTTTGTAAGTCTTTCCTGCTTTGCTTTTATATCGGCACAAGCGTCCTCAAGCGCAACCGACAGCGCAACGATAGAAGGAACATTTTCCGTTCCCGCACGCTTGTTTTTCTCCTGAGCGCCACCGTGTATCAGATTGGGAAGCGAGATCCCGGCACGACAGTAAAGTACGCCAATACCTTTCGGGGCGTGGATCTTGTGTCCGGATAAGGATAGCATATCTATCCCCATATCCTTCACATTTATTTCGACATTTCCTATTGCCTGAACTGCGTCAGTGTGGAAAAAAACCTTTTTATCTCTGCATATCTGAGCGATTTCTTCTATCGGTTGTATCGTACCTATCTCGTTATTTGCAAACATTATAGTGACAAGACAGGTCGTGTCTTTGATAGCCGCCTTAATGTCCTCAGGGTCAACAAGTCCGTTTTCGTCAACAGGAATGTAGGTCACTTCAAAGCCCTGCTTTTCAAGAAACTCACAGGTGTGTAAAACAGCGTGATGCTCAAAGACCGAGGTGATTATATGGTTTTTACCTTTAGCCTTACCGAGTAGTGCCGCTCCTTTTATAGCCCAGTTATCAGCCTCAGAGCCCCCGGATGTAAAATATATCTCGCCGGGCTTGCATCCGAGAATATCGGCTATTTTTTCGCGTGATCTAAGTATTGCCTTAGCTGCGTTCTGACCGTGCATATATATGCTTGACGCATTACCGAATTCGTCGCAGAAATACGGCATTGCGGCATCAAGCGCTCTTTTGCTGACAGCGGTGGTTGCCGCATTGTCGCAGTATATGAATCTTTTTTCCATTTTCTTATCATTTCCTTTGCTGATTTATAAGTTTAATTATACGATTTTTTTGTATATTTTGCAAGCCTATAAAATATTGTGCGTTGCATAATTTTTACTCTCAGCTACCGCCAATGCGTCACAGCGCTCATTTTCCGGGTGTCCGGCGTGTCCCTTGACCCATATAAAGTTTACGCTGTGAGTGTTAATTAAGGTTAACAGCCGCTCCCAAAGATCGGGGTTTAAAGCAGGCTTTTTGTCGCTTTTTACCCAGCCTCGTTTTTTCCAGTTTTCAGCCCAGCCTAAAGTTATAGCATCGACAACATACTTTGAATCTGAATAAACAGTTACTTTACAAGGTTCTTTCAATGCCGAAAGACCTGCTATAACGGCGGAAAGCTCCATTCTGTTGTTAGTAGTAAGAGCTTCTCCGCCAGAAAGCTCTTTTGTGGTATTTTTGTATTTTAAAATCACTCCGTACCCGCCGGGACCGGGATTTCCGGAGCAGGCGCCATCGGTATACATTAAAACTTCCTTCATATGTTTCTCCGCATTAAAAATTTTATTTAAGTATAGCATACAATTATATTAAATTCAATCCTGAAAAAAAGCTATAACAATTTCTTTTGTTAAATATTACTGAAAATTTACAATCAAAACAGTAGAATTTGCACATAGTAATACTTTTATTATTATGGTATAATTATAGTGTGAAAATTCAACCGTTAGATTAGCATTATAAACGAATGGTTGAATTTAAATGATTGGTATTTAACTTACTAAGGAGGACAATTTATGAACAAAATGAAAAAGCTGCTGGCAGGAACGCTTGCGTTTGTTTTGACACTGTCGTTTGCTGCCTGCGGTTCGGGAGGAAATGAGGAATCTTCTTCAAAAAAAGAAGAGGATGTAAAGGTCGTTACCGAAAACGATATAGCTCCTATCGCAGAGGGACAGGACGGTACCCTTACATATATGGGACTTTACAATCTTAACCCGACTAACAATGATGACAGAACGGTAGGACTTACCCTTTTTGAAGATAAGGGAGGAAAGATCGAGTATCAGAGAGTTACATCAAGCAATCAGTATTCAAAGCTTGCAGCTGCAGTAACTGCCGGAAAAGATGCACCGGACCTGTTTTCATACAGTACGCTTGCTTTTCCTTGTCAGGTAGTACAGGGCTTCTATCAGTCGCTTGACGATATTATTGATTTTAACGCACCTCTTTGGAGCGGAGTAAAAGAAACGGCTGATCAGTTTGTTTTAAACGGAAAGCACTATGTGGCTCCGCTTGAATACGGATTAACGGCTATGCTGTTTTATGATAAGAGCGTGATCACCGAAAACGGATTTGACGATCCTATTGACCTTTACTATGAGGGAAAATGGGATTATGACGCTTTGGACGATATGATGAGCGATTATGTAAAGGGCGCAAGCGGAGATGAAGAAAGATTCGGAATAAATGGCTGGTATGCTCCTCAGTATGTTCAGCAGACGGGTGAAACGCTTATTACTACTGACGATAATATTACATATAAGTCGAATCTTGACAGCCCGAAGATCGCCGCTGCAATGGACAGACTTGCAAACTGGAAGAAAGAGGGCTATATTGAACCTAACTGGATAGGCTCCGCAGCAGAAGCTTTTGAGAAGAATGTACTGTTTTACTCGATGGGAACATGGGCAGCTATGGGTACAAACGGTCCTGCTGAGAAGGGAGACTGGGGAATGGTACCGTTCCCGAAGGATCCTACATATGAAGGAACTAAGCCTATTTCATCCGCAACGATCACTACATTTATGTGGGTAAAGGGATCTGAAAAGAAAGACGCCGTAAGAGCATTTTTTGAGTGCTACAGAATTGCACAGACTGATGAAAAATACGCTAAAAACGGAAGAGAAAAGGCTATGCTTGCCAGCCCGACATGGACTGAAGACGACTTTGATCTGATGGCTGAAATATCAAATCCTGATGACAACCTTTTAATATTTGATCCGGCTTACGGTGTATCAAGTCTTATGGGCGATGACTTCAGTGGATTTATGTCAGGAGTATGTCTTGCAAACTGGCTTTACAAGAGTACATCTGTTGCCGATGAACAGGGAGAGACTTATACCTGGACACAGTCTAAGGAGAAATTCTCAGCTACTGTTGAAGGTGAGCTTACCACCATAAATAAGCAGATACAGAAGTTTCTTAAAACCGATAAGTAAAGGTTAATAACAACTATAAATATAAAACATTAAATCTTTAGTTGTGCTTTTTTGATAATCATTCTAGGAGGGAAATATGAAAAACTTAAAGAAACTGTTTGCAGGCTGCATAGCGGTGCTTATGACGCTTTCATTTGCAGGATGCGGCGGATCAAACGATTCAACAAAAGACAGTGAGTCATCCAAGCAAAAGGATAAGATAGAGGTCGCTACCACTAAGGATATTGCGGATATTCCCGAGGGAGCTGAAAAGGAGCTTCTCTTTATGGGAGTGAACGACCTAAATCCTGTCGGCTCTAATGAGAAATCGGTAGGTCTTAATCTTTTTGAGGACAAGGGCGGCTCTATAAAGTATACAAGAGTTACTGCTAATAACAAGTTTACAAAGCTCGGCGCAGCGGTCACATCTGGAAAGGAGATACCTGATATATTCAAGTATGAATGGCTTGCTTTCCCGTGTCAGGTAGTACAGGGCTTCTATCAACCGATAGATGATGTAGTGGACTTTACTTCTCCTATGTGGGTCGATGTTGCGTCAACAGCCGACCAGTATTCACTTGCCGGAAAGCATTATGTAGCTCCTATCAGCTATAATCCTTCATCAATGCTGTTTTATGATAAGAAAAACATTGTAGATAACGGATTTGAAGACCCTGTTTCGTTGTACGATGAAGGGGAGTGGACCGTTCAGGCTATGGAGGACCTTATGAGTGAATGGTGTGCCGGTGCCTCGGGTGATCAGACAAGATACGGAATCAACGGCTACTTTGCGCTTCAGATCGTTCAGCAGACAGGACAGACGATGGTAACATCGGACGATAATATCACATTTAAGAATAATATGGATAATCCACAGATAGCTGAGGCAGAGGAAAGACTTTCAAGCTGGAAGAAAAACGGTTATGTTGAGCCTTCGTGGTACGGATCAGCAGCTGAAGCATTTAAAGCTAACTGTCTGTTCTATGGAATGGGCGAATGGGCTGCTACCGGCACAAGCGGACCTGCGAGCGGAGAAGAGTGGGGAGTTGTTCCTTTCCCGAGCGATCCGAAGTACACCGGTGAAAAGCCTATCACTACTGCTGATATGACCGCTTATATGTGGGTAAAGGGTTCTGAAAAGAAGGACGCCGTAAAGACATTTTACGAGTGTTACAGAGTTGCAGAAACCGATCCGACATATGTTCAGAACACTAAGGATAAGTGGCTCACGGACAATAAAAACTGGACAGAGGATGACTACGACATAATCAGAAGTGTTGCCGATCCTAACGAAAATCTTATGATATTCGATCCGGCTTACGGAGTGTCAAGCCTTATGGGAGACGATTTCGGTGGATTTATGAGCGGTGTAAACCTTACAGGTTGGCTGTATAACGGATGTACAAAGCCGGATGAGCAGGGCGTTGAGTATACATGGACACAGCTTAAGGAGAAATATTCGACTACCGTTGACGGTGAACTTAAAACTATCAACCAACAAGTACAAAAGTTTCTTAAAAAGTAAGTTTATGAAGTGATTGTGAGGGTGCAGGTTTTCTGTACCCTCATTTTCTGATTTTGTTATTTTGCAAATATTATTTTAGCAAATATGCATAATAATCGGAATGCCATTTGTGCATTAACCACAAAAATAGCCTGTATCATTTATGACTTAGTTGACATTTTTTAATAATTGTTTTATAATATAACTATCTAAAATATAAGGAGGATAATAATGAAAAATCTTAAAAGATTACTCGCAGGCTGTATGGCTGTAGCTATGACATTTTCATTTGCAGCTTGTGATAGTGGTGACAGTAACGGTAATGAGTCTTCTTCAAAGAAAGAGGATACCATTAAAGTTGTATCTTCAAAGGATATTACCGATATTCCGGATGGTGCAAAAAAAGAGCTTTTGTATATGGGAGTCGGAAATCTGAATCCTGTTGGTTCTAATGAAAGGTCCGTTGGACTTGCGCTTTTTGAGGACAAGGGCGGTTCTATCAAGTACCAGAGAGTAACATCGCAGAATCAGTATACAAAGCTCGGCGCCGCAGTAACTGCAGGAAAGGATGTTCCTGATTTATTTAACTACACTGCTCTGGCTTTTCCGTCTCAGGTAGTAAAGGACTTTTATCAGCCGCTTGACGACATCATTGACTTCGATTCGCCAATGTGGGTAGGAGTAAAGGACACGGCTGATCAGTTTGTATTGAATGGTAAGCATTATATTGCGCCGTTTGGATATAAGGTAACATCTCTTATGTTCTATGACAAGAAGGTAATAACCGAGTGCGGCTTAGACGATCCTATTGATCTTTACGATGAAGGCTCATGGGATTACGATGCTCTTGACGATATGATGAGCGAATATTGTAAGGGCGCAAGCGGAGACGAGGAGAGATACGGAATAAACGGATTCTTTGCGCCTCAGTATGTTGCACAGACGGGTCAGACTATTGTAAAGACTGACGATAACATCACATATACATCAAATCTTGATGATCCGAAGATCGCTTCCGCGATGGACAGATTAGCTGACTGGCAGAAGCAGGGATACATTAAGTTTGACTGGATCGGCGATGCGCCAAGCGCGTTCAAGGAGAATATTCTCTTCTACTGTATGGGCGAGTGGGCAGCCATTGACACTCATACGCCGGGTACCGATGATGAGTGGGGAGTTGTTCCGTTCCCGAAAGATCCTACATATGATGGAGATAAGCCGATTGCAAATGCGTCAATGTCGGACGATTCTGTAATGTGGGTAAAGGGCTCTGAAAATAAGGATACTGTAAAGACATTCTATGAGTGCTACAGAGTTGCACAGACAGACCCGACATATCTCCAGAACCAGAAGGATAAGTGGCTTAAAAACAATCCTAATTGGGGCGAGGACGCATATCAGATTATGAGAGACGCAGCAGATCCTGAAAAAAATCTTATGCTGTTTGATCCTGCATATGGTGTATCAAGCCTTATGGGAGACGACTTCAGCGGATTTATGACAGGTGTATGTCTTACTAACTGGCTCTATAAGTGTACATCTGCTCCTGACGAACAGGGCAACACATACACATGGACTCAGGCAAAGGAAAAGTGGTCGCCGAAGGTTGAGGGCGAATTAAAGACGCTCAATGAATCTATTCAGAAGTTTCTTAAAAAGAAATAATTGATTTTAAGTGAAAAAGGGCATCGCTCTGCGGTGTCCTTTATTCTTAAATGTATGTCATAAAAATGCTAATAAATGTCATATTAGTCACTGAAATAAATCCTGTTTATGATGTATATTATATTTATGTATTGTATTAATAATATGTTTTAGAATAAATTTGTAAATAATTTTACTCACTTTATTTGAAATGGAGGAATGATTATGAAAAATTTTAAAAGAACTCTTGCGGCAATACTTGCAGCAATTTGTGCCTTCTCGTTTGCCGGATGTGGCTCAAAATCGGATGATTCGGGAAGCTCTGATGAATCGTCAAGAAAGGATGTAGTTGATGTAGCTACGACAGACGATGTTAAAAGTATTCCTGAGGGAGCAGATAACACACTCTTATGGATGGCTAACTACGACTTGAACCCCGGACGTAATGCTGAGAAGACGGTCGGACTTAACCTTTTTGAACAAAAAGGCGGAAAGATCAAGTGGCAGAGAGTAACATCCAGCAACCAGTATACAAAGCTTGGCGCAGCGGTAGCATCAGGAAAAGACGCGCCGGATCTGTTTCCTTACAGCGCTCTTGCTTTTCCGTGCCAGGTAATACAGGGCTTTTATCAGCCGCTTGACGACATAATTGATTTTAACACACCGATGTGGGAAGGTGTAAAAGAAACAGCGGAGCAGTATTCTCTTAATGGAAAGCATTATGTTGCTCCTATTGAATACTATCCTTCATCTTACATCTTCTACGATAAAAAGGTTATAAATGAAAACGGCTTTGATGATCCGAGGACACTTTACGATTCGGGTGAATGGGACTATGACGCGATGGATGACCTTATGAGCGCTTATGTAAGCGGTGCAAGCGGTGACGAAGAGCGTTACGGTATCACTGGTTTTTACGCACCTCAGTATGTTCAGCAGACAGGAGAAACCATTGTAACCACCGATGATAATATGACGTATAAGTCAAATATTGACAATCCTAAAATCGCTGCGGCAGAGGAAAGACTTTCTGATTGGCGCAAGCAGGGATATGTACTGAGCGGTACCTTCTTCAACAGCGCAGGTGAAGCCTTCAAACAGAATGTACTGTTTTACGCAATGGGCGACTGGGCGGCAACCGGCACAGGAGGACCACAGGGCAGTGACGAATGGGGAATAGTACCTTTCCCGGCAGATCCGAGCTATGACGGTGAAAAGCCTATAACGACCGCGAGCATCAACTCGTTTATGTGGGTAAAGGGTTCTGATAAGAAGGATGCGGCAAGAGCGTTCTTTGAGTGTTACAGAGTGGCTCAGACAGACCCTGATTACCTTCAGAATGCAAGAGATAAGTGGCTAGCAGACAATCCGAACTGGACGGAAGACGACTATCAGCTAATGAAGGATGTTTCAAACCCGGAAAATGTTGTTATGCTTTTTGAGCCTGCATACGGCGTTTCCGCGCTTATGGGAGATGACAACAGCGGATTTGAGGCAGGAGTTTCTCTGACAAACAGAATTTATGCAAGTACGTCTGAAGCAGATCAGCAGGGAAATCTTTACACTTGGACGCAAGCAAGGGAAAAGTTTTCTCCTCTTGTTGATGCAGAGCTGAAAAAGGCAAATGAGCAGATAAAGAAATTCCTTAAAAAGTAGGTAAATAAAAACCGCAGCCTATATTGAAATGCACCTCAAAAGTTAGACAAGATATAATGTCTAATAAAGGGGTGCATTTCATATGACTGCGGTTTTTGTTTATAATGTATTATTTATCCTGAGGTATAGGCTGTTTAGGTTCTGCAACGGCTATGATTGCTTCTTTGGTCTGTTTTACATCCGTAAGGTTCTTTGTTAGTACATTTTCCGCTTCGGTCAATGTTGATTCAAGCTTTTTGACCATAGCTATCCTTATTTCCTTTTCAGCTGCATAAGCCTGATTTAAGATGTCAGCAGCCTGAATCTGAGCCGCTTTTGTTATCTCGTCCTCAGAAACAAGTATCTGTGCGCGTTCCTCGGCTTTTTTTACAATGACCTCAGCTTTTTTGTTTGCTTCTGTCATTATTATTGCTTTATCGTTCTGAAGCTCCTTAGCTTTTTTGATGTCGGTAGGAAGGTTATACCTGATACTGTCAATATACTCCCTCATCTTTTCGATGTCGATGACCTTTTTGTTTGTAAAAGGAACGCTCGACGCCTTGTCGATCAACTCATCCATTAGATCCAATACTTCTTCAATCTTAGCCATTTTACTAACTCCTTTATTTTAAATATTCTTAACTAGCCTTGCGACTATTTCTTCTAAAATTTCATTCGGTACGAGACTTGAAATATCTCCGCCGTAGCGTGCTATTTCTTTTACGACGCTTGAGCTTAAATACATATTTTCAGCGCTTGTGGTTAAAAAAACAGTATCACCTTTCGGGTAGAGTGTTTTATTTGCCAAAGCCTGCTGAAATTCATATTCAAAGTCAGATACAGCCCTTAGACCCTTGACGATAGCAGATGCTCCGATTTTCTTGCAGTATTCTGCGAGAAGTCCCTGACATATATCTACTTCTACATTGTCAAAGCAGCTTGTAACTTTTTTTATCATATTCACCCGTTCATCAGCGGTAAATATCGTATTTTTTTGCGAATTGACTGATACCGCAACAATTACCTTGTCAAAGAGCTTTGACGCACGCTTTATTATGTCGATATGCCCGTATGTAACAGGGTCAAAGCTTCCGGGGCAAACGGCTATTTTATCCATAAATCATTCCTCACTGTCGTTATTTGATCTGTAAACGCTGACTGAAGTCTTTCCATAGTTGTATCGCTTTGACAAATAAAGACTACCGATATTCTCCTCAAGTGTCAATGATGCCTCGTGCTCACATACAACGATAGCTCCGTCATTTAAGATCCTGCCTATCTCATTCAGGCAATCTAAAACCAGACCGTTGTTATAAGGAGGATCAATAAGGGCTATATCTATTCCTTTTTTTCCGACTTTAAGATATTCAATACTGTCCATATTAAGCAGTCGTGACTTTTGGAGAAATCCGCACGAAGTTACATTTTCTTTAGTCACAGCCAGGGAGCTTTTGCTTTTATCCACAAATACGCAGTGGGAAGCTCCGCGGCTTAGCGCTTCGATGCCGAGCTGTCCGCTCCCGGAGAATAGGTCGAGTACAGACGAGTAAGGCACATCAAACTGAATTATTGAAAAAATCGCTTCCTTAACCTTATCGGAGGTAGGGCGAACATCAAGCCCATCAAGTGTTTTCAATCTTTTGCCTCTTGCCGAACCTGTAATAACTCTCATTATTACACACGATCCTTTCGTTCGTGCAAAAAGCGCACGAGTTTTAAAACATTCATTTTTATCATTTACATTCCCTATGTCTTAGGGGGCGTAGAATTATTATACTACAATAAAAACTGTTTGTCTATATAAAAGCACGATTAAATTGTAACTAATTTGTAACTTTTATATGGATAATGTAACAAAAATTTAACAATTAAACGATGGAGCAATTATAAAAATGTTAGTTTGAGAGAGATTCTCTTTAATAAAGGTATTTGGTGCCATAAAATAAATTGAAATTATTTGTCGTTAAAAATAGAAAAGTTTACAAACTGTAATATTTTATGTTTTAAAATTTGACGACAGTAAAAGGCGTAACAAAAAATTTTTAAAGAAGCGTGTCGAAAATGCTTATGACAAATGACTTTACTTTTTTTATATAATGTGATATACTATATAAGGTATTAAATTTTCGGAGGTGTGCTGTTGAACTGGACTGAGGCTTGCATTTATACAACGACTGAAGGCGCGGATATTGTATGCGGCAGTCTTATCGGTCTTAATATTACGGGCTTTGAGATAAAAGATCCGAAGGTGCTTGACGAGCTTCTGGATAATAAAATTGCAAGCTGGGATTACATTGACGATGAGATTCTTGGGCTAAAAGACTGTGAAACCTCCGTCACGGTATATCTGCCGCAGAACGAACAGGGAGCGGAGCTTTTGCTTTTGATTAAAGAAGAGCTTTCTGCTCTTAAGAAAAGGGATCGTGATAATAAGCTTGGGAGGCTTGAAATAACTCTTTCCGATATAACAGAGGACGATTGGGCTAACAACTGGAAGCAGTATTTTAAACCTTTTAAAATAGGTGAAAGGCTTTTGATAAAGCCCTCTTGGGAAGAGGCTCCAAAAGACAGTGAAAACAGAAAAATACTTGAGATCGACCCTGCGTCAAGCTTTGGAACCGGTCAGCATGATACAACAAGGCTTTGTCTTGAAAACATTGAGAAATACATAAAACAAGGAAACAGAATGCTTGATCTCGGATGCGGAAGCGGTATATTGTCTATCGCAGGATTTTTGCTGGGTGCCGGAGAGATAACGGCGGTCGATATTGATGAAAATTCTGTAAGAATAGCTAAGGATAATCTTTTAAAAAATGGTATTAAAGAAGATAGCTTCAGGTTATTCTGCGGTAATGTTATTGACGATGGGGAGTTAAGGAATAAAATCGGAAATGCTTACGACATTGTCTGTGCCAATATTGTTTCTGATATTCTTATAGCTATGAGCGGTGTGTTTTCAGGATTTTTAAAGCAAGGTGGAATTTTAGTAGTTTCGGGAATTATTTCACAGCGCAAGGATGAAGTAGTCGGAGTTATAGAAAATTGCGGATTTATTCTTAAAGATCTAAGAGAGAGTAAGGATTGGATTTCCGCAGTGTTTGAGAAAACAGTTTTGGGGTAAGAAAAGGAGGAAGGATATGCAGCTGCTGATATTTTTTACAAAAAAAGACGATCTTATAGACGAACTTATGAAAAGGCTTGCTATTGCAGGAATAAAGGGCGGCACAGTGCTTGAAAGCACCGGTATGGCAAAAAGTCTTGCAAATGTTGACGGTATGCCTATGTTTGATATTTTTAAAGAGATAGTAAAAACACAGAATGAAAGCTCAAAAACGATACTTTTCGGTGTTGACGACGATAAGGTCAATACGGTAAGGCAAATCGTTTCAGAGGTATTCGGTGATCTTGATATGCCTAACACGGGTGTACTTATGGGAATACCATTGAGCTTTGCTGACGGAGTTAACAAGAAAGGTAATTGACCTGAATACAGAGGGGATATTGAATGAAGCATAATAAAAACGGCTTTACGCTTGTAGAAGTTATCGCGGTGCTCGTCATAACTGTTATGGCGGCTGTTATTGCTGTACCCAATGTAATAGGATATGTAACAAGAAATAAGACGCAAAACTGTACGCTTGCTATTGAAAGTCTGCTTTCTGAAGTACAGACTACCTGTGCGGTAGAGAGATACGGAAGTCCGATAGGAGTTTCGTCTGACATAATAAGCGCTGTGTCAAAATTTGATGACAGCGTGAAAGGTACACCTGCGACAACATTTGAGTTAAAGCTCAAAAACTTTTGTGATGACAAGAACACCGTCTATGTTTCTTGGAACATAAAAGAGGTTAAGTCAGAAGAAAATCCTGATAGTGAGCTTTTGGGCTACTCGGTTGATATAACAACAAAATGTCAGGACGGAAATGTAGGAACCAACAGCTTTGAATGCGGCTATAAGGAAAACCCCGTCGATTCTGAAAGAGTTACTATTGTTGAAATGATAGGGGACATTTTAAATAATGAAAATATCAAGGGGAGCTACAAAGATTCCGGAAAGGATATTGATGATCTGGTTTTAAAGCTTTATGAGATCACCAAAATAGATACGGGTAAGTTTAATGCGGTAAAGGAATGTGTTGATGCGCTGACAACAGACGCAATAAGCAAGAAAAATCTGACTTTAAGTATGTGCCTTACAGTTGTGATAAACGAAAAGGAAATATGCAAAAACAAGTTCTATAAGGCATATAACAGCGCAGGATATATGCCGATAGTCGCATATACAGGAGGGCTTGGCGATAATATCTACGAAGCGGAAGGCAACGATACGGCAGTGATGGGAGAAGGCGGATTTGTTGTTTTCGGACTGAGAAGCGCAAGGCTTGACGATTATTTGAGCGTTGATAATATAAATGCGAATTTCAAAAACGGTTCAGACATAGCGTTTAAAGCGAATTGTGTGTGGAGCGAGGATTACAGTGAGGCGTATTTTCTTAAAGATCCAAGCGCTGTTAAAACGGTAAAAGACTTATTGAGCGATCTGAAATCGGGAAACAGCACAGATTTAGCGAAATAAAAACACTGACAGATCGTTGTGGTCTGTCAGTATTTTTGTAATATGTTCCTTATCATCTTTTCAGGTGATAAGGGGTAAATTTTTTTGATGCTGCATCTGCTATTTTGTGAATAGATTATGAATATTGTAAATATTCTGTTACAAAACATAAGATATTTTATGAAGAATGTACGTTTGCGTACATTTTTTCCTGATTTTGCGCTATTAGTAGAGGGAGGAAAAAATACAAAACACAAAGTTTACTTAAGGCTGGTTTATTTAGTAGCCGGCAGTCTGGCTTTTATTTGGAGATATTGCTCCCGACTGAGTTCTCGGTTACAGGATAAAGCATATAAGACCGTTACAGCCTTCGTTTACTATTCTTTCAACCGCCTCGCCGAGCTTTTCTCTTGCGTCAGCGCCAAGCCTTATGATTTTTGCGTTCAGACCTTCGTTTACAAGCTCATACAGAGATTTTCCGAAAATATTTGAATCCCATATCTTTTCGGGATTGTCGGAGAGGTCGCCGAGAAGATATGAAACAAGCTCGTTAGACTGTTCCTCGCTTCCGACAATAGGATTTATCTCGGTTGATATCTGAGCTTTTATCATATGAACTGTTGGAGCGCTCGCCTTAAGTCTAACGCCGTATTTTCCGCTCTGTTTTACTATTTCGGGTTCATCAAGAGTGAGCTCTGAAAGCGTCGGCATAACTATTCCGTAGCCGGTCGCTTCGACCTGGTTCAATGCGCTTTCGAACTTTTCAAAAGAGCTTTTAGCTTTAGTAAGCTCGAGGATCATACTCATAAGGTCGGACTCGTCTGATACATTGAGGTTGGTTTTTTCAGCTATGATCTTATAAAACAGGCTCTCGTCAAGACTGATACTTATAATGGCAGAGCCACTTCCGAAATCAAGTGTTTGTACGCTTGCAGATATAACATATTCGTTTTTGCTGATACAGACCGTCATTTTTTCAATGTCGCGTATCTCATAGATTTCGCTTGCCGAGTCTTTGATACAGCTTAATATGTTATCCTTGAGCCAGTGTCCTTTGTCAAGCCTTGAGATCCAGCGCGGCATATTAAAGCTGATTTCTTTTATAGGGAATGAGTAAAGCACCTGTGATAAAATTGCCTTTATGTCGTCCTCGCTGAGCTCAAGGCAGTTTACCGGCATAACGCAGCACCCGTATTTTTCCTTTAAGCTTCTGCAAAGCTCCTCACATTCCTTAGATTCCGGGGACACGGAGTTTAAAAGTACAACAAACGGCTTGTTTAATTCTTTAAGCTCTTTGATTACCTGTTCCTCACAAACCTCGTATTCATCTCTCGGAAGGTCGGTTATGCTGCCGTCGGTAGTAATTACAAGACCTATCGTAGAATGTTCGGTTATGACCTTTTGAGTGCCTATCTCCGCCGCCATATTAAACGGTATCTCATCGTCGAACCATGGAGTCTTTACCATACGTGGAGCTTCATTTTCAAAATATCCGACTGCGGACGGGATCACATATCCGACACAGTCGATGAGCTTAACGCTAAGCTTTGAGTTTTCCTCAAGGCATATGTCCACCGCTTCTTCAGGAATAAACTTAGGCTCAGTTGTCATTATTGTTTTTCCGCCGGATGACTGCGGAAGCTCATCTATCGCCCTTTCGCGGGCAAATTCGCTTTTAATGTTTGGTATTACAACGGTTTCCATAAACCGATGAATAAAGGTGGATTTTCCGGTCCTTACCGGTCCTACCACGCCAATGTAGATATTGCCGCCGGAACGTTTAGCAATATCGGAGTATATCGAACTCATATAATAGACCTCCTTAATCGGTTATGGGAATAAGTAACATCGCTTTAGGGAGCGAATCGCTTTGTGTAAGATCGTTTTCCTGTGCGATAGCTGACGGAGAGGTGTTGAAGCGCTTTGCCACATCCCAAAGGGACTCGTTTTCCTCACAGTTGTATAGCTTTAGCGCACAGTTTGGGTTACAGGTTTTTTTACTGTTCTCGTTAAGACTGATGTTTTTTAAGACGCTGCTTTTAAGACATTTCTTTACATTTGCGTTGATTTCGGCAGAAACTGTTATCTCTGCACAGTCATCTGATTTTATCATATAATCTACCGAACATATCTTTGCTGTTAAGTCTATTGACGATATACAATCAGCTTTTGTATCTAATTGCTTTTCAAATGAAAGAGTGTCTGAAAGAAGCAAAGGACAGCCGTCGGGATCTCTCGCCATAAGAGATATGTCGATACTTCCGAAAACCAATAAGTTGTTGTTTTCGGTCCTGTACTGGACATTGTAGCATTCAGCCGAAGCGTCAATGACCTCGCTGAGCCGGGCGTCATCGCTTTTAAGTGTTCCGGTAAGGTCAAATCTCACAGACACATCCTCGGGACATAACTCACAGTTTAACTGTGAAGCTTCGTTTTCACATTCATATGCGGTCGAATAAGCATCCAGAACGAGATATTCGTTGTCATACTTATAAGCGTTTACACAGACTGTAAAGGAGATCTCACAGGTGTATTCACGCTGAGAATTGCTTTTTGGGATTATCTCAATAAAAGGAGACTCGATCTGAGTAAAGACCTTAAAGCTTTCATCCGCACCGTCGATATCCAGTATATTTGAAAACGGAAGTGAAAATTTTAAGCTGTCACAGGAGTCGTCTGATGTGTTGTAAAGGACAAACGCCTTTGCCTCTCCCTTTACCACCATCTTATCGGGAATAACCTTACATTCGGTCATATCAATGTCACAGGAGGTCTTGATCATAGAATCCATATCCGGCTTCTGCTCGCTCAGCTCTATTTCTTCTGATACCGTTATGCGCTTAGAAAAGCTTATTCGCCGTTTTAAAACAGAAACCTCTTCACGCTTAAGCTGTATCTTTCCGCCTGATGCGCCGATCAGAAGCTCGCTTGTTTCTTCTCCTATGACCTTTACTCTTGTCGATACACAGCCGCGTATGTCGAGGCGCCTTTGATTTTGCACCCGGCAGTTTATGTAGTCTGTTCTCGGACGAAGATGTATCTCAGGATTTTGAACATCTCCGTTTATGTCGAGTGTTTTTGTAAAGACCTGTTTTTGTTCAACGCAGTTTACCTTCTTGTTTTCTGCGGAGCAGTAAAGTATCTTGATGTTTACGGTAAGCTCAAAAGAGATCCGGCTCCCGTTTATGCTCCTTGATGTAACGGCAGGTGTAAAGCTGCATTTAAGTATTCTGAAAATATCAGGATAATAGTCGGGCAGAATAAGATCCCACTCTGCCGACTGCTCACAAGTCGTATCAAGCAAAACCTTTGTACTTGTGATCTTTTCATGGTTTACGAAAAAGTCCATAAGTGTCCTCCCTTGTATTAGCATTTTCTATGAAAGTATATGTAAAGTGAAAAGCCTGTATTCCGAAAAAGATAACAATTTTTTTTGCAAATATTGTGGTGCGGTGTTTACAAAGCCATATATTTTGTGGTATACTATATAATAGTGTGAAAATGACAAGGAGAGACAATATGGCGGAAAATAAGGCATATACTAACGAATCGATCGAGGTATTGGAGGGAGCAGACAGAGTAAGACTCAGACCCGGTGTTATTTTCGGTTCGGACGGACTTGAGGGCTGTAAGCATTCTGTTTTTGAGATACTGTCAAATTCAATAGATGAAGCAAGAGACGGCAGAGGAGATAAAATAATTCTGACTAAATATAACGATAATTCGATAGAGATAGAGGACTTCGGTGCGGGCTGTCCTGTGGATTATAATAAGGTCCAGAAAAGATATAACTGGGAGCTTGTCTACTGTGAGCTGTATGCCGGAGGAAAGTATAAGCAGGACAGCTCTAATTATGAGTTTTCGCTTGGACTTAACGGTCTCGGCGCTTGCGCTACGCAGTATGCCTCGGAGTATATGGATGTTGAGGTTTACAGAGACGGATACAGATATGAGCTTCATTTTGAGAAGGGAAAAAATATAGGCGGACTCAAAAGGGAGCCTTATCAAAAAAGAAGAACGGGAACAAAGACAAAATGGCGCCCCGATCTCGAGGTGTTTACAGACATAAATATAGAGGACGAGTATTTTTGTGAAACGCTTAAGCGGCAGGCAGTCGTTAATCCTAATGTGAAATTTGTTTTCAGGCGTCAGAATCACAAGGGAACCTTTGACGAACAGACATTTGTATATGAAAACGGGATAGAGGACTATGTAAAAGAGGTGGCGGGAAATAATGCCATCACCACGATACAGGCGATTTATGCCGACAGAAAAGGAAAGGACAGGGCTGATAAGGACGAATATAAGGTGAAGCTTGGAGTGGCGTTTGTGTTTACAAAGTCCTTTAGCTTCGCGGAGTATTATCACAATTCAAGCTTTCTCGAACACGGAGGTTCACCGGCTAATGCCGTAAGACAGGCGTTTACATCTCAGATAGATTCGTATTTAAAGCAAAACGGCAAGTACACAAAAAATGAAAAGAGCATTAAATTTGATGATGTAAAAGACTCGCTCGTGCTGGTTTCAAATTCGTTTTCGACTCAGACATCTTATGAGAATCAGACTAAAAAAAGCATAACAAATAAGTTTATATATGAGTGTATGACGGATTTTCTAAAGCGCTCATTAGAAGTGTATTTTATCGAAAACCCTGATGAGGCGATAAAAATATGCGAGCAGATACTCATTAACAAGAGAAGCCGTGAGAGAGCTGAACAGACAAGAGTAAGCGTTTCAAAGGCGCTGACCGCAAAAATTGATCTTGCCAATATGGTGCAGAAATTTGTTGACTGCCGCACTAAGGATGTTTCACGACGAGAGCTTTATATAGTTGAGGGCGATTCTGCGCTTGGTTCGGTAAAGCTCGCAAGAGACGCGGAGTTTCAGGCGGTTATCCCGGTAAGAGGAAAGATACTTAACTGTCTTAAGGCGGACTATTCAAAGATTTTTAAAAGCGAAATAATAACCGATCTTCTGAAGGTACTTGGCTGTGGAGTCGAGGTCAATGTGAAACAGAACAAGGAGCTTTCTTCGTTTAATATTGACAATTTGAGGTGGAACAAGATAGTTATCTGTACCGATGCCGATGAGGACGGATTCCAGATAAGGACGCTGATACTTGCGATGCTTTATCGGCTGACACCGACACTTATAGAAAAGGGATATATTTATATTGCGGAATCTCCGCTTTTTGAGATAACGACTAAGGATAAAACATATTTTGCATATGACGAACGCGAAAAGTCTCAGATACTTCAGATGATAGGAGATACAAAGTACACTTTACAGCGCTCGAAAGGACTTGGTGAAAACGAGCCGGATATGATGTCGCTCACAACGATGAATCCCGATACTAGACGACTTATTCAGGTGCTTCCGCACGAGGAAAAGGAGCATATGGAATTTATGTTTGAAATGCTTCTTGGAAACGATCTTCAGGGAAGAAAAGAGTTTATTTCGGTAAACGGTCACGACTACATCGAAATGGCAGATATATCTTAATCAAAATCGTATGTGATGTTAATTTTAAAGCACCAGTTAAGGAGAAAAACAGATGCCAAAAAAGAAAAGGACACAAGAGAGGATAAAAACCGATCCTATGAAGAATGCTTTTATAGAGGGAGCAGGCGAGGTCGTTGAGGAAAGAATAACAGAAACACTTGAGAAAAACTATATGCCATACGCTATGAGCGTGATAGTTTCAAGAGCCTTTCCGGAGATCGACGGCTTTAAACCATCACATAGAAAGCTTTTGTATACTATGTATAAGATGGGTCTATTGAGCGGGGCGAGAACAAAGTCTGCTAATGTTGTTGGACAGACGATGCGTCTTAACCCGCACGGAGATCAGGCGATCTATGAAACTATGGTGAGAATGTCAAGGGGAAACGGGGCGCTTTTACATCCTTATGTGGATTCTAAAGGTAACTTCGGAAAATCTTATTCGAGAGATATGGCTTTCGCAGCTTCGCGTTACACAGAAGTAAAGCTTGAGCCTATATGTGCGGAGTTGTTTTCCGATATTGATAAGGAAACGGTGGATTTTCAGCCGAATTACGACAACACTATGTTAGAGCCTACCCTGCTTCCTGCTTCATTCCCTTCGATATTGGTAAACTCAAACATAGGAATAGGCGTTTCTATGGCAAGTAATGTGTGCTCGTTCAATCTAAAAGAGCTTTGTGAATCAACGATTATGTATATGAAAAATCCGTCCTATAATCTTCTCGAAACTCTAAAGGGACCCGACTTTTCGACCGGAGCTTTGATGCTTTATAACGAAGAGGAGCTTGAAAAGATTTACAGAACGGGAAAGGGCTCGGTCAAGATCAGAGCAAGGTACTCTTATGACAAAAAGGATAATGTTATAGAGATCACCGAGATACCGCCTACAACAACTGTCGAAGCGATAATTGAAAAGATAATTTCACTTATAAAGCTCGGCAAGATAAAGGAGATTCAGTATATCCGTGACGAAACCGACTTAAACGGTCTTAAAATCGCAATAGACCTCAAGCGTGGGATAGATCCCGATAAGCTTATGCAGAAGCTATACAAAACTACCCCGCTTATGGACACTTTTTCTTGTAACTTCAATATACTTGTACACGGTTATCCGAGAGTAATTGGGGTATACGATATTCTCGATGAGTGGATCGCTTTCAGAAAGGACTGTGTAAAGCGCCGGGTAGCTTTTGACCTTAAAAAGAAAAAGGACAAGCTTCATCTTTTAAAGGGACTTGAAAAAATACTCTTAGATATAGATAAAGCTATTAAAATCGTAAGGGAGACGGAAGAGGAATCAGAGGTTGTTCCGAATCTTATGATAGGCTTTTCAATAGATGAGATTCAAGCGGAATATGTCGCTGAGATAAAGCTTCGCCATTTAAACAGGGAGTATATTTTAAAGCGCACAAAAGAGATCTCAGAGCTTGTTGCGGATATTGCCGATATGGAGGCTATTCTCGAAAGCGAGAGAAGAGTTAAAAGCATTATAATAAAAGAGCTTGGCGATGTGTCTAAAAAATACGGTCAGCCGAGAAAAACAGAGCTTTATTTTTCCGGCGACGAGGATGAGACTGTTGATATACAGGAGGTCGAGGATTATAAATGCACCTTCTTTATGTCGAGAAGCGGATATTTTAAAAAGATAACACCTCAGTCACTCAGGATGGCTAACACACAAAAGCTTAAAGACGGAGATGTTATCACTCAGGAGATAGAGTCGTCTAACAAAGCTGAGCTTTTGTTCTTTACAGATAACGCTACCGTTTACAAGTCAAAGGCTGATGATTTTCCGGATACAAAAGCGTCGGCAATGGGCGACTTTGTTGCGGCTAAGCTTTCGTTTGAACAGGGAGAAAACTGTAAGTATATGGTAGAAACTACCGATTACAGCGGATATATGATATTCGTTTTTGAAAACGGAAAGGTCGCTAAGGTAAGCCTTAATGCTTACAAAACAAAGACGAACCGTAAAAAGCTTGCTAACGCATACGGTTCAAAGTCAAAGCTTGTAGAGGCGTTTCACATTAAAGAAGATACATTTTTAATGCTTAAATCCACAAATGAACGGATGATTATTTTTAATACAGGAATGATACTTCCAAAGGCGACAAGAGATACAATAGGAGTAAATGCCTTGACGCTCAAAGGGAAAAACCTTCTTGAAAAGGCATTCATAATAGATGAGGAAAAGGCTCAGGAGCTAGGGAAATACAAGGTCAGAAATATTCCTGCCGCAGGCTCGTTTGCAAAAGACCTTGAGGATCCCGATCAGCTTACATTTTAATTTAAGGAGGCTTAAGCTATGATTTGTCCTAAGTGCAAAACAAACAATTCATCAGATGAAAAGTTCTGCATAAACTGCGGAGCTGAGCTTGTGGTGCCTAACAGCGTAAAAAAAGAGGATAATGATCCACAGAATATATGGTTTAAGTCTAAAAATAAAAAGGCAATGATCATAGGAGTGTGCATTATTGCCATAATAGTTATAGTCCTTATCGCAGTTTTGATCATTGAGTTTTCAAAAAGTGAAAGCGAACAAAAGGCTCAGATATTGTCTAAGACAATAGGACATTCTACCGATGAGGTCTTAAAGCTAAGTGATCTTAACCTTTCGGATAAATCGACATATTCCGGTGTAAGCGATTATATCAAGTTTTCTTATATATGTGAGTCAGCAGATACCGTAAAGGCAGACGGGGTGGTTATGCCAAAGTGGCTCATAACCGTTATGGCGGATAATGATAAGGTCTCGTCGGTAGTTCATTATGACTTTACCGTTATGGAGGAAAGCTACAAGGGAATTGAAACGGACGGTGAGATAAAGCTTTCCAAGTTTTCAAAGGGAGATAAGTTTTCAAGAGTTGAAAATGAAATCAATATTGATCCTTATACCGTCGAGTATAAGGGAGATGATACCGAAGTTTACACATATAAATATTACTTCCTCGATACAGCCGAAAATGAACAGGCAAGAGCTCTTACCGTTGAGGTAAAGGACGGAGAATATATTTCTTCAAAGGTCAAAACAGTGTATCCTGCGGGACTTTAAAATACAGGACAAATTATGTATCATATGGTAAAGTTTTGCATAAGCATTTATAACGGCGGCATATGTACATAGACACAAGTAATTTGTTTTCGGGAGATGTCCGTTATCTAAAGCCTCATATTTTGCTATTTGTAAAATTTTAACATTTTAGTCGCAAAACATCAAAGTATGTAATATCTCACAAAAACCGTGTGTTTAATTATTACAGAAATAAAACAAATTATTGCTAAAAGTCTACAATTAACCCGAAAATATTGACTAAATAAGCCTTAGTTGATAAAATACATATAATAGAAAAACTGTGGATACTTTGGTATTTGTCGCCCTTCGTCTGTCAGGCGATGGGTATGATTTTGCTTTTAGCTTATAATCTTTTGATGTTATATCACATAAGATCATACTGTGATTTGCTGTGATCAAAGATGGGTAACGACCCTGATCGAATGGAGGACTTTATGGATTATTCAAAGGAGCTTTGTATGGGCTGTATGAATAAGCTTAATGAAGACGGAAGCTGTGACTATTGCAGCTATTCTTCTGATTCGCCCTATATAAAGATATATCTTCCGCCAAAAACCACGCTTGACGACAGGTATCTTGTCGGAAAGGTGCTGTCTTACAATGGCGAGGGAGCTTCTTATATCGGATATGATATGATGAATGACGAAAAGGTCGTGATTCACGAATATATGCCGGAAAGCCTTTGTACAAGAAACAGCGGCAGCAATAAGGTGATCGTATCCTCTCAAAGCGTTGATAAATACAAGACATATATGGCGGAGTTTGCTGAGCTTAACAAGATCCTTTCAAGGATGAGAAATCTCTCAAATATAGTTCCTGCAACGGATATGTTTGCCGCAAATAATACGATGTATGCGGTATCTCCTTATATAGAGGGTATTACTCTTAAAAAGTTTTTAAAGTCGGGAAACAAGCTTACATGGGCACAGGTCAAAAGACTGTTTCCTCCGATTTTCACAACTCTCGGGCTTATACACAATGCCGGAATAATCCACGGCGGGATCTCGCCCGAAAATACTCTTTTAACTACTAAGGGAGAGATAAAGCTCATCGGCTTCAGTATAACTTCTGCGAGGATTGCTGACGGCGACCTTACGGCGGACCTTAATCCAGGATATGCTGCGCCTGAGCAGTATCGGGGAACAGACTGGCTTGGTACATACACAGATGTTTACGGTATGTGTGCCGTGCTTTACAAGATACTCTCTCTATCTGCTCCGCCCAGCGCGACAAGACGCCAGAATGTTGATAACATTTCACCGCTGTGGCAGATAAACCCCGATGTGCCAAGGCATATCTCTGATGTTATAATGCAGGGACTTTGTCTTGATCATAAAGAGCGTATACAGACGATAACCGAGCTTGTCACAAAGCTTTTTGAACAGCCTACGCTTGTTGAGCATGAAAAGGGCTCAACACAGCTTATCACTAAGCAGGAGAGTGAAAAGCCCCCGGTAAAAAAGCGTCCGGAGATAAATTTTGACGAATCGGAAGATGAGGAGGACGGCGAGGAGAATAAGACTAATCTTTTAAAGACTATCATAACAGCAGTCGTGTTGGCTGTTATTGTGGGGATAGGACTTTATCTTCTTGCAAGTATGTTTACTCCGGAGTCATCTAATAATGAAAGTTCAGCCATAGTACAGACTGAAACCATTGCTCCTTCTTCACAGGCGACTACACAGCCGTCATCACACGATGTGACCGATCAGACGGATAATGAGGAAGATACCGAAGCAACGAGCGAGATGGATTACGGACAGGGAGCGATTATGCCTAATCTTGTGGGGCTCAGCTATCAGGGAGTTAAGGAATCTATCGAAAACGATTTTTATGTTGAGACGGTTGATGTAACAAGCGACGAGTATGATGAGGGTGTTATCGTAAGTCAGAGCATTCCTGCCGATGTTGAGTACAATCCTACAGGAGGACTAACTCTTAAGCTTGAGATAAGTGTCGGAAGCGGAAAGGTTTCATTGCCGAGCTACGAGGGAATCACATCAAACGATTACTTTACTATGCTCAATGAAAGTAAGATCTCTTATATATACGAATATGAGTACAGCGATTCTGTTGAGTACGGCTTTATAACAAGAGTTGTTTCAGGCGATAAAACTCTTAAACCCGGTGATGATGTGAACATTGTTGAAAATGAGCAGGTCACAGTCTATATTTCGTCAGGTATAAGTCAATAACGACAAAAGTTTTAGACAATGTATAAAATGATTTTGTATTGACTTTTTAGAAAAATGTGTTAATATGATATTTAGAGGGTATTACCTTTTTTGAGTTTTCAATGTATCAGGAGGATGAAAGAATGTCAAAGACAATAGGAATTTTGACAAGCGGTGGAGATGCACCCGGAATGAATGCTGCTGTAAGGGCAGTCACAAGAGCGGCTCTTACAAAGGGTATGAAGGTTTTGGGAATATTAAGAGGATATAACGGACTTATAAACGGCGATATTGTTGAGATGAACGCTAGAAGCGTTTCGGGTATAATCCAAAGAGGAGGAACTATTCTCTATACTGCGAGATGTCTTGAGTTTAAAACTCAGGAGGGAGTTAAAAAGGCAGTAGATAAATGTAAGGAGTTAGGACTTGACGGAATTGTTGTTATAGGCGGGGACGGCTCGTTTCGAGGAGCTGCCGATCTTTCTTCCCACGGAGTACCTTGTATAGGACTTCCGGGAACAATAGATAATGACATCGCCTGTACAGAGTATACTATCGGGTATGATACCGCAATGAATACTGCTATGGAGATGGTTGATAAGCTTAAGGATACGACACAGTCTCATGACAGATGTTCGGTTGTCGAAGTTATGGGAAGAAACGCAGGTTACATAGCGGTGAATGTCGCTGTTGCTGTTGGAGCAGAGGCGGCTATTGTAGTTGAAAAAGGATTTGACATTGACGCAATCATAAAGAATATTCTTGACAACCGTTCCAGCGGAAAGACCCACTCTGTTTTGATAGTTGCTGAGGGAATAGGAAATGCTGGACAGATAGCAAAGGATATTGAGGAAAAGACGGGAATTGAATCAAGGGCGACGATTTTGGGCCATGTTCAGAGAGGCGGTTCGCCGACGGTCCGTGACAGAGTTGTTGCAACGCAGATGGGATACCATGCTGTTGAACTGCTGGAAAAGGGTATTGGCAACAGAGTAGTAGGTCTTAAGGATAATAAGGTTTACGATGTTGATATACAAGAAGCTCTTTCGATGAAGAAGCCCTTTGAGGACGAGCTTTATAAAATCTTAAACGACACGGCTTATTAAAAAAATATATCGCATTACAGAGTAGAAAACCAAGCGTTAAGTGTTAACAGACGGGGAGTTGCTGTTTAAACGAAAAGCTTTTGCTTGCGGTTTGGTTTTCGCATCCCGCTGAATGCATACTGAAGCTTTTCATTTTGCTCCAATATGCACAAGGCATATTTTTAGGAGGTATTAAAATGAAAGGCTTTTTTAATTTGTTTAAAGACTCGGCTGCGGAGCTTAGAAAGGTAAGCACTCTTACGGTGTGCGGCGTTTTGATGGCGCTTTCGATAGTGCTGAGAAATATGGCGATAAATATCACCGAAGATCTAAGAATAACAGTTTCATTTATTGGAATTATGGCTATCGCAATGCTGTACGGTCCTGTTGTCTGTATAATCTCAAATATCGGAGTTGACATAATAGGATATATTTTGGACGGATATAAGGCCAGAGATTATAACTTCGGGCTTCTTTTAGTAAAAATTATAATCGCACTTATTTACGGAATATTCCTTTACAAAAAGACAACGGGAAAGTCCATTGTTATTTCGGGTATTATATCAAGAGTGATAGTTGTGCTGCTTTGTAATCTTGTGCTCAATTCGGCGGTACTTTATTATTGTTATACCAACAGGAATTTTCCCTTTATGTCAGCTTCGGAATGGACGGCTTTTCGGATATGGTTTACACCGAGGCTTATTAAAAACTGTGTAATGCTTCCGATAGAGATAGTTATGGTATCGTTTTTCCTTCCAGTAATTTCTCAGGCATATAAGAGGATATTTAAAAAAGCAACAGTTTAAAATGCGACCTCACAGAAAAAAGATAATTTCTAAGAAAGGATTTTGAATATGACAGATATAGGATTTATAGGCGCCGGCAATATGGGCTTTGCTATAATAAAAGGAATTTCTAAGAGTGAGCTTTGTAAAGGTACTGAAAATAATGTTTCTCTTTTCGCTTATGACAAAGATCCTCAAAAGCTCGGAAGGCTGGATGAATATAATGTTTCCTTATGCGCTTCCGCTGCGGAATTGGCAAAAAAATGTAAGTATGTAGTACTTGCGGTAAAGCCTCAGCAATTAGACGACGTGTTAGCTGAAATAGCTGAGAGCATAACAGAAAACAGCGTTATAGTGTCAATATGTGCCGGAATAACGGATGAGTATATATCATCAAAAACAATGCCCGGGGCTAAGGTGATTCTTGTTATGCCGAATACTCCTCTTCTGTTAGGAGAGGGAGCTACCGCACTTTCAAGGTCAGAAAATGTAAGCGATGATGAATTTTCTCTTGTATGTAAAATTTTTGGTTCAAGCGGTGAGTACGCAGTTATTTCAAAGGACAAAATGAAGGAAATAATTGCAATAAATGGTTCGTCGCCGGCATTTATCTATCTTTACGCAAAGGCATTTTTAAACTATGCCGAAAGCGCAGGTATCAATAATGACGCGGCAAAAAAGCTTTTTGCACAATCGCTCATCGGCAGTGCAAAGATGATAACAGACAGTGGATACTCGATAGATGAGCTTATTGAAATGGTGTCATCTAAGGGAGGAACGACTATTGCAGGGCTTGAAAAGCTTTACGAGGGTGGACTTTCCGAAACGGTAAAGAGCTGCTGCGAGGCTTGTACTAAGCGAGCTTATGAGCTTTCAAAATAAGAATAAACCTTGTCCTTTTGCATATAATTTACCAAAAGTAAAAATGCAGGAGGACTTATTTTATGCAGGAAATTTCAAGATGTGCACCAACTTCAAACAAGCGGTTTAAAACTCTTTTTCCGATAATGCTTTTAATATTACTCGGAGTCGTAATAGGAACAGCGGTTTACATAATCAGCAATGATTCGCTTTCGGGAAGCTTAAGCCGTTTAAACACTGACTTTCTCGACTTCAGGCGAAATTCTTCATATATGGATGTTATGCTTTCATCCTTATTTAATTCTACTGTAATGCTGCTAATCCTTTTTCTCGGAGGTCTTTGCGCTCTGGCTTTTCCGGTTATTCTTGTTGTTCCGGTGTATAAAGGGCTTGGGCTTGGATGCAGTGTGGCGCAGATGTACAGTTCCCTTGGTCAAAGAGGAGTTTTGTATGCGCTTTTGTTTATTTTGCCGTCGGCTGTGATAAGCTGTTATGCCATAATGATAGGAACGAGAGAGGCATACAGGATGAGCGCTGAGTGCTTTGGCGCAATTTTTAAAAAGAAAATAGTTACTGTTTCAGAAAATGCAAAGCTATATCTTGTGAAGTTTTTGATCTTAGAGGCGATTTTGTCCGCTTCGGCAACTATTGACAGCATTTGCAGTTTGGTTTATAATAATATAGTATAATTATAACGAATAAAGGATGTGTTAAAATGGGATTCTTCGGCGGATATGAAAATGCGGGACCGGGCGTTCCGAAAAACCCCGAAAAGAAAACCGTTGTCGCAAGATTTTTTGAAATATATGTAAGGCGATTCTGGAAGCTTATGACGCTTAATCTGATGTATTTTATATTCTTCATTCCGGTGTTTGCCGCTATGACGATAGCTTTTTCTGAAACGATTTCAAAAAATCTTAAAATATTGGGCGTTTGTGCGCTGGCGCTTCTTATGATACTTACTATCGGTCCTGCAACGGCAGGCTTTATAAAGGTAATAAGGAATTATTCACAGGAGCGGAATGCATTTTTGTGGAGCGATTTTATAGGCGCTTTTAAGAAAAATTATAAACAGGCTCTTATAATGGGCATAATTGATCTTATTTTTGCGGCAGGCTTTATAACATCTGTTGTAAGCTATAATGAATGGGCGTCGCAAAATACCGTAATGTATATACCGTTTTTGATATGTTTAAGCTGTATGCTTATGTTTATTTTGATGCACTTTTACATTTATCTTCTTATAGTTTCAACAACGCTGTCACTAAAAAACATTATAAAAAACTCATTCTTGCTTGTGGGAGTAAGCCTTAAAAAGTGTATATTTACGCTTGTGGTCGCAGCGATTCTGGTACTGGTTATAGTGCTGCTGTATCCATATTCATTCTTTGTGATACCGTTTTTCCCGATAAGCTTTTTAGGGCTTTTGATCTGCTTTAACTGTTATCCTGTTATAAGAGAGTATGTTATCGACCCGTATTACGCACAGCGGGGAGAGGAAAACCCGGAGGACAATTACGGAAAGCTAAAGGGCGATGAGGCTGTGTTTGAGGATAAGGGCGGTCAGGAAGCGCCTATAAAGGCAGAAAAGAAAAAGAAGATAATAAAATAATTCTGATAAAAATAACGGGAGCGCTCGTAATAAAGAGCTGCTCCCATTTTGTTTTACTTTTCAATTTCTCCCTGTGACAGTGCCTTTAAGTATGCGTTTATAAAGCCGTCAAGATCGCCGTCCATAACAGCGTTTACATTTCCCTGTTCATAACCGGTTCTGTGATCCTTTACAAGAGTATACGGCATAAAAACATAGCTTCTGATCTGTGCGCCCCATGCAATTTCCTTGTGAACACCCTTTATGTCTTCGATCTTTTCAAGATGCTCACGCTCTTTTATCTCTATAAGCTTTGCTTTCAGCATTTTCATAGCGTAGTCCTTGTTCTGATGCTGGCTGCGCTGCGTCTGACAGGCGCATACGATACCGGTCGGTTTGTGCGTTATCCTTACGGCGGAATCGGTTTTGTTTATGTGCTGTCCTCCCGCTCCGCTCGCCCGGTATGTCGCAACTTCAAGATCCTCTGGGCGTATGTCAACTTCAATGGTATCGTCGATCTCAGGCATTACATCTACCGCGGCAAATGATGTGTGTCTGCTGCCTGAACTGTCAAATGGCGAGATACGCACGAGCCTGTGTATTCCAGCCTCGCTTTTTAAATATCCGTAACAGTTTTCGCCCTCGATCATAATAGTTGCACTCTTTATTCCGGCGTCGTTTCCGTCAAGGACATCAAGCGTCGTAACCTTATAACCGTGAGACTCAGCCCAGTGATTGTACATTCGCAAAAGCATCTCGGTCCAGTCCTGAGCCTCTGTTCCGCCCGCACCGGCATGAAATGATAAAATAGCGTTTTGCCTGTCATATTCTCCGGTGAGGAGTGTTGATAGAGTTATCTCATCAAGCTCTTTTATTAAAGTGTCAAGACAGGCTTTCGCTTCTTTTGCCGATTCCTCGTCGTCCATTTCTTCCGCAAGGTCCAAAAGAGCGTATATGTCATCATATTCTGAGGTGAGTGAACGGTATTTTTTTACCTTTCCTTCAAGAGAGCTTATGCGCTTTAGAACTTTTTGTGAATTTTTCTGGTCGTTCCAGAAATCCGTTTCGTTTGTCTTATTCTGGAGAGACTTTATCTCTTCGTTTGCGCCTGCAATATCCAAGACCTCGTAAAGCTCATCGATTCTCGGCTTATATCCTTTAAGCTCTGTTTTCAGTTCGTTTATTATTATCATTTTATCTACTCCCATTTTTTACTTAAAACATTATATAATCTTTTTTTTGATTTGTAAAGTATTTTTATAAGCCTATGTGATTTTTTTGTGAAAACACTTTATTTTTTTAAATTTGTATGGTATACTAAAATAACAATATGTGTTTTAGGAGGCATAGGAGGCAGAAATGCTGGATTATAAAGGTCAAAGGTGCTTTTCCTGTGGAGAAGAGTTTAAAGACGGTGACGATATTGTCGTTTGTCCCGAGTGCGGAACTCCATATCACAGAGAGTGCTATATAAAAGAGGGAAAATGTATAAACACCTCACTTCACGAGGAAGGAAAAATATGGTCGCCAGATGTTGAAGCTGATGAGGAGATAAGATGTCCTCGCTGCGGCGGACTTAATAAGAGTGATTTTGAGTATTGCTCACACTGCGGCGCTGCACTTAAGCAGGATGAGACAGAGCGCCCGTTTAATAATGAACAGCAGAATGCCGGATACGGCGGATACGGTAATAACGGCGGCGGTTATCAGAACCGAGGCGGCGGCTTTTACGGACAGGGAGGTTTTGGACCTACTCCGTTCGGTGGCGGTATGTTCGGACAAAGTACAGACCCGTTTGATTATTTCTGCCGCTCATATGGGGTAGACCCCTCTGAACGAGTTGAGGGCATAGGAATAAAGGAGTATTATAAATATGTAAGAGGAAACGCTATGTACTTTATTATGAAGTTTCTGCGATTTTCTAAAGAGGGAATAAAACGCTCAATAAACTTCCCCGCGCTTTTGTTCCCGCATGTTTATTTCTTTTTCAGAAAAATGTATGTACAGGCGATAACATACCTTACTATATCAATAGCAACATCTATCTTTATGTCGTGGCTTTTTGCGTCTTCGATAGATCTGTCAACGATCACTAGCTATGATCAGATATATAATGCGATTGCTAACAAGATGAGCGATCCGCTTATGTTTTACGGCGTTTTAGGAATATCAGTCATTACGATAATATCAAGGCTGATAAGCGGGATATTTGCAAATTACTGGTACTATAAAAAGGTCACTAAGGAAGTAAATCAGATAATGAGTGAGCCTATGGAAAATATGACCCGTGACGAACTGCTTATGAGAAAAGGCGGAACCAGTATGATGTACGCGCTTCTCGCTTATATTGCAGCTAACAGCGGAGTATCTCTTTTAATGACTTTGATTATGTAGGACTTGACAAGTTTAAAAATTTGTGGTATATTATTTGAGTTATCCTTGCTTGCATTAAATGCAGGCGAAATCCAGAAGGAGGTGTTTAATAATGGCAAAGCTCATCGAAAATTACGAGGCAGTGGTCGTATTCAGCACAAAGCTTGCTGAGGACGAGATAAAGGGTCTTGTAGAAAAGTTCAACGGAATGATCGAGGCAAACGCTGAAAATGTTTCTGTTGAGGAATGGGGCAAGAGAAAGCTCGCTTATGCTATTAACTATGAAACCGAGGGGTACTATGTACTCTGGAGCTTCACATCAAAGCCTGACTATCCGGCAGAGCTTGAGCGTGTTCTCGGTATTCAGGACGGCATTTTGAGATTTTTAGTAACAATTAAGTGATCGGTCAATACGAAAGTATTAAAAGGTGATCATCAAAAATCTTGCCTTAAGGGCATGGCGAATTTAGCTTGAAAATCAAGCGGATCAGAGAGGACAAATTGTTATGTTGAACAGAGTTATTTTGATGGGAAGAATCACACAGGACCTTGAGCTGAGACAAACACCTAACGGCTCAAGTGTGTTGACTTTTAGTGTTGCCGTTGACAGGGGATATGTTAAACAGGGTGAAGAAAGACAGACGGATTTTATTACCTGTGTAGCCTGGAACCAAAGAGCGGAATTTATAAATAACTACTTTTCTAAAGGAAGAATGATCGCTGTTGAAGGATCGTTAAGAACACGGACTTATGATGATAAGAACGGTTCGCGCCACTATGTGACAGAGGTTTATGTCGACAATGTGTCCTTTACGGGGGAGCCTAAACAGTCAGGGTCGCAGACATCATATTCTGCGCCGGCACAAGCTCCTGTACAGAATGGAAATGTTCAGTCTATGCCCGAAAACGATAATGTGGTTATCGGAGATATCAACGATTTTGAGGAGATATTAAGCGACGACGGCGTACCGTTTTAAAATTTTTCATCAGATTTAAGAAAGTGAGGGAAATATCATGGAAAGAACCGGAAGACCGGTAAAAAGACCTCGTAAAAAGGTTTGTATGTTCTGTGTTGACAGAGCTGAAAAGATCGATTATAAAGATGTTGCAAAGCTGAGAAAGTGTATGACTGAAAGAGGAAAGATACTTCCTCGCCGTGTAACGGGAACCTGTGCCGCTCATCAGAGAGAGCTCACATCAGCTATCAAGAGAGCGAGACATATTGCACTTCTTCCGTATACAGCAGAATAAAAATGATCTTAGCACAGAGCAAATATATGTTCTGTGCTTTTGTTTTATAATATATGTATTAAGAAGGAATTTATTTAACATAAATTAGCGGTTGCATTTTTCTTAAAATGTGTTATACTATTAGACAATACGGCATATGTGTGCTTAAATATATCGGTAGGTGAAATGATGAACGAGAAAACAAATAAGTCAAGGGTAAGCAGAACAATCTCGCTTCCGTGCGTAGCGATGAGGGATATTGTAATTTTTCCGGGAATGCTTTTACATTTTGACTGTGCAAGAGCTATATCAATAAACGCTCTTAAAAAGGCGCTTGACAGAGGTCAAAGAATTTTTTTGACGTCTCAGAAGGACATAACGGTTGAGGAGCCGAGGATAAAAGACCTTTATCAGACTGGCGTTATAGCCGAGATAAAGCAGATAGTAAGAACTCCTGACGGAAGATCAAGAGTTGTTGCGGAAGGAATTCAGAAGGCAAAGCTTGTATCTATGTTTCTGGCAAGAGAAAGATACATAGAGGCGGAGGTCAGACCTTTGCCGAATTATTCAAGAGAAAAGCTTAATGATCTGGAACTGACAGCACTTATGAGGGAGCTTAAAAAGCTGTTTTTGGAATATGTAGATGTCACTCCGAAAATGCCTAAGGAGATATACACTTCTATACTTGGCTCGGCAACGCCAAAGGAGCTGCTTGAGGGCATAATGTTTAATATCGCTATGCCTATTGAGGATAAGCAGAGGCTTTTAGAGATTAAAACAGTTGGCGAAAAGCTAAGCGAACTTGTTCTTATCTTATCGAGCGAGCTTGAGGTATTGACTATCGAAAACCGCATACAGCGTCAGGTTAATGAACAGATAGATCAGAATCAGAGGGAGTATTTTCTCCGTGAACAGCTAAGAGCTATCCACCGTGAGCTTGGCGAGGATGAAGATATTGAGGACGAGATACATAACTATTATGAAAGAATAAGCGAGCTTAAGCTTACAGACGAGGTTTCAGAAAAGCTTATAAGCGAAGTAAGAAGGCTTGAAAAGATGCCTGCGTCGTCACAGGAAGCTTCGGTTATAAGGGGTTATCTTGATATATGTCTTGAGCTTCCGTGGAATACTGCTACGGAGGATACGACAGATATTGAAAGAGCAAGAGATATACTTGACAGAGACCACTTTGGAATGAAGCGAGTTAAGGAAAGAATACTTGAAAATCTTTCGGTCCGCGCACTTTCTCCTGATATAAAAGGACAGATAATCTGTCTTTTCGGACCTCCGGGTGTTGGAAAGACGAGTATCGTAAAATCGGTCGCAGAGGCGCTCGGAAGAAAATATGTTAGAGTGTCTTTAGGAGGAGTTAAGGACGAATCGGATATAAGAGGTCACAGAAAGACTTATGTCGGATCTATGCCCGGAAGGATAATAAATGCTATCAGACAGGCGGGCACAAAAAATCCTGTGATACTTCTTGATGAGATAGATAAGATGAGTAATGATTTCAGAGGAGATCCATCTTCCGCAATGCTTGAGGTGTTGGACGCTGAACAAAATAAAGATTTCAGGGACCATTACATTGAGCTGCCTTTTGATCTGTCACAGGTGTTGTTTATTACTACCGCAAATTCTCTCGACACTGTTCAGCCGCCTTTGCTTGACAGAATGGAGGTCATCGAGCTTTCTTCTTATACAAGGGAGGAGAAGTTCAATATTGCCAGAAAGCACCTTGTTTCAAAGCAGTTAAAGCAAAATGGACTTAAGGCATCACAGGTGAGATTTTCAAGTGATGTGTTATATGAGCTTATAGACGGATATACAAAAGAGGCAGGAGTGAGAAAGCTGGAGCGGAGCATCGCCTCGCTTTGCAGAAAAGCAGCTAAAGAGATAGTCGAAGGAACGGCAAAGAGAGTATCGTTTACCGCTTCTAATATTGAAAAATATTTGGGAACTAGAAAGTATCTTCCCGACCTTGTCTCAAATGAGGCACAGGTAGGTGTCGTAAACGGTTTAGCGTGGACATCGGTAGGCGGAGTTATGATGCCTCTTGAGGTGCTTTGTCTTGACGGAAAGGGCGATATTCAGCTCACAGGCTCTCTGGGCGATGTTATGAAAGAGAGCGCAAGAATAGCTATAAGCTATTCGAGAAGCGTATGTGAAAAATACGGGATAGATAAGGACTTTTACAAAACTAAGGATATTCATATTCACGCACCCGAGGGAGCAGTTCCAAAGGATGGACCGAGCGCAGGTGTTACGATGATCACCGCTATGATATCGGCTTTGTCGGGAATACCGGTAAGAAGCGATGTCGCAATGACCGGTGAGATAACATTAAGAGGTAAGGTCCTGCCGATAGGAGGACTCAGGGAAAAGACAATGGCGGCATATAAGTCGGGAATAAAAACAGTCATTGTGCCTTTTGACAATAAGCCGGATCTTTCGGAGATCGATGACACTGTCAAGCAGTCGCTCAGGTTTGTATTTGCAAAGAATATATCCGAGGTGCTTGACGAGGCGCTTGTTACCGACTGTGAAAACGATGAAACTGTGCATTTATTTCCTGAGAACAAACAGAGAGAAAAGACCTTTGCAACGGTCTGACCTATGGTGCGACAGATGAATTTTAACAATGTCAGTTTTTTATCTTCATACGGAAGGCTGTCACAGATACCTCCGCCAAGGCGCATAGAAATAGCTTTTTCGGGTCATTCCAATGTGGGAAAATCTTCGCTTATAAACAAGATATTTAACAGGAAAAGTCTTGCTAAGGTCAGTTCAACTCCGGGCAAAACCGTTACAGTAAACTTCTTTGATTTTGAAAATCTGTATATAGTAGACCTTCCCGGGTACGGATACGCAAAGGTCTCTCAGAGTGAAAAACTCAGGTGGGCGGAGCTTATCGAGGGCTACTTGAGTGACACAAAGCGTCATCTCGGACTTGTATTCCAGCTTATAGATATGCGTCACGCTCCCACTAAGGATGACATTCTTATGATAAACTTTTTGATTGAAAGTGAGATACCGTTCGTTGTCGTTCTTACAAAGGCTGATAAGCTCAATAAAACCAACCGTGCAAAAAGACTTGAGGCGTTTAAGTCGGAGATACCATATTTTGAGGACATTACAACCATTGAGTTTTCTGCCGCTACGGGCGAAGGCGTTGATGTGATAAAGAATATAATTGAGGATGTTGCCGGGGACGAGTTTTCTCCGGGCGATATGCAGTAAAATTCTGAGGGCGTCATTCGCCCTCTTTTTTTATCACAGAGAATTTTAAATGAAATTTTATAAAACCTCTTTACTTTCACAATTTAGTGTGCTAAAATATACTTAAAGATATTCTGCCGAGGTGATAATTTTGAACAGCAAGCTTGTTGACAAAAGTATGGACGATTTATTTGACGCTATTCTGTGCCTTAAAACAAGGGAAGAGTGCTATAAGTTTTTCGATGACCTATGTACGATACCGGAGCTTAAATCCTTGGCGCAGAGGTTTCAGGTCGCAAAGCTTTTAAATGACAAAAGGGTGTACAGCGATATTGTCAAGGAGACGGGAGCGTCTACTGCCACTATCAGCAGAGTAAACAGGTCAATAAATTACGGAAGCGATGGATATAGCGTTGTGTTTAAGAGATTATACGAAGAGGATAAGAAATAATGTCCTATGAGCATCTTTACAAATGCTATGACCGATTTGTCGGGGTAGATTATGACGATGTCGCAACTCTTATTTCATCGGTCTTTAACTCTTTTGATATAAGCGGAAGGGTGCTTGATATTGCCTGCGGAACAGGTGAGCTTACAAAGCGCCTTTGTGACAAGGGCTTTGAGATGACAGGTCTTGATATTTCCGAGAAAATGCTTGGTATTGCCGAGGGGAAATGTAACGCTAGATTTATAAAGGGAGATATGACCGAATTTTCGCTGAGCGACAGTTTTTCCGCGGCGGTCTGTACGCTTGACGCTGTTAATCACCTTGAAAGCAAAGATGCAGTAAAAAGCTTTTTCAGATGCACTTATGACGCACTTAAAAGCGATGGAATTTTTATATTTGACATAAACGCACCGTACAAGCACAAAGAGATACTTTCAAACAATACATTTGTTTTTGAGGATGAAAAAACATATCTTGTCTGGAAGAACGAGTATGACGGCGATAAGAGGCGAGTTAATATATCTTTAGATCTGTTTACGCAGTCAAACGGTCTTTATGAAAGGTCAAGCGAGTCTTTTTACGAGTATGATTATTCTATCGACGAGATAAAAGATATGCTGTATCAGACGGGCTTTGAAATTATAAACATATCGGGTGGCTATTATATGGAGGAAATTGACGAGTATACCGAAAGGTACTTTATTATAGCCGGAAAGGCGGAGTAAAATTGGGAAGAATTGTAAGATCAATAAGCCGTGACGCGTCGGTTGTATGTTCGGCAATAGACGGCACAGATATAGTTTCGGAAATAGAAAAAATAAATTCGTCAAGCGCTGTTATTACAGCGGCTCTCGGAAGGCTTGCGATGGGCGCGTCGCTTATGGGATTTTCACTTAAGGGCAAGGATGATACCGTAACGCTGAGAATAAACGGAAAAGGTCCGGCGGGAAATATGATAGCGGTTGCTGACAGCTACGGAAATGTAAAAGCCTATGTACAAAATCCTGTGGTAGAATTACCGCTTAATGCAAAAGGTAAGCTTGATGTCGGAAAGGCGGTCGGAAGAGACGGCGTTTTAAGCGTGGTAAAGGACTTGGGACTTAAGGAGCCGTATTGCGGACAGGTGCCGATAGTAAGTGGTGAGATAGCTGAGGATATAACTAGCTACTTTGCGACAAGTGAGCAGATACCTACCGTATGCGCTCTGGGTGTTTTGGTGGATACCGATCTTACTGTCAAAAAGGCGGGAGGCTTTTTGCTTCAGCTTTTGCCGTTTGCACCGGATGAAGCGACCGACAGGATAGAACAGAACATCAACTCTATGAAAACGGTGACAGAAATGCTTTGCGACGGTATGACCGCCGAAGAGATCTCGCTTATGGCTCTTGACGGACTTGAACCTAATGTTCTTGATGATTTTGAGGTAGGATATAGGTGTGATTGCTCTAAGGAGAGGGTCGAGAGAGCGCTTATTTCACTGGGAAGAGAACAGCTTTCAGAGCTTTTAGAGGATGAAAATACCAATGTGAAATGTCATTTCTGTACCAAGGAATATAATTTTTCAAGAGATGACATAAAAAATATTATAAAATCACTTGACAAATAGAAAACAATAGTGTATAATAAATTTCGTCGCTGAAAGGTGATGAAATTGTGGGAGCATAGCTCAGCTGGGAGAGCATCTGCCTTACAAGCAGAGGGTCACAGGTTCGAGCCCTGTTGTTCCCACCATATTTTTGGCCTGGTAGTTCAGTTGGTTAGAACGCTAGCCTGTCACGCTAGAGGTCGTGGGTTCGACTCCCATCCAGGTCGCCAATTATAAGTGCGGGCATAGCTCATCCGGTAGAGCGCCACCTTGCCAAGGTGGAGGTAGCGAGTTCGAGCCTCGTTGCCCGCTCCATTTTTATAAGCCTCTGTAGCTCAGTCGGTAGAGCAGGGGACTGAAAATCCCCGTGTCATTGGTTCGATTCCGATCGGAGGCACCAGTACGAATATATCTTTCACATTAACATATAAATAATATTAAGGCGCTATAGCCAAGTGGTAAGGCGTAGGTCTGCAACACCTTGATCCCCGGTTCAAATCCGGGTGGCGCCTCCAAAGCCGCTGCGATAATTTCGCAGCGGCTTTTTTTCGTAAAAAAACGATCTTCACGAATAATCAGCAAAAAAAATATAAATATAATAGTAAATTAAAAGGAGGTCTTTGTATGTTTGGAATTACACCGTTTGAAAGAAACGAGATATGGAATCCGATCAGGGATTTTGAAAGGGATTTCTTTAAGAGCTTTTCGCCTGTGACTCAGTGCCGCACAGATATAAGAGATGAGGGCGATAAGTATTTGCTTGAGTGTGAAATGCCGGGCTTTGAAAAGGAGGACATAAAAATAAGCGTTGAGGGAAGTACGCTTAGCCTTTGCGCAGAGAGAAAATCTGAAAACGATCAGAAAAACTCCAGCGGTGAGTATATCAGAAGGGAGAGGAGCTACGGCTCGTACTGCAGAAGCTTTGACATCTCTAATATTGATGAAAGCGCAATAGACGCAAGCTATAATAACGGAGTGTTAAAGCTTATGCTCCCTAAAAAGGCAAGTGAAAAAGCTCAGACAAGACAAATAGAAATCAGATAGCATAATACGATTTTTTTGTAAAAGTTCCTTTTGGAAGATATTTCAAAGGGAACTTTATGCTTTTATTAGCTTTATATTTATATACTGTTAAAATTAGCGTTACTTTTTTAAAATGAGCTTGACAAAATTTTGCGGGGGGGGGTATAATTTATATAATGTATTTACTTTTATCTGTTTGTTTGGTATAATATATTTATTAGTCAGAATGTGAAATGAGGGAGAATAAATGAAGCTTGAGTTTAGGAACATATACAAAAGCTTTGGCGAAAATAAGGTATTAAAGGGGATAAGCTTTACGGCTGAAAGCGGAAATGCTTTTGGAATTTTGGGAAGAAACGGCGCCGGAAAAACCACTTCTATAAGAATACTTATGGGTGTGTTTGATGCTGATAACGGTGAGGTCTTGCTTGACGATGAGCCTATTGACAGGAGCAAGATAAAGTTTGGCTATCTTCCCGAGGAGCGGGGACTTTATCCTAAGAGGGTGATAGGAGAACAGCTTTCTTATTTCGGACAGCTTAGGGGAATGAGCAAAAGAGCTTCTATTGAGGCTGCTGATAAGTGGCTTAAGAGGATGTCTATGAGCGAGTATAAGGATAAAAAGCTCGATACGCTGTCAAAGGGAAATCAACAGAAGATACAGCTTGTTGCCGCTCTTATCTCCGATCCTGATATCGTTGTTCTTGATGAGCCGTTTTCGGGACTTGACCCGGTCAATGCAATGCTTTTAAAGGATGTAATAAAAGAGGTAATTTCACAGGGGAAAATAGTTTTGTTCTCGTCACACCAGATGAACTACATAGAGGAATTTTGCGATAACATTGCCATATTAAACGGCGGGGAGATTGTGCTTTCGGGACATATAGACGAAATAAAGAGAAGCTACGACAGAACTTTAATTTTTATCGAATCAGAAGATGCTTTGGAAATATCTCGTTATTTAAAGGAGAAAAGCGAGCTTGACGGAAATACGGTAAAGGTGCGCATTGAATCTGAGGACAAGAAGAATGAGCTTTTAAATGAACTGTCAACAGGCGGATTTGATATAGACAGTATCAGGGTTTACGAGCCGTCGCTCAGCGATATATTTGTTCAGTATACGAGTAATAACATAAGGTAAGGAGGGCTTAATATGAAACAGTTTTTAACGGTGTTTAAATTCGAGATCAAATCGTATTTGAAAAATAAAGCATACATAGGTCTTACCGTAGCATTAGTTATTATTATCGCAGGAGTCATTTTCTTCCCGCAGATAAAGGGATTGTTTTCTGGAGACGAAAGTACGGAAAATGATAAGAGTACAGTGGTTTTTTCAGGGGTTTCACAAGAGGAACAAAATTATATGAGCTCGGTTTTAGGGGAAATGTTTCCGGATAACGAAATAGCTTTTGAAGATGCTGATGAATCCGAGCTAAAAGAAATGGTTTTAAATGAGGAATGTGATTTTGCGGTTCTAATTGAAAGTGAGACATCATATAAATATATAGTTAACAATATGGGATTATACGATGCCAATTCTCAGATGCTTGATGAAATGATGCAGTCGAAGCTTATGTATTCAAAAATGACAGAGCTGGGGCTTTCTCCCGATGAGGCAGAGGAAATAATGTCGACCCAAATAGAGTCGGATATTGTACAGATAGGTAAGAACCAAAGTGAATCTTTTTTGTTTACATATATTTTTGTATTTGCTCTGTATATCGCAATTATTTTGTACGGTCAGTTTGTTGCATCAAGTGTCGCACAGGAAAAGAGCACCCGTGCAATGGAGCTTCTTATAACAAGTGCGAAGACAAAAAATCTTATGTTCGGAAAAATTTTGGGAGTAGGCTGCGCGGGACTGATACAGATAGCGGTCATATTCGGCTCGGCGTTTTTGCTGTTTAACATAAACAAGGGAGAATGGCAGGATAACGAAGTTATAAATTCAATATTTAATATGCCGATTTCAATTATTCTGTTTATGCTGCTGTTTTTTATACTGGGATTTTTTATGTACGCATTTCTGTTCGGAGCGGCAGGCTCGCTCGTTTCAAAGATCGAGGATCTGAATGCCGCCATCTCTCCGGTAATGTGGATATTTATAATAACATTTGTAATAGCTATGTTTTCAATGAACAGCGGAGCTACTGATTCGGCATTATCGATAGCGGCTTCATATATACCGTTGACATCTCCTATGTCTATGTTTATAAGGATAACTATGGGAGAAGTTGCGCCGATAGAAATTATAGTATCCGTTGTTATCCTGATACTGTCAACACTTGGAATAGGATTTCTTTCTGCGAAGATTTATAAGACGGGAATTTTGATGTACGGAAAAGCGCCAAATTTACTAACTGCAATAAAATCCGCAGTGAAAAAGCAGTAGTGCTTTTCAAAAGTAATGTTTAAAGTGCCGTTTTTCCGGCACTTTTCTTCATTTAGGCAATTTCAAAAAATTTTTTCAAAAAAACCAAAAAAAGTACTTGACAAGAGAAGAAGAGGTATGATATAATAGTCAAGCACTCGAAAAAAGAGCGAGAGCACTTGCACCTTGAAAATTGAACAATACGACGAACAAGAGAAACCCTTGAGAGATTCTTTTGAGAAAAAAGAACAAGTAATGGTCTGAGAAGAAACAGACGAAAATAAAAGAGAGAAGCTAGAGTTTAGATCTAGGATAAGGTATTAACTGATACTGAGAGGTATCGGATAATATACAACAAACTAAAGAGTTTGATCCTGGCTCAGGATGAACGCTGGCGGCACGCTTAACACATGCAAGTCGAACGAAGATGTTTCACCGCAGCTTGCTGCACGAGACATTTTAGTGGCGGACGGGTGAGTAACACGTGAGCAATCTGCCTTTCAGAGGGGGATACCAGTTGGAAACGACTGTTAATACCGCATAACATTGTTTCATCGCATGGTGGAGCAATCAAAGAATTATCGCTGAAAGATGAGCTCGCGTCTGATTAGCTAGTTGGTGAGGTAACGGCTCACCAAGGCGACGATCAGTAGCCGGACTGAGAGGTTGAACGGCCACATTGGGACTGAGACACGGCCCAGACTCCTACGGGAGGCAGCAGTGGGGAATATTGGGCAATGGGCGCAAGCCTGACCCAGCGATGCCGCGTGAGGGAAGAAGGTTTTCGGATTGTAAACCTCTGTCTTTAGGGACGATAATGACGGTACCTAAGGAGGAAGCTCCGGCTAACTACGTGCCAGCAGCCGCGGTAATACGTAGGGAGTAAGCGTTATCCGGAATTACTGGGTGTAAAGGGAGTGTAGGCGGGACTTTAAGTCAGATGTGAAAATTATGGGCTCAACCCATAAACTGCATTTGAAACTGAGGTTCTTGAGTGAAGTAGAGGTAAGCGGAATTCCTAGTGTAGCGGTGAAATGCGTAGATATTAGGAGGAACATCAGTGGCGAAGGCGGCTTACTGGGCTTTAACTGACGCTGAGGCTCGAAAGCGTGGGGAGCAAACAGGATTAGATACCCTGGTAGTCCACGCCGTAAACGATGATTACTAGGTGTGGGGGGACTGACCCCTTCCGTGCCGCAGTTAACACAATAAGTAATCCACCTGGGGAGTACGACCGCAAGGTTGAAACTCAAAGGAATTGACGGGGGCCCGCAC